>NZ_BAED01000025.1 GCF_000241345.1 Gordonia amarae NBRC 15530
GGCCGCGATGCAGCCCTGCTGCGGGGTGCGCGGCTTGCGCAGCACCCCCAACGGCTCGGCCTGTGCCTTCTCGATCTCCGCCCGCATCTCCGGGAAATTGGTGATCATCGTGTCGAGCACCGTGTTGCGGCGCTCCAACGAACCCTCAGGATTGGTGTACGGGTTCAGCGCCTCGCTCGACTGGACGGTGCCGGCCAGCAGCGCCGACTCGGCCAGCGTCAGATCCTTCGCCTTCTTGCCGAAGTACGTCTGCGCGGCCGCCTCGATGCCGTACGAGTTGTTGCCGAACGGCACCACGTTCAGATACCGGGTGACGATCTGCTTCTTGGCCTCCTGCTTGGCGGCGGCGTCGCTCAGACCCTTCTCCCGCTTGGCCTGATCGCGCAGTGTCTGCTCCATCGTCAGCGCCATCCGCACCTCGCGCAGCTTACGGGCGGGGGTGGTCTCCACCGCCGACTCGCGCTCGGCCTCGGTGCGCGCCAGTACCAGCAGCTGATAGTTCTTGATGTACTGCTGATCCAGCGTCGACGCACCCTGCTGGACCTCACCCGACGACGAGTTCTTCAGCGCGGCGCGGATCGTGCCCTTCCAGTCCACGCCGTCGTGCTCCAGGAACCGGCGGTCCTCGATCGAGATGATCGCGCGGATCATGTTCGGCGAGATGTCGTTGTAGCCGACCTGATAGCGGTACTGGTCGTAGAGGACCGCGAGCGGCTTGCCGTTGACATCGGTCATCGTCGTGACCTCGGGCATCGCCCCGTCGACCAGCTCCGACGACACGTTCTCCACCGCCGACGCCGCCCGGTTGGACACCACTCCCAGCCCGCTCGCCGCGGGGTACAGGAGCCCCGCCACGAGGACTCCCGCCAGGAGGCACGCCCAGGTCAGGGGCCAGAGCTTCTTCAGCAGCAACACCCCGACAGGATACGTGCCGATCACACGACGCCGTCAAACCTCCACACCCGGCGGGCCGTCGGGACGATGAGGACCGACGCGGGACTTCCGGACCTTGCCACCCGTTTGGACGGTGGTGCCAATTTTGTCCGCTCCTGGACTTGCATACGCAATCGCGGAACCCTAGATTAAGGATCGAATGTGACTCACGTAACATTCGATTTCCAGAGTGGCGCAGTACTCGTTGTGATTGCGGCCCGCCGGTGCTCCCACACCGGGCGACCAGGTCACACGCGCACCGCGCAGACGCTGAGACAGGGCGAAGGAAAGGGTCGGCGGATGGCGACAGCGGCGGTTTTCATCGGAGAAGATCGGCAAGTATGGGTTTCCCAGGCCAGATGCCGCGGCGGAGACCCCGACGAACTGTTCGTCCGCGGCGCAGCCCAGCGCAAAGCCGCCACCATCTGCAGACACTGCCCCGTCCAGCTCGAATGCGGAGCCGACGCCCTCGACAATCGCGTCGAATTCGGAGTCTGGGGCGGCATGACCGAACGCCAGCGGCGCGCCCTCCTGCGCCAGCACCCCGAAGTCACCTCCTGGGCCGAATTCTTCGAAGCCCAAAAGCGCCGCCAGGCTGTGTAGGATTGCGCCCGCTCGCTTCGCTCGCGGATCGCGGGTCTTGCGGGCCGGAAGTCGTGTTCTTCCCTCGTCGCACTCGGTCGCAGGCTCCCTCGCGCTCCTCAGTCCAGAACACGACGGCCCTCCAGACCGTGGTGGTTGCGGTAGGTGGGCGCCCGCTCGCAGGCTCGCGGATCGCGGGCCGGCAGGGCCAGGAGTCGTGTTCTTCCCTCCTCGTTCGCGCGGGCTCGCAAGCTCCCCCGGCTCACTCCTCGGTCCAGAACAGGTGTTTCCCGGTGGTTGAGGTGCGAAGAGCCGCCAGGCGATGAGCCTCGAAACCCGGTGAGACGACGTTGTCATGGTGCGGGGTTTCGAGGCTCGTCGCTCACGCTCCTCGCACCTTAACCCGCGGAGGCGAGAGTCACCCCCGGCTGACTATCTGTTCGGCGACCGCCTGTAGGGCGGCCTTGTCGGCGACCTCGAAGGGGAGGGCCGGGACACCGACGATCGGGACGGCCGGATGGGCTGCCGTGAAGCGCTGCAGCAGGTGGAGTTCGCGCTTGGCCGTCGTGGCGCGGTCGGCGTGAATGGTGAGCACCCCGCGGGTCAGCTCGTCGGCAACCCGATCCAGGGCCACCTGCACCGACGAATCGGTGACCGACGTCAGATTCGGATGAGTGCGGTTGAGGATCAGGCCGGCCAGCGGCATCGACTCCTCCGACAACCGGTCGACGAAGAACGCGGCCTCGCGCAGCGCGTCGGCCTCCGCGGCCGCGACCACCACGAACCGGGTGCCGGGCTGCTTGAGCAGCTCATAGGTTTTCAGCGCCCGCTCCTGGAAACCGCCGAACATCGAATCGAGGGACTGCACGAACGTCGCGACGTCGCGCAGCATGTCGCCGCCGATGATCGTCGAGACCCCGCGCATCGCCAGACTCATCGCGCCCGTCACCATCCGGCCCACCCCACGGCCGCCGCCCACCAGCATCTTCATCAGACGACCCGACAGGAACGAACCCAACCGTTTCGGAGCATCCAGGAAATCGAGCGCGTTCCGCGACGGCGGCGTGTCCACGACGATCAGGTCCCAGCGATTCTCCGAGAGCAGCTTGCCCAGCTTCTCCATCGCCATGTACTCCTGCGTCCCCGAGAACGACGACGCCATCGTCTGATAGAAGGAGTTCTCCAGGATCGCCGCCGCCCGCTCCGGCGTCGAATGCTCGATCACCATGTCGTCGAACGTGCGACGCATATCGAGCATCATCGCGTCCAGCGACCCGGCACAGTTGAGCTGCACCGGCTGCGGTTCGTTCGTCAGGGCCGTCATCCCCAGCGACTGCGCGAGCCTGCGCGCCGGATCGATCGTCAGCACCGCCACCCGTCGGCCCTGCTCGGCGGCATACATCGCCATCGCCGCGGCCGTCGTCGTCTTACCGACCCCGCCCGCACCGCAGCAGATCACCACGCGCGTGCCCGGATCCTTCAGGATCGACGCCATCTTCAGGTCGACAGCCATCTACGCACCAGCCTTCCGCAGCATGCCCGCCAACTCGTACACCGCACCCAGGTCGATGCCGTCGCCGATCTCCGGCAGATCCAGGACCGGCAGGTCCACATTGTCCAGTTGCCCGCGCGCTATCTGCTGGGCCTGATGCCTGCGCGCGTAGTCGATGGTCTCCGTCAGCAACCCGGCCACATCCGCGTCCGACGCGTGGAACCCTGCGTCGGCCAGCTGCTCCTTGATACGTCCGGCGTCGATCCGGCCGTCGGCGATGTCATCGACCTCGGCCTCCGGCAACAGTGGCCTGCGCACCCGGTTGACCAGCACCGTCCCGATCGTCAGCTGTTTGCTGTGCAGCTCGTCGATCGCCTCGATGGTCTCCTGGATCGGCATCGCCTCCAACAGCGTCACCAGATGCACCACCGTCTGGTCCGAATGCAGCAGACGCACCACACCCTCGCTCTGGTTGCGGATCGGGCCCGACTTGGCCAGATCGGCCATCGCCTTGGTGACGTCCAGGAACGACCCGATGCGGCCCGTCGGCGGCGAGTCGACCACCACCGCGTCGTACACCGCCTTGCCCTGCTTGTCGACGGCGATGATGCGTTCCTTGATCTTGCCGGTGATGATGACATCGCGCAGACCCGGAGCGACCGTCGTCACGAAGTCGATGGCGCCGATCCGCTTCATCGCCCGGCTCGCGAAACCCAGGTTGTAGAACATGTCCAGGTATTCCAGGAGCGCGTGTTCGATGTCGACGGCCAGCGCCGACACCTCGCCGCCGCCCTCCGCGGTGGCGATGCGGGTGTCGGTGGGCGGCAGCGGCGGAATGTCGAAGAGCTGCGCGATGCCCTGCCGGCCCTCTACCTCCACCAGCAGGACCTTCTTGCCGTCGGCGGCCAGCGCGAGCGCCAGCGCGGCGGCGACCGTCGTCTTACCGGTGCCGCCCTTGCCGGACACGAAATGCAGCCGCGCGCGTGCGGCACTGGCGGGCCAGACGTCGGTCTGCGACGACGCGTCGGGCGTTAGGGGTACCTCATTGACCACACCGATCACCTTAATGGGAAGACCCCGCCGGTTAGGGTAGGTCCATGAGTGAACTCACCGCGTGGGAGTACGTGACCGTGCCCCTGCTGACCCATGCCACCAAACAGATCCTCGATCAGTGGGGCGCCGACGGCTGGGAACTGGTCAGTGTGCTGCCCGGCCCGACCGGCGAACAGCACGTCGCCTACCTCAAGCGACCGAAGGGCTGACCGGAATGAGCTGGTCGCAGCGTCTCACCGAACTCGGGATCACCCTGCCGGCGGTCGTGCCGCCCGTCGCCGCGTACACGCCCGCGGTGCAGACCGGAAACCTCGTCTACACGTCGGGACAACTGCCGATCGTCGACGGCGCACTGCCGCTCACCGGCAAGGTCAGTGAAACCGCCGAAGGCGTGGTGAGTCCCGACGACGCGTACGCCGCCGCCCGCCAGTGCGCGCTTAACGCGCTTGCCGCCGTCGACGCGCTCGTCGGTCTCGACTCGATCGTCCGCGTCGTCAAGGTGGTCGGTTTCGTCGCCTCGGCACCCGGATTCACCGGGCAGCCCCAGGTCATCAACGGAGCCTCCGAGGTGCTCGGCGAGATCTTCGGCGACGCCGGCGTACACGCCCGCTCGGCGGTCGGTGTGGCCGAACTGCCGCTGGCGGCGCCCGTCGAGGTCGAGCTGATCGTCGAGGTCGCCTGACCTTCCCGTCCTGAACCCCACCTATGTCCGGCGGCATCACAATAATTGCGATGCCACCGGACATAGGTGGGGTTCAGGTCAGGAGTGCTGTCGCACTGCGCGGAACCTTCGATCTCCGGGCGAGAAAACCGAGCACGGCGCCGGGAATGGCAACAGCGACAAGCATGACTGCCGTCGGGGAGCCTGCGGGAAGCAAGCCGACGACGACCATTCCGGCAGGCACCGCGGCCGACGACAGGAACTGGTCGACGGAGCTGAGGCGGGCAAGCGGCCGGTGGTCGAGTTCGGTCTGCAGCGTGGTGGTCCAGATGATGCCGCCCAGGGTCACCGCGGTTGGGCCGATCACGAACGCCACGAATAGCGCGACCACGGAAGCCGTTGAGCCGCCTACGATGTAGATCGCCAGGGCGCAGGCCTGCATTGCGATAGCGGCGCCGACCGCGGGTCCGGCGACATTCCAGGAGATGCTCGTCGTCGCGGCAACCAGTGTTCCGGCGAGGCTCCCCACGGCCATGCAGGTGGCCAGGCCGGCCCATGCACCCGTGCCGTGATGTGGCAGAACCGCTGCCGGTGCACCGACGGCCATGGCACCGACCAGCACGGAGGACATCGTCCAGAGCAACAGACCGGTCAGTGCCCAGGGGTTGTCCCGAATCACCGATCTGAACGTCGGTGCCGGATTATCCTCTACCTGCTCGACGTGTGAGTGCGCTTCAGGCGGTGAACAACTCGTCGAGATGCTGGGCGAGTATCGGGGCGACGGTCTGCGGAGTGTAGAGCCCGATGAGGATGCCGGTGCCGATGCCGTGTTCGAGTGCCATCAGCCGGTCTGTCTCCAGCGCGGGGTCGTGGCCGGGGGTCAGTTCGCCGCTCTGCGCTGCCTCGGTGAGGATGCCGAGCAGCCGGTTCCGGTTGATGCGGACCCCGTCAGCCGGCGACCGAAGCGGCGACCGCGTTGTGGCGGCCAGTGCCAAGAAGGCCCGGAAAACCAGGTGAAACTGTCTGCTCGGCGGATCGTCGGGCAGGGCCTCGGCGAGATAGGCCTCGATGAGTGCTCGGGACGTCACGGGCTCGGTGAGGGCGTCGACGCGTTCGCGTAGGCGCTGTTCGCTCGACCTGGCGAGATGGTCCATGGCCGCCGCGATGAGCAGCTCCTTGGTGCCGAAGTAATACTGCACGAGGCGAAGTGATACCCCGGCCGCGTCGGCGACGCCCCGCATGGTCACCTCACCGAGACCGCGGTCTGCTGCCAGCGCGAGCAAACCGTCGATGATCTGGGTGCGTCGGGCGTCGTGATCAACGCGAACGGGCATGGGAATCAACACCTTTCATTCTGATTGCGGTGGCGGTGAGGGCCACCGCAATCATCACCCCGCCGAGTGCGGCGAAGGCCGGGCCGAACTCGTTGTACCCGTGGGTCAGTGGCGTGAGTGCGGCCAATCCCAGTGCTCCACCGAGTTGTTTGGCGGTGTTCAGCAGGCCCGATGCGGCACCGGCATCGGATTCGTCGACCCCGGACGTCGCGACGATGCTCAGCGGTGTGTTGAGCAGCCCACCGCCGATCCCGATGATGACCGACGGTCCCAGGATCGACGCCACGAATCCGGTGGGCGAGGCGCATGCGGGCCAGAACAGCCCGGCGGCGGTGATCGCGGCACCCGCGCCGATCACCGTGAACGGGGCCAGGTGCCGCAGCAGTGCCGGGGCAGCCCACACACCGACGAGCGCGGTCACCACGGTCAGCGGCACAAACCCCAGACCGGCCTGCGCCGGCGACAGGCCCAGCGAACCTTGCATGACATAGGTGAGGAACAACCAGATCGGCGCCTGGAAGCAGGCACCGACCGCCAGTACCAGCAGATTCCCGCGCACCAGAGACGCGTTGTGCCAGAGGTGCCGGGGGAGCAACGGTGACGGCGACGCGCGTTGGTACAGGATCGTCACACCCAGCAGCACTACGGCAGCAACGACGGCCGACACCGCCGACGCCGATGCCGCGGACGCCGAACTTACGGCATACGTGAGGACGAGCAGCGTCGCGGTGATCAACACGGCGCCGGCTGCGTCTGGCCGCGCCGGAGCGTGTCGGTGACCGGACGGCAGCGCCCGCGCGGCCACGATCACCGCCGCGCCACACGGGAGATTGATGAGCAGGACTGCGCGCCACGAGACCGCGTCGGTCAGCAGGCCGCCGACGATCGTGCCCGCGCCGCCGCCGACGAGGCTGACCGCGGTCCAGACGGCGATCGCGCGCGTCCGAAGGGAACCCTCGGGGTAGGTCGTTGTGATGGCGGTGAGGGTGGCGGGGGACGCGATCGCGGCACCCATGCCCTGCACAGCGCGGGCGGCGATGAGTATCGCGGCCGAATCGGCGAGGCCTCCGACCATGCTCGCGGCGGTGAACAGCAGCAATCCCGCGATGAACACCCGTCGCACGCCCCAGAGGTCGGCGAGCCTGCCGCCGACGAGGAGTCCGCCCGCGAAGGTGAGCGCGTAGCCGGTCACGACCCACTGCACGGTGCCGTCGGCCATCGCCAGGCCGGACTGGATGTCGGGTAGGGCGACATTCACCACGGACACGTCGAGGACCAGCATGAACTGGCCTGCCGAGGCCACTGCGAGCGGCGTCCACGGTGGTGTCGTCCGGATCATCTGTCGCGTGTCTCCTCCATTTGTTGATACAAATGTATCAAAAGACAGGGTCAGTGACACCGCCGACGGGGTGGCCGGCCGTCCCTGGTGACGCCGTCGCCGCGTTTACATCGTCAGTGCCGGTTGCCATCTCATGGCGTCCCGGGCCGTCACCCCGAAACGGCGTTTGAACACCGTCGAGAAATATGTTGTCGACGTGAAACCGCACCGCGCGGCGACGTCGGTGGCCCGCACGCCGGTGGTCGTCCCGGTCAACATGCCGTATGCCAGGTCGAGGCGCCGGGCGAGGACGTGGCGGGGTACCGACGTGCCGGCCTCGGCGAGGATCCGCGACAGTTGCCGTTCGGAGATCCCCACGGCCGCTGCGACGTCCGTCGCGGACAGCGTCGGGTCCGTCAGGTGATCGGCGATGAAAGACCGTGCGGCGGCGCGGTATGCGATCGACGAACGGACCCGGCCGTCGCCGGCGAGTACCGCGACCAGTTCGATCGCCGCCTGTTCGTCGGCAGGGACCGGAACGGGTGAGGCCACAGCCTGTCCGGCAAGTCGCACAAGGGCTTTCGCATGGGCTGCGGTGGCGGTGTCCACCACGACCGGCGTGACCTCGGCCGCACCGGTCAGCTCCGTCAGCACCGTGCGGGGAACCTTCACCACCAATTCCTGCACGCCGCGCCCGAAATGCCGGAAAAACGGTGTGTCGACGTCGCAGATCAGCATCTGACCCGGCCGCATCACGGTCCGGACGCCGCCGTGTTCTACCTGCACCTCACCACGCAGTGCGGCATAGGCGGCGATCGCGTCACCGGGCCGATCGTCGACCATCGGACGGTCGCGGTGCACCCTGTGCGCGGTTCCGGTCACATGCGCGAGATGCACCTGATCGAGCTGCAGGTTCACCTCGCGGGCCCGGAATGTCTGCGCCGCGGGGACCGTGCACGACAGTTCGATCAGCGTGGCCGCGTTGTACTCCTCCCAGGGCCGGACCGCGCCGGCATCGCCTCCCGGAACCTCGAAACCCTGCGTGCGGCGCAGGATCGGCGGTGGTGTGCCGTCGCGGCGCGGCCCGTCGCCTGCTCCCGACATTCTCATTTCCGCCATCTGCTGTCCGCTCTCTTCGTCCACCAGGTGTGACCGGTGACACTGAATCTGTTCTAGCAGAAAGGTGAACTCATGCCGGTATTCAATGACGGGATCGTCGAGACGGAAATCCCCGGTGGCGAACTGGTGGAAACCGACGTTCTGATCGTCGGTTCGGGCCCGGCCGGGGCGTCGGCCGCGCTGTTCCTGTCCAGACTCGGTGTCCGCAACATCATGATCACGAAATACCGGTGGACCGCCAATACGCCGCGGGCGCACATCACCAATCAGCGGGCGATGGAGATCTTCCGCGACATGGGTATCGAGGATCAGGTGCTGGCCGACGCCACCGAGCACGACCTGATCGGCGACACCGTCTTCTGTACGTCGATCGCGGGTGAGGAGATCGGGCGCATCCACACCTGGGGCACCAGACCCGACCGGGAGGCCGACTACCGGCTGGCGTCGCCGTGTCTGGTCGTGGACATCCCGCAGACCTATCTGGAGCCGATCCTGGTGCGCAACGCGACGGTCGCCGGCACCCAGACCCGGTTCTCCACCGAGTACTGCGGCCACACCCAGGACGATCAGGGTGTGGTGGTGCAGGTGCGGGACCGGCTCACCGGCTACGAATACCGGATCCGGGCCAAGTACCTGATCGGGGCCGACGGTGCCCGCTCGAATGTGGCCGCCGACATCGATCTGCCCTACGAAGGCCAGATGGATATCGCCGGATCGATGAACATCACGTTCAAGGCCGACATCTCCGCACTTGTCGACCACCGCCCGAGTGTTCTGTACTGGGTGATCCAGCCCGGCTCCAACGTCGGCGGCATCGGCACCGGGCTGGTGCGGATGGTCCGGCCGTGGGACGAATGGCTGATCGTCTGGGGTTATGACATCAACGGTCCCGCACCGGAACTCGACGACGAGATGGCGGTCGGCATCATCCGTGATCTGCTCGGTATGCCCGAGCTGGAACCGGAGATCACCGGCTACAGCCTGTGGGGTGTCAACGAAATGTACGCCACCACGCTGCAGCGCGGCCGGGTGTTCTGTGTCGGTGACGCGATCCACCGTCACCCACCGTCAAATGGCTTGGGCTCCAACACCTCTGTTCAGGATTCGTACAACCTGGCGTGGAAACTGGCCGCCGTGCTGCAGGGTTACGCCGCCGAGTCGCTGCTGGATACCTATACCGCCGAACGGGCGCCGGTGGCCGAACGGATCGTGACCCGTGCCAACAGGTCCGCACGCGAGTTCGGCGACATCTTCGAGGCCCTGGGAGTTGTCGGACTCGACGGCGCGCAGATGGCCGCCGCCCTCGAGGAGCGTAAGGCCGACACACCCGCCGGTGCCGCCAAGAGAGCGCAGCTGGTCCACGCCATGGAGACGAAGAATTACGAATTCAACGCTCACGGAGTCGAATTGGGGCAATTCTATGAATCCGCCGCCATCGTCTCCGACGGCACCCGGCCGGTTCCCGAGCCCGGCAAACAGGACCCGGACCTGTACTACGCGGTGTCGACGTCACCCGGTGCTCATCTGCCACACGCCTGGGTCGGCGACAACACCACCCGGCTGGCGATGATGGATCTGGCCCCGTACACGCGCTGGACCCTGTTCACCGGTATCTCCGGGGGCGGGTGGTCCGACGCGGCCGGCACCGTCGCCCGCGAACTCGGGGTTCCGCTGGACACCGTCGTGATCGGACCGGGCCAGGCGGTGACCGACCTGTACTACGACTGGGCGCGGCAGCGTGAGGTCGAGGAATCGGGTGCGGTCCTGGTCCGGCCCGACAAGCACATCGCCTGGCGGGCAATGAGTGTGCCCGACGACCCGACAGCGGCGCTGCGGACCGCGCTCACCACGGTGCTCGGCCGATGACGTGGGCATTCCGGCACCGGACACTGCCGCAGCGGGTGACCTTCGCGGCGGAGGCGATGCCCGAGGCGGTGGCCGCCGAAGCCGAAGAACTCGGGGCGTCGCGGGTGATGCTGATCGCCTCGGACCGGGAGAGCGCGCAGGCCGACAGGATCGCCGAACAGGTACCCGTCGTGTTGCGCCACGACGAAGTGGTGATGCACGTACCGGTCGACGTGGCCGGACGTGCCCGTGCGGCCGCCGCCGGATCGGGTGCCGACATGCTGGTCAGCATCGGCGGGGGTTCGGCCACCGGGCTGGCCAAGGCCGTCGCGCGGGACACCGGACTGCCGATCGTCGCGGTGCCGACGACGTACTCGGGCAGCGAGGCGACCAACGTGTGGGGGCTCACCGACAACGGCATCAAGACCACCGGCGTCGACGACAGGGTGCTGCCGGCGGCGGTCGTCTACGACGCCACCCTCCTGACCTCCCTGCCCCGGGAGCTGACGGTGGCCAGCGCGCTGAACGCGTTGGCGCACTGCGTGGATTCGATGTGGGGTCCCCGCACGGATCCGATCGACCAGGCGCTGGCGCAGGAAGGGATCCGGGCGCTGGCCGCCGGGCTGACCGGCTTCGCCGACGCGGTCGGCGACGAACGTCTTGCAGGCATCGAACAGACCCTGTACGGCGCCTATCTGGCCGCGGTGAGCTTCGCCTCGGCCGGATCGGGCATGCATCACAAGATCTGCCACGTCCTCGGCGGCATGTTCGGCCTGCCGCACGCGCAGACCCATGCGGTGGTGCTGCCGTATGTGCTGGCGTTCAACGCCCCCAACGCCCCCGGGGCGGAACGCCGCATCGCGCAGGCATTCGGGTCGGCCACCGCCGGCGCCGGGCTCAGCGCCTTGCGGCACACGCTCGACGCCCCGGTGGCGTTGAAGGACTACGGCATGCCCGAGGCCGGCATCGCCGAGGCCGTCACGCCGATCATGGCGGCGATACCGGCCGGCAACCCGACACCCGTCACCACCGATTCGCTCACCGCACTGTTGCGGGCGGCGTGGTCGGGGGACGATCCCGACGCCGTCCGGGCCGGCCACGACAACCAGACAGGATCTCAACAACAATGAGCGAGAACAAGATCGACATCCGGCTCGCCGACGCCGAAAGCCGGCACGAGACACCCCATCCGGCGCTCTCGGCCGCGCAGGTGGCCGCGGAGGACGATGTGCTGGACCGGGTGGTGCACTCGTTCGACCAGTGCACCGACCCGCGGCTCGCACAGGTGATGCTGGCGCTGGTGCGGCACCTGCATTCGTTCCTGCGTGAGGTGCGGCTCACCGAGGACGAATGGGCCAGGGCCATCGAGTTTCTCACCGCCGTCGGGCATATCACCGACGACAGGCGTCAGGAATTCATTCTGCTGTCGGACACCCTCGGCGCATCCATGCAGACCATCGCCATCAACAACGAGGCGTACCGGGACGCCACCGAGGCCACCGTTTTCGGCCCGTTCTTCGTCGAGGACGCACCCCGGATCGAACGCGGCGGCGACATGTCCTTCGGTGCGTCCGGGCAGCCGTGCTGGGTGGAGGGCACCGTCACCGACACCGACGGGACGCCGTTGCCCGGTGCGCGTATCGAGGTGTGGGAGGCCGACGACGACGGCCTGTATGACGTCCAGTACACCGACGGCCGGGTGGCCGCCCGCGCGCACCTGTTCACCGACGACGACGGGAGTTACCGCTTCTGGGGGCTGACCCCGACGCCGTACCCCATCCCGTACGACGGGCCGGTCGGCGCGATGCTGCAGGCCGTGGGCCGCTCCCCGTACCGCGCCTCGCATCTGCACTTCATGGTGACCGCGCCAGGGTGCCGCAGGCTCGTCACCCACATCTTCGTGCGCGGCGACGAGCTACTCGACAGGGACAGTGTTTTCGGGGTCAAGGAGTCGCTGATCAAGGACTTTGCCGAGCAGCCCGCGGGAACGGCCACCCCCGACGGCCGGGCGATCGACGGCCCGTGGACGAGAGCCCGTTTCGACATCGTCCTGGCCCCGGCCGCGACCGATTCCGCTACCGCCGATGCGTGAGCGCCGGTCTCCGGGCCGGGATGGAACAACGCACGGAACCGGGGACTGAAGAAGAGGATGCCGGGCGGCGTAGTGTGCGAAAGATGACCGAAGATGTTCGTGACGGGGCCCCCGCCCACCCCGCGTATGGCGTGCTGCGGCCGGTGACGCCGTTCGCGTCGGTGCTGCTGTGCAACAACCCCGGCATGATGGAGCTCGACGGCACCAACACGTACGTGTTGCGGGCCCCGGGCCATCCCGAATGCGTGATCGTCGACCCCGGTCCGCCGCGGCACGGCAAACACGTCAAGCGGATCGCCGAGCAGCCCGGCATCGTGCTCACCCTGATCACCCACCGGCACCACGATCATGTCGGCGCCATCCCGAAACTGTACAAACGCACCAAGGTGCCCACGCGGGCGCGGCTCGACGAACACTGCCGCGACGCGCCGCCGCTACGCGACCGGGAGGTCATCGAGGCCGCCGGGCTGAAGATCACCGTACTGTTCACCCCCGGGCATTCCGGGGACTCGGTGAGTTTCCTCGTCGAACACGGCGACGACCGGGCGATGCTCACCGGTGACACCATCCTCGGCAGCGGCACCACCGTCCTCGACCCCACCGACGGCGGTCTGCGCGACTACATGAACTCGCTCAACCGGCTCATCGTCGAGGGGGAGCAGTGCCACCTGCTGCCGGCACACGGACCCGACCACCCGGCGCTCATCCCCGTGGCCCGGTTCTACAAGGCGCACCGGGAGGAACGGATCGACCAGATCGTCGCCGCGCTCGATGCGATGGGCAAGTCGCCTCACGAGGCGAAACCGATGAAGGTGGTCAAGCGGGTGTATGCCGACGTAGACAAGAAGCTGTGGCCGGCGGCGAAGATGTCGGTGAAGACGCAGTTGGAGTATCTGCGGGACGTGTGAGGGTGCGGTTTTTGGCGGTGGTGGCGTTATGCGCGTCCCTCGCCGGACCCAACGCGTCCCTCGCTCCTTCGTCGCTTCGGCCTCAGGGATCAAGATGATTGGTCACTTCGGCCTCAGGGATCAAGATGGTTGGCGGAACGGAACGATGCCCGTCACCGTGAGGTGACGGGCATCGTCGTAAAGCTGTGAACCGCTAGCGGGCGCGGCGGGCCAGCCGCTCCGAATCGGCGATCAGCACGCTCTTGCCTTCCAGCCGCAGCCAACCGCGCTGGGCGAAATCGGCCAGGGCCTTGTTGACGGTTTCGCGGGAGGCGCCGACCAGCTGGGCGATCTCCTCCTGCGTGAGGTCGTGGGTCACGCGCAGCGCGCCCGCCTCCTGGGTGCCGAAGCGCTGCGCGAGCTGCAGCAGCTGCTTGGCCACACGGCCGGGAACGTCGGTGAAGATCAAGTCGGCCAGGTTGTTGTTGGTGCGGCGCAGGCGTCGGGCCAGCACGCGCAGCAGCTGTTCGGCGATCTCCGGGCGGTCCTGGATCCACTTGCGCAGGGCGTCGCGGTCCATCGACACCGCACGCACCTCGGTGACCGTGGTGGCCGACGACGTGCGCGGACCCGGGTCAAAGATGGACAGCTCGCCGAACATGTCCGACGGTCCCATGATGGTCAGCAGGTTCTCACGACCGTCCGCCGACCGGCGGCCGACCTTCACCTTGCCCGACAGGATGATGTACAGGCGGTCACCCGGCTCACCCTCGTGGAAAATCACATGTCCACGCGGAAAATCGACCGGTTGAAGTTCTTTGGTGAGCGCCGCGACGGCGGAGGGCTCGACCCCCTGAAAAATGCCCGCCCGCGCCAGTACTTCCTCCACTAGGAACCTTTCTCGTTCAATCACCCAACTCAAGGTGACAGGCTACTCCGGCACCCAGCATAAGTGTTGAATGGGTCACTTGTGCGTCAATGTGGTGTTCGGGTCTCGATAACATGTGTTGCGGTAACAATTCGGCCCACCCCGATCAGCATCGGAGTGGGCCGGAAGTCTTGGCCGGTCAGCTCGCCCGGAAGCGTGCCCCCTGGAGATCGACCTCGCCGGATTCGGTGAGGAGGCCGGATTCGGTGAGGAGATCGTCGCGTCCGGCGCGGCGGTCCCGGAGTTCGTCGAGCGCGGCCGGCAGCCCGGTCTTGGCGAGATTGTTGACGTCCTGGTCGTCGGCGTCGGCCAGGAACTCATCGACGTGTGCCGCAGACACCGACAGCCTGTCGATGCGGCACTGCACCCTGTCCATCGCGACGGCGAACAGCATGAGTACGGCGGGGACGAGCAACGCGGCGAGCCCTTGCATACGGACAGTAAACACAATCGCCCCCTCGAGGGCGAAACCCAGAGCCGTGCTGTCACCGACTTGTTATCAACCGCATGGACGACACGCCAGAACGCACCGCGCACCGATCTCGGACGATGACGCGCGAGATCATCGCGCAGATCACGGACGCCGGCCGAAGTGAATCGCGCCATGTCTGTCCCCGGCCGGCCCGACCCGGACAGACGTGGCGGACACCCGGGGACTCTCTCAGCCACCAGGCACTAGTCTGAATCCGGTGAGCCCTCGAACCACACCGGCGACGTCGTCGGGGTCCGTGCGGTCGGCAACCCGCCGCGACGAGACCCGGCTCGGTCTGGTGCGCCGGGCCCGGCGGATGAATCGCACCCTCAAGGTCGCGTTCCCGCATGTCTACTGCGAACTCGACTTCACCACCCCGCTCGAACTGTCGGTGGCCACCATCTTGTCGGCGCAGTGCACCGACGTGCGCGTCAACCAGGTCACCCCGGCACTGTTCGCGCGGTACCCCGACGCCCGCGCCTACGCCGAAGCCGACCGCACCGAACTCGAGGAGCTGATCCGGTCCACCGGCTTCTACCGGAACAAGGCCAACTCGATCATCGGGCTCGGTCAGGCGCTGGTCAGCAGGTTCGACGGCGAGGTGCCGGGCAGGCTGGAGGACCTGGTGACGCTGCCCGGGTTCGGGCGCAAGACCGCCAACGTGGTGCTCGGCAACGCATTCGGTGTTCCCGGGATCACCGTCGACACCCACTTCGGGCGGCTCGTCCGCAGATGGCGGTGGACCGAGGAAACCGACCCGGTGAAGGTGGAACGGGCCGTCGGCGAACTCATCGAACGCAAGGAGTGGACAGACCTGTCGCACCGGATCATCTTCCACGGCCGCCGGGTCTGCCACGCCCGCAAGCCCGCGTGCGGCGTGTGCATCCTCGCCAAGGACTGCCCCTCGTACGGGGACGGGCCCGTCGACAAGCTCGCGGCCGCCGCGCTGGTGAAGGGTCCCGAGACCCCGCATCTGCTCGCGCTGGCAGGGATCGGTGACGCGGTTACCGAATGATGAGCACGGACGAACCGCGCGACACAGCAGCACAGAGCACACCGGACTCGCGGGACGGGACGACGCCGACCCGCACGTCGCGACCGTCGCGCTTCCCACCCGCGGCCAGATGGACGATCGTGTTCGTCGTCGTCATGGTCGCGCTGGTGGTGGCCATCTGGCCGCGCGGTGACGACGACCGGGTGATCTCCGGAGACACCACGACCACGGTCGGCACCCAGACCAGCGTCCCCGTCGACGCCGGTGAGCTCGCCGGGGCCCGGACCGAGGCCGCCCTCGCCGACTGTCCGGCACCCACCGCGGCGCCCGGCACCCACGCCGCGCTCGCCGGGATCGTCGCCGAATGCCTCGGGACCGGCAGGCCGTACAACCTCGGCGAAGGCACCGCCGGCACCCCGCTGCTGATCAACATGTGGGCCACCTGGTGCTATCCGTGCCGGCAGGAACTGCCGATCCTGTCCCGGTACGCCGCCCGCGCGGGCAGCAAGGTCAACGTGCTCACCGTGCACGCCAAGGAGGGGGCCGGCAATCCGTACCTGGTGCTGAAGTTCCTCAGCGAACTCGGCGTGCGGCTCCCGGCCACCCTCGATACCAACGGCAAGATCGCGGCCGCCCTGCGTGCCCCGCGGGTGTTCCCGTCGACCGTCCTGGTGCGCGCCGACGGTACTGTCGCCAAGGTCCTGCCGCAGGTCTTCCACAACACCGACGACATCGCCGGTGCCGTACGCACGCACCTGGGGGTGGACACGTGAGCACAACTCCTGCCGACGGTGATCAAAGCCACGGACCTCTGGTCCCGCAGGAGCAGATACCGCCCTGGCTGCACACCCTCACCGACGACGTCTCGGCCGTCACCGCTCGAGTCCTCGGCCGCGGCGGCGACCGGACGCGCTGGATGTCGATGATCCAGCGCAACAAACGCACCGCCGCGGTGCTCATCCTGTTCGCCGGCTCGTGGGACGCCGATCCCACCGCGCACGGCGGGCTGCCCGGCGACGTCGACGTGCTGCTCACCCAGCGCGCACCCACCCTGCGCCAGCACAGCGGTCAGGTGGCCTTCCCCGGCGGCAGCTTCGACCCGGGCGACGAGTTCCCCGTCGGCACCGCGCTGCGCGAGGCCAACGAGGAAACCGGGCTCGTCGCCGACGGCGTCGACATCCTCGCCAACCTGATGCCGTTCCCGGTTCCCGCCTCCGGATTCGAGGTCACCCCGGTGATCGGGCACTGGCGTGAACCCGGACCCGTCGGGGTCGTCGACACCGGCGAGACCGCCCGCGTCAGCCGCGTCAACATGCGGGAACTGCTGCACCCCGACAACCGTTTCCAGGTACAACGGTCCGTCCTGGGAGGCAGTGTGTACAAGGGTCCGGCGTTCTTCGTCGACGGCATGCTGGTGTGGGGATTCACCGGCGGCCTGATCGCCGCGATCGCCGAGGTGTCCGGGTGGGAGGTCCCCTGGGACAAGGACGACGTGCGGCCCCTCGACGAGGCGATCGCCCTCGCCGACCTCCCACAGTCGAGCTGGGTCAATCCGGTCGGCGAGGACCACGGTCGATGACGGGCGCAGGATCATGACGGGGGCGGGGAGTAAGACGGGGGCGGGGAGTAAGACGGGGGCAGGGACATGACGGACTCGGTGTGGGTCGACCTCATTGTCGTCGGTGTCGCGATCCTCGTCGGCATCAGCGGCTACCGGCAGGGCGCCATCGCGTCCGCGCTGGCATTCATCGGTGTGCTCACCGGTGCCGTCGCCGGGATCCTGCTCGCCCCCAAACTGATGGAACAGGTCGACTCTCGGGAGACACGCCTGTTCATCGGCATCGCGCTGCTGGTGGTGCTCGTCATCTCCGGCCAGGTCGCCGGCCTGGTGCTGGGCCGCGCCGCCCGCGGCGGCATGCGTTCGCAGGCCGCGCGCGTCGTCGACAGTGTCGTCGGGGTTGTCCTGCAGGTGGTCGCGGTGATCATCGCCGCCTGGCTGCTGGCCATCCCCGTCTCCAACTCCGGCCCGCCCAAGGTGGCCGGCGCGGTCCGCGACTCGTCGGTGCTCGGCGTCGTCGACGACCTCGCACCCCAATGGCTGCGCAACCTGCCCAACGACTTCAGCGCACTCCTCGACAACTCCGGCCTGCCCGAGGTCATCGGGCCGTTCGGGCGCGCACCCGTCACCAGCGTCGCGCCGCCCGACGACACGCTCGCCCAGACGCGGGTCGTGAGCCGGGTACGGCCGAGCGTCGTCAAGATCGTCGGCGTCGCACCGAGCTGCAGGCAGGAACTCGAAGGCAGCGGATTCGTCGTCTCCCCCGAACGGGTCATGACCAACGCGCACGTCGTCGCCGGCACCCGGCGGCTCACCGTCGAAGCCGAATCCGGGGAGCAGCTCACCGCCCGCGTCGTCCTGTTCGACTACAACAACGACGTCGCCGTCCTCGACGTCCCCGGCCTCACCGCCCCCGCCCTCGACTTCGCCGGCAAGCAGGCGAGCACTGGCGACGACGCGGTCTCCCTCGGCTTCCCCGGCGGTGGCCCGTTCACCGCCACCGCGGTCCGGGTGCGCAACGTGATCCGCCTGTCCGGACCCAATATCTACGGCTCACAGCAGGTGCGCCGCGAGGTGTACACCGTGCGCGGGCAGATCCGGCAGGGCAACTCCGGGGGGCCGCTGATCAACAGCAAGGGCGAAGTGCTCGGCGTGGTGTTCGGCGCCTCCCAGGACCCCGCCGACGAAACGGGTTTCGTGCTCACCGCCGAGCAGGTGAGCACGGACCTGCAAACCTCGGCCAACAGGTCGGCGAGAGTGAGCACGCACTCGTGCATCGGCGACTGATCCCGATCGCCGACCGACGAGCCACCTCCGCCGGTTGAGGTGTGAGGAGCGTAAGCGACGAGCCTCGAAACCCCGTGAGCCGACACATGTCATCTCGCGTGATTTCGAGGCTCGCAGGCTCGCACCTCAACCGGCGGGATGGCAGGGAAAGGATCAGCTCTTGATGAAGTCCAGCAGGTGGCGGGTGACCGCTTCGGGTTGTTCCTGGTGGGCGAAATGGCCGCTGCCGGGGATCTCGGCGTAGGTGAAGTGTGCCGCGTAGCGGCCGGAGCGGCTGAGCGGGCGTTCGAAGATGTACGGGTCATCGGCGCCACGCAGCGCCAGGACCGGCACCGACAGCCTGCGGTCCATGAGTTTCATGAATTTGGCGCCGTCGGGGCGGAACTGGGAACGGAAGGCCCAGCGCCGGTACTCCAGGCTGGAGTGCGCGACGTACGGGATCTGCATCGCCGACCTGTTGTGGGTGACGGTGTCGGCGAAGTCGGTGGTCCGCTGCCACTGCGGTGACGACAGGTGCCGGAAGTAGTGGTCGACGAACCGCGCGTCGTGGCCGGTGAGCCGGCGTTCACCGAGCCTCGGCAGCTGGTTGTGCAGGAAGCCGGACAGGAACGCCTTGCGCTGCACCCGGTGCAGCAGCACGTCCCGGCGCAGCGATCGCGGATGTGGGGAGGCGACGACGGCGATCCGGTCGACGACCCGCGGATGCAGGGTGGCCGTCGCCCAGCACACGAGACCCCCGTCGGCATTGCCGACGAGGGTGGCGGTGCGATGGCCGAGGGACCGGACCAGGCCGTTGGTGTCGCCGGCGAGGGTCCAGCCGTCGTAGCCGCGGGGCGGTTTGTCGCTGTCCCCGTAACCGCGCAGGTCGACGGCGACCGCACGGTAACCGGTGTCGGTGAGAGCCTGGAGCTGATGCCGCCAGCCCCACCAGAACTCGGTGTATCCGTGCAGCAGCAGAACGAGCTGCCTGTCGGGTGACCCCGTGGGGTCGCATTCGACGGCGTGAAACTTCAGCCCGTTGGCACGCACATCGAAGTGATGCCACTCGATGTCATGCCAGGGGCCGGGAAACCGGACGCTCGAGGGATCCGGCGCAGCGGCCAACGTCAGCGCCGCGGGTCGTGCGCCGGCGGTATCGGCGGGTACCCGGCCCGGGCGTCGACCGCGGGGGGTGCGTCGTTTCCGGGAATGCCGCGCGGCAGCACGGTCTGTACCTCTTTGACGGACTCGATGGTCTTCTGCGGCCCGCGGACCTTCCGGAAGATGATGTAGCCGACGACGCCCGCGATGATCGTGACGGTCAGCAGGATGAGGAACACGATCAGCCACGCCAGCCACGCCGGCAGCCATACGTCGAGCAGTACGGCGAGAAAGAAGAAGAAGAACAGGCTGGTGTACAGGGCCATCACACCGGCGACGGCGAACAGGCCGGTACCGGCGCCCGCCTTCTTACCCGCATCCACCAGCTCGGCCTTGGCCAGCGCGACCTCGGCGCGGAACAACGTCGACACGCTGGCGGTGGCGTCCTTGACCAGATTCCCGATGCTGGGTTCGCCGTCCTTGCCGACGTTCGCATCCCGCAGCGGGATCGACGGGACACTCTGGTTGCCGGGGGGCACGGGTCGGCTCACTACATCCTCCGTAGATCGGGTATGGGCATATGTTGCCATGCTTTGCCCGCAATACCACGACGCAGCGCCACCGGGATTTCTCGCCGGTGGCGCTGCGTCGGGATCATGCGGGCGGGATCATCAGGCCTTGCGGGTGCGGATCGCCTCGAAAACGGACGGATCGACCAGTGTGGAGGTGTCACCGAGTTCGCGGCCCTCGGCCACGTCCTTGAGCAGGCGGCGCATGATCTTGCCCGAGCGGGTCTTGGGCAGTTCGGGCACCACGTTGATCTCGCGCGGCTTGGCGATCGGGGAGATCTCGATCGACACCTGCTGGCGCAGCTCGGCGATCAGCTGTTCGCCGGTGTTCTCCACCCCTTCGCGCAGGATGACGAACGCGACGATGCCCTGGCCGGTGGTTTCGTCGGCGGCACCGATGACCGCTGCCTCGGCGACCCCCGAATGCCCGACCAGCGCCGACTCGACCTCGGAGGTGGAGATGCGGTGCCCGGACACGTTCATCACGTCGTCGACGCGGCCGAGCACCCAGAGGGCGTGGTCGTCGTCGTAGCGGGCACCGTCACCGGCGAAGTACCAGCCCTGCTCGGCGAAGCGTGACCAGTAGGTCTCCTTGAAGCGGACCGGGTCGCCCCAGATGCCGCGCAGCATCGCCGGCCACGGCTTGTCGAGCACCAGGTAGCCCTGCTCGCCGGCACTGACCGGGTTGCCGTTGTCGTCGACGATGTTGGCGCTGATACCGGGCAGCGGCGCCATCGCCGAACCCGGCTTGGTGGCGGTGACGCCGGGCAGCGGGGAGATCATGATGCCGCCGGTCTCGGTCTGCCACCAGGTGTCGACGATCGGGGCCTTACCGGCGCCGATGACCTCCCGGAACCACCTCCAGGCCTCCGGGTTGATCGGTTCGCCGACGCTGCCGAGCAGGCGCACGCTGGACAGGTCGTGGGCGTCGGGGATCTCCCGGCCCCACTTCATGAAGGTGCGGATGAGGGTGGGCGCGATGTAGTAGATGGTCACGCCGTACTTCTCGATGACCTCGAAGTGCCGGTGCTCGTTGGGGGAGTTGGGGGTGCCCTCGTAGACGATCTCGGTGGCACCGTTCGACAGCGGCCCGTACACGAGGTAGGTGTGGCCGGTGACCCAGCCGATGTCGGCGCCGCACCAGAAGACGTCGCGGCCTTCCTTGTGGTCGAACACGTAGTGGAAGGTGTAGCTGGCCTGCGTCAGGTAGCCGCCCGAGGTGTGCACGATGCCCTTCGGCTTGCCCGTGGTGCCCGAGGTGTACAGCAGGAACAGGGGATGCTCGGAGTCGAAGGCCTCCGGCTCATGGGTGTCGGACTGCTCGTCGACGGTGTCCTCCCACCACACGTCGCGCCCCTGCACCCAGTTCAGGTCGGGGTCGTGGTTGGTGCGGCGCACCACGAGCACCTTTTCGACGGATGCGGCGGCGTCGTCACCGGTGCCGAGGGCCTCGTCGACGGCCTCCTTCAGCGGGGCGGGCTTGCCGCGGCGGTACTGGCCGTCGGTGGTGATGACGAGCTTGGCCTCGGCGTCGTCGACGCGGGAGCGCAGCGCACCGGCGGAGAAACCGGCGAACACCACCGAGTGGGTCAGGCCCAGGCGGGCGCACGCCAGCATCGAGATGAGGGCCTCGGGGACCATCGGCATGTAGATGGCGACGCGGTCGCCGGCGACCAGGCCGATGGAGGAGAAATAGTTGGCGGCCTTGGACACCTCGGCCTGCAGCTGCGCGTAGGTGATGTCGCGGCTGTCGCCGGGCTCACCCACCCAGTGGATGGCCACCCGGTCGCCCTTGCCCGCGGCGACGTGCCGGTCGACGCAGTTGTAGGCGACGTTCAGTTTGCCGCCGACAAACCAGTTGGCGACGGGGGCGTTGCTCCAGTCGAGGACATCACCGAAGTCGGTCGCCCAGTCGAGACGACGGGCCTGCTCGGCCCAGAACTCGAGCCGGTCCGCCTCGGCCCGGTCGTAGAGTTCGGCGCCCGCGTTGGCCTGGGCGGCGAACTCCTCCGACGGCGGGAAGCTCTCGACGGGGTGGGCGGAGGTGGAAGTCATCTTTTCCAGGCCTTTCTCTTCGGTGAGTCTCTACCGGGCTAGTCTTTCGGACCGCAAACTTTTAGGTATGGTCCGACGTCCATGATCGGGGTTCGCCCGATCATGGACGGGCTGCGCACGGCGAGGGACGCCGCACGTTCTCGTGTGATTGTGAGGGTAGTCACGTTGGGGTGGCGTTGCGGGCGAGTACGGTCCGATTCGCGCCGAATGGTCGCCGTGGTGCGCCGAATGGACCAGGCGGGGCGGGCCGATAGGGCGGGCGTCGATAGGGTGGGCATCGTGGGAATCGATCCGCTGGCACCGCTCGTCGCCCTGCCCGGCGTCGCCGAGGCGGCCGAGAAGGCGCGCGACGCCCTCAGCGCCGTCCACCGGCACCGCGCCAACCTGCGCGGCTGGGACAAAACCGCGACCGAGGCGTCGTGGCGTGCGGGCAGATCGTCGGCGGCCATCGACGGCGGCAGCGTCGAACTGCGCCGCGACGGCGACTTCGATGATCCGATCCTCGCCGGGGCGATGCGCGTCGCCCAGGCCCTCGACGGCGACTCCCTCGATCAGCTGACCGGCGTGTTCCGGCGCGCACCGGCCCAGGCACTGGCCCGGCTGCACATGCTGGCCGCCGCCGACATGGTCGACGATCCCGACGAACTCGGCCGGCCCCGCGCCGGAGCCGACGTCGCGGCCCGGCTCGACCTGCTCGGCCAGCTCATCAGCGGCGCCACCACGGTGCCCGGTCCGGTGCTGGCGGCCGTCGTCCACGGTGAACTGCTCACCCTCGACGCGTTCCCCACCGCCAACGGCATCATCGCTCGCGCCGCGTCGAGACTGGTGTGCACGTCGACGGGCCTGGACCCGCACAACCTGGGTGTCCCCGAGGTCACCTGGCTCAAACGCATCAAGGATTACCGGGCCTTCGCCCAGGGATTCGCCGCCGGCACGCCCGAAGGTCTCGGAAACTGGATCCTGCTGACCTGCGAAGCACTCGAAGCCGGTGCCGCAGAAGCGAAATCCATAGCCGACGCGGTGTAGATGCGGCGGGCCTGAGTTCTTCTGCCCCTTGGTCCCATTCTTCCTCAGTCGTTCGCGCAGGCTCCTTCGTCCAGAACGGGCGGGGCAGAAAAACTCAACCCGCCCGGTCGGCCAAACAGGTGGTCGCCTCGGCATCGGCCTCCTGCGAACGATTCCACCACTCGGCGACGGGCCGATGCCAGGGTGACCAGGAATCCTGGTCGCGTGGGAAGTTCGGGTGGAGCGTCCCCGGTCTGGACTGACGACTGAGCCGGGGGAGCTTGCGAGCCCGCGTGAAGGAGGAGGGAAGACCGGGGGTGAGTGGAACCCGAGACTTCCCACAAAATAAAACGCGGGCGGTGTCCTGACATCTGCCAGGCCACCACCCGCGTAGCACGGACCCAAGTTACCAAGCGTGCTTGGTGGGTTGTGGGATCACCTCGGCGAGGGACTGTGGCTTTCTCTCGACTCTCACGAAGCGGATTCGTCCTGATCGGCTGCTGCCGTGTCCGGGTGAAGCGCCGCTCTCATTCGGAGATCCGCGCGCTGGGCGACGGTCGTCGTGTGATTCGGGACCTCCCCGAATCCTCGTCGTCCCTAGCGGGTCTGTGAGAGTTGTTGATCGGTCTCAGTGTCGCAGGTGCACAACGCTTTTGCCTTATTGCGGCGCGCTCCGCGTGGGTGCTTGCCGCCCGTGCTGGGAATTGCCCGACTTGGGGGTTCGTGCCTTCTCTTCCGGCTCGAACTTGGCCTTCCGGGATTCCGTAACAACGTTTGTACACCGTGATTCCGGTCACAGCAAGACGTCTCGCCGTCCAATTTTCGGGCCCGGATTTTGTGGTGCGAGATCGCCGGCCGGGGTGTATATGCACCTTGGGAATACCTGCTTTTACCTGCGAAGATGCCCGGAAGTGGGTGGACTGTGGTCCGGATCGCGGATGCCCGGGCGAAGCGGACCGCAGTCCATCGCGCATATGCGCTGGCCACCGCATGAAACCGAACAACATCCACGCAGGTAACGGATCGGCTTGCATCCGCTCAGATCGTGTGTATAGTCGTGGATACCCGGTTGTAATACCGGAGCGATTCAGCCCGACCCCCCGGGGCTGAAACGCCGACAACCCCGGCCTCCTCCCCCCTGGCCGGGGTTGTCCTCTATTTTGGGGAAAGTCTGTTGAGACTGCGCTTACCGCCGGTCTTCCTCCATCGCTCGGGGTCGCAGGCTCCCCGCTCGCTCCGTCGTCCAGACCGGCGACGCTCCGTCTCAACAGACTTTCCCTGGCGGCCAAACATGTTGTTGCGGTGGCATATGGCCTGTTGCCTTGAGTGGTTGTTCCCGCTGGTTGAGTTGGGGGTTGTTCTCGCTGGTTGGGGTGTGAGGGGTGTTCCCGCAGGTTGAGGTGTGACGAGCCGTTAGGCGAGGAGCCTCGAAACCCGGTGAGACGACGATGTCCCTGTGGATGGAACCTGACTTATCCACAGATTCCGGTTTCTGGGGTCCGCGCGGCGATGGCGAGGCAATTCTCCGCTGACGATGTCAGGCATGCCTGATGACGTGCTCGCCCTCATCGACGACCACCTGACCGACGACGTCGCGCGCTGTGCGGCGGCCGCCGGATACCGCCTCGTGCGCCGCGAACCCGGGAACTGCCGGCGCGACTGGCTCGGGGCGCGTGCCGTCATCGTCGACGCGGCGGCGGTCAGTGCGCTCGCCGCGCTCGGACCGCCCCGGCGGGCCGGGATCGTGGTCGTCGGGTCGGGAGACGGCGCGGTGTCCTGGCCGGAGGCCATCGGGCTCGGCGCCGATCACACCGTCGTCCTGCCGGGCGGCGACGCCGAGCTGGTCCGCGTCCTCAGCGAGATCCGGCGACCGCGCAGGCATTCCGCCGGCGCGATTGCCGTCATCGGCGGTCACGGCGGAGCCGGGGCCAGCGTGCTGGCAGCCGCGATCTCCCTGAAGTTGTCCGACAATGGAACTCACACAATGCTTTTCGATGTCGATGCGCTGGGTGGCGGGACTGATCTGCTGCTCGGTCTCGAATCGGTGTCCGGGCTGCGCTGGCAGGATCTGACCGTCGAACGCGGGGCCGTCGGCGGGGACGCGCTGGCCGCCGTTCTGCCCCGATACGGCCCGCACCTGTCGGTGCTCGCGCCCCGACGCCCCGCAACCGGCGACGACGCTCCGATCCGCCCCGAAGCGGTGGTCACCGCACTCGACGCGGCGCGCTCCCACGGCACCCTGGTCGTCGTCGACACCCCACGGGCCGCCACCGCGCTTCGCGACAGCGTCATCGACTCCGTCAACCTCGTCGTCGTCGTGACCGTCGCCTCGCTGCACGCCGTATCCGCGACCAGAGCCATCGTCCCCGGAATCCTCGACCGTGGTGCCGACGTGGCGCTCGTGGTGCGCGGGCCGTCGCCAGGAGGGTTGCGCGCCAACGCGATCGCCGATGCGATCGGACTCGGCCTGCTCGCCTCGTATCGTCCCGACCCACGGCTGCCGTCCCGGCTCGAACGGGACCGGCTGCGCGTGTCCGCGCACGGTCCGCTGGGCCGGGCGTGCGACGCGATCATCGCCCGGGCCGCCCACCACACCCCGGTCCGGCAGCCATGAGCCGCCGACCGGGTGTGCGAATCATCCACAGGCCCAAGTTATCCACAGATTCACTGTCCGGCCGGGCAGGTGAGCGGGGAACGGCGGAATCGGAGGCACGATGAACGGCATGCCCATCGACGACGGCCTCCTTGATCGCGTACGCGACAAGCTCGCAGCCGAATCATCGGACACCACACCGGAAGTCATCGCCGCCGCGATCCGTGCCGAAGCGCATGGGGTGCTCGGTGACGCCGACCTCCTGGCGGCGCTGCGGCATCTGCAGACCGAACTCACCGGCGCCGGCCGGCTCGAACAGCTTCTGGCCGAACCGGATATCGCCGACGTTCTGGTCAGCGGGCCGCGGCAGGTGTGGGTCGATCGCGGGCACGGACTGCAGCGCACCGGCATCGTGTTCGACGACGAAGCCGCCGTCCGCCGACTCGCCGGCAGGCTCGCCCTCAACGCCGGCAAACGTCTCGATGACGCCCAGCCCTGGGTCGACGGCCAACTGTCGGGCGTCGGCCGCCGCGGCTACACCGTCCGGCTGCACGCGGTGATCCCGCCCGTCGCCGCCGACGGAACCTGTATCTCGTTGCGGGTCTTACGAACAGCCAGCAAAGACCTCGGATCACTCATCGAATCGGGCGCCGTTCCCGCTGATGCGGTGCCGCTCATCATGCGTATCATCGACGCCCGGCTCGCCTTCGTCGTCGTGGGTGGCACGGGCTCCGGAAAGACCACGTTGTTGAACGCGATGATCGGGCAGATGGACGCCGCCGAACGGATCATCTGCGTCGAGGACGCGGCCGAACTGCGACCCGACCACCCGCACGTCGTGCGGATGGTGGCACGCACCGCGAATGTCGAAGGGGCGGGCGAGGTTCCGGTGCGGGTGCTGGTGCGCCAGGCGCTGCGGATGCGGCCAGACAGGATCGTCGTCGGTGAGGTTCGCGGCGCCGAGGTCATCGACCTGCTCACCGCGCTCAACACCGGCCACAACGGGTGCGCCGGAACCCTGCACGCCAACTCCATCGCTGAGGTACCGGCCCGGATGGAAGCACTTGCCGCACTGGGCGGAATGGGCCGCGAGGCCTTGCACAGCCAGCTCGCCGCCGCCCTCGACGTGGTGATCGGCGTCGAACGCGACCGCGACGGGCGCCGGGGCGTCGCCGAGATCGGGGTCGTCCGGCGCGGCGCCGACGGCCTGGTCACCATCGCCCCGGTGTGGGTGCGCGGCACCGGAATACTCGACGGGGCGGTATTCGACGGGGCCCGGCCCGCACTCACCGGAGGCGGGCGGTGATGGTCCCGGTACTGTGCGCGGCGGCGGTGGCGGTGCTGTGGTGGCCCGCCAGTCGCACCGAATACCGGCTGACCCGGATGCGGCCTGCGGTCCGGGAACTGCGGACACCGCACTGGACCTGGGCGGTGCCTATCTTGATCATCGCGCTGGCAATGACTTTCGGAGTCGAGGTGGCGGTGGCCGCGACGATGCTGGCCGCTGTCCTGCTGTGGCGCGACGCCCGGCGCCGACGCAGACTGGCCGCCGAACAGGCCGACGCCGACCTGCTCACCGCGCTGTCGATCATGATCGCCGAGATGTCGGTCGGCGCCCTCGCCGCGAACGCGTGCGCCGCCGCCGCGGCCGAACTCGCCCACGTCAGACCGGATTCTGCGGTGTCACAAGGACTGTCGTCGCTGGCGGGCCGGGCGGTGCTCGGTGGCCAGATCTCCGTCGCCGGCCTGGAAGCCGCCCGGGGCGGGGCCGATTCCGGGGTGTGGGAACGCATCGGCACCGCCTGGCACCTGTCCGACCGGCACGGCCTGCCGATGGCGGACCTGCTGGTGGCCGTCCGCACCGACGTACTGGCGCAGAACGCCTTCGACGCCCGGACCCGGGCCGGGCTGGCCGGGCCGCGCGCGACCGCGTCGGTGCTGGCCGGTCTGCCGGTGCTCGGTATCGCACTCGGTCAGGCCACCGGCGCCAACCCGGTCGGTGTGCTCACCGGCGGCGGACTCGGTGGCATCCTGCTGATCGTCGGCACCGCGTTCATTGTCGCCGGATTGTGCTGGTCGGACCGGATCGTCGAGAAGGTGAGTGCGCGGTGAACGCGCCGATCCTGCTCGCCGGGCTGTGCGCGGCCGCCGGGATGCTGCTGTGGCCGTCGCCGGAATGGTTGCTGCACAGGGTGAATCCCCAGGAAGTGGGGGAAGGTGACGGTGCGCTAGAGGTACGGCCCGACGACCCGTTCACCGTGGCCGCGGCCCTCGACCTGTTCGCGGTCTGCCTGCGGTCGGGACTGCCGGTCGAATCGGCTGCGCGGATCGTCGCGGCGTCGGCACCGGACAGTCTCGCCGCACCCATGACGACGGCGGCCGACCTGCTGGCCCTCGGCGCCGACCCCGACCACGCCTGGACCCTGGCCGCCGACGAGACCGACAAAGAATCATCGTGTGGCACATGGTATTTCCGGTCCCTGGCGATGCTGGTACGCAGATCGGCCCGAGCCGGGGCATCGCTGACCGCAGGTATCGACGAACTCGCCGTCGCGATCCGCCGTCGCGCCGAGGACCACGCGCTGGAGAAGGCCGAACGCGCCGGGGTCGCGATCAGCGGACCGCTCGGTCTGTGCTTCCTGCCCGCTTTCGTCTGCCTGGGCATCGTCCCGGTCGTCGTGGGCCTGGCCGGGGGAGTGTTCGCCGGAACCCTCTGAACCACAATCAGATCCGAATCAATAACAAGGAAGAGGAGACAACCATGCAGGTTCTCAAGACGATCGGCGAGCACCGGGCCGTCCGCAGAATCCAGGCCGAGGTGCTGCGCCTGGCCACCGACGACGACGGGATGTCCACGGCCGAATACTCCATAGAACCTAATTACACCCTGCGACATTGAGACCTTCTCGGCCCCTACCGCGATTGACTGTGACAACATAAAGGGCTGTGCCGCAGTAGATTTCGTCGGTACAATCGACACTATGAGCACCCGATCCAGCGCGCCCCGCGAATCCGCCATCGAGCTGCATCTCGTCCAGCGCTGCGCCGAGATAGGCGTCCTCTGCCTGAAGTTCACGTCACCAGGGCACGTCGGCGTACCCGACCGAGCCCTGATGGGCCACGACGCCAACGACGACTCGGTAACCCTGTTCGTCGAGGTCAAGCGGCCTGGTCAGCACCCCCGTCCCGCCCAGGTCGCGATGATCCAGAAGATGCGCGACCACGGCCAGCACGTGGTCGTCGCCGACAGCAAGAGCCAGGTCGACGCCCTGCTCGACGACTACTTCACCCGCCCTGCGGTTCCGATCACCGAGCGCGACCCGCACGACGCGTCTCTGCCCGGTCGCACCGGAGCCGTCATCACCGCGTTGACGTAGCGGCCCACCGGCACAGCCGGCGGCAGCTGACCTCCTCGACACCCATGTCGAGGAGGTCTTCTCATGTCCGCACCCACCACCACCGTCACCGATCCGTGGATCGAGCGCTTGATCCACGCTGGCCATCTGGCTCCCGGCGCCCGCGGCATGAGCCGCGCCGAGGCCGCCGAGCTGCACAACCAGGCCAACGCACTCGGCCCCGTCGACGACGACTACCTCTACACCCCGGGGCAGGCCCAGGTAGTCGCCCGCGACGCGCTGGCCGTCATCGGAATCGACGTGCCCGACGGCACCCGCGTCGTTCTCACCGACGGTCGTGCCGGCCACCGGGCAGGCGCGTACCTACTGAACCCCGGCCAGATCGAGACCGCCGTCGAGCAGCACCGCCTCACCACCGGCGAATCCCTATCTGCCGATGCCCTGATCGAGGCCCTCCCGTGGGAATGACCGCCGCCACCGACCACGAGCCCCTCATCGCCCGCGCCTGGGACGTCGCCGAGCACCACCGCCTCACCGGCGATCACCCTCTCGTGCGGGCGATCTGGGCGCTGGAGGACGCCATCGACCACAACACCACCGACCCTGGCCACGCGGCCCAGCGCGTCGAAGCACTGATCGGAGAGCTGCCATGACCACAACTCACCCACGCCCCGCCGTCGACGAGCCACGCGTGTGGATCGGCTGCCTCGCTTGTTATAACGAGGGCCGGCTGCGAGGCGACTGGTTCTCCGCGGCCGAGGCCGCCGACATCACCCCGCGCCAGATCCACGGCGGCAGGGCCACCTCGCACGAGGAACTCTGGGTCTTCGACCACGACAACATCCCCGTCGACGGCGAGTTCGCACCGATGGACGCGACCGGCTGGGCCGAGGCCTACGACGAGCTGGACAGCCCCGAACAGTGGTCGGCGCTGTGCGCCTGGGTCCGCTCGGGATCGTACGTCGCGCAGGGAGATACCGACCTGCCCTGTGTCGGCGACTTCGAGGAGCACTACGCGGGCGAATGGGACTCGTTCCGCGACTACGCATTCCAGCTCGCTGAAGACTTGTGCCTGTTCGACGGTCTGCCCGACGACCACATCGCCGTCAGGTATTTCAACTGGGACAGCTGGATCTCCGATCTGGAGAGCGACTTCACCGTCGTGCCCACAGGTCGCGGAAGCCGCTTCATCTTCCGCGACCTCTGACTGTCGTACCTCAGCGACAGGATGGCGCGGTGCCGTCCGTACCGCTCACCGTCGCTGCCCGCGACCTGCGTGTCGGGGACCGGATCGTCGGCTTCACCCCCGACGCCGACGCGGGCATCACCGGGATCGAACCGATGGCCAGCGGCGGCCTCATGCTGTCGCTGGTCATCATCGACCTCGACGGCCACGAAATCGCAGGTAGAACCGTTTTCATTGCCCATCCCGACGTCGAGTACCGCATTCACCGTCGGTCCAATTGGTGATATAGGTCACAGTCGGCCGAGTTATATATAGACAAGGAGGGCGCTTGTACTGCGAGGCTGCATTCGAGCGGGTTCGATTCAGCGACCTGCGCCGAGGCGACGTGCTGGTCGACGTCCCCAACCTGATGTGCGTCGTGAACATCGACGAGCCCGTCCGCGTCGACGGCCCGGGCCTCGCATTGGTCGCCGTGCGCGCCTACACCCCGGGCGGGGCGCGGATCGGTACCCGTGACCAGGCCATCGCCATCGTCGACGACCTCGACGGCGTCCGCCTCGTGGCGGTCCGTGGCATTCCGAACTGGCGGCCGGACCCTCGGATCGCCACCGCTGACCATTTAATGGCCCGCATCGCTCCGATCGACCCGGCCAGCACCGACTGACCTGTACGACCACTGAGGGAAAGCCATTGTCCGAGATCGACATCGAGGCGTCCATCGCACTGGCCCGCGAGGCCGAACCCGAGTTCACCGAGCGCGAGGCCGCGAGTTTCGCCCGAATCCTGCGCGGTGAATCCACCCGCCGCGCGGAGAGCGTCAGGCTTGCCGGGACGATGGGGGCGGAGTACCGCGACCAGGGGAACCAGATGCCGCCGGAAGTGTCCGCCAGCATCTCTCGACTTCTGTGCGCCCTGATATTCCACGTCGTCGACGTGAACGGCGACCACCGCAACGACCCGGAGACCATCGCGAACTACAAGCCCCCGACCCCGGTCACGGTCCAGTTCACGCTGAGTCGCGGCGAGCACGACGCGCAATGGCTCGACTACATGATCGCCGAGGTCGGCGGTGACCCGGACCTTTGGCTCGAAGGCCTCATCGCCGCCGATCGCCAGCGCGCCATCGAGCAGATCCCGGCGAGGTTGGAGCGCATGATCGAGCGCGTCGCCGAGAACATGCGCTCGACCGGCGAGCAGCCCGGGGTTCGCGATGCCCACGGCGAGTCGCGGAAGCCCCGCCGCCCGCGGCGCTGGGACTGGGACACGTCCGCCTGGCGCGAACCGAAAGCGTAGAGCCCGCAGGACGAAGCGTTACCAGGCCGGTTGTTGCGCTCGACGTCGTCAGCATCGAACAGGTCATCGCGACCGCGCGGCTGTCCACTCGTCCACGGTGTCGACCGTCCACCCTCGCACCTGGCGCGCGGTGACCCCGCCGATCAAGACGTCGGGCTGCGGGAACTGGCCGCGCCGCAGCATCGAGCGCAACGCCTCCACCGGGACGCCCGTGCGCGCAGCGACCTCGGCGGTGCTCAATGCGCGGATGGGCATGCGCTGAATGCTATCAACGACCCCTGCTTGGGTCACATACACGCACTTAACCTGTAGTATTCCTCTTGGGTCTGACCCGACCTAGGGTCAGACTCGGTGCCGAAACCGCCGCCCGACGCCCGGACTGCGGCCACCCGACGTCCGATCCATCCCCTACTATCAGCGCGTCTGTTCGATTAGCTCCCCCGCGATGGGCGAGACTGGCACAGCGCGCGAGAAGGAGACCAGAATGTCGATCGCCCCGGATAGCGGGCTGTCCACTCCCGACTCGAAGCCCAATCTGGGCGTCGTCGGCACCGGAGCACTCTCGGACTGGGAGCCGGGACTGCGAAAGGCCAAGCAGAAGATCGTCACCGGGGATGCGCGCGACACCAGGCTCAAGGCCGATTCCGTTGACCTGGTGGTCACTTCGCCGCCGTACTGGCAGAAACGCGACTACGGCCACGATGACCAGATAGGCCAGGAGTCGACGCCGCAGGGATACGTCTCGGCGATGATGGAATGCCTCGCGGAGTGGAAGCGCGTCCTGCGCCCCACCGGATCGGTCTTCCTCAACGTCGGCGACACCTACCACAAGAAGTCGCTCGTCGGCATCCCCGGCCGCATCGAGGCTGCCGCGGTCGACGCGGGCTGGCTCGTGCGCAACCGCATCATCTGGACCAAGGACGGCGGCATGCCCGAGCCGGCGAAGAACCGGCTGGCCAATCGTCACGAGTACGTCATCCACCTCGCCCCGAAGCAGAGCTACTACTACGACCTGCACGAGTACGCCGAGACGTACGGCAACGGCGCCAACCCCGGCGACGTCTGGCACATCAACCCCGAGCGCAACATGAGCGCCCACCTCGCCCCGTTCCCCCAGGAGCTGGTCCGCCGTGCGGTGATGCTCGGCTGCCCGCCCCAGATCTGCACGACCTGCGGCGCACCCCGCACCCGTGTCCTGGAGCGCACCCGCATCCTCGATCCGAACCGTCCGCAGGCGCGTCGCGCGATGGAGCTCGCCGACGAGGCGGGCTTGTCCGACGAGCACATCCGCGCCATCCAGGCCACCGGCGTCTCCGACGTCGGCAAGGCCACGAAGTTCCAGTCCGGCACCGGCCGCAACAGCAAGTCCGTGCAGGCGCTCGCCGCCGAAGCGAAAGACGTTCTCGGCGGGTACTTCCGCGAGTTCACCTTCGCCAAGAAGGTGACGAGCGGCTGGACCGACTGCGGCCACGGCACTCCGGCCCGGGGCGTCGTGCTCGACCCCTTCGTCGGCACCGGGACGACGCTGGGCGTGGCGGTCGGTCTCGGCCGTGACGCCGTCGGCGTGGATCTCGTACCGATGGTCGACCAGCAGACCCCACGCGCGGTGAAGTAGTTCAGCCGGTGGCCGCGATCAGCGCTTCGAGCGACTGAGCCATCGCGAGCATCTCGGCGTCGAGGTCGTCGGCGGCCAGGTCCACCCGGTACTGCGCGACGACCACGTCGCCGATCGTGCCGGAGACGACCAGGCCGCCGTCGGCGTTGTGACGCCGCGGGTGGATCGTCAGCACCACCGGGCTGCGGTACCGGACGCCGTAGGTCATCACCTGTTCGAGCTCGGACCTCTCGGCATGGCGCGTCACGTTGGTGTACTTCACGTCGGCGACGAGCGGGAATGCGCCGTCGTCGTCCATGAAGAGCACGTCGGGCGTCGCGTTCGGCGAGGCGCCCGACACCTCCGAATGCGGCGGCAGCGACACCGCCTTCTCATCCGCGACCTTCTCGTACAGCCGACGCCTCCCCGGTTCCAGGTTGCCGTCCAGCACCGACAGCCCCGGGCTGTTCTGCAGGGCGCGCTGCAGGCTCAGCCGGACGAACTCCTCGAACAGGTCCTCGGTCTTGATCAGCAGCGACCCCACCGACATCGAGCCGCTGTCGGCATCGAGGTCGAGCCCGTGCCCGCTCAGGGCGGCGACGGCCAGATCTAGCGCTGGCCGGTAATAGCTCCTCGCGTCGGGCAGCTCGCCCGCTCCACGCACGAGCGCGTCGTCCAGAAACCCGCGCCGATGGTCGTCGGCCACCTCGTCCAGCAGCCGCAGCGCATTGCCCAGCCGCGAGATACGTTCTCGTGCACCGGAAACCAACTGGCGTGCAGCGTGCGCGCGGTGCAGGTGCATCGCCGCCGCACGCACGCAGCGGTTGGCCGGGTTGTCGGCGGTCTTCTCGAACCACGAGTACACCGCCTTGTGGTCGATCCCGCGCGAGGCGTAACGGTTGATGGTCGCGCCCATCTCGATGCGGCCGTGCGGATACGACGACCCATCGACCCGTCGTCGGTAGGTGCGCAGCAGTCCGCGCTCCTCGATCTCCTCCACCGCGACCAGGAACGCGTCGGTGACGACGTCGAGCATCCAGTCCTCCCAGTGCTCAGTCGCCTGGTAGGTCCGCATCGCGGGCAGCGCCGTCGGCACGTAGCCGCACACCGACACCATGTGAGTGAGGTTCGTCAGCGGGAAGCGCGGGCGCACCTGAACGCTCACCTCGTCGGTGAGCGCGAACACGCCGCTCACCCCGCGGGCTCGGACACGCAGCCTGCCATCCGCGAAGTCGACGTCGACGTATCGGTTGAGCACGCCCTCTGCGACGCGCAGAGCGCCGTCAGCGCCCAGCAGGTCTGCCGGCGAGACGGGTATCTCCGCGTACTCCTTGCACCCGACGATCTGGCGCCCCGGCGTGGTCAGGTGGACGCGCGCCGACGTCACGGCGTCTCGTCGGGCTCGTCGTCGGGATCTGTCCCTGCTACCGGGCCCTCGAAGATCTTGTTCCATCCGCCGACGACCTCCTTGAGGGTCGGCTCGTCGTACTTGAAGGCTCGCTCGATCAGGTAGCGCAGCTGGTAGTTCCACACATCGCGAAGACTGTCCTCGTCCACGACCGACCAGAAGTACGCGTGGCCGACGGACGCCGCCGGGGTCTTCTTCGCCCTGCCGTTGGTCTTGCCGAACCAGGCCAGCAGCCGAGCGGCCAGGTCGTCGGGCACCCCATTGGCGTCGAGCCGTTCGCGCAGTACAGCGGAGTCGGGCAGCATCTCGATCTTGGCGAAGCGCCGCTCGAACGCCGCGTCCACGTCGTCCACCCCGCGGTCCAGCGGGTTCATCGTCGCGATGATGTACAGGTTCGACGGGATGGCCAGCTCGTCGCCCGAGGGCAGCGAGAACGGGATGTTGCGCTTGGACCGCTCGACGTAGGTCAGCGCTTCGCCGAACACGCGCCCGACGTCCGCTCGGCTGAGCTCGTCGATCACGAGCACGTACAGCCGATTCTCGACATCGTCGCCGGCCCGCTTCACCAGTCTGAGGAACACGCCTTCCCGCGGCTCGAAGCCGCTGCCGTCCTGCTTCGGACGGAACCCCTCCATGAAGTCTTCGAACTGGTAGGAGGCATGGAACTGGATGAACTCTGTCCGGCTCTCGTCGCCCTCGGTCAGCAGAACCGCGGACTCCTTGGCCAACCACGATTTGCTCGTGCCCGGCGGGCCGGTCAGGATCACCCCGCCGAACTGCTCACGGAGACGGGAGATCTCCAGGAACTGCGGGTCTTCGGGATCGAGCGGCGACGCATCGGGAGCGCTCGACCCCTGCAGGACCACAGCAGGTGCTGCCACACCGATGCCCAGATCGTCTGCCGTGAGGCGCCTGGCGCCGGGGATCGGATCAGTCATCTTCCGGCTCCGCCAACGTGCTGTCCATGTCCAGGACCTCCTCTGTCGTGGCCGCCGTCAGCGGCTCGAACCACTCGATGTCGGGCTCGTCGCCGATCGTGAACAGCACATCGAAGTCGGTCCCGGGTCCGGTCGCATCGAACCGGAACACGTGGCGGAAGCCCTCGATCAGGTCACTGGCCGTCGCGGCGCTCGGGTCGAAGCTGTAGTTGCGCAGGAAATAACCCGCAAACGGCCACGCGGGCTGCCGTTTGCCCTTCAGGTGGGCGACGAGCGACTGCTGCGCATGGTCGTTCGGCAGAGTGAAGTTGCCCGCCGAATCGAGCATGAAGCGCGACACGCTCCGCAGCGACTTCGGCGCGTAGCTCCCTGGGATGTTCGGATTCAGCCAGTAGCCGGCCGGATCATGCTTCGTTCGTGACGACACCGGCCTGTAGTGCGGTTTGTTCGGCGGGCCTCCATCCACTGCGAGCAGAGCTGATACGTCGCCCCACCTCGGCTCGATGTCGATCATGGACCCGTCCTCGACGCCACGCTTGCGGATGTGCAAGTACGCGATGAACTGCTCGTGGATGAACGGCTTGTGCAGCGTCTCGATGCTCCGGCGCACAGCGTCGACGGTAAGCACCTTTCGAGGCGGATCGGGAATGGTCACCCGGCGAGGCTATCTCGAATACCGAACGAACCGAGGGACCAATGCCGACCGTGACGAGCGAGCCCGAACCAACGATGAGGCGATCACGACCGTCCGCAAGCCGGTGGTCCAGCGGGCGCACGTGGACGAACGCGTGACCTGGACGGCCCCGCGTCCGTAGGAGCCGCCCGGCTCGCCTTCTCGTTCGCGGTACCGCCAACGCACGCCATCGACTGAACAGCGAGTCCGTACTCTCAGATGCGTCGCGCCATCAGGTCTCAGCAAGCCCGGCGCAGGCTCCGCACGATCTCGGCCGCACGCGACAGCATCTCCTCAACCTCGTTGAGGCGTGCCTGGAAGTCTTCCTCAGGTGCCGGCCCCTGGCCACGGTCCACAACCGCCCAGCGACGCGGAGCGTCGAGCCGTTCCACGAGTCCCTCGTCGATCAGCGGCGCATAAGCGTTGCGAATCGTCTGCACGCCGCCCACGTTGAACATCGCCGTCAACTCCGCGATCGTCGGCAGCAGGTCTCCCGGGTTGCTCCGATTCACCTCCTGTCGGAGGAATGCCGTGATCGGCTCGTGCAGTGGAGTTCTCGCCATATCCATCTCCTTGATTCGAGGGAACCGCTCATTTGTGAGCGATGCGCTCAGATTAGCAGCTCTCGGTCACGTACACCACGTCCACCTGGGGTACTCCCAAATGGACACTCCAGATCGGCTGCGTATCGCGTCACAATAGGGTGGGGTATAGGAATTTATGGACATGTGTCACATGATCCCTTAGACTAAGAGTGACAGAACCGAGTGCCGCGACCGATGCGGACGCACCGAACGGAGATGAATATGACCGGCCAGCGCGTCGGCTACGTACGCGTCAGCACCACCGAGCAGAACGAGGTCCGCCAGCTCGACGGTGTCGGGCTGGACAAGGTGTTCACCGACAAGGCCAGCGGCCGCACCCGCGACCGCCCCAAGCTCGACGAGATGATCGCCTACGTCCGCAGGGGCGACACGGTGTTCGTCCACAGCCTCGACCGTCTGGCCCGCAACGTGACCGACCTGCAGGGCATCATCGCCGAGCTGAACGCCAAAGGGGTGCGCGTCGAGGTCACCACGCAGGGGTTGGTGTTCACCGGCGACGACAACCCCATGACCAAGCTGCTGCTCCAGATGCTCGGTGCCGTCGCCGAGTTCGAGCTGGCCACCATCCGCGAGCGGCAAGCCGAGGGCATCGCCAAGGCCAAGGCCGCCGGCAAGTACCGCGGCCGGAAGGCGGCGCTCACCGCCGAGCAGGCCGCCGAGATCGCCCGGCGCCACGCCGGCGGCGCCGGCGAGGGCATCACCGCCCTGGCCACCGAGTTCGGTGTCAGTCGGCAGACGGTGTATCGCTACCTCTCCCAGACTGAAACCACCGCCCCGCCAGGATGAACCATGACGGATCGCGCCCGTGGTGGGCGCGTCCTGTCGTCGGCAGTACCCCGCGTCATCACTCCGGCACAGCCGTCGACTGGCAGGGGTCGGACCATTGTCGAATGTCACAGTCGCATAACAGATTTGGTCGTGCCTGATAGGATTGGCCGGGTATAGAGCGCACAGGGATTTCTATGGCCCTGACCAGGCACTTCTCGCCGCGCCGCCTCCCAGGCATTCGCCTTCTTCTTTGCGTATAAACGCTCTTTGTGGCGTTTACGCAGTTCAATCGGGGTCATCCGGCCGGATTACTTTCTCTGGCCATTCCCCACCCGCCCTCGCGGTCCGCTCGGGTCGCCACTACGCTCACCGTGTAGCGCTAGCGCTACAGATGCCGACGCGGCGTCCGAACAAGGGGAGACGCGAAGAGATGAACGATCGGTCCGTGGGATCATCGTCGGGTGCCAGCACCCGACGACCGTCTCAACGAGGCCCAGCTCAGGGTCCGGCGCGTGCGTAGACAGGCGCTGGCCAAAGCGCTGGTCACGGCCCGTCATAAGGCGGGGCTGACCCAGGACCAATTGGCCGACAAGTCGGGCCTGTCCCGGTCGGCCATCGCGCGCGCCGAGGCGGGCGAAGCGAGCCTGTCCAGCGACCGGTTTTGGGACTTGGCCAAGGCATTGGGCATCCGCCCCAGTGCCCTGTGGCTCGCGGCCGAGGCCGACGAGGCCGCGTCCCGCACGCTCGACTGACCGTTCATCTCTCCGCGTCTCCTCATCACCCACAAGGAAGAGGAGACACGTGCCCGGAATAGACCTGTACGCCATATATGGCCTCGACCGGACCCACCCGCCCGAAGCGCTCGCCGCGCAGCTGACGGCCCAGCTCAACACCACCGACCCGCGAGACACGTTAGGCCGCAACCGGATCGATACGGCTCGCGCCATCCTGGGTGATCCGCAACGTCGTGCCGCCTACGACGCCCAGCTCAGCGACCCGTCAGCGCCTCCTATTACCGAGCAGGTGCTCGCACTGATCGCGGGCCGGCCGATGCCCACCGCACCCCGTAGCGGATTGGCCGCCGCGTTTGCCACGACCCGAGTTCGCGTCCTCGCCGGAGTAGCCGCAGCGCTCGCCCTCGCGCTCGTCGTCAGCATCACCGCCATCGCGTGCAGCGCTGGCGGTGACGATTCGGGCAACACCGCGAGCACCACCGCCAGCGGGAACTCGACCGGCCGCGACGGCGGAAGCACGGGCGCCAGCAGCGTCAGCTGCCAGTACACGGGCAACCGCCTGCTGGACGCCGCCAAGTGGACGTACACCGACCAGCAGCCGACCAAGGCTCTATTGGTGGACAAGGCGATCGACCTCCCGCCCCAGTTCGCCCACTTGGCCGATTTCACCACGTCCTCGGTCAGCGGGCCCGGTTGGGAGGAGGGCCTGGTCCAGCTGCAGAACCACGACATCGCCGTGAGGATCATCAACGGCGCGGGCATCGTCGCCGACCGCAGCTTCGGAAACAGCTGGGGCATCGACGAGGGCGTCCTGACAGAGACCGTCGTCACGCCCGACGGCACGGTCGCCTCCACCCGCGATCTCCGCGAAAAGGCCCCGGGCCAGTACGGCCTGCAGGCGCCCTCGGACCTGGCCCGGGGCCAGCAACTGGGCTATTACCGCATGCAGGGAATCGACGGCGTGACGCTTCCGGCCGCTGCGGCCGGTGACGAGACGAACAAGTACTACGCCCTGTCCGTCATGGCCGACGCGTACCAACAGAGCACCGTCTGGCTGCTGCTGCGCGGGTCAAGCGCGCTCTACCGATCCACGATCGTGCTCACCACCAACGACGGCGTCCGCCTGGGCGCTGTCATCGACCCGACCAAATGCACCAACTGACCACCGTGTGAAAGGACAACCACGATGAACAGATTCCGCAAGACCACCACCACCCTGGCAGCCGCTGGGGCCATCGCCGCCGGCACCCTGGCCGGCACCGTCGTAGGCGCGGGCGAGGCCTCGGCCAGAATCGACTCCGGGGAGTACACGTGGACTACGACCAAGACGCTCACGGGAGCCCGTGGCTCATATCCCGTCACGGTCAGGGGCAACATCCTCACGCTGAACTTGCCCGGCACGATCATCGGCGCATCGAAGCACGCACGCCTGCATCCCACGCGCACCGGCGCATGGATGGATTACGGCGGCAATCGATATGTGTTCTCCCGCAAAGGGGCTCGGTACACCGGCCAGGAGCACTGGCTCATGATTAACGGCGCCGTCGTCGGCACCACCACGCTGACCCCGCGGCGCTGACCCGCATAACCCAAAACAGAACCCCCGCACCGAGATTCGGTGCGGGGGTTCCTTGCCACGCTGGTCAGCGGATATGCGCCCACGTGCTGCCGTTGATGGTGACGCTGTAGGTGCCGTTTTCGCCGTCGTGCAACCCGACCGACTGGCCGGCAAGGGTCGTGCGGGCACCGTCCGCAGTGGGAACGAGCCGTCCGGACAGCCCTGCGACGGTGATCACGCCGTCGCGCACGGTGACCGGCACCGAGGCGACGGGCGCGGCCAGCGGCAGGACCGGGTTCACGACCGAGGCGGTGTAGTGTCCGTCGTGCACACCGGCCGTGTCGGCGGCTGCGGTGCCCGTGCCCAGGGCCACGGCTCCGGCGGCGGCACCGGCCAGGGCGGTGGCGGCGATGGCGGTCTTGATGTTCGTCATGGTGTAACTCCTTGTCTGGTAACTGATTTCGGGGCTGCGGACCGCTCGACCTTCCAGGGACTGTGGACTACTTGCTCGGGACTGCGCTGCTCGAACTACCCCCCTCTCCCGTCTCGTCATCGCCACCGGAAGACTCCGCGGGGGTGCGCTCGATCTGGATCTTCGCGAGCTTGTCGCCAATCAGCGCGTATGACGTCAGCTCGCCGCCGAATGCCCGGATCGGCTTGATCAGCGACACCGCTGTCGGATGGTCGTCGCTGCCGCCTTCGCCCACCACGCGGTAGGCGCCCTCGTCGATGGTCTTGCAGGCCCGGAGCGCATCCTTGTCATTGCCGTCGCCGTAAGCCTCACCGAGCACCGAGAAGCCTCCGCTGATCGCCACCGGGACCTTCCACCACAGGGCTTTACCGTTGGACTGAGCGCTCTCGGTCGACGCGATGTAGACGCCCAGCCGCTCGTCGGAGAGCTGCAGGATCACCCGCTGCGCTCGCTGGCCGGCCTCGTCCTCCCTGGTCGCGAAACCGACGGGCATGTCGATCGCCTCCACCACGCGCAGCTGCGTGCCGGGCGCCGCCGCCCCGTCCTTCCACACCGCGGCCAGGATCTCCGACTCGCCGCACCCGACGCCCGCCACGGGCTCGGGGGCACTGCTTGACGCGGCTGTCGAACTCGACGGCGCGACCGACTGCCGCACCTCGCTCGACTTCGCCTCGACCCGCTCAGAGATCGACGGCTTGGGCGTCGGGGGCTCCATCCGCGTCAGGACCACCGCGCCGGCCGTGACCGCGACGACGAACGCCGCGCCCGCGATCACCGGCCACCTGCGACGGCCGGCTGCTGGTCGCCCTTCGCGCGCAGCAGGCCCTTCCTCCACCGCACGTTCGTCCGAAGGCGGCTTCGCCTGCGACGCAGCCAGATCCACGGCCTCGTACCCGTCAAGATCCTCCGGATCGATCGGTTCACCGTTCTCATCCACGTACTTCGCCATCTCAAGCCTCCTCAGTCTTTTTCTTGCGCATGACGATCGGCTCGTCGTCCGCGACCGGCCGCGCAGCGGTCGCGGTCGGCGCCGGGGGAATCTGCGCGACTGCGGACGCGTCCTTGTGCTTTAGAGCGTCAAGTGACTGCATCAGGTACTTGGGACCCACCAGCGCGGTCGCCAGCCCAACCGCGGCGGCGATCATCAACGGCTGGTTCCCGCCGACAGCGGTGACGATTCCGAGCATGATCGACCGCAGGATCATGAACCCCACTGCGTATGCCGCAGCGATCAGCACCCACCGGATCATCGACGACCGAGCGAGGAACTCCTCGTACGCCGCGTGCCCGGTACGCAGGAACTCCTTGAACTTGTCGATGTTGGTCTCGGTGCCGGCCGCCGCCTTCACCGCGGCCTCTGCGGCCGCGCTCCGGGTGAAGACCCCTGCGGTGTACATGAACGTCACGAGCTTCACCGCGAACACCGTCGCGAACGCAGAGGCCTCCTCCAGCCAACCGGCCTGGGCCAGGCCCATCGCGAGGAAGAAGAAGAACGCCGCCACGCCGATGGTGAAGGCGAGCCTGACCAACTCCGTCGCGCCGGACTCGACGATGACATCGCCACCGCCCTCTTTACTCACTTTCTGACTCATCGCCGGTCCTCACTGTCATCGGCCGCCTTGCCGTCCACAACGCCCGGCACGATGATCGCCGCGATGCCGGCCACCACCGCCGCGCCCGCGACCCACCGCCACGGTCCGCCCAAGGCGATGCCGAGCACGACGACGGCGAGACCGGCCAGGACCGCGAGTAGGACCAGTGCGGTGATCCAGCGGCCGTGCGGCGCTTGGTGTTCCATGCCGTCGTCCTCTCGGTCCTCGATCGGTGTGGTCGTCGGTAGCGGTTCGGTGTCCCCGAGCAGTTCAGCGATCGTCATCGGGGATCTCCTCGTTCTTTGGCGGATTGCGCCGTGACCAGTCCTGCACGTAGCGGCGGAAGGCCTCGTCCCGACCCTCGGACCAGGCCCGCAGGCGTCCCGGCAGCGCGGCGAGTCCGGCCCGCACGCCCTCGCCCCGGTGCCACCGCCACAGGGTGCGCAGCGCATCGGCCACGCCGCTGAGCACCAGCACGCCCAGCGCTGCCGCGACGGCGATCCCAGCGGCGTCGTCCAGCCATCCCTTCACCGCCAGCCCGGCGATCGCGGCGGCCGCCACCACCGACGCGCCGACCGACCACCACAGCAGCGCACGGGCGTTGCTCGAACGCTTGCCGGTCAAACCCGCGTACTGGTCGGCCACCCACAGTTCAGCCTCTTGCACCTTGCTCATAACGTTCTCCTCGTTGATCTCGTTGTCGTTCACCGGAGTTTCTCCACACCGTCGGGTGCGAACCCGACCTCGTCCGCCTGGGCACCGTCATCGCCGGCGAAGTCCTCGTCGTCGTCCACGCCGTCGTCGTCGAACGGCTCCGGCGGCACGTAGACCGGGAATGCCGACGGGTCGTAGCCGATGTCGATCTTCTCGGCCTCCGGGGTCTCCCTCCAGGTGCCGTCTGCGTTCTGCTTGGAGGACTCGACCGCCTTGCGCGGCACCGCTGCCCAGCCCCAGGCGCGGATGAAAAACGCCGTTGCACTCAGCGCGATCACCAGCTGCCACGCCGCCCACGACGCGACCCACTCGCCGAAGGTCAAGTCCGGCCACACCATCGGGAAGCGCGGGATCAGCTTGAGGCTGGGACCGGTCAGCGGCCCGAGGAACTTCAGCACCGCACCGATGACCACCGCGGCGGTCGCCCACGGCCACCACCACAGCCGCCCGATGCGCGGCGAGCACCGCTCCATCAGCCAGTAGATGCCGCGACCGGCGGCGACGCCCGCGCCGACCAGCCCCGCGGCGAGGGCGCCGAGCACCGCCATCGCGATCAGGCGCGCCAGGCCCTCGCCGGCGTCCTGCTCGGACAATGCCCGACGCCACCACGGCGGCACGATGTCATCGCCGGCGGCACTAGCACCGATGCCAATGCCCGAGCGGGCCCGGCGATCGGCCCGCCGACTCAGTACCTGCGACCGACGACGGCGGGCGCTCGCGGGCCGCTCGCCCTTGGCCAGCTCACCGGCGCGCTCGCGCTCCCAGCGGTATTCGAGCGCGCCGGGCAGCACCGTCAGCCGGTCGGCTACAGCGCTCGCCCGCTCGCGCAGGTCGTCGGTCCACATCACTGGCCACCGTTCAGGCAGCCGTCCAGTGCAGCCTGGTCGGCGGCCGGCAGGCACGCCACCGTGCGCTCGTACTGCGTCTGCGTCCCCTCGCGGACTCCCACCGGACCCGCGATCGACCAACCGATGACGAACGGGATCGCCGCCACCACCAGGTATCCGACGAGTTTGAAGCCGATCTTTCCCATATTTATGCACTCCTGTCCCGAAATCGTCGCTGTTCGTGCCGCATGGTTATGCGGTTATGCGCATAGCTATACAGTACGCTGTAGATGGATCCACGACAAGAAGGAGTGAACGATGACCCGACTGGAAACGCACCAACAGGTGCCCGTGACCCCGCAGGAGCGTGCTGAACTGCGCGAACTCGCTGCGGCGCACGGCGTTTCGCCCGGAATCTTCGCCCGCGCGCTGCTCATGCACGCCCGGGGCCTGCTCGGCGACCCGGTGCTGGCCGCTCGCATCGACGCCGAGAAGCGTGGCCGCGCAACCCGATCCAGCGAGGCCGCCACCACGGCCGCCCGCGCCCGGTGGGGTGTGAAATGAGCCGCCTCGGACGCAAGCAGCAGACACCCGCCCAGCCGCCGCGACCGGTCCCGCCGCCGGACGAGCCCTATGCAGGACTGCTCATCGAGGACGTGCCCAACGACCCCCATGCCGTCGACGAGCGCAATGCCGGCCGCCTCGCCGGCCAACGCGCTGCAACCGGACCGCATCTTCTGGTGACCTCGGTCACGGGAGCGGGAAAGTCGAGGTCCGTTCTCGGAGTCAACGTAATCGGTTGGGGCGCAAGGCCTGTCGTGTGCGTCAGCTCGAAAGGCGACCTCGCCGAACTTACTATCCGCCAACGCGCGAAGGTCGGTCCGGTCTACCTGATGGATCTTTCCGGCGGCGAGGTCCGCGACAGCGAGCTCCAGGGGGTGCCGGTGACCCGCGTGCAGGCCGATCCGTGCGCCCTGGTCCACGACGACGATTCAGCGCTGCAGATGGCCGCTCTGCTCATGGAGGTCGGCGAGCTGGGCGCCGGCAACGGCAGCGGCAGCGGCGGCGACTCCGCGACATGGCAGACCTTGGCGCGCAGGCCCTTCGCGGCGCTGCTCCAGGCGTCCGGCTACTACACGCACCCGGAGCGGGGCCTGACGTGGGGCGGTGGTGCGCGCTGGGCAGTGGACGCCGTCGAGAACTCCAGCACCGACGAACCTGCCGACGAGGCCGAGCGCGAGGCCAAGCGCAAGGATCTCGACAGCCCTTCCTGGGACGTCGCCTACAAGCGCAACCTGATCCAGGGTAGTTGGCACGCAAAGTCGTTGCTGTCCGCGCAGCGGCTCGATCCGCGGCAGAGGGATTCGATCGGCATCAACATGCGCAACGGCATGAGCTCCTGGGCCGAGCGGGCCATCTCCGATCACGACCCCAAGAAGGTGCCGCCGTTCCGACCCGAGATGCTGGCCGAGCACCCGGGGGCGACCTTGTACATCGTGGCGCCGCTGGGCGGCCCCGGGGCACCAGCGGCCACCGCCACCATCACGTCGATGGTCGACTTCTGGCGCAAGCGGGTCGGCGCACTGCCGTCGCTGCTCATGGTGATCGACGAACTGCCCAACACCGCGCCCCTGCCCAGGCTCGCCAACTGGGTCGGCGAGGCCCGAGGCCTGGGCATCCGACTCTGCGTCGCGGTGCAGGGGACATCGCAGTTCGAGCCCCGCTGGGGATCGGCGGGGCTGCGGATCTTGCGCGACACGTTTCCAGCGATCCTCATGCTTCCCGGCGCCCCGGAACCCGAGCTGATCGAGCGGGCGGCCTGGTCGGCCGGCAAGACGCAGCGGGGGTCGTCGTCGCTGGACTCCACCGCCAGGGCATCCCAGTCGCGCGAGACGACCGCGGCGGCCGAGGAGGCCGAGCTGGTGCCCAAGCGGCGCGGCCAGGCCCGCCTCATCATCGCCGGCACCCCCGGCGTCAAGGTGCGCGTGCCCGATATGAGCGACCTCAAGGGCATGTGAACGCCCGACAAGAACAGACCCCGGTACCGATCGGTACCGGGGTCTGTTCTTGTCCGTGGACGCAGTTCAGTTCAGTTCTACATCGACTGCATCTGCACCTGCCCCTTGGACTTCTCAGCCTGGGAGCGGATCGCCTCGCGGTTGCGGTCGAGATCCTTGTTCGCCTGATCCAGCGCCGACTGCGCCTCGTTGTTGCCACCGGATCGGGACTGTTTGGCTGCCGCCTGCCGCGCCTGAGCTGCCTTGTCGGCGGCATCCTTGGCCGCAGCGGCACGGGCTTCCCGCGCCCGGTCAGTGGACGCCTTCTGCTGGCGCTTCGCTGCGCGGAACTCGTCGCTGTGCTCGGCCTCCGAGCCGTAACGACGAGCGACCTCGGCTTCCCCTCCTGGGCGGCTGAGGAGGTCCCGCATGTGGGCTACCCGTTCGGCGTCCACCTCGTCATGGCGCTGCTGCGCATCCGTGGCCATCGCTTCCTCCGATCTCGGTGCCGGTCTCGGTGATCGGCTCAATGCGATTCTACTGCATGATTATGCGTCTATGCGCATACCCAATCAACGCCCTAACTCGTCACGCACCCGGATCGCGGTATCGCGGTACCTCCGCGCCAGCTCGCGCAATTGGCGCGCCTCCTTACGGTCGGCATCGACCTGGTCCATGTACTTGAAAAACATCAGCGTGCCGAAGCCCTGCTCGCGGGCGGCCGCGTCGTAGCGGTCCTGCGCGATCTGTTCGCGGACCCGCGCCCGGTGAATCAGACCATCGGCCTCGGCGAACAACTCAGCGCTCGTCACGTCACCCATCAGTCACCCACCCCGAAGCCCTCGTTCTTGGCCGCCGACTCTTGTGCGGCGACCGCACCGGCACTGTGTTCCACGTCGTCAGCCGCGCCGTCGACGACCGCGCCCAGACTGGCTGCTCGCGCACCCAGCGTCTCGGTCGGCACCGGCCGGCGCGCCTGTTCGTATCGCTCGGCGGTTTTCTCATCGACCCACTCCGCCACCGTGCGCGCGGTGCCGTCGGCGCGCTTGGGTCCCTTGAGTTCGCGCATCGTGTCGAGCTTGGCCGCGGTCATGGCCGCATCAGCGCGTGCCGGGTCGTAGGAATCCAACGCGGCATGCTCGTCCGCCAACCGACGCTTGATGATCTTCGCCGCGTCCCGGATCTTTTCCGGCCCCCGACCACGCAGCGGAAATTTCTCGTACAGGGCGCGCGCCTTCGCCGGATCGCTGTCGAGCCCCCGGACGTCATCGCGCACGGCCTCCACCGCGATCACGGCATCGAGCACCGCGGCGTCAGCATCCGCCCTGATGCGTGCGGCGTCGGCCTCGGCACCGTTGGCGATCTCCTCGGCTTTCGCCTGAGCGCCGCCGACGATCTCGCGCGCCTGCTCCTGGGCCCCTCGGACCTGGTCGGCCATCTCACCGCGGACCTTGCCCTCGATCTGGCCTCGGAATTTCGGCGCGCCATCCGACTTCCACCACGTCGCGTGCTCGGCGACATGCGCCTTGTACTTCGCAGCCACCTCTGTATCGATATTGCCCTCGCGCTCGTCGAGGCCGGCCTCTCGCTGGTCCAGCGCGGCGGCCCGCCCATCCAACTCGGCCCGTTCGGCGGCCAGCGCCTCGGCCTCCAGCTGAAGCGACACCGCGGCTGCCGCCGCTTCCCGACGCTGCGCGTCCAACTCGGCAAAGTCGTCTTTTTTCAAGCTCGTGCGCTCGGGGTTGGCCTCCAGCTCGACGGCGAACCCGGCGTCGATGAGGTGCTGGCGGTAGGTCTCCTGGTATGCGCTCATCTTCGTGCGCCCGGTGATCGCCACCTCGCGCTGTTCGCCGTCGACCTCGCGGGTCACCGTCGTCTCGCTCGACTGCCCCCACATCTGCTGGGCCTCGGCCTTGAGATCCGCGTTCGCGCGCACCGGTCGGCCGTCGGGGTGGCGCAGCAGCTCGTCGTCGGCATTGCGCAGCCGGCCGCGTTCGTCCAGCCGAGCGATGTCGGTGGCCTTGATGTGCGGGGCGTCGCGCAACGTGCCGTCGGCGGACACCGCGACGACCTTGTCCAGGGTCAGCGGCTTCTTGTACCGCACGATCGGCTCGCCGTCGGCGTCGAGCATCTGGCCGTCGGCGCCCACGCCCATGTCCCGGTGCACCTCGGCGAACGTGTCCGCCATGAAGTGCACATGCACTTGTGACTCATCAAAATTCCAGACGACGCCGTGGATGCTGTCGTGGCCACCGCGCAGCACGTCGGTGGTCAGGTGCCTGTGCGTTTCCTCGAACCACCGCCGCACCTCGGCCTTGCCCGCCTCGTCGTCGGGCATGACCCAGCGGCTGCGCCGCCCCACCTCGACGCCGGCGTCGTTGGTCACCGGGTAGAAGTCCGGCACCTCCTTCAGGAGACTCTTCGGCACCCAGCTCACGATCGTCGTGGTCTCAAAAGTCTTCGGGTTCCACTTGCGTTTGACGGCGTCGATCCGGGCATCGCCGTACTCCAGCACGGGCTCGATCCCGTCGGCCTTCGTCAGTTCGCGGAACCCGCCCTCACCGTCGTTGACATAGGCAGTATTTCGCCGAGTATCCGCAGCGACGATCGAGTGATTCCTCGCCGCCTGCTTGGCGACGTCGGATTCGTCGAGTGCGCGCATCGCCTCCCTGAGCAATCGCGCCCTGTCGCCGCGGGTGTTCGACGACGCCGGCTTCCCCGGCACCGGCTCGCCGTGGCGCAGATGCTGCGCGTGCCATCCGGCCCGGCTCGTACCGTCGTCGGCCACCGTCGCCACCTCCTCGCTGCGCTCGTCGGGTATGTCCACCTACCGTCGGCGCGGGGCCCTGGGCTCGCTGCGCTCACCCTGCCCGCACCACCGTCCGGTGGACCTGAATTCGGTGCCAGCGCGGGGCCCTGCACATCGGCCAGTCCGGTCGCTGCGCTCCCTCCCTGACCTCGTGCTGCCCACGCTACCACCAAATTCAGTTTAGCGCCTTAAAGCGAAAACTACCCTCGCTGCGCTCGGCGGGCTGCGCCCGGTTTCCGCGCGGCGGCATGATCCCGGCCTGCGGCCGGGAAATCCAGGTGCTAACGCACCTGGGAGGGACCGCACCGACCCCTCGATCCCGGCCTATTCGGCGGGATCTTCGGATCGGATGCTCAGCCCGTGGCCGGCCTCGGGTGCTCGCTCGCTCGCACCCCACGGCGGGCCACCGGGAGAAGGGGACGGAACCCAGCGGCGACCGATTGGCCACCCCCGCACCGACTCTCGACATGAGCACCGGCACCGATGCGCCGACCCGGCCAGCCGGGGTCGTGACGGCGCATCGGAGTGGGTGTCGTGATGCGGCTTCGAGAGCCGTTGCGAGACGGCGGAATTGAGCCTCGAACTTTTCTGACGGGTAATTCCGGACGCCGCTGTTGGCTACGTTGGCCTCCACTAACGGCTGTTGATAGCCACTTATGTTGGCTATCAACGCCTTCACACAACGATGTTGGCTACGTTGGCCTTTCGTAGTGGCCCTTGCTGGACAGCACTGTCGGCCATCAACGCCTTCACGCAGCGCTATCGACCATGTTCGCCTCCACTGTCGTCCATCGAGGGACGGCACTGTTGGCTACGTTCGCCTTCATCGTCACCGAAAACCGCGCCACGACAACGAAAAGACCCCGCCGTGGTGATCCGGCGGGGTCTTCCTGGTGAACGCGGGGGCCTACCGCACCGCGGTCAGCGCCGACCGATCGGCGCCCACGCTCGACGCCTTGGCGATCCACCCACTGACCGTGCTCTTTGGCCGGCCGACCGCCTCGGCGATTTCGCGCCTGCTGGCGCCCGCTTCGTCCATCCGCAGCACCGTCGCCAGGTCGTCCAGCGCGGCGGTGATCCCCGTGGCCGCGCTGACGCGCTCAGCCTCGGACAGCCACTCGACCGCTTCGGCCGAGTCCTCGTCCTGCCCGGTCGAGCCCCGCTCGTCCGCTCGGTCGCACGGGTCGACAGGCTGCTCGGACACCACGTCATCCAGCTCGTCCGGCCGGTCGACCGCTCCGGTCGACCACTGCTCGGACATCTGCTCGTCCGATCGGACAGGCAGGTCGGACAGAATCTCGTCCGCCCGATCGACCGGATGCTCGTCCACCCGTCCGGCCTGGTCAGGACCGGTCGACCTGATCTCGACCGCCTGCTCGACCGACCGGTCGTCCATCTCGTACGGTGCGGTCGCTCGATCGGTCGACCACTGCTCGTCCACCTGCTCGTCCGGTCGCTCGTCCGGTCGCTCGACCACCTCGACCGCATGCTCGACCGGAGCGGTCGGTCGCTGCTCGACCGGCTCGTACGGCGCGACCGGCCGATCGACCGACCGCTGCTCGGACAACGTGGCGGCGTCGGCCTCTTCGCGATCGAGACGCATCTCGGCCTCGGCGATCACGACGGCCAGCGTTCCGGCGAGGATCACCGAATCGATGATGACCGGGGCCATCCACGACAGCCCTCCGGACATGCCGTAGCGCTCGGCCATGTCCCTCAGCGCCGCGAACGACATCACGAACGCGATGGCGCCGATCACCGCGAACACGCCTGCGACCACACCGCGCAGCCGCACCAGCCACCGCCGCCGATGCGTCCAGTCCTGGATCAGGCCGACCAGCAGGTGCGTCGCCAGCAGCAGCGAGACCGGCGCCATGACGGCCAGCAGGACCGCGCCGAACCAGCCGCCCTCCTGACCGTCCCACTGCATCATCACCGCGTGCAGGCCGTTCAAGACCACCGACACCACCGTGAAGGTCAGGACCAATGCCCACGCCAGGCCCTTGTGGTACGTGTCCGGCTGGCCAGCCGGCCGCTTCGCCGCTCTCATGCCGCACCCCTCTTCTCCCCGGCCCGCTCGGCCGCGATCCGCGCCTCCGCACCGCACAGGTAGGGCATCACCCTGCGGCTGACCACCGCCCGCAGCAGCGCCGCGTCGTGCTCGGGGATCTGCGCCTTCGGGCCCTTGTTGAACAGCCGCCGCATGAGCGCGTGCTCGGCGGCGTCGATGACCCGCTCGCGGTGCAGCGCGTCGATGGCCCGGCGCGAGTAGTGCGGCCGGTCGAGGTCGCCGGCCACCGCGTGCTGGCGCAGCACCCGCACCGCTCGCGCGTCGGCCTGCTCCTCGGCGATCCGGTCGTCGTCGAAGCGCTCGACGCACGAGCTGCCCACCGGGTACAGCCGCGCCCCGGTGATCCGGTTGCCGACCATGTTCAGGTACCGCAGCCCCTCGTGGCCGCAGACGCAGGTCTCGGTCGGACCCCCCGCGTCGTCCTCGTAGAGCACCCTCCACTCGCTCTTCGCCTGCGCCCAGCTCTCGCCCTCGGACAGATCCACCGCGGTGCCGAGAAGGCGCCGCGCCCACGACGACCCACTCATGCCGCCACTCCCTTCAGATCCTTGATGCGCTCCGGCCGAAAGCCCGACCAGTGCTCCTCGCCGGCCACTACGACCGGTGCCTGCAGATAGCCGAGGGCCATCACGTAGTCGCGGGCCTCGGGGTCCTGGCTGATGTCGACGACGTCGTACGCGAGGCCATGCTTGTCGAGGGCTCGGTAGGTCGCGATGCACTGCCCGCAGGCCGGCTTGGTGTAAACGATGATCGTGTTCATGCGGGGTCTCCTGCGTCCGGCGCGTACGGGTTGTTGATGAACTGGTAATCGGGTTTGAACAAGTCGGGGTCGAGCTTCGGTATTGCCGAGCGCGTACTCGATCGCCGCACGCGTGTCGACTTCGCCGGTGCGGGCGTCGGCCGCTCTCCCGTGGCCACCAGGCCGCCGACCACGGCCGGACCCATCGATGCCTGATCGACCGGAGGGTCGACAGGGTCGGACGCACCGGCGGAGGAGACCTCTGCTGTGCCGGACCGGTCGCCCGCGTCGGCGAACGGATCGGTGAACTCGGTGCTGACCGCGTCGGGGTCGTCGCGGCGCAGCAGGCCGCGGTAGTTGGCCTTGAACATGTCGCCGGGAATGGTGGCCCGGCGGGTCCGGTAGTTCTTGTCACCGGGCTTGGTCGAGGTGTCGCCCCAGTTGACCAGGGAGTACTCGACGATCAGCGGCTCGGGGTCGACCATGCGCTGAGCCGGACGGATCGGCGCGGTGTGGTCGTCGCAGTACCACTGCGAGGTGGGGTCGGCGGCCACCAGTTGCCGCAGTTCACGGCAAAAGGCTTTGTACCCCAACGGTTTTCCGTTGGCATACCGACGCCCCATCCATGCCACGTAGAACTCGTGCAGGAAGGTGAATGGCAGCAGATCCCACTGGAAGATCAGCTTGTTGTCGTTCCACCACTCCAGCACGGGATCGTTGGACTCGCGGAACTCAGCCAGGGCGCACTTGACCGCGTCGGGCTCGGGCAGCTCGTAATGTGCCGGGGTCAACGCGTGGTCCAGCACCCGCTTGAGCACGTACTCCAGCACCTCGGGCCGGCGGAGGTAGTCGTTCTTGATGTACTTGCGCTCGGCGCCGGTGAAGCACTTCTCGAACGACACCAGGCACAGGCGCCGCAGGAAGCTCGGCGAACGGTCCTTTACTCGCGGACTGTCATTGAGGCATTGCACCATCACGCCGCGGTACCGGATCGTCACGCCGTCCCGGTTCTTCCGCTCGACCCGGACCGCGTCGCCGGTGATGATCGACTTGATCCCGGCCGCGTTGTCGACAAAACTGCCCACCGGGTTCTCGTCGGTCAGGATCGCCTGCGGCAGACCCGCACTGAGCAGCTCGGAGAGGCCGAAACGCTCACCAGCCGTCGCCAACGGCAGATCGATCCAGTTGCCGGCTCCGAGCACATTGCGCATGAGGCTCAGCAGCGTGCCCTTGCCGTTGTTGCCCCGCTCGCTAAAAAACCACAGCGATTTGTCCCACGCCACGTTCGGCCGGATCACGGCACCGATGGCCTTCCACAGCAGGTCGACGACCTCGGGGTCGTCGGACAGCGACTCCATCCAGCTCTCGACGTCCCAGTCGGTGCCGTCGTCGTCGTTGTGGATGACCGGGTTCTGCGCGTCGGGGTTGAACGGCGTCGCCGTCTTGGATGTAAAGATGTGCTCCGGGCTGAACGGCGACAGCTCGCCCGTCCGGTAATCGAGGATGCCGTTGGCCACCGCGATCAGGTCCGGATGCGCCACCCGGTCGCGCCGCGGCGCCCAATCGCGCAGGCACGCCCGCACATCGGGCCATGCCTTATCCGAAAGGTCTCCCCGATACCCCCGCGCGACCTGCCGAAGGTGCTCCTCATCGACGTCGTACAGCCCGGTCGCCGGATCGTAGAAGGCCAGGAGTTCGGACGAACTCGTGCCGTCGGGATCGCGCAGCACGACCACGTCGTGCAGTGCGAGCACCAGCGCGGCGACCTCGGGCAAACCGAGGGCCGCCAACGGTTGGCGCTTGTGTCCGGCCAACACCTCGTCTTTGATCAACATGTTCTGCGCCGCAATGGCGTCGTTGATCCGGCCGAACAAACCCCGTGCGACCACCACCGGGTTGCGCTCGGCGACCTTGCGCAGCGTCGGCAACCGGTCCGCACTCAAGTACTCCCGCGCCACCTCCGCGGCCAACTCCGCGACCGGCCGCGCGTACTCACAGTCCGACGCGTCGAGATCCAGCGCGGCGTTGAATCCGGCGCCGATCGCCTCGCGGTACTTCTCCACGCGCTCGGCCCACGCCCCGCCGCCCCACAGTTCGCGCTCCCTCCGCGCCGCGAGGCGAGCGGTCCAGTCCTCGCCGGCCTCTGCATCCGCTGCCGGCTCTGTGATAGATTTCGTCATGGCAGTGGTCTCCTTCCAGACACGCCACGAGCCCCGCGTCCGCACAGACACAAGAGCTCTCAGAACGTCGCCCTGGCCGGGGCGGCGTTCTTTTGTTTGTTAGGTATTCAGTTGATCGGCTGACCGAAGGCGGTCAGCCCGCCTCGGCGAGTCGCTCGACCGGGATGCGGTAGCTGCCATTCCGGCCGGCCGGCTGCTCGGCCCGGACGCGACCCTTCTTGATCCACTGCCGTACCGTCCATGCGCTCACACCCATGCGTCGCGCATAGGCACCGACGCTTTCAAATTCCGCCTTGTCGGTCATTCCAATTCACCTCCTCGGTCGATGCGATCGACGCTACCCACGAAACCCACGCAAAACCACTCATCAACTCGGAATCCATGCAGGTCAGGAACCATTCCAACCGCTGAACTAATCACGGACGGCAGACAAACGGCGACCCGCGAGTTTTCGATCTCGCCAGGTGCCGCGCTATGGGACTTTTTACTTGACAGACGCATCCGAAGGCCCGCGAATAACCGACCAGAAGCGGATGTGATCTCTGTCACACTCTCAGGTAGCGGCCAGCGGATCCCGATCACGACACCGCGAGATGCGTGCGCACCCACAGTTGCCCACCGGATCACCGGCCGCAACGATCCCCAACGAGATCACCGATACGTCCGATTCGAAGAGGCGATGTAGCAGTTCGCGCTACCCCACCTGCTACAACGTTCTCCCAGACCGGCCCGCAAAAAAGAAAAAAAGTAGCAGGTAGCAGGAAGAAAAAACTCAGATCCCATATATGGGAAAACGAGCATGGGAAACGCGCAACGAGGGCCCTCCAACGCGATGCGCGACCAACGCTACCTGCTACAAAAAAAGAAAAAGATGGCTATACCAGCGAAAACGTTGTAGCAGGTAGAAACAGCCACCTGCTACATCAGAAAGAAAACCGACTCGTGGGCTGCGACAACGTTGTAGCAGGAGAATCAGACCGAACTGCTACACCTGCTACATCGGCCATCGAGATCGCCGACATGGGAAGAGATGAGAGCGGCGGTTGAGATCGCCGACATGGGAAGAGATGAGAGCGGCGGTTGAGATCGCCGACATGGGAAGAGATGAGAGCGGCGGTTGAGATCGCCGACATGGGAAGAGATGAGAGCGGCGGTTGAGATCGCCGACATGGGAAGAGATGAGAGCGGCG
>NZ_BAED01000024.1 GCF_000241345.1 Gordonia amarae NBRC 15530
AGTAAATGCCAAGAGGGTCGCCTCAAGTGGCATGGGTTACATTCACACGCGGTGGGACTGGTGTGAATCAAGTTGCCGATGGTGCCACAGGAGTGCGCTCTAGACGTCCTCACGTTGCCTGCGGGTGTCGATCAGTGAGACATAGGTGCGTTGCGGGCCGGCGGCGAACAGGTAGCCCCCCGCGGTGCCCACGTCGTCTGTGGTGCGCCACAGCGTGGTGCCGGTGTCGCGGTCGATGCCGTAGCCGAACACCGTCAGCCCGTCTGCCTGCCCGCGGTTGAACCGCAACGATTCGAGGAACAGCACTGTGCCGGACTGGGCCTCGGCGCTGGGCGATCCGGCGACGAACTTGATCTCGGTGGCGAACCGGGTCCGGTCCGTCAGCCGGTCGAACACCTCGACCCGGGTGTAGCCGTCGCGGGCCTCGGACAGCATGAGAACCCCGCCCTCGACACATTTGGGGTCGCGGGCGCCGGTGTACGGGCGCTGTAGGCGCAGCGATCCGCTCGCCGCGTCGAAGACCCCGACGTCGGTGTGCCGGCCCGACTTCCGGCGCTCGCCGATCAGGTCGGGGCAGTCCCGCGGCGGCAGGGCCTGCGGCCAGCCCGCCCACGTGCCGGCGGTCAGATTCCAGCCCGTCGGCAGCGTCCCCCGGGACGTTCCGGCGGCGTCGAACAACCGCACGCGGTCACCACCGCGGGCGAAACCGCCCGGCAGCGCCTGCAGCCTGGTCCCCGGCCCGGCGATGCGCCGGCCGTCGGACAGCCGGACCACGCTGTGCACGTCGCCGTCCGGTCCGGCGCTGCTCTCCTCGATAAACGTCACCAGGCCCGACGCCAAGCGCACATACGCGCCGCGCACCCCCGATCTGGTCCACCGGATCGTGCCGTCGAGGTTGAACAGCGTGTAGGCGCTCTTGCTGATGTGGCGTACGAACGTCTCGACCAGCCAACCGTTTCCGGCATTCTGGACCGATCCCGCGTGCCAGCCGGACAGCGGCGCGGTGAACGTTGTCCGTCCGGTGGCCGCGTCGTAGATCGTGATCACCGGGCTGTTGGTGGCCCACTTGGTCGCCGCGCAGGCGATCCGCGTCGACGAGAACGCGCAGCTGGCGTCACCCGCCGTCGGTGCACCGGTCCAGCGCCGCGCCCCGGTGGCGACATCGATGAGCGTCGGCACCCCCTTCGTGCCGGTGACCAGGGCGGATTTCTCGTCGGCGTCCTGGAAGGTCACGCTCGTCGACGACAGGTCACGGGCGCTGACCGTCCAGCGGATCGGGGGATCGGGTGCGATGACGTCGGGCTGCCGGTTCTCGGGAGGCGGCCTGTCGTCGCCGCCGCACGCCCCGGTCGTCGCCACCAGCAGTGCCGTCACGGTCAGGACGGCGCCGCGAAGCAGTGCTCTCATGGGACTCGCCGATGACATGTAGCGATGCTAAGGGTCTGCGGGCGACCCTGGCCGAGGTGTCCGTCGGGCAATCGACACCCGCGGGGACGCACGCTGCCCGGTCCGGCCGATACTGGTCGCTATGGCACACCCACTGCACGACCCCGCCCTGATCGACGCACTCGGCGCGGACCTGCGTTCAGCCGGCTACACCGGACCCGGTGTCGCCGCATTCCTCGGCGACGACGTCAACGACGCGCTCGGCCGCGGGATCTGGTGGCCCGCACTGCACGCCACGGCCCACGGCGGGCCGGCGCCGCTCGCGACGCTGATCCGGCTGTTGCTGCTCGCCGTCGACGTGCCCGTCACCGAGGTGGCCGCCGCGCTGCCCGGCTGCGGTGTCGACGCGCTCGTAGCGGGCGGGGTCATCACCGTCGACGGTGACACCGCCCGCGCCGCGCTCGACATCCGCCCCCACGCCGACGACGCCCGCGACTACCTCGTCGTGTCCGACCTCGACGCCGCGACCCGCACCGGCCCGGTCGAACATGACCACGTCCTCGGCATCGGCGGCGCGTCGGTGTCGCTGGCCCGGGCGGTCATCCGTGAACCCGTGGGCCGGGCACTGGATCTGGGCACCGGGTGCGGAATCCAGGCGCTGCACCTCGACGCGCACTGTACGCAGATCGTCGCCACCGACACCAACGAGCGCGCCCTCGCGCTGGCGGCGGCCACCGCCCGGCTCAACGGGATGTCGTGGGATCTGCGCCGCGGCAGCCTCTTCGAACCCGTCGCGGGGGAGAGGTTCGACCTGATCGTGTCCAATCCGCCGTTCGTCGTGGGTTCGGGCGGGCAGGACTACATCTACCGCGACTCCGGCATGGCCGGCGACAGTGTCTGCGAACGGCTCATCGGTGAGCTCGCCGACCATCTCAACCCCGGCGGAACCGCCCAGATTCTCGCCAATTGGATTGTCCGCGAAGACGAACCGTGGGAGACCCGGGTGCGCGGCTGGCTGGCGGGCACCGCCCTGGACGCCTGGGTGGTGCAGCGGGAGCTGGCCGACCCCATCAGCTATGTGTCCCTCTGGCTTTCGGATGCCGGTGAGAACACCGACGATCTCGTCCGCAGGGGGGCGGACTGGCTCGACTGGTTCCGCCGAGAGGAGATCGCGGGAATCGGCATGGGGCTCATCACCCTTCGCGCGCATCGTGCGGGCGAGACACGCGAACCCGATCAGGTCATCGAGGAGATCACCGCGGCCGGCGAAGAGGTCACCGGATACGAGGCGAAGGCATTCCTGGACCGCCGCGCCTACCTGCGCGACACCTCCGACGCAGACCTGCTGGCGGCACGGCTCTCGACCGCGCCGGTGATGCTCGAACAACAGTCGCTGCCCGGCGACGACGGGTGGCAACAGGTCGGGGCGTCGGTGCGGCGACTGGGCGGACCGGCCGCGGTCCTCGGTGTCGACGAGGTGTCGACGGCGCTGCTCGCCGGGTGCCGAGGTGTCGTACCGCTGGGCACCCTCATCGAGTTGCTCGCGGGATTTCACGGTGTCGACACCGATGCGCTCGCCGGGGCCGCCCTGCCTGTCGTCCGCGAAGCCATCGGCCGGGGCATCCTCTACGAGGCGCGCCAGGCCCCGTGACCCCTCGCTGGTTGAGGTGTGAGGAGCGCGGGCGACAAGCTTCGAAACCTCGTGAGATGACATTGTCGTCGCACCGGGTTTCGAGGCTCGCAAGCTCACACCTCAGCCAGCAAATATGGCTGCGGCAGAAGTGGATTCGCCGTCAAAAGTCCTATCCAGTGCCTGGTGGAGGTCAGCGGCCAGGTCGTCGGCATCCTCCAGGCCGACCGAGAAGCGCAGGTGGCCGTATTCGCGGAAGCCCTCGGGGTAGGCGGCAACCCGTGGGCCGTCCGTACCGACGTGCACGATCAGCGACTCGTCGTGGCCCAGCGACACCGCCGAGGTGATCACCCGCAGGTGAGAGACGAACCGATTCTGGGTCGCCGGATCGCCGCGCAGCGCGAACGCCATCATGCCGCCGAACCCGCGTCCGCCCAACTGCCGTGCGGCCAACTCATGTTGAGGATGTGAAGCCAGGCCCGGATAGGCGACGTAGGCGATCCGGTCATCGGACTCCAGCAACCGGGCCAGGCTCAGTGCGGTGGCCTGATGCTGAGTCAGCCTCAGCGGCAAGGTGATCGACCCGCGGCAGATCAGCCAGGCGTTGAACGGCGAGATCACCCCGCCCACATCCACCATCGCCTCCGCCTTCACCTTCGATACGAGTTCGGCGGCGCCGATCACCGCGCCACCCATCGCGTCCCCGTGTCCGTTGATGTACTTGGTCAGCGAATGGATCACGAGGTCGGCGCCGGCGGCCAGCGGCCGGTACAGCGGCGGGGGAGTGAACGTCGAATCGATCACCAGCAACGCACCGACCTCGTGCGCGATACCCGCGAGCGCGGCCACATCGGCGACCTTCGTCGTGGGGTTCGCGATCACCTCCGCGGTGATCATCTTGGTGGTCGGACGGATCGCCGCGCGTACCGCCTCGAGGTCGGTGATGTCGACGAAAGTGGCCTCGATGCCGTACTTGCGCGGCAGCAACTGGGTCCACAGCTTCCACGTCGCCTCGTAGGTGGTGTCCGAGACGATGATGTGGTCGCCGGTGGCCAGGAACGTGAAGTACACCGCGTGCAGCGCCGCCACCCCCGAGGCAAGCGCCAGCGCGTCCTCCCCGCCCTCCATCAGCGCCAGCTTACGTTGCAGCGCAACCTGATTGGCGCCTGTGTTGCGGGTGTAGATCAGATGGTTCGGGTCAGACCAGTCGAGCTTCTCCGGCTCGGGCGGCAGGTGGTACGAGTTGGCCATTGTGATCGGCGTGCGGATCGACGGCCCGCCGGTGTCGTTACCGCCGTGGACGCTGAGGGTCATATCGCCGAATCCGCTGTCCCCGTGCTGCGCGCTCATGCCGTTGACGCTACGACATGGCCCTCCCGCCCGGTGGTTGAGGTGCGAGGTCGCCCAGCGACCGAGCCGCGAAACCCGGTGAGCTGACGATGTCGTCTCACCGGGTTTCGAGGCTCGCAGGCTCGCGCCTCAACCGGCAGGGGGTCGGCTGGAGGCGCGGTCGGTAGGGCTACGTGTACAGGTCGGCGATGGCAACCTTGTACGAGTCGTGGATGATGTTGCGCTTGAGCTTGAGCGTGGGCGTCAGTTCACCGGTCTCGATGGTGAAGTCGGTGTCGAGCACCGAGAACTTCTTGATCGCCTCGGCCTTGGACACCGACTTGTTGGCGGAGTCGACCGCCTCCTGCAGCTCGGCGAGGATCTTCTCGTTGGTGGCCAGCGCGCTCAGCGGGGTGTCGGCCGCCAGGTTGTGGCGCTCGAGCCAGCCGGGGATGACCTCCTGGTCGAGGGTGATCAGGGCCGCGATGAACGGCTTCTTGTCGCCCACCACCAGGCACTGGCTCACCAGCGGATGCGCCCGGATGGTGTCTTCGAGCTGGGCCGGGGAGACGTTCTTGCCGGCCGCGGTGACGATGATCTCCTTCTTGCGGCCGGTGATATAGAGGAATCCGTCGACCAGCTTGCCGATGTCACCGGTGTGGAACCAGCCGTCGATGATCGACTCGGATGTGGCCTTGTCGTTCTGCCAGTAGCCGCCGAACACCATCGGGCCCTTGAGCAGGATCTCCCCGTCGGCGGCGATGGCCACCGCGGATCCCGGCACCGGCCGGCCCACCGAGCCGACGTGCTGGTCGGCGGCACTGTTGGCGATGATGCCTGCGCTGGTCTCGGTGAGGCCGTAGGCCTCGTACACCGGGATGCCGACGCCGCGGAAGAAGTGGCCGAGACGATCGCCGAGCGGGGCACCGCCCGACACCGCGCCGATACAGTTGCCGCCGAGGGCGGCACGCAGCTTGCCGTACACGAGCTTGTCGAACAGGGCGTGCTTGAGCTTGAGAAGCAGACCGGGACCGCCGGCGTCGAGGGACTTGCTGTACTCGACGGCCGCGGCCGAGGCCTTCTCGAAGATGCCGCCCTTGCCGCCGTCGTACGCCTTCTGCTTGGCCGAGTTGTAGACCTTCTCGAACACGCGCGGCACCGACAGCACGTAATGCGGCTTGAACTTGTCGAGGTGGGCGACGAGGTTGGGGATGTCGCTGGTGTGGCCGAGGATCACCTTGTTCTCGATGCAGCCGACCTCGATGGCGCGGGCGAACACATGCGCCAGCGGGAGGAACAGCAGCGTGGTGTTGCCTTCGACCAGGCCCGGACCCACGGCCTGAGCGCAGGCGGCGCTCTCGGACAGCAGGTTGGCGTGGGTAAGCGCGACGCCCTTGGGCCGTCCGGTGGTGCCCGAGGTGTAGATCAGGGTGGCGGCGTCGGAGGCCACGGCGTTGGTGTGGCGGGTGTCGAGTTCGGCGTCGTCGACGATCGCGCCGCGCTCGGTGAGGGTCGCGATCGCACCCTCATCGATGACCAGGGTCTCGTTGAGCGCCGGAGCCCCCGCGATCACCTCCTGATGGTGCGCGCGGTGCTTGGCCAGCTCGAGGATCAGCAGCTTGGTCCCGGAATCCTCCAGGATCCACTGGACCTGATCGGGCGAGGAGGTGTCGTAGATGGCGACGGTGACGGCTCCGGCTCGCCAGATGGCGTAGTCGATGACCGTCCACTCGTAGCGGGTGGAGGAGAGCAGGGCCACCCGGTCGCCGGGGTTGATGCCGGAGGCGATGATGCCCTTGGCGACCGCGTCCACCTCGTCGGCGAAGGTCTTGGCGTCAACGTCTACCCAGGTGCCGCCGGACAGCTTGCGCAGCAGCGTCGCATGGGGAGTTTCCGCTCGGTGGCGCAGCAGCGCGTCCACGGTCGTCGCCTTCTCGTCGACCGTGAAGTTCGACGGGGTGGAGTACTGATCCATAACTCTCCTTGTCATCGGCCGCACGAAAGGTGCGACCAAACGGGCATTTCAGGCACAACTGACCGCGAATGGTACGTTGCATCCGCGTTGAATGGCATCGAGCCTAGCAGGAGGGCCGGTGAGGTCCATCACACGAGTTCGGGGTGATCATGGTCGTTCGATTCTTCTGGACCGCCCGCGGCGCACTAGAGTAGTAGCGATGAACGAGACTGGCCAGTGATGACACCCGCATCCGAATCCGAATCAACGTCCGGCGAGACGACCACCGAGCGGCCGAACCGGAACACCGACGAGCCCGGTGCCGGAGGCTTCGACGGTCTGGGTATCGACGACCGCGTACTCGAGGCCATCTCCGATGTCGGCTATGAGTCTCCCTCGCCGATCCAGGCGGCCACCATCCCGGTCCTCATGTCGGGGCGCGATGTGGTGGGCCTGGCGCAGACCGGAACCGGCAAGACCGCGGCCTTCGCCATCCCGATTCTTTCGCGGCTCGATGACTCCGCCCGCAAACCGCAGGCCCTGATCCTGGCGCCGACCCGTGAACTCGCCCTGCAGGTGGCCGAGGCGTTCGGCAAGTACTCGGCCCACATGCCCAAGGTGAAGGTACTGCCCATCTATGGCGGGCAGAGCTATGTGGTCCAGCTCAACGGACTCAAGCGCGGCGCGCAGGTCATCGTCGGCACACCCGGGCGCGTCATCGACCATCTCGATCGCGGTACCCTCGATATCTCCGAACTGGAGTTCCTCGTTCTCGACGAGGCCGACGAGATGCTCACGATGGGCTTTGCCGAGGATGTGGAGCGCATCCTCGCCGATACCCCGGACTCCAAGCAGGTCGCGTTGTTCTCGGCGACGATGCCCAAGGCCATCTCGCGGCTGGCGCAGCAGTACCTGAACGATCCGGAGGAGATCAAGGTCAAGGCCAAGACCGAGACCGCCTCCAATATCACCCAGCGCTATCTGCAGGTGTCGCATCAGCGCAAGCTCGACGCGCTGACCCGTTTCCTCGAGGTCGAGCAGTTCGACGCGATGATCGTGTTCGTCCGCACCAAGCAGGCCACCGAGGAACTGGCCGAGAAGCTGCGTTCGCGCGGATTCTCGGCGGTGGCGATCAACGGCGACCTCGCGCAGGCGCAGCGCGAACGCACCATCAACCAGCTCAAGAACGGCACCATCGACATCCTCGTGGCCACCGATGTGGCGGCCCGCGGCCTCGACGTCGACCGGATCTCGCACGTGGTCAACTACGACATCCCGCACGACACCGAGTCGTACGTGCACCGGATCGGCCGCACCGGCCGGGCCGGACGTTCGGGCAACGCGCTGTTGTTCGTCTCGCCGCGCGAGCGGCACCTGTTGCGCGCCATCGAGAAGGCCACCCGGTCCACGCTCGCCGAGATCGGGCTGCCCAGCGTCGAGGATGTCAACGCCCAGCGTGTGGCCAAGTTCGCCGAGTCGATCACCGAGAACCTCGGGTCCGAACATCTCGACATGTTCCGCAAGCTCATCGAGGACTACGCCCGCGACAACGACGTGACGATGGCCGACATCGCGGCCGCCCTCGCGCTCGAGACCCGCGACGGCGGTTTCCTCATGGCGCCCGACCCGCCGCAGCGCGAGCGTGGCGAGCGCGGCGAACGCGGCGATAGGCCCGAGCGCCGGGAGCGCGCGCCGCGCCGCCCGGGAGCCAACTTCGCCACTTACCGTATCGCCGTCGGCCGCGTCCATCGGGTGTCGCCGGGCGCGATCGTCGGGGCGATCGCCAATGAGGGCGGTCTCACCCGGGGTGATTTCGGTAACATTTCCATCCGCGACGACTTCAGTCTCGTTGAGCTTCCGGACGATCTCGACGCCGAAACCCTGGCGTCTCTGCGGCATACCCGGATCGGTAAGAACCCGATCGACATCCGTCGCGACCAGGGGCCCCCGCGTGCCCGGGGTGGCGCCAAACGCGCTGGTCAGGGCGCTCGCGGGTACGGCCGTGACGGCGGCAGGCGAGGCGAGCAGTGGGGCAAGCGGGGCAACCCGAAGGTGGCGGGCCGGCCGCGGGGCTGAGGTCCGGGACCTGTTTGTCGCACATATCATGCCCCGTGTTGTGAGCTTAATTTGCCTGTCACATCAGTGAAGTCGCCGCGTAGCATTACTTCTCGGTAACGGTTTGCAACGGTGCGCCGACATACCTGCCAGAGCCGGCGGACAGTCCGGCGCAACGCGAGCACACGAATGAGAAGCGGGTGAGGTCACCAGTGTCAGTGGTGAATGCGATTTCAGCCAAAGAAGCAGTCGAACACAGCCAACACGGGGATGCGGTCATCGTCGACGCGCGCCCGCAGGTGATGCGGCATCAGGGCAGTGTCCCGGGAGCGGTCGTCGTCGACCCGTCCGACGTCCGGACCGCGTTCAACAACACGGCGTCGGGCCGGTTTCCGGTGATCGCCGACCACGATCGAGAGATCGCTGTGGTGTCGGTCCGGTCGCAGGCGCCGGTGATCGCGGAGCAGATCGCCGACCTGGGTTACACCAACGTGCACTACGTCGACGGCGGCTACGGCGCGCTGTCGTCTTGCAGCGGCACGGCCAACTGACACCAACCCGCGGCGGCGGGGATTCATACGACAAGCGAGGAGCGAACCGGCAGTGGCCGGTTCGCTCCTCGCTTGTCTGGTTCTCAGCCGCGCACGGCGTCGAGCAGGGCGGGCAGGCCCACTGCCGCTGACGTGCGAACAGAAAGCGTGACGTAGGGGCTCAACGCCGACTCGTCGATGTTGAACTCGATCACGGGGGTTCCGTTTGCCAGCGCCCGCTCCGGCAGTTCCGCTGCGGGATAGACGATTCCACTGGTCCCGACCACCAGGACGAGTTCGCTGCCGGCGATGGTGTGCTCGGCCCGCTGCCACGCGTCGCGCGGGAGTGGTTCACCGAACCAGACGACGCCCGGGCGGACCGGCGACAGGCATTCGTGGCAGGCGGGCGGGTCGATGCGGGGCGGTTCGGTGTAGGAGGCGATGTCGAAACCGGCCGGCAGCCGGGTGCCGGTGCCGTGGTAGGGCGCAGCGCACACCGAGCATCGTGGCTCGAACAGGCTGCCGTGCAGGTGGCTGATCACCTCGCTGCCGGCGCGTTCGTGCAGATCGTCCACATTCTGGGTCACCACCATCACCGTGCGGTGATCGGCGAGTCCGGCAATCGCGCGGTGCCCAGGATTGGGCTGGGCGTCGCCCACCAGCTTCATCCGCCACAGGTACCAGCCCCACACGAGGGCGGGGTCATCGTCCCAGGCCTCGACAGTGGCAAGCGCGGCCGGGTCGAAGCGTTCCCAGAGGCCGGTCTGGGCGTCGCGGAAGGTGGGGACTCCGCTTTCCGCGGACATTCCCGCACCGGAGAACACGGTGATCCAGTGCGCTTGGCGGACAAGGTCGATGACGTCGCCGGGGAGGGTGACGGATTCGGTTGCCATGTCGAGCACCTTACGGTGCCGTGGACCGGCGCCGCGAACTCGTTTTCCGGTCGAGTCCCGGCCGGCGAAGCGGCTCAGTGAACTGTTTCACATAACGATTGCATAACGGAATTGGAGGGGTGGGCCGGCGTGTCGTGGTGGGCGGGTTTGCGCTGGTGACGGGGTTGATCGACGGGGCCGCTTCCGGCATGCGGCGGCGGGCGCAAGGTTACCCGTGGGGATACCGGTCGGTATACCTGTCGGTCACCCCAAAACATGAGGAATCCCTCACTTTTGTATGTCATGATGGGTGGCACGTTCCTTGGTGATGCGCGCTGACCGATACCGGGTCGGTTATGCAAAGCGTTGCGGCACTGATGAGTTCGTCGATATTTGCTGCGCTCAGGATGATCTGGTGCGGCCGGCACGACAACCCCGCGAAGAAGCCACGAGGCGATGAGGCATGCCCGAAACAGGGCGAGCCCCGTCAGACCCGCACAACACCCGATGACACAGCCCCCGAATGAGGAGAATCCGTGACCGTCGATCACATCCGCACCGGCCAGCTGGGAGCCGCCACCGGTTCCCGTCCCTCCGGCACCTTGATGGACCAGATCGCCGCCGGTGAACCGTACGCCATCAGCTTCGGGGGCCAGGGCGCACCGTGGCTGCCGACGCTCGCCGAACTGGTCGTCGACGCCGACCTCGAATACCGGATCGGCAAGTACGTCGACGCCGCGGAACGGCTGATCGCCCCCGTCGCCGGCAAGCTCGCGATCGCCCGCCCCGACGGCTTCCATCCACTCGCCTGGGTCCGCGCGCACGACACCGGCGACGAGGTGCCCTCGGACGCAGCGCTCGCCGATGCGACGCTGTCGGTGCCCGGTGTGCTGCTCGCCCAGCTCGCCGCCATCGACGCCCTCGCCAAGCAAGGTCTGGACACCACCACCATCCCACCCACCTCCGTGGTGGGCCACTCGCAGGGCGTGCTGGCCACCGAGGCGATCGCCAACGACGGCGCCGGGGTCGGCGCCGGTGTGCTGCTGGCGCTGGCCGAGCTGATCGGCGCCGCGGGCACCATCGTCGCCCGCCGCCGCGGACTGGCCGCGACCTCCGACGGCACCCCGATGATGGCGATCGGCAACGCCACCCCGGAACGGGTTGATGAGATCCTCGCCGAGTACCGGGCCGGGCTGAGGGAGCGCGACCTGGGCGCCGAACCTGTGGTCGCCATCCGCAACGGCCGTACCGCCGTCATCGTCGCGGGCGCACCCCGCCACCTCAAGGCGCTGCGCGCGCGCTGCGAGCAGATCGCCGCCGCCGAGGCCGATAAGCGCAAGCGCAAGCTCACCGGCGGCGCCCCGTTCTCGCCCAAGTTCGACGACCTGGCCGTCACGCTGGCCTTCCACCACCCGTCGCTGGCCGAGGCCGTCGACATGGTGGCCGAATGGGCCGACGAATGCGGCATCGACCGCACCGTCGCCTCCCGGCTGGCCGCCGACGTCCTGGTCAACCATGTGGACTGGGTCTCGATCATTGACGAGGTGGTCGCCGGCGGCTCCCGCTGGATCATCGACCTCGGGCCGTCCGATCTGGCCACCCGCCTGACCTCGGGTCTGGTCCGGGGCCGCGGTGTCGGCCTGATCCCGGCCGCGCTGCGTGTCGGGCAGCGTAACCTGTTCAGCCCCGGGGGCATCCCCGAGGTGGAGGCGCCGTGGGCGCACTTCGACCCGATCCTGGTGGAGCTGCCCGACGGCCGTACCGTCGTGGAGACCGCCTTCACCCGGCTCACCGGCCGGTCGCCGATGCTGCTCGCCGGTATGACCCCGACCACCGTCGACCCCGCGATCGTCGCGGCGGCCGCGAACGCGGGCCACTGGGCCGAGCTTGCCGGCGGTGGACAGGTCACCGAGGAGATCTTCGCCCGCAACATCGCCACCCTCACCGACCTGCTGGAGCCGGGCCGTGAGGCACAGTTCAACGCCCTGTTCCTCGATCCGTACCTGTGGAAACTGCAGCTCGGCGGCAAGCGGATCGTGCAGAAGGCACGCGCGCAGGGCGCACCGCTCGACGGCGTGATCGTGTCGGCGGGTATCCCCGAACTCGAGGACGCCGTCGCCCTGGTCGAGGAGTTCGTCGACGCCGGTCTGCGCTATGTCGCGTTCAAGCCGGGCACGGTCGAGCAGATCCGCGCCGTGGTGCGCATCGCCGCCGAGGCCCCGGCTTACCCGATCATCGTGCAGATCGAGGGCGGCCGCGCCGGCGGCCACCACTCGTGGGAGGACCTCGACGACCTGCTGCTGGCCACCTACGGCGAACTGCGCGCCCGCCCCAACGTGGTGATCTGCGTCGGCGGTGGCATCGGCACCCCCGAACGGGCCGCCGAATATCTGACCGGCGTGTGGTCGGAGAATCTCGGTTACCCCAAGATGCCGCTCGACGGCATCCTCATCGGCACCGCGGCGATGGCCACCAAGGAGGCCACCACCGCACCCGAGGTCAAGCAACTCCTCGTCGACACCGTCGGGTGCGACGAATGGATCGGTGCCGGGCACGCCACCGCGGGCATGGCATCCGGGCGCAGCCAGCTCGGCGCCGACATTCATGAGGTCGACAACGGCGCCTCCCGCTGCGGACGTCTGCTCGACGAGGTCGCCGGTGACGCCGACGCCGTGGCCGAGCGCCGCGACGAGATCATCGAGGCGCTCTCGCACACCGCCAAGCCGTACTTCGGCGACGTAGCCGCGATGACCTACCGGCAGTGGCTCGACCGGTACGCCACCCTCGCCGTGGGGGATGGTCGCTCCGATCAACTGCCCTGGGCCGACATCACCTGGCAGACCCGGTTCGTCGACATGCTGCAGCGCACCGAAGCCCGGATGGCGCCCGCCGACCGCGGTGAGGTGCCCACCATGTTCGCCGACATCGCGAGCACCGACGACCCGCACGCCGCCATCGATGCGCTGATCAGTGTGTACCCCGAGGCCGAGGCCGACGTCCTGCACCCGGCCGATGTGGCGTTCTTCCTCGAGCTGTGCCGCACCCCCGGCAAGCCCGTCAACTTCGTGCCGGTCGTCGACAAGGACGTGCGGCGCTGGTGGCGCAGCGACTCCCTGTGGCAGGCGCATGACGCGCGCTACGCGGCCGACGAGGTGTGCATCATCCCCGGTCCGGTGGCCGTGGCCGGCATCACCCGCGTCGACGAGCCGGTGGGCGAGCTGCTCGACCGTTTCGAGGCACAGGTCGCCGCCGACCTGGCCGCCGCCGGCGGGCAGCCTTTCCCGGTCGACGGCCGCAAGCGCGCCGGTGTCATCTCCGGTGAGGGCGCCGTCGCCGCGATCCTGGAGGCCGACGACGTCGAGTGGGCCGGCCGGATCGTTCCCAACCCTGCCACCGTGATCGGCGACCGTGGCCGCTGGGTCGTCGTCGACCCCGACCGCGCCGAACACGCACCCACCGGCGCCGTGCTCGAACGTGCGGGGGAGCATCGTTTCGATCTCGTCGTGCCCGTCTCCGGCACCACCATCCGCATCCCGTTCCACGCGACCGCGGCGATCGCCGACGGCGGCAACCCGCTGATCGGCGCCGACGACGCGGCGTCGGCGATGACCGCGATCCTCACCGTCGCGGCCGGCGGCTCCCTCGCCGACGTCACCGGCGGTGTCAGCACCACCACCTTCGCCTGGAACCCCGATTCTGTCGCCGACCATGCCGCGGTCACCGGCTACACCCTGCCCGCGCACCTGACCCCGACCACGCCGATCCAGCCGTTCGGTTTCGCCGTGCCCGACACCCTCGTCGGCGCCTGCTGGCCGTCGGTGTTCAGCGTGATCGGCGCGGCCCGCACCGACGCCGGCGACCCGGTGGTCGAGGGTCTGCTCGACCTCGTGCACCTCGACCACGCGATCGAGGTCACCGGCCAGATCCCGACCGTGAGTGCCGAACTGGTGGTGACCGCGGCCCTGCAAGGCGTCTACGACGCCGAGGTGGGCCGGGTCATCGAGGTGAGCGTCGACATCACCGACGGCGGCACGCCGGTCGCGCACCTGGCCGAACGCTTCGCCATCCGGGGCCGCCTCGGCTCCGCCGAGCTCGCCGATCCCGCCCGCGCGGGCGGCGCCGCCGGCGACGAGCAGCAGGCCACCCGCAAACTGCTGCGCCAGGCCACCATCACCGCCCCCGGCCACATGGGCGGCTTCGCGGCGGTGTCCGGTGACCGCAACCCCATCCACACCGACGCCATCGCCGCCAAGCTCGCCGGTCTCGGCGACCCGATCGTGCACGGCATGTGGCTCTCGGCCGCCGCCCAGCAGGTGGTGACCGCCACTGACGCCAAGAACCCGGTGCCCTCGCCGCGGCCGCTGCTCGGCTGGACCGCCCGCTACCTGGGTATGGTCCGCACCGGCGACACCATCACCGTGCGGGTCGACCGCGTCGGGCTCGACGCCGGCCGCGAGGTGGTCGAGGTCAGCGCCAAGGTCGGCGACAACCTGGTGATGAACGCGACCGGTCTGCTCGCCGCGCCGCGCACTGTGTACGCATTCCCGGGGCAGGGCATCCAGTCCAAGGGGATGGGCCTGGACGCCCGGTCCCGGTCAAAGGCCGCCCGCGAGGTGTGGGACCGTGCCGACAAGCACACCCGTGCCGCGCTCGGCTTCTCGATCCTGGCCGTCGTCCGGGACAACCCGACCACCCTCGTGGCCGGTGGCACCACCTACAACCACCCCGACGGAGTGCTGTACCTGACGCAGTTCACCCAGGTCGCGATGGCGACCCTCGGTGTCGCGCAGATCGCCGAACTGAAGGAGTCCGGAGGTTTCGTCGACGGTGCCATCACCTGCGGCCACTCGGTGGGCGAGTACAACGCGCTCGCCGCCTGCGCCGGTGTGCTGCCGCTCGAAGCGGTCCTGGAGGTGGTGTTCCAGCGCGGTGAGGCCATGCATCACCTCGTTCCGCGAGATGGCAAGGGCCGCAGCGACTACCGGATGGCCGCGATCCGGCCGAGCCAGTTCGGGCTCGCCGACGCAGACGTCACCGGCTTCGTCAACGACATGTCGGCGCAGACCGGTGAATTCCTCGAGGTGGTCAACCTCAACCTGCTCGGCTCGCAGTACGCGATTGCCGGCACGGTGCGGGGCCTGGAACACCTCGAAGCCGAGATCGACCGCCGCCGCGCAGAATTCGGTGGCAAGCGGTCGTTCATCCTGGTTCCCGGCATCGATGTGCCGTTCCACTCGACGGTGCTGCGTGCCGGTGTGCCCGAGTTCCGCAGCAAGCTCGATGACCTGCTCCCTGCCCACATCGACCCGGAAATCCTTGTCGGGCATTACATCCCGAACCTGGTTCCGTGCCTGTTCTCGCTGCGCCGCGAGTTCATCCAGGAGATCGCCGACCTGGTGCCCTCCGCCCCGCTCGACGCGGTGCTGGCCGACTGGGACAGCTGGGCCGCACGCCCGGGTGAACTGGTGCGCGTCGTGCTCATCGAGCTGCTGGCCTGGCAGTTCGCCAGCCCGGTGCGCTGGATCGAGACCCAGGAACTGCTGTTCGCCCCCCGCGAGCGCGACGGTCTGGGCATCCAGCGGTTCGTTGAGATCGGTGTGAAGAGCGCGCCCACCCTGGCGGGGCTGGCGAACAACACCCTCAAGCTCGACGACTACACCGCGGCCACCGCCGAGGTCCTCAATCTCGAACGCGACACCGCGGTGATCCTGGCGCAGGACGCGGGCGTCGAACCGGAAGAGGACGAGCCCGTCGACGTTCCCGTCGAAAGTGTCGCTCAGGCAACGGAATCCGCCCCCGCTCCGGCGGCCGCCGCGCCCGTCCCGGCCCCGGTGTCCAGCGGCCCGCGTCCCGAGGACATCGCTTTCGGTCCCGCGGACGCGGTCAAGGCCGTGATCGCCATGTGGACCAAGATGGGCGTCGACCAGATCGGCGCCGCCGACACCATCGAGGCGCTGTGCGACGGTGTGTCCTCACGCCGTAACCAGCTGCTGCTCGACATCGGCGGCGAGCTGGGCCTGGGCGCCATCGACGGCGCCGCCGAGGCCGACATGGTGGCGCTGTCGTCGACGGTGCAGACGCTGGCCCGCGGCTACCGGCCGCTCGGCCCGGTGCTCACCGACGCCGTCGCCGAACAGATCCGCAAGGTGATGGGCCCGCTGGGCAAGCGCCAGTCCTACATCACCGACCGGGTGGAGAAGGTGTGGCAGCTCGGCCCCGGCTGGGGACTGCACACCGTCGTCGCCCTGGCGATGGGCACCCGCGAGGGCGCCAGCGTCCGCGGTGGTGACCTCGGCGCCCTCCTCGACGGTCCGCCGGCCGGTGCCGACGCGCTCGACGCCCTGATCGACCGCGCCGTCACCGCCGTCGGTGCCGACAAGGGCATCGCCGTGGCCAAACCCGCCTCCGAGGCCGGTGGCGGGGCCACGGTCGACGCCGCCGCGCTCGGCGAGTTCGCCGAACAGATCACCGGCCGCTCCGGTGTGCTGGCGACCGCCGCGCAGACCGTCCTGGCCAAACTGGGCCTCGCCGACACCGCCGGCACCCCCGAGGCCGAAGAGAACCCGGACGCGGCAATCGCCGCCCTGGTCAGCGCCGAACTCGGCTCCGAATGGGCCCGCACCGTCGCCCCCGCCTTCGACGAGCAGAAGGTGGTGCTGGTCGATGACCGCTGGGCCACCAGCCGCGAGGACCTGGTGCGGCTGTGGCTGACCGACGCCACCGACCTCGACACCGACGTCGCCGACCGGTTCGCCGGAGCCGGCGAGGTGGTCGCCGAACACGCCACCTGGTGGCACGAGAAAGCGCTGGCCGAAGGCAACGAGCCGCAGGCCCAGGTGTACGGCCGGATCGCCGACGCCGCCCGCGACCAGGCCGACGGTGCGTACGCCGGCCAGATCGCCGTCGTCACCGGCGCCAGCAAGGGCTCGATCGCCGCGGCCGTGGTGGGCGGACTGCTCGCCGGTGGTGCGACCGTCGTCGCCACCACCTCGCGCCTGGATTCGGACCGGCTCGGTTTCTACAAGGAGCTGTACCGCACCCACGCCCGCTGCGGCGCGGCCCTGTGGGTGGCGCCGGCGAACATGTGCTCCTACACCGACGTCGACGACCTGGTGTCGTGGATCGGCTCGGAGCAGACCGAGAACCTCGGCAGCACCACCGCCGTGGTCAAGCCGGCGCTCAAGCCGACGATGCTGTTCCCGTTCGCCGCGCCGCGGGTGGCCGGTGATCTCACCGACGCCGGCGCCCGCGCCGAGCTGGAGATGAAGGTGCTGCTGTGGTCGGTCGAGCGGCTGATCGCCGGCCTCTCCGACATCAACGCCGACCACGATCTCGCGGCCCGGCTGCACGTGGTGCTGCCCGGCTCGCCCAACCGCGGCATGTTCGGCGGCGACGGTGCCTACGGTGAGGCCAAGGCCGCGCTCGACGCGGTGGTGACCCGCTGGAACGTCGAGGACTCCTGGAAGCGCAGGACCACCCTCGCCCACGCCCTCATCGGCTGGGTCCGCGGTACCGGCCTGATGGGTCACAACGATCCGCTGGTCGACGCCGTCGAGGAGGCCGGTGTCCGGACCTGGAGCACCGCCGAGATGGCCGCCAACCTGCTCAGCGTGTGCACACCCGAGCAGCGGGCACAGGCCGCCGACGCCCCGATCGTCGCCGATTTCACCGGCGGCCTCGACCCCGACGCCATCGACCTCAAGGCGCTTGCCATGGCCGCCCAGGCCGAGGCCGCCGAGGCGGAGTCGGCCGACGATGAGACCGATTCCGACGTGGATACCGTCGCGGCACTGCCCGCGCCGGCCCGCGCCCGCGCATCCATGCGGCCGCAGTGGGCGCCGATCGAGGCCAAGCCCGAGGACCTGGTGGTCATCGTCGGTGCGGGTGAACTCGGCCCGTACGGCTCGGCGCGCACCCGTTTCGAGATGGAGGTCGACGAAAAGCTGTCGGCCGCAGGTGTTCTCGAACTGGCCTGGAACACCGGCCTGGTCCATTGGGACAGTGCGCCCAAGCCGGGCTGGTACGACACCGCCACCGGCGATGCCGTCGCCGAATCCGATATCGCCGACCGCTACCACGACGAGGTGGTCGCCCGCTGCGGCATCCGCCGCTACGCCGACGACGGCGCGATGGTGGACAACACCTCGCCGCTGCTCACCTCGGTGTTCCTCGACGAGGACCTCACCTTCTCGGTGGGTTCGGAGGCCGAGGCCCGTGCCTTCGCCGTCACCGCCCCCGACAAGACCCGGGTGGTGCTGGACGAGGAATCCGGCGAATGGCAGGTCACCCGCCTGGCCGGCACCGAGATCCGGGTGCCGCGGCAGTTCGAGCTCACCCGCACCGTGGGCGGGCAGATCCCGACCGGTTTCGACCCGACTCGCTGGGGCGTCACCCCCGACATGGCCGAATCCATCGACCGGGTCGCGCTGTGGAACCTCGTCGCCACCGTCGACGCGTTCCTGTCGTCGGGCTTCACGCCCGCCGAGCTGATGCGCTGGGTGCATCCCGGCCTGGTGGCCAACACCCAGGGCACCGGCATGGGCGGCATGACATCGATGCGCGAGCTGTACATCAACACCATCCTCGGCGAGGCCAAGGCCAACGACATCCTGCAGGAGGCGCTGCCGAACATCGTCGCCGCGCACGTCGTGCAGTCCTACATCGGCAGCTATGGCGCGATGATCCACCCTGTTGCCGCGTGTGCCACCGCCGCCGTGTCGGTGGAGGAGGGCGTCGACAAGATCCGTCTCGGCAAGGCGCTGTTCGCGGTCGCCGGCGGCTTCGACGACCTCGGCATCGAGGGGATCGTCGGCTTCGGTGACATGTCCGCCACCGCCGAGTCGGCCAAGATGGCCGCGCGCGGTATCGACGAACGCCGCTACTCCCGCGCCAACGACCGGCGCCGCGGCGGGTTCGTCGAATCGCAGGGCGGCGGCACGATCCTGCTGGCACGCGGTGACGTGGCCGCGCAGATGGGCCTGCCGGTCCTCGGTGTGGTGGCGTGGGCGCAGAGCTTCGGCGACGGCGTGCACACCTCCATCCCGGCCCCGGGTCTCGGTGCCCTCGGTGCCGCCCGCGGCGGGCTGACCTCGCCGCTGGCCGGTGCGCTGGCCACGCTCGGGGTGAGCGCCGACGAGGTGGCGGTGATCTCCAAGCACGACACCTCCACCCGCGCCAACGACCCGAACGAGTCCGAACTGCACGAGCGGCTCGCGTCGGCGATCGGCCGCAGTGAGGGCGCACCGCTGTTCGTGGTGTCGCAGAAGTCGCTGACCGGTCACGCCAAGGGCGGCGCGGCGGCCTTCCAGTTGATAGGGCTGTGCCAGGTGCTGCGCGACGGGGTGATCCCGCCCAACCGCAGCCTCGACTGCGTCGACGAGAAGATGCAGGAGTACCCGCACCTGGTGTGGGCGCGCGAGACTCTGCAGCTCGGTGAGCGGTTCCCGCTCAAGGCCGGTCTGCTCACCAGCCTCGGCTTCGGTCACGTCTCCGGACTCATCGCCGTGGTCCATCCGGAAGCCTTCGTGGCGACCCTGGATCCGGGCGCCGCCGGCGAGTACCGCGACCGGGCTGCCGAGCGGGAGCGGCTGGGCAACCAGCGCCTGCTGGAGGCCATGTGTGGTGGCGAGGCCGCCTACACCCGTCCCTCGGGCCGTCGCTTCGACGCCGACCAGGACGAGCACGACGCCGAATCCGCACTGCTGCTGGATGATTCGGTACGTCTGAGTGTGTCGGGCGACTACGGCGTAGGGTCTGTGCGATGAGTGTATTGGGCGTGGGGATCGACCTCGTGTCGATCCCCGCCTTCAGGGAGCAACTGGCCCAGGCGGGCACCACCTTCGGTGACCGGTTCACCACCCGGGAGCGACGCGACTCGGGCGCCGGAACCGGCGACGATGCCCTGCATCTGGCGGCCCGCTGGGCGGCCAAGGAGGCGGTGATCAAGGCCTGGTCGGTGAGCCGGTACGGCCGCAAGCCGCTGTTGCCGCTGATCCGGCACAGCGACATCGAGGTGGTCACCGACAATTGGGGCCGCCCGGCCATCCGGCTCGGCGGTGAGATCGCGGACCTGTTGCGCGACACAGTTGTCCACGTCTCGCTCACGCACGACGGCGACACCGCCGCCGCTGTCGCCATCCTGGAATCGGCACCTCCTGCCGCTGGTTGAGGTGTGAGGTAGCCCGGCGACCGAGCCTCGAAACCCGGTGAGGCGACATTGTTCCCGCACCAGGTTTCGAGGCTCGTCGCTTGCGCTCCTCGCACCTCAACCAGCAGCAGCGGGTCAGTCGTCGTCTGCCGTGGACTCCTCCAGCAGCAGGTAGCCGGCCAGCATCCGCTTGAGTTCGGCGACGATCTCCTCGTGATGGGTCACGTCCTGCACCGACAGGCTCAGCAGCGAGTAGGTCGTGTGCACCAGCACCTGCGACATCATCTCGCGCCGGCCCCGCTGCGACGGCGTCAGCGGGGCCAGGGCTCGGGCGACGAGTTCGGCGAGCAGCCGCTCGTTCTGGGTGGCGGTCAGCCGTGTCGACGGCGTCGACTGCACCGCCAGCCACACTGCCCGCCGCGACGGATCGTTGCGCCACAACGCCGCCAGGTGATCGAGGAACTTCTCCAGCAGGTGCGGCCACTCCAGCGACGGCACCTCACCGGCGAACGCGGACAGTTCCTCACGGACGGCCACCGTGTCCTGCCGGTCGAGTTCGCACACGATCACGTACTTGTTGGCGAAGTACTGGTACAGCGTGCCGATCGGGACCTCGGCACGGACGGCGATCTCCTCACACGTCAGCGACTCGATACCGACCTCGATCAGCAACTCGCGGGCGGCGCCGAGCATCGCCTGAAACTTGCGCTTGCTGCGTTCCTGCGTGGGACGTTTACGGGGAACGAGCAGCTCGGTGTCGGGCATTTCCGCTACGGGTCAGACCGACAGGTCGCGCCGCAGCTTGGCGACGTGCCCGGTGGCGCGCACGTTGTACTGGGCCACCTCGATGTCGCCGTTCTCGTCGACGAGGAACGTCGAGCGGATGACTCCGTTGACCACCTTGCCGTACATCATCTTCTCGCCGAACGCGCCCCACTCGGTGAGGACCTTCTTCTCCGGGTCGCTGAGCTGCGGGAACGTGAGGGCGTCGCGATCGACGAACTTGGCGAGTTTGGCCGGTTTGTCGGGGGAGATGCCGATGACGGCGATGCCCGCCTCGTTCAGTTCGGCCAGGTTGTCGCGGAAGTCGCAGGCCTGCTTGGTGCAGCCGGGGGTCATCGCGGCGGGGTAGAAGTAGACGATCACCTTGCGTCCGGCGTAGTCGGACAACGAGACCGGGTTCTCCTCGGCGTCGAGGAGAGTGAAGGCGGGCGCCTTGTCGCCGGGCGCCAACCGTGTCGTTTCAGCCATACAGGCAGGCTAATGCATGCGCTCGCCGGCGGATGCGAGCGAGTGCTCGGGTCGTGTCCGGCGCGCAACCCTTGGTGAGCCGGTCGATACCGTAGTCTGCAGTGTGACCTATTACTGCACTGTGTACTGCACCTAGCAGCGCCTGGAGGATGACGACGTGGCGGATACCGAACGCATTGAGCAAGAGATCGCGGCGGCACGCGAAGACTTGGCCAAGACCCTCGACGCCCTCGCGGTGCGTGCCAACCCGCAACGGCTGGCCGACGACGCCAAAACCCGCGCGATCGCCGCGCTCAACTCGCCCGCGGTCAAGTACACCCTCATCGGGGCCGGTGTCGTGGTGAGCATCGTGATCGTCCGAAAGATCGTCACCTAGGTGCCGAAAACAGACGAAACCACAGGTCAGCGATACGATTTCACTTTTCCGCAGACCTCCATGTAAGGTTTCTTCTCGCAAGGCCAAGCGCCCCACAGCGCAGGCCGAGCGCCATTAGCTCAATTGGCAGAGCAGCTGACTCTTAATCAGCGGGTTCGGGGTTCGAGTCCCTGATGGCGCACTGAAAAGCCCCTCACCAGCGGAAACGGCGGTGAGGGGCTTTTTCATTTCCGCGGATACTCTCTAATCTACTCTCCAATCCCTCGTTCTAGGACGCTCAGAGGCACGGCCGGGACAGTGTTCTATCCATGCTCTTGCAGCACACACCTCACTTGACCCAGTTCTCGATCGATCGACCCGCACCGATAGGCACCGTGTCCCTCACCCCGTCACACCTCTCGACTACCGTTAGACCGGATCGGGGAACAGCAACGGAGCAGGGACGATGGCAGGAAACGCGACGCTGAGCAAGGCGCAGTCGGCAAAACGGGACGAGTGGTACACCAGCACGGTCGACATCGAAAAAGAGCTGCGGCACTACCGGCCGCAGTTCGAGGGCAAGGTCGTGCTGTGCAACTGCGACGACCCCTACGAGTCGAACTTCTTCAAGTACTTCGCGATGAACTTCAACCACCTGAAGCTCAAGAAACTCATCGCGACCTCGTTCGTCGGCTCGCCGATCGCCGGCTCGCAGCTCCCGCTCTTCGAAGCTGCCGGCATGCGCGACGCTGAGCCCACTAAGACCGCCTACAAGGTCGAGATAACTGAGGTGGTCGATCTCAACGACGATGGCGCCATTGACCTGCTCGACGTCGAGCACCTGCTGCGTCACGACGCCAACGCGGTGACCCCGCTCTCCGGCGACGGTGACTTCCGCAGCAAGGAGGTGGAGGCGCTCCTCGATGAGGCGGACATCGTGGTGACGAATCCGCCGTTCTCGCTGTTCAAGGAGTACATCCACCAGCTCATCGCGCACGGCAAGAAGTTCCTGGTCCTGGGCGACCAGAACCACGCCAAGCACTCCGAGATCTTCCCGTACGTCACCGAGAACAAGCTCTGGTTCGGCTACGACAACGGTGGCACGAAGTGGTTCCGTGTGCCGATGGACTACGAGATCGCCACCGCGTCGCGCACCAAGATCGTCGACGGCGTCAAGTACCTGAGCATGGGCCGGATCTACTGGTACACCAACCTCGACACCACCAAGCGCCATGAGCCGTTGACGCTCTACAAGCGCTTCAAAGCTGACGAGTACCCGACCTATGTCAACTACCCCGCCATCGAAGTCGCCAAGGTGGCCGAGATCCCGTTCGACTACGACGGGGTCATGGGCGTTCCGATCACCTTCCTCGACAAGTACAGCCCCGATCAGTTTCAGATCGTCGGCATCAGCACCCGCGACGCCGAGCCGATGAGGAATTATGCCGAGCCCGAGGCGTACGCGAAGGACGGAAGGATCGTCGGCGGGACGGGCAAGCTGTTCCTGCCCATTGGAGACGGCAGATACACCGGTGTTTACGAGCGCATTCTGGTCAAGCGGATCGGAGACGCCTGATGGACATCGAACTGCACCCGGTCACGATCCGCGAAGTCGTTGACGGCTACACCGACGACGGTGAGGGCGGTGTCTTCGGTTATGGCGGCCGACTCAACATCAGACCTCCGTACCAGCGCGAGTTCGTCTACAAGCAGAAGCAGCGCGACGCGGTGATCGACACCATCTTCAAAGGCTTCCCGCTCAACGTCTTCTACTGGGTCGAGAACGAGGACGGCACGTTCGAGATCCTCGACGGTCAGCAACGCACAGTGTCGCTGAGCCAGTACGCCAACGGTGACTTCTCGGTCGAAGTGAACGGAAACCTCAAGGGCTTCCCGAACCTCACTCCCGACGAGCAGAAGAAGTTCCTCGACTACGAGCTACTCGTCTACCGCTGCAAGGGCGAGGACTCCGAGAAGCTCGACTGGTTCCGAACCATCAACATCGCCGGGGAGAAGCTCGAAGACCAGGAGCTGCTCAACGCCACCTACTACGGCCCCTGGCTGACCCACGCAAAGTCGATCTTCTCCAAGACCGGCGGCGCGGCCTATGGGTTGGGCGAGAAATACCTCGTCGGCGAGCCTATCCGCCAGAAGTACCTAGAGACGGCGCTGAAGTGGATCGCCGCCCGCGACGGGCTCGACCACCACAAGCAGTACATGGCCAAACACCAGCACGACCAGAACGCCAATGAGCTGTGGTCGTACTTCCGCACCGTCATCTACTGGGTCGAAGACACCTTCCCCAAGTATCGAGCCCTGATGAAGGGGCAGCCGTGGGGTCCGCTGTACGACCAGTACGGTCAGCAGCAGTTCGACACCGACGCGCTGGAGACCGAGATCGCTGCACTGATCCAGGACAAGGAGGTCGGCAACAACCGCGGCATCTACCAGTACGTCCTGACCCGCGACCCCAAGCACCTGAGCTTGCGCCAGTTCGACGACGACCAGCGGCTCGAGATGTACGAGCGGCAGGGTGGACGCTGTGCCAACGGCACCAAGTGCAAGACCGTCGGCAACGACGACGGCCAGCAGGTCTTCGACATCAGCCAGATGGACGCCGACCACATCGTGCCGTGGTCCAAGGGCGGCAAAACTGAAGCCGAAAACGGTCAGATGCTCTGCATCGGCTGCAACCGATCTAAGGGCGATCTGTGAGCGCCCAAGTCGTGGCCGTCAATGTCCAGATTCCTGCCGCGGCTACCGCACCGGTCGTCGCCGACTTCACCACCCATGCCCTGCGGGTCGGCTACTTCCACCGCCGAGACTGGCAGAACCTCCCGGCCGATGACTGGAACGTGCCAGGTGTTTACGTCCTGATGACCACCGACGGCTCAGGCATCGTCTATGTCGGCAAGTCGGTCAAGCTCCGAGGCCGGATCAGTACGCACAACAGCGACCCGCAGATCGACTGGCAGCGCGCTTTGGTGGTTAAGCGTGACACCTCCCACGGATTCACCAGTGCGGACGTCGGCTACCTCGAAGGTCGACTTGCCGCTGAGCTAGCCGCGATCCCGGGAATCACCGTCCACCGGGGCAAGGAGGACCGAGACGACACCCTGCCACGGCACATGGAGCTATCGCTCGACGAGCTGCTCGGTTCGATCTTGTCAGCGGCGCGCCTAGCCGGGCTCGACGTGCATAAGCCCGCAGATCTACCAGAGGATGACGAGATAGCCGAGGAACCGATCGCAGATTCCGTCTCCCAACCGGCAACGCCTGCTGTCCGTAGACGCCGGCAAAGAAAGAAGGCCAAGCTACCCGAGCTCGTGGCCGCAGGACTGATCAGCGCGGGCACCGAACTGCACCTGAATCAGGGCGGCACCGCGGCAACGGGCACCGTGTCCACGCAGGGCGAAATCGTGGTCGACGGCGTCGCCTACAACTCGGTGAGCACGGCCGCACAGACCGCGCTCAACAACGCCCGCGAAGAGACAGCGCACGTCCTGTCCTCGAACGGATGGACCACTTGGCACATCGGCAGTCCGACGGGGCCCGTGCTGGACTCCCTACGCGACCAATACACGTCCCCGGAACAGTCGTAGCGACCCAACCGGCCGCACGCGGCAGGAGATGAATGAACGGGCAGAGCCGAATACGGGACGAATCGTTGATTGGCGCATCGTCAATAGTCAGGTCCTTCGCTCCCGGGGCGCGGCGGCGTCCCCAAGCGTGAGGCGGCCCCTCGGGTGAATGCCTCGACGGCCGTCGGGTGCGTCCGCGCCTCTTCGGCGGTTCGGAACTTCTTCCACCCCATCTGCATTCCCGGACTCCACTTATCCCGGGGCGTCGACTTGAACAACGCGGTGATGTTCTTCTGCCACTCAGCGAGGTCGGTGTACTTCACCGCGTACCGAGCCTGCATCTCGTCCAGCTTCCCCTTCAGCGCGGCGCGGGCCAGTTCGAGCCCCTCCTCGAACCCGGCCTTCTTAGCGGCTTCGGCCTCGGCGCGTAGCGGTGCGACGGTCCGGGCGACTTCGACATCGACACGCTCATCGACAGCGGCCATCTGCCGCCGTTCGTATTCGGCCACCCGGTCGTCGGCGTCGCGGCGGGCCTGCTCCTCTTCCTCGGCAAGACGGGCTCGCAGAGCCGCCTCAGCAGCCTGCTGACGCGCTAACGTCGCTTGAGCGTCCTCTCGGGCCGTCTTGGCCTCTGCGAGCGCCTGCGTCGCAGCCTGCTGGTCGGCGTTCACCTGTTCGCGGTCACGGTCGAGTTCGGCGCTCTTAGCGTTGATCTGACCCCACGCTGCCGAGACCTCCTTCTCGCGCTGGTCCACAATGACGCCCTTGTGGTCCACGCGGTCCTCGTGCTCAGCGTTCTCGCGGACGGCTTCTGCCAGCTCCTCGCGGGCAGCTTCCAGCTCCTGACGATCAAAGTGCAACCGCGCCTTCTCGGCGGCGTTGCGATCGGCCAGTTCGCGCTCGGCCTTCTCGCGGTCGCGCCTAGCCTTGAACACTCGCACCGGCTCGTGGCCGCGCCCGGCGTCGACCCGCTCGAACGTGGCGTCGTAACCCTCGGCGAGCAGCACCGTGCGCATCTCGTCGTGGCGGGCGGCGTAGGCCTGTTTAGACTCGCCCATGATCCTCGCGCCGACGAGTTTGAAGTCTTCCGACAACGGCACCAAGAACATGTGGATGTGCGGATGGTCCTCGTCCCAGTGCTCGGCAACGGCGACGGTGTTGTCGGCGCCGGTGACCCGTTGAACTTCGCGGACCATCGCGTGCAGCTTCTCCCGGACGTCTGCCTTCTGTTCGGCCGTCATGTCGACGACCTTGCCGGTGTACTCGGGATCGAGCTGGAGGATGACCTCCAGGCACACCGTCGCGTCCTTGCGGACCGCGACCGGCTTGACCGTGCCGTCCTTCATCGTCTTGGTGTGCACGGCCAGCCCGACGCGCTCCTCGATCCAGTCCTCGACAGCGGCGATCGAGTCGCCGGGCCCAGCGAGCCGCAGCCCACCGGCCCCGTCGGGCAGCCACACCACGTTGTCGTCGGTCCGGGCGTCGTCGATCCGCTCATTGCTGTGCACGTGCTCGATGCCCTCGCGCCGTTCCACCGAACGCAGCGCGTGCGACAGCATGGGGCCGATCGCCGGTCGCTTGTCGCGGCCCTTGCCGCGGGCCTTGTCGACATCGACCCGCGCCCGGGACTCCCACCGGTAGGACGTGCTCCACTGCGACACGGGAACCGCCCTTCGGTCGGTTGCTTAACGGCCAATCCCGGCGGGGCCCTGGACGGTGGCGCGGGGCCCTGCTTCGCCGCCCACACCACCGTCCCGCCCACCAGGCTTACCCGTTAAGCATAACCCACTATGTTCATCCGCTCGCTTCGCTCGCTCCTGAACGTGGTCTCCTGCGGAGGGCCAGCCCCAGGCTACGCCTGGGAGCAGGGCCGGCCAGAACACTCGCTCGCTCGTGTCCAGGCAGGCCCTGCCAGAGACGACGACGCCCCCGGAGCTAGCCTGTTCGGCGCTCCGGGGACGGTCGTCAGGGGAGGACCGTCAGTGGTGCTGACCGAAGTCGGCGACCGCGCCGCCGACAGGGGCCGGGGCGGCGGCCGCGGCGAGGCCCCGGACCACCTCATCGACGACGCCCTTGGCCAGCAGCGCCTCGACCAGACGCGAGACCGGCTCATCGCCGCACCCGAGCACCTCCACGAGGCCCGAAGCGGTCAGCTCCGGGCACCGCTGAGCGATGGCGGCGAGATTGCGCCCGGCCTTCTGGTTGTCGGCCGCGATCGCCTTGCGTTTGGCGGTGCGGGCCGCGGCGATGGCCTTGTCGAAGTCTTCGTAGTTCGGCATGGTTCGTACTCCTGTTCGTTGCTGTCGGCCGGACCGAGTCTCGGTAGCGGCCGGGATGTGTTTCGGGACTGCGCTTCAAAGGCGCTCGCGTGGTTCAGCAGGCGCGTTCAGCGCCCTCATCACCCCCGCCCTCGGACTCGGTGGTCAGATCCCACGGCACGCTCCCAGGGGCCGCGCTACGGATCGCCGACAGGAACGGCTCGCACGCCGACGGCGCGAGCATCTGCCCGAGCCGGTCCGGGCGCCGGGCGTTCTTCCAGTCGGACTCTTTGGCCACGCCCAGCCCCCAGCCAGAGAGCCACGCCAACCGCGCCTTGACGGTCCCGGCTGACGCGGCCAGGCCCGGCACGTCGAAGCCGAGCACGCCCTGCCGGTGCCCGATCAGGATCGACAGCAGCACCGAGCGATGCGGATCAGCGATCCGCCTTCCCGCGCCGTGGGCCCGGCGCAGCTCCCACTCGCGCCACTCGGCCACGGTCCGCAGGCAGCCTCCGGCGTCGGCCTGGTTCTTTGCGACCTCGCGGCCGCGCAGGCAGTCGTCGATGGTCTCCCACGCCGTCGTGTCGAACGTCGCGACCTCGTGGGCGGCTCCGTTCGAATCGAGCGGGTGCGCCGCCCGCATGGTGGCGAAGTCGGGCTGACGCTTGCAGTCGTAGTCCATCGACAGTTCCCTGTCGTTGACCGACGCGATGAAGTCCACCCGGCGACCGTCGTCGTAGGACAGCTCCCGAAAGCTCGGGAACACCTTCACGGGGTTCGGCACCCGCCGCGTCCGCGAGATCACCAGGTCGAAGAAGTGCTGGCGCTCGACACCGGCCTTGAGAACTTCCACCGGAGTCTTGAAACTGTTCTTGGCGAGCACCCCGTCGTCGTTGAGAGCGACGTTGCCGCGGGTGGTCACGTTCAGGAACGAGCGCTGGCGATGCTTGACCTCCCAGATCGAGCGGTCCCCGTCCGCGATCAGGGCGCGAGCGTCGGCGGCCATCGCGGCCAGCCCGTACAGGTCCAGGCCCACGACGGTTTCGAGGTCGGCGTCGCTGATGAAGCCGTCGGTCGTCACCGAGAAGAACTGGAAGCCCGACGCGTGAAGCTGGTTGGCGGCCGCCAGCAGCTCGGCCCGAACGAAGCTCGTCGTCATCGCCGCGTGGTACGGCGAGGTGATGGCCGAGCCGCCGACCGCGTCCATCTTCTGCTCATAGGCGTCCCAAGCGTTCTGCTGCGCGACGTCCTGCGCGGTCTTGCCGTAGGTGGAGTTGGCCATCGTCTTGATGGCCAGCTCCTCCAGGGACTTCTTGCCGAACGCGGCCTTGACCGCGGCCCGGTCCTTGACCATCTGCACCACCCCGGCCCGCAGCGCGTGCGACGGCGAGCCGTCGGGCATCGACAGCGGCCGCAACCGGTAGCCGATCTGGCAGTGCACGCGAGCACCCAGCTTGAGCGCGAGGTAGACCTCTGGACCCATCACCTGCGCGCCCGGTCGGCCCGCCGACGTGCGCACGTACATCGGCGAACCGTCGGTGAAGATCGGCAGGCACGGGTAGACCACGTCTCGCCCGAACTCGAACTCGACCCACCCCACGAAGGGAGTCATCGGGCCCGGCACATCGTCGAGCGTCAACTCGCGGTTGGTGATCACCTCAGCGATCACACCGTCCGCGTGAGCCCAGTCGACGTCGCGCACCAGCGACATCGCGGTCGGATACGCGCCCTGAAGGTCGAAGTCGAACGTCTCGGCTTCTCGGTAGCCAGGCATCGGGCACATGTTCAGGCCACCGTGATAGCCGTTGGCGCAGGCGTCGATCACCGCCCGGGCAGCACCGTCGACAGGGATCTTGCCGCGCTTCTCGTAGTACGAACGGTCGTCCTCGCCCGCCCTGACCTCGGGATCACGCTTGACCAACCCGCCGAATCTGAGCGAGAACACCTCATCGCTCCCGATGTTCCAGTAGCGCTGCACGGAGGCCTTGAAGGCGTTAGCCGCTCCGCCCGACAGGGTGACCGGCGGCCGCACATCGACTCCGTAGAGACGTTCGAGGTACTCATGCACCACCACCGGATCGTTGGCGCTGTAGCGCAGGAACAGGATCAAGTCGTCGCGGCGGAGCAGGTCCATGCGCTCGATGACACCGTCGGGCAGGACGACCTTGGGCTGGCCGCACGCAGCGCCCAGAGCGTCGAGCGTCTTCGACCCGGCCGGCGCGTGGCACATCGTGTCCGAGACGCTGACGCTGAACGGATACAGGTACCGGCGAGACTCGTCGGAGGCGCACACCCGGAACGGTTGCAGGGTGACCAGACCACCGGCCGCACTGGTGAGTGACTTGAGCGGGTCCGGCTGCACCCGGCGGAACACCGTCATGTCGGCCTTGCCGAAGTGGCAGCGAAGGTTCAGCGGCACCGAATGCGTGCGGTACAAGCGATTCCGGCGAGCGCGGGACCGTGCCCGCCCGTCGAGATCCTCGTCCCCGGGCCTGGCGAACCCGCGCACGTCCAGACCGTCGGCGCCCACGGAACCGGCCAGCCGGTGCCGCCACAGCCCAGCCTCGCGCCAGACCTCCCGCAGCGCCGTCGTCAGCCGCAGGCGCACCCGCGACAGCGGCAGGAACACCACCAGCACCATCGCCGACGGGTCGACCGGGTCCGGCGTCGCGAACTGGTAGCTGACGAGCACCCTGCGCCCGTCGGCAGTCTGGACGAACTCGGTGTCGAACGACACCGGAATCGCCGCCATGCCGGTTCCGGCGGCTCGAATCGTCGGCAGGTCGCCGAATGCCAGCGAGGCGCCCGCGTGGCCCCCGGTAGAGGCCTCGGAGGCCCCGACGGGGTCGGGGTCACTGTTGCTCTCCCATGGGCGCTTATGACCCCTATCGCTGACCTGCGGTTTTGCGGCACTTTTTTGGAGCAGATTTGAAATCTGCTCCAAATCCGGGGCCAATTCACCCACTCGCGGCACCCTCTTGGACAGGACCAGAAACGGGGCTCCCGAACCGCCCGCGTCGGCGTCCTGAAGCTCCCGGACCGACCAGCTGTCGACCTCCAGAATGTCGACGTCCGGGCGGTCAAGAACGACGTCAGTAGCGGTACCCGCCGCGGGGACCGCATGATCGGAGCGAGACGTAGCAATCTCGGAGGCCCCGGAGTCATTGGCTCCGGGGCTTTCGCTTGCGGTCATCAGACATCGACCGCCTCATAACCGGCAGCGAGGATCACTTGGCACCGCCGAACGGGACGGCCTGGACCGAGCCAGCCTTCTTGACAGCGCGGACCCACGCCTCGATGTCCTCGGGCGTGTACCGCACGTCGCTGGCCGACAGGCGCGTGGGGCGGGGTCCGAGACCGGCAAGACGCCAGTTCCGGACGGTTTTGGGGGAGGAGCCGATCGCTTTGGCGAACTCGGCGGTTTTCAGAAGGTACCGGTCCTTCGGGAGCGTCACTGAAGACACAAAGACTCCTGGCAGCAGGGCACAGTTGTGCCGTACTTCCAGGAGTCACACCCCGCGCTTTCGGTGCGTCATGTGCACCGCGTGTTCATCCAGGCGGGGACTTCCGCAGCTAGGCTGCCCCACCGTCGACCAGTTACCAGCTCCGCGTTGCACCGTCACCGGTACGCAGCTACGGGATGGACGCCCTGGAGCTATTCAGTGAGGCCGCGAGAACCTCTCACCAGCGGGTCTTTAGTCCGCCTAAAACAAACCCTACCTGTCCCGGCCGATCCCTGGCAACTAGAACCCCAGTTCGTGTCCGAGTCCGGAGCTACTCTCTAATCATGGCTAAAACGGTGCAGCACAAGCCCGGAGACGACTCGATCGCCGAGGTCGAGCCCAAGAAGCACGGCGACGTGTGGATGATTCGCTGGCGGTGGTGGCCTTACGACGGCAGCAAGTCGGTGCCTCACCGCCACCAGGGCAAGACCAAAGGCGAGGCCCGCGCAAAGGCCCTCGCCAAGGCGGCAGAGCTGCGAGCAGGCCTGGCCGCAACGGGGCCATGGACCAAGGCGAGCAAGCTGAGCGCCTACATCGACGGCGTCTCGCGCCCGGCGATCGAGAAATCGACCCGACTGGCCGAGTCCTCGAAGCCGGTGTACTACCGCGCCCTAGCGAACATCAGCGCCCAGGCCGGCGCAATCACGATCAACGAAGCCAGCAACCCCGACACCGCCGTCCGGATCATCGAGGGCATCGCGGCCAAGCACGGCGCCGAATCCGGGCGCACCGCCCGAAACGTGTTGAGCCGCTGGGTCTACGGGCGGATGGTCAGGAGCCGGATCATCGCGCAATCGCCCCTGTTCGGGGCCGACATCGAGTACGGCGAGGTTAAGACCACCGCCAAGCCCGCCAACGACGTCGCGCTCAGCGAGGCCGACTACGACCGCCTGCTGACCCACCTCCTCGGGATCGACCCGTCGACCGAACCCCGCAAGCCACGCAGCCGCGACACATCGACCGACAAGCGGCAAGCCGTCATCGACCTGACACTGCTGCAGATGACAACAGGGATTAGGCTGGGCAGCGCCCGACAGATCGAGCCCCACGAGGTCATCGACAACCGGGGCGGCGGTCTGAACGTCTTCGTCCCTCGGCACAAGCTCAAAGGCGGGGAGGCCCGCAACAGGCGGCCGAAGACGTTCACCATCCTCGATGACCGCACCGCCAGCAGAATCCGCCAGCGGCGCGACGTTACGCCGGAAGGCGCCTACCTGTTCGGTTCGCCCGCCGATCCCACTGGGCTGTGGGATCGCCGCAACTGCACGCGGGCGATCGAGCGCTTCTACACCGAGATGGCCGAAACGTTGGGGATAACCGAGCTGGAGCACGATGTGCGCAGCCACGGGTGGCGGACGACGCTCAACAGCATCTACTACTGGCTGCCGCCGCACGTGCGCGCCGACTGGTTCGGACACAGCGAATCAGTCAACGAGGCCCACTACATCGCCGAACAGATGGACCTGTCGCCGATGGTGACCGCGGCGCGAGAGCGCCGCGCACGCCGCGACGAGACCGACGGTGCACACACCGCTGCTGGCGACGTCGAGAGCGAGGAAAGCAATGGAGAGTAGATACTCTCTTATCTACTCTCTAATGCCGGGACAAAGCGGGTATCCAGCGGGACGCCGCGGGACAGGCTGTGTAGCTAAAAGGACGGTTTTACCAGCGTAATGGTGGTCCAACCAGGGACCCATCAAGCAGGTGGATCAAACTCAGCGGGTTCGGGGTTCGAGTCCCTGATGGCGCACAACGAAGCAGCCCCTCACCTGGAACGACTGGTGAGGGGCTGCTTCGTTCGAGGGGCGTCTGCGTTCACGGTATGGTCGACCGCGACCGCTCGTCCCCGAGGCCGACGACGCGGACAGCGCCGGCGGTCGCACCCGAACTCGCCCCACAGGCGGCCGCCGAGGTCATCGGGCGCGTGTTGTGGGCCGCACTCTGTAACGCCGGTCGCCGGCGGACGAATCACATCGATGAAAGGCCATGGGCGAAAGTCTCGTACAATGAGCGAGTCATCGTCCGCATTCGCGTCGACGGTGCATTTTTCGGTGAAACCACAGGTCGAAGCGGCAGGCGGGTCGGCGACGGCTGTGGTGGCGGAGTGCAAAGGTTGGAGTGGTACATGAGCTTCGGTCGTTCCGGGAAGCGGATTGGCGGCGCAGGGCGACGGTCCGGCGTGGTGTTGGTCACTGTGGGTGCCGCACTCGCGATGGCCGTGACGGGGTGTTCGGATGACCCGAAATACCCCGGCACGGTGTCGAGTTCGAGCCTCTTCGATGACATGCTCAAACCCGGTATCGAGGTGATGGAAGGCGCTCACGCCAAGGCTCTGACCGATCAGTCGGTGGGTGTCTCGCCCGGAACCCCGATCAGCGTCAAGGCCACCGAAGGCGCCGTCACCAAGGTGCGTATCGACAAGGCCGACGGATCACCTGTCAAGGGCAAGCTCGTCAACGGTGTGTGGACGATCGCCGAACCACTCGGCTACAGCAAGACCTACACCATCGAAGCCGATGCGGTCGGTGTCGGCGGCATCAGCAGCAAGAGCGTTTCGTTCACCACCAGCGCCCCCAACAATGTGACGCAGGCGTACCTGACGCCGAGCCGTGGCGAAACGGTGGGCGTCGCCCAGCCGGTGGCCATCAAGTTCGACGAGAGCATCCCCAACCGCAAGGCCGCGCAGAACGCCATCCGGATCACCAGCACCCCGAAGGTCGAGGGCGCGTTCTACTGGATCTCCGACTCTGAGGTGCGGTGGCGCCCGGAGAAGTACTGGAAGCCCGGCACCACGGTATCGGTCAAGGTGAACACCTACGGCGTCAACCTGGGCGACGGACTGTTCGGGCAGGAGAACGTCAGCACCAACTTCACCATCGGCCGCGAGATGCTCATCTCCGCCGACGACAACACCAAGATGGTCACGTTCCGTAAGAACGGCGAAGTGATCAAGACGATGCCGACATCGATGGGCAAGGACGGTGACTACACCGATAACGGCATCTACATCGTCGCCGACAAGCACGACAAGATCGTGATGGACTCGTCGACGTATGGTGTCCCGGTCAACTCCGCCGAGGGCTACCGCACCCCCGTCGACTACGCCACGCGCATGTCCTACAGCGGCATCTTCTTCCACTCGGCTCCCTGGTCGGTGTGGGCGCAGGGCAACACCAACACCAGCCACGGCTGCCTCAACCTCAGCCCCGAGAACGCGAAATGGGTGATGGACACCACCTTGCGCGGTGATCCGGTGGAGGTTCGCAACACCAAGGGCGGCACGCTGCCGGGCACCGACGGACTCGGTGACTGGAACATCCCGTGGAGTCATTGGTCCAAGGGCAACGCCTGACCGTACCCGCCTGAACAATGCGGTGGATCGGGGCCGATATCCGGCCCTGATCCACCGCATTGTTCGTCTCAGGATTGTTCTTCTCAGCGAACGGTGAACGTGCCGGTAGTACCAGTGAACGCGGTCAGCTTTCCCGACGCGGCGCGCGAGTCGCCGTGGTAGCGGATCCGGTAGCGGCCCGCGGCACCCTTCGGGATCGTCCAGTCGATGGTGACCACCGACGTGTCGGGACTGCCTGCGGGACGGGACCAGCGCAGCGTCGTCGACCAGTCGTTGTCGTCGGCGATCGTCGTCCAGCTGTCACCGTCGGCCTTCTGCACGTCCAGGTAGGTACCGCCGGTGTGGAGATCGTTGTTCGGGTGGGCGCCCACAAAACGTGCCGTGGCCGTCTGACCCGGACGGTAGGCGGCCTTGGGTGCGGTCAGTACCTGCCCGAACCGGCGGCCGGCGACGGGCCGGTCGGCGGGCACCGGCGGCAGCAGGTCCGGCTGGAAGCCCGACTTGTCCAGAGGCGCGGGACCGCGACCGAGGTCGCGCCCCGACCGCATTGCCGAGCCGAGCTCATGGAACTCCTGCAGGTAGGCGGGCAGCGTGTAGCGGCCGTACATGGTCTCACCACCCTCGTACTGCTGGGCGTCGTACTCCTCGGGAGTGGTGACGTATTGGGTATAGGCGTTGGAGTAGCCCTGCACCAGCACGTCGTCGACGGATACCCGCAGCGCGTCGGCCACCACCGTGCGCAGCCGCAGCCCGGCCACGATCGTCGACTCGGCGGGCACCGCCACCAGCACGAGCTGACCGATCCGCATGATCTGCAGCGGCACCACGTGCGGAACCCACGGCGACGGCGGCAACAGCCCGAGAGGGAACAGGACCAGCTTGGGGGACTGCATGTCCCTGATCCACGGGGCGATCGACGGTTCGCTCTTGGCCCCGAAACGCCGGACCAGCGGATTCTTCAGGCCCTCCTGCAGGAACGACAGCTGCGAGCGGGTGTTGTCCTCCGTGCTGGTGGCCGCGGCGGCCGCACCCATCATCGCCGGCGTCGTCGACGCCGGGCGGCCGTCGGGGGTGAAGTCGCCGCTGACCCGGACCTTCGACATGTCCACATAGCGGATCACGGCGTCGACACCGCCGCGGCTCATCGGCGTCGCCCGCGAGAACGCGCCGCGCCCGGCGTCGTACTGGCGGCGGCCGATGATCTCGCAGTTGCGGGTGTGGTCGTCGGTGGGACCCGACGGATGCATCTTGATCAGATTCAGGTTGGGCGTCATGTCGCCGGCATTGGTCTGCGGGAATGACGCGACCATTCCTGGGTCGTCCTGTTCCCACAGGTAGCTGGCGTAGCCCTTGTTGTCGGCGGAGATCAGCTTGTTGGCGTCTGTCAGCGACGTGCCGTGCGTGGGGAACCAGGTGATGGCGCCGACGTCCCGGCCACCTTGCCGCAGCCGCAGCACCGTCACCCGGGGATCGATCGCATCCGGGAAGTGGGCCCGGTCGGCCTTCGGGTTCCGCTCGAACGCGGTCCGGGAGCGGTTGCGACTGGCGTTGTGCAGCTCGCCCCGGCCGATGCTGACGGTGCCGGGGGCAAGGTTGTCGTGCGCTCGCACGATCGCCTGAAACAGGCCCTCGACCTCCGCCTCGTACGAGTTCTTCTTGAACCCGAAGGCGGCCAGCGAGTAGGCGAAATCCCAGGCGGTGCCGCCGCACGAGTTGTGATTGTGGGTGGCGTTGAGGTTCACGTTGCGTTCGGTGTACAGCCCGCCGAAACGCTTGCGCAGCCGGGGCATCAACCCCATGTGGTGGGACTGGAAGATGCACGCGATGTCGGCGTTGACGAAGACGACCCGCTCGCCGGTGGCCGCGTCGACGATCACGTAGGCGCGCGCCCAGCACCGCTGCCGCAGCCCCTCGGCCACCTGCTCGGTGTCCGAGTAACCCATCATTCCCTGGCCCGCGATCGCGCCGGTCATGTCGGCGCGGCCACAGCCCACCAGGTACCCGTCGGATGCGGCGGCCGCGGGCGCTGCCTGCCCGAGGGTCGACAGCACGCCGGCGGCGACGGCGCCCGCTGCAGTACCCGCGATGACCGTTCTGCGGCTGACATCCATGGGCTGTGCATCCTTTCATCGGCAGCGGCCTGCCGGGGTGGTCTGGTGGTGCGGTCGGGTCAGAGTGCGGCGATAACTTCTCCGGCCGCGCGCTTTCCGGAACGTACCGCACCGTCCATGTAGCCGGTCCAGTAGTCCGAGGTCTCCGTGCCCGCCCAATGGATCGGGCCCACACCGGCGCGCAGGGCATGACCGTACCGGGTGAGGGTGCGCGGCGAGCTGACCGCGACCGGGCCACCACGCGACCACGGTTCCAGATCCCACTTGAAAACCCCGTAATCGAGTGGGTCACGGGCCTGTGGACCGAAGTAGTCGACGAAGTTCGCGACGCATTCGCGGGCCAGTTGCGAGACCGGGGCGTGGTCGAGGCGCCGCATCGCGTCGGCGGAGATGAAACCCATCAGGATGTGCCTGCCCTCGGTGTGGCTCTCGAAGGTGACGTCGATGGGTCTGCCGTTGCCGTACACCTGCCCCGACATCCCCTGCTCGCGCCAGAACGGCCGCTTGTACAGCGCCGCGAACTTGGCGATGGAGCCCATCCGGTACCCGCGCTGCAATGCCCGGCGGGCGGCGGGAAGCGCAGGGCGGAAGTCGATCTGGCCGCAGATCGCCGGGGACATCGCGACGATCACCTTATGCCCGGTGAACGTGCCGGCCGCCGAGTGCACCACCGCATGACCGGACGTGGTGTCGATGGTGCGGACCGCGGCGTTGTAGACGATCCGGTCGCCGAGTTCGGCCGCCATCCGGATCGGGATGAGCGCGGCACCTCCGGCGAACAGCCGTTCCTGGGCGCCGCCGTCGGTGCTGAGCAGCCGCACCAGGGTGCCGGGGTTCTTCTCGTCACCCGAGGCGGCGATGTAGTTGAGGTAGTACAGCGCCGACACCTCGTCCGGACGGACCGACAGCGCCGCCGACATCGCGACGGCGGTCATGTTGCGCGCCACGTCGGAATGCGAGATCTGATTCACGTACTGCGCCCACGTGATGGAGTCGAGGTAGCGCGCGTTGGGATGCTTCCACGGCTCGCCGACCGGGAAACCGGCGAGCGAGTCGGCGGTGGCGCGGGCCAGCGCCGGGCCTGCCTCGGCGAGGGCCGGATGCAGCGGGAGCGGCAGATCAGCGGACAACCGATGCGCTGTTCCGCTGTGCCAGAACACGCTGTCGCCCTTGTTGTAGGTGGCGATGGTGCGCACGTCGTGTGCGCGGGCGAGCGCGGCAATGTGATTCTGTGTGGGGCCGATGAACTCGGCGCCGGCATCCAGGGTGGCGCCGAGCTTGGGGGAGGTGATGTTGTGCACGCGGCCACCGGGCCTGGATCTGGCCTCCAGCACCACCACCGAGGCACCCGCCGCCCGCAGCGACGCGGCCGCAGCCAGCCCGGACAACCCACCGCCGACGACGATCGCGTCGTAGGTGCGTGCAGTGGGGGAGGCGATCGCCCGGGGTGTCCCCGAGGTGTTCAGCCCTGCCGCGACGCCCGCTGCCGCGAGGGTGCCGCCGAGGAAACCACGCCGCGACATCCCCTGCGATCGTGCCTCACTCACCACACACCCCCGTCGCGTTCGTCATCCGGTGCGCACACGATATCGGTACCGGACCTCCGTGTCCGGCCGAGTCCGCCGAATCGGTATGGAGTGGACACTCCGTGACACAGGCGGAGTGCGGTGGCGCGCTCTACCATTGGCGACCGATGAGCAGAACTGTTTCGGACTCCGACCGCTGCCCCTGCACCTCCGGCGAGTCGTTCGGCGAGTGCTGTGGGCCGCTGCTGGCCGGCACTCGCCGCGCGGCCACCGCGCAGGCACTGATGCGGTCCCGGTTCACCGCATTCGCTGTCGGTGATGCCGCGTACCTCCTGGCCAGCTGGCATCCCGCGACCAGGCCGCGAGAGTTGGACCTCGACGAGTCGCTCGACTGGTACCGCCTCGACATCCACGCCGCCGGCGGGGGAACGCCGTTCGAGAAGACCGGTGAGGTGACGTTCACCGCGCACTACCGTGTCGACGGCGAGCGGGCGAAGCTGCGCGAACATAGCCGCTTCGAACGGGTCGACGGGGAATGGAAGTATCTCGATGCCCTCTGATCGAGATGTCCGGGTGGCGAGAACTGCACGGTCTTGAATGCGGCCTTGCGGTTGTTCCAGGGGCGTGGACCCCGCTGGGTTAGGCTGTGCGATGCATCACAAACTCTGGGAGGTTGGCGTTGGCGTCAATTGTGCTGGCGGACGTACGCACCGCGTGCGAGCGACAGGTGGTGGCCGAATGGGTCGCGGTGAATCATCCCGATGCGCAGTTGCGCACTCTCTCCGAGATCGACCTCGCCGCCACCGACGAAAGCACCGAACTGATTCCGGCCCGCGTCGTGTGGTTGCCGCCCGTGCGCAAGGGCGAGCGGCGGGTGTCGGTGGCCGACGTCCTGGCGCTGTCCAACCCGCGTAAGCCACCGGCGTTCCGCCAGGAGATGATCCGCAAGAAGTCACCCGACCGGGTGCGTGTGGTGCAGGGCGCACCGGCCACCATCGAGGACCTTCACGGCCGCTACCGGGAGGAGACGGCCGAGGGTGAGTCGTTCGACGCCTTCGTCGGGGTGCAGGCGGCGTTGGCGGCCGAACGCGCCGAACGGCAGGTGGTGGGCGACCGCTACAAGGTGCCGAGGCTGGTGGCCGAGCAGATCGGGGCGTCGGCCCGGTTCCAGGCCAACGCCGCCAAACTCGCCGCCGAACTGGGGCGCCCGGCGGCCGCGGTGGTCCGCGAGGCCACCGACAAGATGGGCACCTTCGTGGCCACCCAGAGCCGCCTGATGGACGACCTGCTGTCCTCGATCATCGGCCAATTGCACGAACGTACCTGGACCGTGTCTGCGGATCTGGACACGATGGGTCACCTGCGCACCCTGAACAAGACCCACGGCCTGGTGTTCCTGCCCTCGCACCGCTCTTACGTCGACCCGTTCGTTCTGGCGGAAGTGTTGCGCCGCTACGACTTTCCGCCCAACATGATCCTCGGCGGCGACAACCTGCAACTGTGGCCGCTCTCGGCGATCGCGCGCCGGGCGGGCACCATCTTCATCCGGCGCAAGTTCGGCACCGACCCGGTGTACAAGTTCGCGATGCGCTCGTATCTCTCGTTCATCGTCGAGAAGCGCTTCAACCTGGTCTGGTACATCGAGGGTGGCCGCAGTCGCACCGGGAAGCTCCGCCCGCCCAAGCTCGGTCTGCTGTCCTACGTGGCCGACGCCGTCGCCCACCTCGACGGTGCTGATGTGATGGTGGTGCCCACCTCGATCGTCTATGACCAGTTGCACGAGATCGGGGCGATGGCCGCGGAGGCCGCGGGCGCCAAGAAACGGCCCGAGGACCTCGGCTGGCTGTTGCGCTACGCCAAGCAGCAGCGCGAATACCTCGGCAACGCCCGCGTCCGGTTCGGCGAGCCGTTCTCGTTGCGCCAGGCGCTGACCGACGCCGGGGAGGGCAAGGCGCAACTGGAAAAGGTCGCGTTCCGGGTGATGGACGAGATCAACTCGGCCACACCGATTTCCGCTACCTCGCTGGCAGGCTTCGCGATCCTGGGCGCGGAGGACCGGGCCTATACCGCCGACGAGATCGAGCGAATCCTCGCGCCGCTGCTGTCCTACATCGACCGCCGTGGTCTGCCCGGGCCAGACCCGAGCACCTGCCGCGGCCTCGGATTGCTCAGCACGCTGGGTGAACTCACCGATGCGGGCGTGCTGACCCGCTACGACGGCGGCACCGATCAGGTGTGGTCGATCACGCCGAACAACCATCCGATCGCCGCCTACTACCGCAACGGCGCGATTCATCACTTCGTCGACCGTGCGATCGTCGAACTCGGGCTGCTCGCCGCCGACGACGGGCTGTTCTCGCTGCGCGACGAGGAGTTCATGACCGCCGGTCAGGCCGAGGCGCTCCGGATCCGCGATCTGCTCAAATTCGAGTTCTTCTTCCCGGTCAAGGAGGAGTTCCTGCACCGGCTCGGCGCCGAGCTCGATCTGATCTCCCCCGACTGGCGGACCGAGCCGCCGACCGCGGAGCGGATCCACGAGACCCTGCTCGGGCACGCGGGTGAGCTGTTCGCCCGCCGCACCCTGCAACCGTTCTTCGACGCCCAGCTCGTCGTCGCCAAGCTGCTCGTCACCGCGGGCGACGGTTCGGTCGACAAGGAGACCGTCCTCATCGAGGGTCTTGGTCTGGGGCGTCAGCTGGTGCTGCAAGGTGTTGTGCGGAGCAAGGATTCGGTGTCGCGCGAGCTGTACGACGCGGCCTATCAGCTCGCCGAGAACCGTGGGCTGGTCACTCCGTCGGAGACCGGCGACATCGCCGAACGCCGCAAGGCGTGGCTGGCCGAGGTCGAGGAGATGCGCTCACGCCTGACCCGGATCGCCCAGATCGAGCTCGCGCAGGCGCGGCGGGCCGCGGACGAGGCGGCAGGACGGTGACGACGATCGCGGACCGGATCCGCGAGATTCGCCAGGCGCCCACCGGTAAGCAGGTGTGCGCGTTCTTCGACTACGACGGCACTCTCATCGAGGGTTTCTCCGCGGTGGCCATCGCCCGCGCCCGGGTGCGCAGCCTCGAGTTCGGTCTCGGCGAGGCACTCGACTTCCTGCTCATCGGCCTGCGCGGGGTGGAGTCGGAACAGGACTACGCCGAGGTGCTGCGCGCCACCAAACCGACCTTCGCCGGCAAGTCATACGCCGAGCTGCTCGACTTCGGCACCACGCTGTTCAAGGAGGAGACCGCCGCCAAACTGCGGCCGCAGATGTGGCAGCTGCTCCGGGTGCACCGCGAGATGGGGCACCGCATCGTCATCGCCTCCTCGGCCACCCGATTCCAGATCGAACCGATCGCCCGCGAGATCGACGCCGACCACGCCCTCGCCACCGATGTCGAGGTGATCGACGGGGTGGTGACCGGCGAGATCCTGGGCCGACCACTGTGGGGACCCGGCAAGGCGGCGGCCGTCCGCCGGCTCGCGCACGAGTACGACCTCGACCTGAAGTCGTCGTTCGCCTACAGCGACGGCAACGAGGACGTGCCGTACCTCGAATCGGTCGGCCACCCGGCCGCGATCTCCCCGCAGAAGGGCCTGCGGGCGGTGGCCGTCGAACGCGGCTGGCCGATCCTCGACATCACCAACCCCAGCCACAACAAGTGGGAGATGGCGGTGCGCACCGGCGCCTTCTACGGGTCGTTCCTGGCGGGCTCGGTGGCGGGTGTGCTGGGTGGCCTGGTCCGCGGCGACCGTGAGGCCACCATCCAGGCGGGCGCCTCCGCCGGCACCGACGTCGGTATGGCGCTGGCCGGGGTGAGCGTGAAAGTGCTTGACGGAGAGGACTATCTGACGTCGGCGCGGCCGTGCGTGTTCGTGTTCAACCACCAGTCCAAGCTGGATCTGCCGGTGCTGGTGCACCTGGTCCGCAACCACGCCACCGGGGTGGCGAAGAAGGAGGTCAAGCAGGTTCCCGTGCTCGGGCCCATCCTCGACGCCGCCGGTCTGGTGTTCATCGACCGGGCCGACGCGGGCAAGGCGATCGAGCAACTGGAGCCGGCGGTCCGCAAGCTCCGCGAGGACGGTGCCAGCCTGGTTGTCGCACCGGAGGGAACCCGTTCGGCCACACCACGTTTGGGTAATTTCAAGAAGGGCCCGTTCCACATCGCGATGCAGGCGCAGGTGCCGGTGGTGCCCATCGTGCTGCGCAACAGTGGTGAATTGATGTGGCGCGGAGACCAACTCATCAAACCCGGCACCGTCGAGGTGCGGGTGCTGCCACCCGTGGACACGTCGTCGTGGACGGCCGAGACGGTGGGGGAGCATGCCGACGAGGTGCGGCAGCTGTTCGTGAAGGCCCTCGCCGACTGGCCGGTGGAGGCCTTCGACGACGGCCGACTGACGAGGACTTCAGGGGTGTTCGATGAGTGAGCAGACGTCGACAGGACCGTATTCGCAACTGTCCGACCACGACCGGCCGCTGAACTTCGGCACCGACGGCCAGATGAGCCCGGTGGATGCGGTGCTCTGGCGCGGCGACTCGGACCGCCACCACCGGGGCACGCTCAGCATGCTGGAGATCTACGACTGCGTGCCCGACTGGGATCGGCTGGTCGCCGCCCACGAGTGGGGCAGCCGGATGCTGCCACGGCTGCGGCAACGGGTGGTGGATTCCCCTCTGGGAGCGGGCATCCCGAGCTGGGTGGTCGACCCCGAGTTCGATCTGCACTACCACGTGCGCAGGCTCCGGCTCGCGGGCGACGGCTCGATTCGCGAGCTGCTCACCACCTGCGAACAGCTGGCGATGACCGCTCTCGACCCGGAACGCTCCCCGTGGGAGGTGTACCTGATCGACGGGCTGCCCAACGGCAAGGGCGCCTACTTCCTCAAGGCGCATCAGGCACTCACCGGTGGCATGTCATCGATCGCCATTCTCGCGCAACTGCATTCGCGGCAACGCGACCCGGTGCCGGGCAAACCGCAACCGCCGGCCCCCACACCCGAGGCCACCGGCGCCCTCGACATCCTGCTGCGGCAGCTCTCCCACGAGGTACAGCGCGCACCCCACCGCGTCGACCTGGCGATCAAGGGTGCGATGGCGCTGACCGATCCGCGCAAGGCGCTGAGTCAAGTGCTGCGGTTCGGTCGTTCGGTGCCGAGGGTGGCCGGGCTGATCAGCCCGCCGGGGTCGCCGCTGCTCGCCGAGCGGAGCCTGTCGTGGCGGTTCACCGCCTTCGAGGTGCCGTTCGCAGCCGTGGAGGCGGCGAGTGCCGAGATCCGCGCCACGATCGACGAGGTGTACCTCGGGGGTCTGATCAGCGGTCTGCGGCTCTACCATCAGCGCCTCGACCGCCCGGTGGACGCGATTCCCGTCGCCGTGCCGATCGTCGTGCGCGACCCCGACAACCCGCACCAGACCCGGGTGTCGATCGGGCGCCTCGCCGGACCCACCGGCATCGACGACTCCTTCGAGCGGGTGCTCACCGTCCGCGAGCAGATCCGCGCCGCCCGCAACGAGCCCGCGGTCAACGCGTTCAACGACGTCGGCCCGATGCTGGCGTGGCTGCCCGGCCAGATCGTCGGCCAGTTGAGCGGGGCGACCACCCAGAACGACCTGCAGGCCAGCAACGTCGGCGGCATCGACTGGGAATCGTATGTGGCCGGGGCCAAGGTGGAGCGGATGTTCGCCTTCGGCCCGCTGCCCGGCTGCGCGATCATGGCCACGATGGTCACCTACAACGGCACGTCGTGCATCGGGGTCAACTACGACGCAGCCGCCGTCACCGACCCCGAACTGTTCGCCGAGTCCGTTGTTGACGGCTTCAATGAGGTGCTGGCCTTGTCCGACACCTCCGGCCGGATGACCCGCTTCACCTGAGGTAAACGTTGCTGTCGGTTCCGGCTTCCAGAACCGACAGCAAGGTTTTCCGCTGGTCGGTGCGCTACTCCGGGCAGAGGTCGTCGTGTGGCAGGGAGTCGGCGAGGAACGCGTCTTCGGCGGCGTTGCCCGGCAGCGCGAGGGCGCGCCGGTAATCATCGGCGGCTCTCCGGGCATCGCCGAGTTCGGTGCGGGTCAGCGCGAGCGCGACGTGGTACGGGCGGTACCGGGACAGCGCGGCGTCGCCGGACAGGCCTTCGAGGAGCCGCAGTCCTTTCGCGGGACCGTAGGCGCGGCCGACGGCGACCGCCCTGCCGAGACGGACGACGGGGCCGTCGTCGTGGGCTTCGAGCAGTCGGTAGAGCACTGCGATCTGTGCCCAGTCCGTCGCGTCGAATGTTCCGGCCTCGGCGTGTACCGCCGCGATGGCGGCCTGGATCGCATACCCGGCGGCATCAGGTGCGGCCGCCGCGGCCTCGGCGAGCAAAGTCCCCTCGGCGATCAGCGCCGCATCCCAGAGTGAACGGTCCTGGTCGGCCAACGGGATGGGCGCACCGGCGTCATCGACGCGCGCGCGGCGCCGGGCCTCGGTCAGTACCAGCAGCGCAAGCAGTCCGGTGACCTCAGCTCGCCCGGGCAGCAGCCGGTGTAGTAGCCGGGCAAGCCTGATCGCCTCCTCGGTGAGATCGTCGCGGATGTGGGTGGAGCCGGTCGAGCGGGAAAACCCTTCCGAATACAGCAGATACACCACGCGAAGGGCACCGGCCAGCCGCTCCGGTACCGCGTCGGGCGGTGGTACGCCGAAGGGCACGCCCAAAGTTGCGACCCGCTTCTTGGCCCGCACGATTCGTTGCTGCATCGTCGTCTTCGGGACGAGCAGCGCATGCGCCACCTCGTCCACGCTCAGACCTGCTACGAACCGCAACATCAGTGCGACCCGGTCTTCGGCGCGCAGGACCGGATGCGCGCAGGCGAAGATCATGGCCAGCCGGTCGTCGGGGATCGTTGTCCCGTCCGACAGCGTTTCGGCCGGATCGGCGTACGACGACGCCAGGGGAGCGCGATCAGTCTCTATATGCAATTGGGCGAGCTTCTGGGCGAGCGTGTTCTCCCGCCGGATGACGTCGAGGGCCTTTCGGGTGGCGGTGATGGTGAGCCACGCCTCGGGTATTTGGGGCACACCGGTGGCCGGCCAGGTGCTGACGGCCTGCGCCAGCGCCTCCTGCAGAGCGTCCTCGGCGAGGTCGAGGTCGCCGAATCGCCGTGCGAGGGTGGCCAGCAGTCGAGTGCGGGTATCGCGGTCGACGGCGGCCAATGCCCGGCGGACCTCGTCGAAGGCCGCCGGACCTGGCTGCTCGTTCTCGGACACGACGATCAGTACGGTGCGAGGGGCCGGATCTCCACATGACCGCCGGGCGCTGACGCCGGGCTGCGTCGTGCCCATTCGATGGCCTCGTCGACGTTCGCCACCTCGATGATGTAGGCCCCGCCGACGAACTCCTGCACCTCGGCGAACGGCCCTGACGACGCCACCACCCGCTCACCGTTCGTGCCGGAATAGACGACGGCGCCGTTCTCGGGATCTTCGAGGGCGAACGAGGACACCACCACCCCCGCATCGGTGATCTCCTTGTCGAAGGCGAAGAATTCCTCGGGGCCGGCGCCACCATCCTCGCCGCAATTCGGATCGTTCGAGTGACCCATCAACAGCAGTGCGTATTTCATCGATTCCTCCGTAGGTCGTGCAGCCGAACCCGGGTGGCCCGACACCATGTTGACGAACGGCGCCCGGTGAAATCGACAACGTTGCCAAACATTGCTGTCGGTTCTGGATTCCGAACCCGACAGCAACGTCTGTCAATGTGCGGCCCAAACGGCTACGTTGTCCGGTTTGTTCGTAGTCGGTATACTATTTGGCACCTTGCACCGTGGTAGGTCTAGCCGGAGTCAATCCCGAGGTCGGTGACCCGATGGCAGCACGAACCAGAGCACGATCGAAGAGAACACAAGACGGCGGGTGGCCGACGGGCGACGATCGCGCGCGAAGGCCCCGAGGACGGGTGTGGGCGCGGTGCGTGTCCGGTGTGACCTCCGTCCTGATGATCACCACCGCGGCCGTGTGGATCGGTACCGAATCGGCAAAGCAGCCCGCGGACGTCGGCGCCGACGATGTCACTGTCACCACCGCGGCCCTCAATCCGGTCGAGTATCCGGGCGCCCGGACGTTGCTGTATGGGGTACCGGTCATCCCCCGTCCGGCGCAGCCCAATGCGTTCGCGGTGTTCAAGGACTTCCCCGAGACCTCCACCGACGGCTTCATGAGCGACTTCAAGGACCCCGCCATCCACGTCGGCCGCTACGGTGATCTCCGGGCCCGCCGGACCGTGGCGCTGGCCGGCGGATCGCACGCCGAAATGTGGATCACCGCGCTGAACATCCTCGGCAAGCGGCACGGTTTCAAGGTCACCACATATCTCAAGATGGGCTGCCCGCTGTCGACGGACCCGAAACCGACAGTGGTGGGCAAACCGTACCCGCAGTGCGCCGACTGGAATCGGCGGGTGTGGGCCAGAATCATCAAGGACAAGCCCAGTGCTGTCTTCACAACCACGACCCGGCCCCGCGACGGCGGTACCGGCGACTGGACGCCGCCGGACTACATCAACGTCTACGACAAGTTCCTGCGTGCAGGCATCCCGGTGGTGGGTGTGCGTGATTCACCGTGGCCCAAGTACCCGAACGGCCGAACCCTCGACACCCCGATCTGCCTGCAGAAGGGCGGCAACGCCCAAACGTGTGGTACCCCGCGGGCCCGGGTGCTGTCACCGACCGACCCGGCGGCGCCGATGGCCGTGTCCCGGCCCCGGCTGCACCAGATCGACCTCACACGAGGTATCTGCACGGCCACGTTCTGCCCGGCGATCGTCGGCAACATCATCGTCTACAAGGACTGGCACCACCTCAGCGCCAGCTACATCCGCAGCCTCACCGACGAACTCGGGATCCGGATGGCCCTGGCATTGCGCTGGTGGCCGACACGCCCTTGACCGGGTCCGACGATTCGGCGGGATCAATACCCGCGACCATGGCCGAGGAGATCGGTAAGCGCAGCCGCGCCGGGTTCGTCGGGCGGGTCACCGAACTCGAGCGTTTTCGCGCAGTGCTCACCGATCGGTTATCGCGCATCATCTGGGTCTTCGGACCCGGTGGCATCGGTAAAACGGTGCTGCTCGATCTCTTCGAGGCGGAGGCGACGGCGTGCGGCCGGAGCACTTCGGCTATTGATCTCCGCTCTGCGGACCAGCCGCGGGTGACGCTCGGCGAGGTGGCGCTGCGCCACGGAGGCGCCGGTGAGCGGCCGGTGCTGCTGATCGATTCGATCGAGCGCGCCGAGACACTGGAGCACTGGCTGGGTGAGGAGGTGCTCTCCACGCTCGCACCGGGGTCGATCGTGGTTGTGGCCGGTCGCCGACCACCGAGTGCGCGGTGGCGCACCGACCCGATGCTGTCGGTGGCTCTTGATCTGATGCCTCTGCGCTCGTTGTCGCCGGACGAGGCCGGCGAATTCCTCGGCCGGCGCGCCGTGGATGTGTCACTGTGGCCGGAGGCGATCCGGCTGTCGGGCGGGCATCCGCTGGCGCTGGCACTCCTCGTCCAGTATCTGGCCGGCGCGGGCCGCGGCGAGCTTCCCGCGGGATTGGCCGGGGTTCCAGATCTGTTGGGCACCCTGCTCAGCCGGATCATCGACGAGGTGCCCGGCGCCGGGTACCGCCGCGCGTTGGACATAATCGCGCTGGCTCGGGTCGCCAACCTCAGCTTGATCCGCAACGTCGTGGGCGACGCCGCAGAGGAGGTGTTCGGCTGGCTGGAGAACCAGCCGTTCGTCGATCGGATCGACGATGGCGTGTGCGCGCACGACCTCGTGCGCGACGTTCTGGAGGCCGACCTGCGCCGGGATCCGGATCGATACGTGGCCACGAATCGGGCGATCCGCTCGTATCTGCTCGATCCCGAACGGCTGCGCCGCGCACCCGATCGCGGCATAAAGGACTTCATCTACCTGCACCGGACGAGTTCGTTGTTGAGCGACTACTGGGATTGGGCGAGATTCGACTCCGCACACGCGTCACCGAAGGCCGCCGGTGACGAGCCTGCCCTCGCTGAGATCGTGCGGCGCCACGACAGTCCGCAAGCCGCAGACTGCCTGGCTTACTGGCTCAAGCGCCGGCCGGACTCGTTCGACGTAGTACGAGCGTCCACCGGAGAGATTCTCGGCGTGATCGGACTCTTGGTGTTCGACGGTCCTGATCCGGCCGATCTGGCAGCCGATCCCGTGATCGCGGCGGTCTGGGCACATGCGGCACGTGCTCGGCCCCGGCGCCGGGGTGATGTTGTCGGCATCACACGATTCTTCGACGATGCGGCCGCCGGGCAGGCGATGTCGCCGACGTTCAACGTGCTCTCGTGCCGCCACACCCGCCACTGGCTGCTCACCGAACGCCTGACACTCGATTACATTGTGCTGCGCGACAAAGACGCCTGGGCGCCGATGATGAGCTACATCGATTTCCGTCCCGTAGGCGTGGACGTCGTGGTGGGCGGTGTCCGGCACCACCTGTTCGTGCATGACTGGCGCGAGGTTTCCCCCGCCGCGTGGCTCGATCGCATGGAACTCTTGGAAACCGGAAGTCCAGTGCCGCAAGACCATTCACCGGATCCCGAGTATGTGGCGCTCGATCGGGAGACGTTCGAGTCGGCGGCACGTGCGGCGTTGCGTGATCTGGCGCGTCCGGACAGGCTGGCGCAGAACCCGCTCACCCGGTCACGGGTGGTGCATGATCACTGCGGTACCGGCGACGGTGCGGCGCTCGCCCGAACCGTCCACGCCGCATTCGGCGGGCTGCCTGAGGACCCGCGCACCGAACGCGCCCGGCGAGCCGTGGCACGGACCTACCTGCATGGCGCGGTCAGCCAGGAGGCGGCGGCCGAGGTGCTCGGGATGGCGTTCTCGACGTACCGGCGTCACCTCGCCGTGGGCGTCGATCTCGTGATCGAGCAGCTCTGGAACTGGGACGTCTACGGACCGGACTGATCCCGGCGGCACGGTGAGCAGAATCTGGTCTGGTGAGTGAGCACCCTTCCGGTCCATGGTGGGCGGACCGACCCGAGGAGGCTCATCATGACAACCACCTTTCGCAGCGATCTGCCAGACGTGGAGATCGGCGGCACCAACCTGGTCGAGGTCGTACTCGACGCCTGTCGCGACCACCCCACGCGACCGGCCGTCATGGACGGCGCCACCGGGCAGCGGCTCACCTACGGACAACTGGCCCATCACATCGACCGGATCGGCGCCTGGTTCGCCGATCGTGGGTACGCCTGCGGCGATGTGGTGGCGATCTGGGCGCCCAACATCGCGCCGTGGCCGGCTGTGTCGATCGGCGCGATGGCCGCCGGCTGCACCGTGACCGGTATCAGCCCGCTCGCCACGGACCCCGAGGTCCGCTATCACCTCGTGGACTCGGGCACGCGTGTGCTGGTGTGCTGGGCCCCGTTCGCGGCCCGGGCGGCGGCACTCGCCGCGGAGACCGGCGTGGGCGATGTGATCATGATGGGTGAACCTGTCGGTGACACAGGCGGATACCCCAGGGGCACAACCGGACTCGATGACCTCATCACCCACTCGGGTGCGTCCGCCGATACCGGCGCCATCGTCGAGTCCGCGATCGCGATGGTGCCGTACTCGAGCGGCACCACCGGCCTGCCAAAAGGCGTGTGCCTCCGGCACGACGGTCTGGTCACCGCGCTGCGCCAGTTCACCGCGACCATGCGCCCCACCTGCGATGATGTGGTGCTTGCGCTCCCACCGTTCGGGCACATCATGGGTTCGGTCCTGACAATGCTGCTGCCGCTGAGCGTCGGTGGCACCGTTGTCACCGTGGCCAGGTTCGTGCCTGACCGATTCTTCTCCTCGATCATCGAGCACGGGGTCACGATGCTCGTGGTGCCACCGATGCTCGCGCCGCTACTCGCGCACGGCCCCGAACTCGGCGGTGTCCGGCTGATCGCATTCGGTGGTGCGCCGATGTCCGGGCGGATGCAGTGTGCCGTCGCCCGGCGGCATCCGCACGTCGACGTCGTCGGCCAGGGCTGGGGGATGACCGAGCTCGCCGCGGGTGCCACCACGGACCGGGCCGGGCACCGCCCGCGGTACGGATCCGTCGGCCGGCTGCTCCCGAACACCGAGCTGCGCGTCATCGATCCCGAGACCGGTGGCGACCTCGGCGCCGGTGCGACCGGCGAACTGCTCGTACGCGGTCCCCAGGCCATGGCCGGTTATCACGGCAACCACACAGCCACCGCCGCAACCGTCGACCGCGACGGGTGGGTGCACACCGGCGACCTCGGTCGCATCGACTCCGACGGCCAGGTCTGGGTTACCGACCGTATCAAGGACCTCATCAAGGTCAGGGGATTCCAGGTGTCTCCGGTGGAACTGGAGACCATCCTGTGCTCCCACCCGTCGGTCATCGACGCCGCCGTGGTTCGCGGTGGGATCGCCGGCGAGGAACACCCCGTGGCGTTCGTCGTACCTGGAACGGATTTCGACGCCCGCGTGCTCGGCGACTGGTTCCGGGAGCAGGTCGCGCCGTACAAGCGGATCGACGACATCCGCTGCGTGGACGCCATCCCCCGGAACCCCGCAGGCAAGCTGCTACGCCGTGAACTGGTCCGCGCGGTCACTGCGGTGCGGATCTGATTACCGGTGGGCGCAGAAACAAACAATCCCTCACCTGCATGTTCGCAGGTGAGGGATTGTTTTCCTCGGGGTGAGTGACGGGACTCGAACCCGCGACAGCCAGGATCACAACCTGGTGCTCTACCAACTGAACTACACTCACCATCGGCGTCGGAAACCAGGGCTTGTGCGCCGGGTTCCAGAGCCAGGAACATACTCTAGCGGGTGCCCCGGCAAAAAAGCCAATCGGTTACCTGGGTGGGTGTTTACGCAGGTCCGAGCGCTTTCACGATCTCGGCGAGCTGCTCGGCTTCGGGGCCGGGCTGCGGGACGAAGGCGGCGGCGCGGTAGTAGCGCAGCTCCTGGATCGACTCAAGGATGTCGGCCAGCGCCCGGTGCGCCAGCCCCTTCTCCGGTTGGCCGAAATAGATCCGCGGATACCAGCGCCGGCATAGCTCCTTGATGGAACTGACATCGACCATCCGGTAGTGCAGGTGCGCGTCGAGTTCGGGCATGTCGCGGGCGATGAAACCGCGGTCGGTGGCGATCGAATTGCCCGCCAGCGGGACCGCGCCGGTGGTGGTGTATTTGCGCAGATAGGCGAGTACCTGCTCCTGGGCCTCCTCGATCGTCACCGTCGACGTGCGCACCTCGTCGGTCAGGCCCGACGCGGCGTGCATCTTGGTCACGACATCCGGCATACCCGCCAGATCCTCGTCGGAGGCGTGGATGACGACGTCGACACCGTCGCCGAGAATGTTGAGGTCGCCGTCGGTGACGAGGGCCGCGATCTCGATCAGTTTGTCCGATTCGAGGCGCAGCCCGGTCATCTCACAGTCGATCCATACGAGTTTGTCCTGCACACGTCGACCTTAGCCGTGACCATCCGGGCGCGGCCAAACCCCGATCAACACGGGCAGCGCCCGCTCCGCGACGATCGCTGCGGTTCGGCTTACCATCGTGAGGTCTGTGAACACCGCATCCGCCGATGAGAGGACCGACCGGTGACCGATCCCAACGAGGCCACACCCACCCCGGCAGGCGAATCGCCCGACGCCGCATCCGCCGCCCCGGCACCGGAGGCCCCGGCCCAGGAAGCTCCCGCCCAGGAGGCGCCCGCGGCGGAGTCGGCAGCCCCGACCACGAGCGGTCCGGCCCAGACGATCGCCGAAGGCTACGCGTTCAAGGGTGCGGCTCTGGAGCTGGGAACGGTGATGGTCGACGGCACGGTCGATCCGGCCGCCAAGGTGCGGATCCCGCTGGCGATGATGAACCGGCACGGCATCATCGCCGGTGCCACCGGTACCGGCAAGACCAAGACCCTGCAGGCGATCGCCGAACAGCTCAGTGCCAACGGTGTTCCCGTGGTGATGGCCGACATCAAGGGTGATCTGTCCGGCCTGTCGCAGCCCGGGGTATCCAACGACCGTATCGTGCAGCGCGCCCAGCAGACCGGTGACGACTGGGCACCCCTGCAGAACCCGGTCGAGTTCGTCTCGCTCGGCGGTGACGGGATCGGCGTGCCCATCCGGGCCACCATCACCTCGTTCGGCCCGATCCTGCTCAGCAAGGTGCTCGGCCTCAACGCCACCCAGGAATCGACGCTAGGGCTGATCTTCCACTGGGCCGACCAGAAGGGCCTGCCGCTGCTCGACCTCAAGGACCTGCGGTCGGTCATCGCCTACCTGACCAGTGACGAGGGCAAGCCCGAACTCAAGGCCATCGGCGGGGTGTCGACGCAGACCGCGGGCGTGATCCTGCGCTCCCTCACCAACCTCGAACACGACGGCGGCGACACGTTTTTCGGCGAGCCGGAGATCGAGCCCGCCGACCTGATCCGGCTCAGCGCCGACGGCCACGGCGTCATCACCCTCTTCGAACTCGGCGATCAGGCCGCGCGCCCGGCACTGTTCTCCACCTTCCTGATGTGGATCCTGGCCGACCTGTTCGAGTTCCTGCCCGAGGTCGGCGACATCGACAAGCCCAAGCTGGTGTTCATCTTCGATGAGTCGCACCTGCTGTTCAGCGACGCGTCGAAGGCCTTCGTCGAGCAGGTGGTGCAGACGGTCAAGCTGATCCGCTCCAAGGGCGTCGGCGTGTTCTTCTGCTCGCAGCTGCCCACCGACATCCCGGACTCGGTGCGTTCGCAGCTCGGTGCGCGCATCCAGCACGCGCTGCGCGCGTTCACCCCCGACGACCAGAAGGCGCTCAAGACCACGGTCAAGACGTATCCGGTGTCGGACGTGTACAAGATCGACGAGGCGCTCACCTCGCTCGGCACCGGCGAGGCGATCGTGACGGTGCTGTCGGAGAAGGGCGCACCGACTCCGGTGGCGTGGACGATGATCCGGGCGCCGCGCTCGTCGATGGACGCGGTGGGCGACGAGGGCATCAGGGCCGCCGCCACGGCGAGCCCGCTGTACGCCAAGTACGGGCAGGCCATCGACCGCGACTCGGCGTATGAGCGCCTCACGGCGAAGGCGGCACCGCCGCCGGAGCCCGCCCAGGCTCCGGCGCCCGCACCCGCCCCGGCGAAGAAGACCTCCCGCAAGGAGCCGGAGGAGAAGAGCGTGGTGACCGAGGTGCTCACCAGCAAGCCGATGCAGAGCTTCCTGCGCTCGGCCGCATCGGCCGCGGGCCGCGAATTCAGCCGCGCGATCTTCGGGACCGGGCGCAAGCGTCGAAGGTAGCCACACGCGCGGCGTTTACGATGTCCGAATGGCCATCCCAGCACCGTCCTCGTCCGCCCGTGCCGTCGTCACCGGCGCCTCGTCCGGAATCGGCAGGGAACTGGCCCGCGCGCTGGCGGCGCGCGGGCATTCCCTGATTGTCGTCGCACGTCGCGGTGAACTGCTCGAAGAGCTTGCGGCGGAGCTACGTTCGGAGACCGTGGCTGTCGAGATCCGGGCCGTGGACCTGTCGGTCCCCGAGGCGGTGGAGGTGCTGGCCGCTGAGTTGGCCGGACGCGAGATCTCTATCCTGTGCAACAACGCGGGCATCGCCACGTTCGGGCCGGTCAGCGAACTCGACGCCGAGTACGAACGTGCGCAGGTGCGGCTGAATGTGACCGCGGTGCACGACCTGACGCTGGCGGTACTGCCGCAGATGGTGGAGCGGGGATCGGGCGGCATCCTGATGGTCGGGTCGGCCGCCGGGAATATGCCGATTCCCAACAACGCCACCTACGCCGCCTCCAAGGCCTTCGTCAACACGTTCAGCGAGTCGCTGCGCGGTGAGGTGGCGGGGCAGGGCGTGCACGTCACCCTGCTGGCCCCGGGGCCGGTGCGCACGCACACGCCTGCTCCCGAGGACCAGTCGATCGTCGACAAGCTGGTGCCGGACTTCCTGTGGCACAACTCGGCCGCGGTGGCGCAGATGAGCCTGGATGCGTTGGGCCGCAACAAGATGCGAGTGGTCCCCGGGATCCTGTCGAAGGGTATGTCGGTGGCCGGAGGATACAGTCCGCGTGTCCTCACCGCACCCATCGTCGGCGGCTTCTACCGCAAGCTCGGCGACGCGTAGCGACTCCAGATGGTTGAGGTGTGAGGAGCGCAAGCGACGAGCCTCGAAACCTGGTGACACGATAAAGTCATCTCACCGGGTTTCGAGGCTCGCAAGCTCGCACCTCAACCGGCGGGCGACCTCGCACCTCAACCGGCGGGCGACCTCGCACCTCAACAGCGAGGTGATGATTGTCAGTTGATGCCGGCGGCCACCTCGGTGCCCTGCCGGATGGCGCGCTTGGCGTCGAGCTCGGCGGCCACGTCGGCGCCGCCGACGATGTGGGTGCGCACCCCGGCGACGGTCAGCGGATCGACCAGATCCCGCACCGACTCCTGGCCGGCGCAGATCACCACGTTGTCCACCTCGAGGATGCGGGTGTCGGTGATGTTTCCCTCCTCGTCGCGGAAGCTCAGGTGCAGACCGGCGTCATCGATGCGGTCGTAGGTGGCGCCCGAGATCTGTTCCACGCCCTTCATCTTGACGCCGGCCCGGTGCACCCAACCCGACGTCTTGCCCAGGCCCTTGCCCTGCCTGCCGCTCTTGCGCTGCACGAGGTACACCTCGCGGGTGGCCGGCAGCGGGCGGGGTTTGGTGACGAAACCGGGCCGCGACAGGTCCTCGCTGACACCCCATTCCTGTTCCCATTCCTTGAGGTTCAGGGTGGGGGACTCGTCGACGGTGAGGAATTCGGTGACGTCGAAACCGATGCCGCCCGCACCGATCACCGCGACGCGCTTGCCCACCTCGCGGTGGCCGAGCACGGCGTCGGCGTACGACATGACCATCGGGTGGTCGACGCCGGGGATGTCGGGGCGGCGCGGGGTGACGCCGGTGGCGATGATGACGTGATCGAACCGCTGCTCGATGATCTCCTCGGCGGTCACCCGCGTGTTCAGGTGGACCGTGACGTCCTGCAGGTCGAGCTGCCGCGTGTAGTAGCGGACAGTCTCGCTGAACTCCTCCTTGCCGGGAATCCGTGCGGCGATCGAGAACTGGCCGCCGATCGCCGGGCCGGCCTCGAACAGGTCGACCGTGTGGCCGCGCTGTGCGGCGGACACCGCCGCCGACAGACCCGCCGGTCCGGCACCGATCACCGCGATCCGTTGCGCCCGCCGCGTGGGGCCGAGGGTCAGGGTGGTTTCGCGGCCGGCCCGCGGGTTGAGCAGGCACGACACCTTCTTCCCGACGAACGCGTGGTCGAGGCACGCCTGGTTGCAGGCGATGCAGGTGTTGATCTCGTCGGCGTGACCCGCCTTGGCCTTGTTGGGCAGTTCCGGGTCGGCGAGCATGGGCCGGGCCATCGAGATGGCGTCGACCTTGCCGCGTACGAGGATCTCCTCGGCCACCTCAGGGGTGTTGATGCGGTTGCTGGCGATCAACGGGATGCTGACGACGTCGCGGAGCCGTTCGGTGTACTTCACGAAGGCCGCCCGAGGTACGGAGGTGACGATCGTGGGCACCTGCGCCTCGTGCCAGCCGATATCGGTGTTGATCGCGTCGACGCCGTACTCCTCGGCCTTGCGGGCCATTTCGGCCACCTCATCCCAGGTCTGGCCTTTGCGGACGAAGTCGGCGATGGACTGACGCAGGATGACCGGGAAGTCCCGGGGCACCTGCCGGCGGATCTCCTTGATGATCTCGACGAGGAAACGCTGCCGGTTCTCGGTGGAGCCGCCCCATTGGTCGGTGCGGTCGTTCGTGTGATCACACAGGAACTGGTTGATCAGGTAGCCCTCACCGCCCATGATCTCGACGGCGTCGTAGCCCGCCCGGCGGGCGAGCTCGGCGGCCTGACCGAAGGTGCGGATGACGTGCCAGATCATGCGCTCGTTCATCCGGATGTGCTTGAACGGGTGGATGGGTGAGGGATCTTTGCCCGGGGCCACCTTGAACGGGGTGTATCCGTAGCGGCCGGCGTGGATGAGCTGCATCGCGACGAGACCGTCGGCCTGGTGGACGGCGCGGGTGATGCGGCGGTGCCGCTCGACGTCGATCCGGTTGGTGATCTTGCCCGCGAAGGGCACCAGTAGACCGGTGCGGGACACACCGAACCCGCCGGTGATGATGAGCCCGGCGCCGCCACGCGCACGTTCGGCGTAGTACGCGCCGAGCTTGTCGGTATCCCAGAGCCGGTCTTCGAGGCCCGTGTGCATCGAACCCATGACGATCCGGTTGGGCAGGGTCAGCCCGCCGATGGTCAGCGGTTCGAAGAGCTTCGGGTAATGCGGGTTGGGAGTCGTGGGGGCTGTCATGGCTCCGCCTTTCGTGCGATGGGTTTACCTGGGCGATGGCCTGGCTGTCGACGTCAGCCGGGAGATCGGTTGTGGGGGATCAGCCTTGGGAGAGTTCGCGTTCGAGTGCGGCGATGACCTCGTCGCACCACTCGACCATCCCCTGCTCGTTGCGGATTCCGCCGCGGAGCACCAGGTACTGGTGCAGCTTGCGGCCGGTCAGGGTCTCGGGGCTGGGGTAATAGTCGGCCTCGAATCCGGTGAACAGCGACAGCAGCGCGACGTGTTCGTCGCGGTGCTTCTTCATCTCGCCGATGATGGCGGCGAGGTCGCCGAATTCGGCGGCGCGGAGCTTGACGCCAAGGTCGCTGCGCAGCGGGGCGACGGGGGTGGGGCTGATCGCCCACTTGGCCAGTGCCTCGCGGCCCTTGGCCGAGAGTGTGTACACCTTCTTGTCCGGCCGACCGTCCTGTGGCACCGCCTCGAAGGCGACGGATCCGTCGGAGTGCAACTTCTTGAGCGTGCGGTAGATCTGCTGGTGGGTGGCCGACCAGAAGTGCCCGATCGACCTGTCGAACTGGCGGCCGATCTCGTATCCGGTGCCTGGACGTTCGGCCAGCGACACCATGATCGCGTGTTCGAGTGCCATAGGCACAACGTACCTGTGCACCTTTGCACTATGCAACTACACACATAGCGCCGGAGCCATATTTGCTTATACTTGTGATGTGGGGCACACTATTGTTGAACTTGAACTCAACTACGACTCACGGACCTTCGGGTGCCGGGAGGAGGTGCGGTGACCAACCCATTCGACGGCGAGGCGTTGATCGATATCGGCCGGTTTATTCAGGCGCAGAGAGAGATCGCCCAGGTGTCGGTGCGGACCCTTGCCCGTGCGGCGGATGTGTCCGACTCGTACGTCAGTCAGTTGGAGAAGGGGAAGAATGTGGCTTCCGCACTGCCGTCGGCGCAGGTGCTCACTGATCTCGCCAAGGGCCTCAACCTCGCTCCCGAAGCGCTCATTCGGATGGCGACCTGGCTGCCCAATGCCATCACCGGTGACGACAAGGATGCGGTGATCAACGCGATCGCCAAGGATAAGCGGCTCAAGGAGAGTCAGCGTCAGGCGCTCACGCAGCTGTACAAATCGATGGTCGAAGAGGGCTAGGGATACGCCGGCGGATCAGACAAGCGAGGCCCAGGCATGTCCGACTATTTCGAACTCACCAATCAGCTGACCAATCAGTGGATCACGGCGTTGCGCCACATCAAGGAGGCGCTGCCCACCCTGGATGACGAGGTCAAACTCGTCCCGCCGGGTTTCGCTCTCAGCGATCTCGACGGGAAGTTCCCGACCCTGCCAGGATTGCCGACCGCGCAGGAAGTCATAGAGGCTAACTTCCAAGTGGCGCAACGATTTCTGCAAGCACAGCGCGATCTGACCCTTTCTGTCATCGACCGGGCGGCGGGTGCTGGTCTGTCCGACACCTCAGGTACCGCCGCGGAATCCGGTTCCGCCTGACCCCGAGGCCGTCGATTGGGGTGGGGTCGACGGCCGAACTCCCCTCCGGGCCCGCGGCACGCGGGCTGTCCATCAATTCGAGGAAGAAGTTCCGACATGCCAAGTCTGTCCGACGCAATCATCAAGCACTCAGTGGCAAAGCCCGACGCGGTCGCGCTGCGGGGTGCCGGAAGCGAGTTCACCTACAAGCAGACCGCTGACGCCGTCCTCGCGTACGCGGGAATGCTGCGCGACAAGGGCGTCGGCGTCGGTGATCGTGTTCTCTACATTGCGCCGACGGTCCCCGAGTTCGCCATCGCCTACTTCGGTATCAACGCTCTCGGTGCGGTCGTGCTACCGGCCAACCCGCTGTGCACCCCCAGCGAGCTCGCCTATTACATCGAGGACGCCGGAGTCAAACTCGTCATCGCGTGGGATGGCTTGTCGGCGGCGGCCCGTGAGGCGGCCGAGGCCGCGGGTCTGGAGTTCATCGCGCTGGAACAAGGCGCCGCCGCGAGTTCGGGTACGCCGATCGATGCGCCGGTCGAGATGGCCGACGACGATATCGCGTGCATCCTCTACACCTCCGGCACCACCGGCAAGCCGAAGGGGGCCGAACTGACCGTCGGCAACCTGAAGTCGGCGGCCCGGATCTCGGGCAAGCTCGGCGATTACACTGACGAGGATGCGGTGGCCACGGCATTGCCGCTGTTCCACGTCTTCGGGCAGGCGTCGGTGATGCTGGCGACGCTGGAGGCGGGAGCGCCGCTGAACCTGATGCCGCGGTTCCACCCCAAGGAATTCATCGACATGATCATCGAGAACGGTGTGACCGCCGTCGGTGGTGTGCCCACGATGTGGAACGCGATGCTCCACGTCCCCGGAGATGTGGAAGAGGGAGCCTTCGACCGGCTGCGGCTGGCGGTGTCCGGCGGCGCGTCGCTGCCGCTGGAGGTGCTGCAGGCCTTTGAGCGTCGTTTCGGCTGCGCCATCCTCGAAGGCTACGGCCTGACGGAAACCTGTGGCATGGCCACCTTCTCCCGGCCCGGAGTGCCGGCACCCCAGGGCACCGTCGGCCTGGCGGTCTACGAGTCCGAGGTCGAGGTACGCGACGGCGAGGGCAATTCGGTCCCCACCGGTGAACGCGGTGAGGTCTTCATCAAAGGCCCGTTCGTCATGCGTGGTTACTGGCAGCGCCCCGACGCCACCGCCGAGACGATCATCGACGGCTGGCTCAAGACCGGTGACATCGGCGAGCTCGACGCCGACGGCAATCTGAAGATCGTCGACCGGGCCAAGGATCTGATCATCCGCGGTGGGTACAACGTGTACCCGAGTGAGATCGAGGAGACGCTGTACGCCCATCCGGACATCGTCGAAGCGGCCGTCGTGGGTGTGCCCGACAACCACTACGGCGAGGAAGTCGTGGCGGTGGTCGCGGCGAAGCCGGGTTCGGGCCTGACTGCCGAGGACGTGACCAACTGGTCCACCGAACGTCTTGCGGCATACAAGTATCCGCGCGCGGTGGTGTTCGTCGACGAGCTGCCGAAGGGGCCCTCGGGCAAGATCCTCAAGCGCGCCATCGACCGGGATCCGCTGCTCGCGGCGGTCGAGGAGTTCCGCGCCGCCAAGGCCGCGGCCAAGCACTGAGGCCAGAACTCGATCACGCGTCTTCGAATTCTGTATATCTCTGAAAGACAAGGGTTTTCATGAAGCAACTGACCGGGCTGGATGCCTCCTTCCTGAATATCGAGACCGGCCCCGTGTACGGGCACACCAGCAGCGTCGCGATCTATGACTCAGCCAACGCGTACGAGCAGCTCACCGCCCCCCGGCTGCGTGAGCGGATGATGTCGCGTATCCACCTCGTGCCCGTGTTCCGGCGCAAACTGGTGACGGTTCCGATGGATCTGGATCAGCCGTACTGGTGTGACGATCCGGATTTCGACATCAAGGCGCATATCTACGATGTCGGGATCACCGCACCGGGCAGCCGGGACCAGCTCAAGGAACTGGTCTCGCGGATCGTGGCCAAGCCGCTCGACCGCACGCGGCCGCTATGGGAGATCGCGGTGGTCAACGGCCTGGAGGACGGCACGACCGCGATCATCAGCACCGTGCATCATTCGCTGATCGACGGCGGATCGAGTAATGACATCAATTCCGTTCTGCTCGACCGTGATCCCGATGCCGCACGTTCCAACCCGGAGCCGCAGCCGTGGACTCCCGAGCCTACGCCCGACCCGATGACCCTGCTGACCTCGGCGATGACCGCCAACGCGCTGCGGCCACTCAAGGCCGCGAAGCTGCAGTGGGATGTGATTTCAGAGTTGATGCAGAAGTCACCGAACATCGCCGCACTGGCACCGTCGATGACCTCTTCCGCGGTCACCGGCACCGCCCACAACACGGTGTTCAACGCCAAGCCCACCAACCGGCGGATCTGGGAGCCGTTCCGTGTTCCGCTGTCGGAGGTCAAAGAGATCCGGAAAGCGACCGGGGCCACCGTCAACGACGTGGTGATGGCCATCTGCGCGGGCGGCCTGCGCTCCTGGATGCTCGCCAACGACTGCCTGCCGGACAAGCCGCTGACGGCCAGCGTCCCGGTGTCCATCCGCGACGACTCCAAGAAGGGCGCGCTCGGCAACCAGGTGTCGATGATCGTCGCGGAGCTGCCCACCGACGTCGACGATCCACTGCAGCGGCTCAAGACGGTCAACGATGCGATGAAGTCCGCCAAGGAAATGCACGACGCACTTCCGATGGCGCAGATGATCGAGTTCGGCGACTTCGCCACCCCAGGCATGACCAGCATGGTGGCGCGCGCCTCGCAGCGGACCAGCATGGCCGGTCAGGTCATGCCCAGCGTCACGATCTCGAATGTGCCGGGGCCGCAGTGGGCCATGTATCTGTGCGGAGCCAAGCTGCTGGAGAACTATCCGGTGTCGATGATCGTCGACGGGCAGGTCCTCAACATCACCCTGTTGAGCTACAACGGCGATCTGGATTTCGGAATCGTGTCGTGCCCCACCGCCGTTCCTGATCTCAAGGGTGTCGCCGACGCGATCCTCGCCGACCATCAGGTGCTGCTGGAGGCGGCCCGTAGACAGAACGGCTAGCACCACGGCGTTCGCAATCACTCACCTGGCCCGGCGATCGGACATCGCCGGGCCGTGTGGGTGGTGCGTCGACACCTACGGTCGGCGCCTTCCTTCCACCGAAAGATTCATCAACAATGAGCGAGATCCAGACGGTTCGGGGTCAGGTCGATTCGGCAGACCTCGGCGTCACCTTGGCACACGAGCACGTGTTCGTGCTGACGGCCGATGTGCAGGCCAATTACCCGACTGAGTGGGGTTCGGAGGAAGCCCGGATCGCCGACGCCGTCGAGAAACTGCAGAAGGCCTACGACGCCGGTGTGCGGACCATTATCGATCCGACGGTGGTGGGGCTGGGGCGCTACATCCCGCGCATCCAGCAGATCGCCGAGCAGACTCCGCTGAACATCGTGGTGGCCACGGGCGTCTACACCTACACCGACGTGCCGTTCTTCTTCGACCTGCGCGGTCCCGCCCTGAGTGAGGCGCTGGGCACCGAGGTGCCCGACCCGATGGTCGACATGTTCATCGGCGATATCCGCGACGGCATCGCCGGAACCGGCGTCAAGGCGGGCATGCTCAAGTGCGCTATCGAGCATCAGGGTCTGACTCCGGGAGTCGAGCGGGTGATGCGTGCGGTGGCCAAGGCGCACCTTGCGACGGGCGTACCGATCACCGTGCACACCCATCCCGCTACCGAGGCCGGACTTCACGTCAAGCGCGTGATGGTCGACGAGGAAGGTGTCGATCCGGGCCGGATCGTGCTGGGGCACAGCGGCGACACCACCGATTGCGATCACCTGCAGGCCCTGGCCGACGCGGGCTTCGTCCTCGGTATGGACCGGTTCGGGATCAACGCCGAAACCACCTTCGAGGCGCGTGCGGACACCCTGGTGGAGATGGTGCGGCGCGGATACGCCGGCCAGATGGTGCTGTCGCAGGACGCATCTTGCTACATCGACTGGATCCAGCCGGAGGTGATGGAGATGATGCCGCAGTGGCACTACACCCATCTTTTCGAGGACGTGTTCCCGTATGCCCTGGAACGGGGTGTCGAACAGTCTGACATCGACACGATGCTGGTCGACGTGCCGCGTCGCGTGCTGGCGGGCACGTAGCGCCGCGCAGCCGGGGCGGATCGGTGGCTGTCACCGGTGAGTGCCGACGGGTGCGGGTGCCGCTGACAGTACGGGCGGTATCCGATCTTGCACACCGATCCGTCACGAGGCGGGTCAACCATCAACTGAGGAAGAAGAACCGACATGCCAAGTTTGTCCGACTCGACCATTGCGCACGGCGCGGCAACCCCGGATGCCATCGCGCTGCGTGGCTCCGGCACCGTATTCACCTACAAGGAGGCCGCCGACGGCATCCGCGCGTATGCGGGCATGCTGCGCGACAAGGGTATCGAGGTCGGCGACCGGATCTTGTTCATCGCGCCGACGGTGCCTGAGTTCGCCATCGCCTACCTGGGCGTCAATGCGGTAGGCGCGATCGCCGTTCCCACCAACCCGCTGTGTACGCCGACGGAGCTGGGGTACTACATCGAGGATGCCGGGTGCAAGCTCGTCATCGCGTGGGACGGGATCTCCGCTGCCGCCCGTCAGGCGGCCGAGGCCGCGGGTGTCGAGTTCGTCCCCCTTGTGCAGGGTGCTGCCGCGACGTCAGGGACGCCGATCGATGAGCCGGTCGACATGGCCCCCGGTGACATCGCGTGCATCCTGTACACCTCGGGTACCACCGGCCGGCCCAAGGGTGCCGAGCTGACGGTCGGCAACCTGAAGGCGGCGACGCGGATCTCGCGACAGCTCGGTGGCTACGAAGAGGACGATGCGGTCGGTACCGCGCTCCCGCTGTTCCACGTCTTCGGACAGGCGTCGGTGATGCTCCCCACCCTGGATGCGGGTGGCCCGCTGAGCCTGATGGCCCGGTTCCATCCGAAGGACTTCATCGACATGATGATCGAGGACAGGCTGACCATCGTCGGTGGTGTTCCGACGATGTGGAATGCGATGCTGCATGTGCCCGGTGAGGTGGAGCCTGGTGCGTTTGACCGGTTGCGGCTCGCGGTGTCCGGTGGAGCGTCGCTGCCGCTGGAGGTGCTGCAGGCCTTCCAGAGACGTTTCGGGTGCACCATCCTGGAGGGTTACGGTCTGACCGAAACCTGTGCGCTGGCTACGTTCTCGCGTCCGGGTGTGCCGGCGCCGGAGGGAACCGTCGGTGTGGCGGTCTTCGACGCCGAGGTCGAGGTGCGTGACGGCGAGGGCAATTCGGTCCCGACGGGTGAGCGCGGTGAGGTGTTCGTCCGGGGTCCGTTCGTGATGCGTGGATATTGGCAGCGTCCGGACGCCACGGCGGATACGATCATCGACGGCTGGCTCAAGACCGGTGACATCGGTGAGCTCGACGCCGAGGGCAATCTGCGGATTGTGGACCGGGCCAAGGACCTGATCATCCGTGGCGGGTACAACGTGTACCCGAGTGAGATCGAGGAGACGTTGTACGCCCATCCGGACATCGTCGAGGCGGCTGTCGTGGGTGTGCCCGACAAGCACTACGGCGAGGAGGTCGTGGCGGTGGTCGCGGCGAGGCCGGGTTCGGGCCTGTCCGCCGAGGACGTGACCAACTGGTCCACTGAACGTCTTGCGGCGTACAAGTATCCGCGCGCGATCGTCTTTGTCGAGGAACTGCCGAAGGGTCCGTCGGGCAAGATCCTCAAGCGCGCCATCGACCGGGATCCGCTGCTCGCGGCGGTCGAGGAGTACCGGGCCGCCAAGGCCGCGGCCAAGGGCTGACCGGCTTGTCCCCATCCGTCCGCAACTCTGTACATCTTTGACAGGCAAGGGTTTTTCATGAAGCAATTGACAGGGCTCGACGCCTCCTTCTTGAATCTTGAGACCGGGCCGGTGTACGGCCACGTCAGCAGCATCGCCATCTACGATTCGCCCAACGCACCGGAACAGCTCACCGCCACCCGGCTCCGGGAACGGATGATGTCACGGATCCACAAGCTGCCGGTATTCCGGCACAAGCTGGTACCCGTTCCGATGGACCTGGATCAGCCGTACTGGTGTGACGACCCGGATTTCGACATCAAGGCGCATATCTACGATGTCGGGATCGCCGCGCCGGGCAGCCGGGACCAGCTCAAGGAATTGGTCTCTCGGATCATCGCCCGCCCGCTGGACCGGTCGCGGCCGCTGTGGGAGATCGCGGTGATCAACGGGCTGGAGGACGGCAAGACCGCGGTGATCAGCACCGTGCACCATTCGCTGATCGACGGCGGATCCGGCAACGACATCAACTCCGTGCTGCTCGATCGTGATCCGCTGGCAGATCAGGAGAATCCGGCACCGGAGCCGTGGACCCCGGAACCGACCCCGGAGCCGCTGGCTCTGCTCACCTCGGCGATGACGGCCAACGCGCTGCGTCCGCTCAAGGCGGCCAAGCTGCAGTGGGAGATGTTCACCCAGCTCACCAAGCAGACGCCGAACTTCGCGGCGCTGGCGCCGCAGATGGCGTCGACGGCGAGGGCCGGTGCCGCCCGGCACACCGTCTTCAACGTCAAGCCGACGAATCGCCGGATCTGGGAGCCGTTCCGGATTCCGCTCAGCGAGGTCAAGACCATCAAGTCGGCGGTGGGCGCGACCGTCAACGACGTGGTGATGGCCGAGTGCGCCGGCGGTCTGCGGGCCTGGTTGCAGGAGCACCACGAGCTGCCCGACAAGCCGCTCACGGTCAGCGTCCCGGTGTCGATCCGGGACGAGTCGGAGAAGGGAGCGCTCGGCAACAAGGTGTCGATGATCGTCACCGAACTGCCCACCGATGTCGACGATCCGATGGAGCGGCTCAAGTCGGTGCACGAGGCGATGAAACTCTCCAAGGAAGTGCACGACATGATGCCGATGTCGCAGATCATCGAGTTCGGTGACTTTGCCACTCCGGGTCTGTCGAGCATGGCGGCGCGGGCGATGCAGCGGGCCAATACGGCCGGAGAAGTGATGCCGGCCCTCACCATCTCCAACGTTCCCGGCGCGCCGTGGGCAATGTATCTGTGTGGGGCCGAACTGCTGGAGTTCTACCCGGCGTCGATGATCGTCGACGGTCAGGCCCTCAACATCACCCTGCACAGCTATCACGGCAGCCTCGACTTCGGTCTGGTGGCGTGCCCGTCGGCGGTGCCGGATCTGAAGGGGATCGCCGACGCCATCGTCGCCGACCATCAGGCGCTGCTGGCGTCCGTTACCGCCAAGTAGTCCCGGACCCCGCGCATACCGGATCACCACAAACCGGATCAGAATGGCCGGCTCTCGCCACAGGCGAGAGCCGGCCATTTTGTAGGTGCACCACGTCGTCGGCGATCGCGGCCACGGCGTCGTCATGGGTGATCAGCAGAGTGGTGCGTCCGGCGGCCAGACGGCGCAACGGCTCGAGAATGCGTTGTGCCGACGCGTCATCGAGACCGGTGGTCGGTTCGTCGAGGATGAGAACAGGGCTGTCGCGCAGTATCGCCCGGGCGATGGCCAGGCGCCGGCGCTGGCCGCCGGACAGGGTGAGTCCGTCCTCGGTCAACCGGGTGCCGTATCCGTCGGGGAGCGCGCGGATGAACCTGTCGGCATCGGCGGCGATCGCCGCGTCGATGACGTCGGCCGTGGTCGCCCGTGGCCGTCCGTAGGCGATGTTGTCGGCGATGGTGCCCGCTTTGAGGGTGACCTGCTGGGGGAGCAGGGTGAGATGTTCGCGGAGCGATTGTGCGGTGACCCCGCCGATGTCGGTTCCCGCCACCGTGATGGTCCCGCTGTCCGGGCGGACGAATCGGGTCAGCAGTGCGGCGAGCGTGGATTTGCCGGCGCCGCTGGGGCCGGTCAGCGCGACGATGCGGCCGGGCTCCAGGGTCAGTGACACCCCGTCGAGCACGGGTCCGTGGTCACGGTGCACGGTGACATCCCGGATCTCGACGGTGCCGCCGGTGCGGAGCGGCTGTGCGTCCGCCCTGTCGGTGTCGCCGGGCAGTTCGGCGAGGACGGCCAGGACACGTTCGGCGCTGACAGTGGCGGCCGCCATCGACAGCCGGGTGTCGGCGATCTCCTGCATCTTCGGGTACAGCAACGCGAGATAGCCGGTCAGAGCCAGTAACTCACCGACGGAGAGATTGCCGGCACGCACCTGCCACGCGCCGGTGATCGCGATCGCCAGGGTGACCAGCACCTCACCGACCCCCAGAACGGATCCGAAGCCGAGCTCGACCCGTGATTGGGCCAGGCGCGCGGCCATCCAGGCCTTGCCACGCAGGTGCAGGTCGCGGTGCTCGCGTGCCTGCTGGTTGTAGGCGACGGCGGTCTCGTGGCCGGTGAGCGCCGTGGTCACGGCCACCGCGATGTCGCTGTTGGCCAACCGTTCATGGCGGGTCGCGGAGGTCTGCCGCCTCGCGAACCACGCCGACGCCCACCACAGGGCCGGGATCGCCGCCAGCGCCACCACCGCCACCTGCCAGTTCATGACGAATGCGACCACGGCCAGCCCGACGACGTTCATCGTGGCGACGGCCAGTTGCAGAAGCCCCGAGCCGAGCAGGTGCTCGACGGCGTCGAGATCGTCGGAATGCCGGGTCACCAGGTCACCCACACCATAGCGACGGTGCGCGGCCACCGACAGCCGCTGGGTGTGCGCGAACAGGTTGTCGCGCAACCTGAGTACCACCCGTTCGGAGACGCCGAGCGCGGTCAGCTGGCCGGTGTAATCGGCGGCCGTGGAGGCTACGGTGATCCCGAGCCAGACGGCGGCGAGTACGGCGACATCTGCGAAGGTCGTCGCGGCCAGCGTGCCGTTGATGATGTCTGCCAGGACGAACACGGACAGTGTTTCGGCGGTGGCCGCCACCAGCAGCAGGGTTCCCGCTCCGAGATACCGGGAGCCCTCGCCTGCCGTGGCGAAACGCAGGTACTTCCACAGCGTGCGCAGCGACGGGGCTTCGGTGGTGGAGGGGTCGTGGTGGGCCATGCTCGCCTTCGGTGAGTGCTTTCGGTGGTCAGACACACGTCACGCCCGGAACCACGGCGGGCCCGGGCGTGACGGCAGGGGAGGTCAGTTGATCCGCATCACTGCCAGATCCACTCCCAGCGGCGCAGTGCCGGATTCCACCGGCGCACCCTACGGCGGCGATGGGTGTTTCCGTGCGACCGATTCCTATGGGAGCTAGCATGATTCGGCATGTGATTCCTTTCGTTGCGCCGGTTTCCCTACCGACACCACTGACTCTAGGAACCGAACCTGCCTGCTCCCTTGGCCGAACCTGTCAACCCGCTGAACGGTTCGTCCGGCTACACGAACACCGCCAGAGTGGCTGGCGGGCAGCGACTCTGGCGGTGTTCGGATTGAAGGTTGCCGGTTCAGGTCTGGAGGAGCAGGGTGCCGAGGGTGATCAGCGCGGCTACCTTGACGATCTCGAATCCCACATAGACGAAGTGCGCATGGCTGCGGTGCGAATGGTCACCGCCGGCGAGCACCGCGTCCGAGCGTTTGGTGAGCGCCGGACGCACCCCGAGAATCTGGGCGGCCAGTGCCGCGACCGCGACCGCGACGGCGATCACGATGCCGGTATCGGTGAACGAACCGACGGCGACCGCGGCGATCAGCACCACCGCCCACACAGCCTCGACGGCATTGAGCGCGCGGAACACCAGTCGGCCGATGCCCAATCCGAGGGGAATGGTGATTCCCGGCGCCCGGAACTTCAGCGGGGCCTCGATGAACGAGATCGCGCTCACCATGCCGAGCCACACGAAGGTGATGGCCATGGCCAGTGCCTGGGCGCCGGACATCATGCCGCCCCGACGCGAACCAGTTCGGGACCGAAGGTCTCGTAGTGGATCTTGTTCTCCGGGATCCCGCGCTCGATCAGCTGGGTGCGGATGGCGCTGAGGAACTCGGCCGGCCCGCACAGCAGTGCATGCGAATCATCGTGCAGCTCAACATTGTCCAGTGACATGAACCCGCTGCGGACCCTGTCGGAGGCTCCGGGCACATGGCCTTCTTCGTACCACTGTGTGAGCTGTGCGTTCGGCAGCTGTTCGACAAGTGCGGCGAGCTGGCCGCGGTGCGGCTGGCGGGCGCGTGACTTGTCGGCATGCAGCACGATAACCTGTCGCGGATCCTGCTGGGCGGCAAGGGCGGTCAGCACACCGATCGCCGGGGTGCAGCCGATGCCCGCGGAGGCGATGAGCAACGGGGTGCCGTCGTCGGGGACCACGAGATCACCGAACGGCGTGCTCACGTGCAGCGTGTCACCTTCGAAGACCTGCTCGTGCAGGAATCCCGACACCTCGCCGATGTTCTTGATGCTGATCTGCCAGTCGGGCCGGTCGGTCGCCCCGGTCAGCGAGTACTGGCGGATCTGCCGGGCGCCGTCGGCCAGCGGTACTTGAACCGAGATGTACTGTCCGGCATGGAAGGACGGCAGCGCGGAGCCGTCGGCGGCGGCGAGGGTGAGGGAGACGGTGTCCGGGGACTCGTACCGTCGTTCGGTGACCACCACGTCGCGCCACACCTCGCCGGGTGCCACGCCCGCCTGCTTGTACAGGTCCTCCTCCTCCTGGATGAGCGCGTCGGCCATCTGCCAGTACAGGGCGTCCCAGGCCTCGGCGACCTCGGCGGTCACCGCTTCGCCGAGGACCTCGACGATGGCCTCGAACAGGTACTTGTGGACGATCTGGTACTGGTCGCGTGTGATGCCCAGCGATACGTGCTTGTGGGCGATGCGGTCCATGATGAATTTCTGCCGGGCCGGGTCCGGGAGCAGTTGCAGCTGGGCGTAGGCGGCGATGGAACCGGCCAGTGCCTGCGGCTGGGCACCGGTCTTCTGGTGGGTCCAGTTGAACAGGTTGTCGAGCAGGTCGGGGTGCGCGGCGAACATGCGCCCGTAGAAGTTCGGCGTGATCTCGGGGATCGCGGCACCCACGGCGGGCAGGGTGGCCTCGATGACCTTGAGATGTGATTCGGACAGCATTGCTACTCCAATCTGTGCCGGGGGCTTTCCGGCTGTTTCGATGTCCAGGCGGGCGACCTGGGACACGTTGTGGTGGGTTATCCGGCGTCGGAGTTCGTGACGTCGGAAGGAGCTGTGCGGGAGGGTTTTCCGAGGTTCAGTAGCGTGACCCGGGTGGGCGGCGCGGTGAGTTCGTCGATCGTGTGTTCATCGAGCGAGGCGTAGAAGGCCCGCTGCGCTTGGGCGAGCGCGCCCCGCAGCCGGCAGTTGCCCTTCAGTGGACAGGGTTGTGGCCCTTCGCAATCGACCACTTCACCGTCGCCTTCGAGTCTGCGGGCGAGCCAGCCGACCTGTGCGCTGCGGCCGAGTTCGGTGATCGCGATGCCGCCCGCACGTCCGCGCCGCGAGTGGATGATCCCGAGCTCGCTGAGCCGGCTGACCACCTTGGCGACGTGGGTGTAGGGCACCGCCAGCTCCGCCGCCAGATCCCGGGAGGTGAGCGTGGTGTCCGCCGGGGCGGTGACCAGGCGCATCACCACGCGGAGTCCGATGTCGGTGAAGCGGGTGAGTTGCATAAACCCAGGTAACTAAATTGGCATCTCTAATGTCAATTAAAACGTGACCCGGGTCACCGGCTGTCTGTGTAAGTGGGGGCGAAGGTCCCTGGGCGTTCGGGCATGAGGGCTCAGGGGGTCGCGGAGCGGTTGTTCCGGCGGGCGGGGATCGGGTGCGGGGCCGTGTTGGACGAGATGGTGTGGCGGTGAGGGGATGTGACGGTCGTGAGAAGTGGTGGGCCGGATTCACTATCCCAAAATTGGTACGCCCGTTGTGTGTCGTGGGCCGTCTCTGTATCCTTGCTGTGCCGCATATCGCATTTCTTTGTGCACCATGCGGACTGATTTGGGGGGAACCCGCCGGGTTCATGTTGTTGGCTTCACGACACGCCGCATATGTGCATGCTCGGCGTGCCGTCGATGCCGCATTTCCTCTGTGTTCAACAGAAAGCGGGAATACATGCGTACACGTCGATGGTCTATTGCCGCGGCGACCGTGGGGGTCTTGCTGGTCGTCGCCGCGTTTGTCATCAGCTTTATGGTCACGCCGGCGCTCGACAAGCTGCCGGCCGACACCGACCGCACGGCGACGATGAGCGGAACCATGCAGACTCCGAACCCGTCCGACTCGAGCGCCATGGTCAGCCAGTCCATCGAGCTTGAACGAACGGTCAAGGTGGACAAGGTGGTCGGCGATGATGCCCTGGTAGGTATGACGACCAGAACCTTCACCGTGCCCCGGGGCGAAGGCGAGAAGCCGCTGTCGGAAACAGCCCTGCGGTTCGGTATCGACCGCAAGACCTACGGCCAGGCATCGCCACCCGGTGGTGCCGAGGTCACCGATCAGAAGGGTGCGTCGGTGTTCGCATTCGCACCCCACCCCTCGCATGACGACGCGACGCTGTACGACAGCACCCTTGCAAAGGCTGTATCACTGAAATTCTCAGGGACCAAAGAGATCTCGGGACGCAAGATGCTCACGTTCAAGACGGCCAATGCCGGGCGGGTCGGCGACGAGGCGATGGCTGCGAGGCTGCGGGCGGCTCTGGGTAAGAAGTTCGGCACCGACGGCACCTCCGTCCCGGCTGCCGTGCTGGAGAAGCAGGGGATGCCCGCGGCGGCACTGAAGTCCTTCGGGCAGTCGGTGCCGGTGTCGCTGGTGGTCGCCTCGGACGCGACGATCGACGTGGACGCCGAGCGTGGCAACTTCGTCTCACTCGAGCAGAACATGACGGTCAGTGCGGCGATCGGTGACCCGTCGCGTCCGCTGGTCAGAACGCCGGTGCAGATCCTGAATCTGACCTCCACGGAGGCGACGGTGGCCGACGGTATCGCCGCCATCGAGGACGGTGAGTCGAAGCTGTCGCTGGTGCGGCTGTGGATCCCGCTCGCGTTGGGCTTGCTGGGCCTGATCCTTGTCGCCGTGGGTGCGCTGCTGTGGCGGCGCGGTGGTGCGGTCGGCGCCGGATCTGGCGATCGCGGGCCCGCATCGGCCGGTGCGTCCGAATCGGCTGCCGAGCGTGTCGGGAGTCTGTCCGACTGACGATCGTCCGGGGTAACGGGTGGGTGAGCGCGAATGCACTCACCCACCTGTGACGCAGGTGCGGGCGAGCGCATCGAGGTGCCGGGTGCGGCGGGGTGTGGTCAGAAGGTCAGCGCACCCGCGGGCACCGTGGCGCGCAAGGCATCGAACGAGACGTCGAGAAAATGTGAAAGTGGTTTCCTGTCATCGGAATCGGACCAGCAGCGACCGGACTCGACGAGTGCGCCCATGGCTGCCGATGCGATCACATTGGCCACCAGATGCAGCTCGGCGGTCGGATCCACCCGTGCGGTGATGGTGCCGGCGAACCGCCTGCCGAAGTCGTCGAGCTTGACCAGGTAGGCGGCGAGCAGCGCCGGTGTGGTCTCGATCAGCCGCATGAGCGCACGTGCCTGTGTCGGGTCGGTGTCCACCCATTCCTGGAAGGGGTCGAGACTGCGCCGCAGTGCGGTCCAGATGTCGGTGCCGGTGGCCTGCTCGGCGAATGTGGCGGCGCCGTCCTCCGCGTGGCCCGCGATGAGCGAGACGACAACGGATTCCTTGGTGCTGAAGTACCGGAAGAAGCTCCGCCGGGAAATCCCGGCGGCAGTGCAGATCTGGTCGACCGTGGTCTCGTCGTATCCGTCCTCGATGAACAAGCGGAGTGCTGCCTGTGCGACCTCGTCGCGCATCTGCTGGCGGATCCGTCGTTGGAGCGGCGCGGGCTGTGGGGAAGCCGACATTGGCCGACTGTAGCGCAGATAACAGTCGGGTGCTATTGTGGCACCACAACGCGAGGTGGCACAGAGTGTCAGAGAGGCATTGGATATCAGCCTGATGGCTTCGCGTAAACCAATCCAGCGGAATCAGCCCGCACAGACCGGATGAGTTAGGGATAACGCAGATGACCGTTGACATCGAAGCCGTGCGCCATCGCAGCGCGCAACAAAAGGTACAGCTGCCGCAGATGTACGGGGCCGTGGATTTCGGGGTCCGTCCGGAACGCTTCACCGTGGATCCGAACGTCGAGAGCTTCATGCGCGCCGAGATGGTTTCCGAGCGCCCGCGCCTGCTGGCGAACCAGGAGAAGGTCGCCACCATCGAGGCGTTCACCATGCTCGGTGACGAGGTCTCCGACGCCTACGTGGCGCTGATGCCCGAACTGGGCTTCCGCAAACTCACTCAGATGCTGGCCCAGGCCTGTGCCGAGGGTGTCGACTCCGTCGAGGACGCACCGCCGGAATTGCGGGCGCTGATCGAGGACATGGAGCGGGTCCCGGCCTGGCTCGACATGGACAAGGTGCGAGAGGGTGCACGCCTGGAGCGCAACTTCTCGGCCCACGTCATTCCGCTCATCATCCGGGGTGCATTCGTCGGCACTTTCATGAATACATATGCGGCCCTTCCAATGTCGTTGACTGGGGCGCTCAGCGAAAGAACCGCTGCCAAGCGGGTCAAAGAGACCGGTGCGTACTTCATCAGCTCGGTGATGCCGAGTGCGCTGGACCGCTACGGCCTCGGATTTCATTCGGCGGCGATGGTACGCCTGATGCACTCGATGGTGCGCTTCAATCTTCTGCGCAAGGGAAAATGGGACTCGGAGGTCTACGGCATTCCGATCCCGCAGGTCGACCAGATGCCTGCCGGTATGATGCCGATCTTCCTGCTCGGACTATCGGTTCTCAACAAGGGTCGCGACTACTTCACTCCCGAGGAACAGGCCTGGGTCGAGTGTGTGCGCTACCGCTGCTTCCTGCTGGGACTGCCCGAAGAACTCCTGCCGGATACGCCGCGGGAGATCGTTGACATCATGGCCACGCGTCATGCGACCCTGCGTAAGGCCTACGACGACAAGATCTGCGGCGACCTGGTGCGCGCGACGATGGGGGCCGATCTCGAGCCCGATGATTCGCGTACCAGCCGGTTGCGTGACAGGTACGGCCGCAGTCTGGCCAAGCTGTTCTTCGTCAAGTCGTTCGTCAACGGCGATCGCAAGCGTGCCGCCGAGATGGGCATGGCGCTGACCCCCGGCGATTACGGTCGTGCGGCCGCCCTGGGCGCTTTGATCGGTGTGCGGCTCGGTACGTATCACGTCCTGACCAAGATTCCCGCCACGCAGAATTGGGCCGACGCCCGGCTCGTCGCCAAGCTGGAACGCGAACTCGAGCGCATGGGCTACGCGGAGTTCACCACTGACGAATCCACCTACTCGTCCGCTGACAGCACGTCGGCGTAGGCCCGGCACTAAAGGATTGAGGTGGTTGGTATGTCATTGACCCAGGCGTTGCATCGAAGTGCGCAGCAGAAGCCCGACGAGTTGTACAGCATCTGTGCGGGCCGTACCTTCACCCATCAGGAGGCGCTGGACCGGGTCAGCCGGATCGCGGGTGGGCTGTGTGCGCTCGGCGTCAAGCCCGAGGACAAGGTGGCGATCCTGGCTCAGAATTCCGATCTGTATCTTCAATGCATCCTGGCCACGGCGTGGGCCGACGCATTGATCGTCCCGGTCAACACGCGGTGGAACAGGGCCGAGATCGCCGATTCGCTCGATGAGGCCGGCGTCGGTGTGCTCATCGTGGATGACGCCTTTGTTGAACTGGGTCACCTGCTGGTATCCGATGTGCCGGGTATCGCGGCGCTGGTGTACGCCGGAGCCGGTGAATCGGTTGATGGATTGCCCTCGATCGATCAGATGGCCACCGACGGGCCGGTGATTGCCGATGCACATCGGTGCGGCGATCAGCCGCTCGGGCTCTTCTACACCGGTGGAACCACGGGTCGTTCTCGCGGAGTTGTGTTGTCGCACAACGCGGTCGTCACCTCGGCGCTGGGATTCGCTGCTATGCGCACGATCGGGACCGAGAGTGTGTGCATGGTGAGTGCTCCACTGTTTCACCTGGCCCAGTTCTCCGGGTGGGTCGCCGCCGCACTCGTCGGCGCCACTCAGGTCGTGCTCCCCGCGTTCGATCCGGTGGCGGTGATGCGCCTGATTCAGGACCACCGGATCACCCGGGCCGTCCTGGTTCCGACCATGCTGCACGCCGTACTCAACCATCCGAAGGCCGGCGACTTCGATCTGTCGTCACTGGAGACGGTCGTGTACGGGGGATCCCCGATCGCTCAGGCAACCCTCGATCATGCGCGCGAGTTCCTTCCGGCGGCCGGCTTCTTGCAGGTGTACGGCATGACCGAGATGGCGGCCGTGGTCACCACGCTGCTTCCGGAAGATCATGTGGGCGATCTGACCAAGTCGGCCGGCCGGGCCGCGCCTCATGCCCTGATCCGTGTGCTCGATCCCGGGAGCGGACGGGAGCTGCCGATAGGTTCGGTAGGAGAGGTGGTCGTGCAAGGTGCGAACATGATGACCGAATACTGGCGGCGCCCCGAGGAAACGGCCGGCGTCATCAGGGGTGGCTGGCTTCATACGGGCGACGCCGGCTATCTCGATGAACGCGGCTACCTGTTCATTGTGGACCGGGTCAAAGACATGATCGTGAGCGGCGGTGAGAATGTCTATTCCGTCGAAGTCGAGAATGCTGTCGCGAAGCACCCTGCGGTGTCTCAAGTTGCTGTGATCGGTGTTCCCGACGACAAATGGGGCGAGCGTGTGCACGCCATTGTGGTGCTCAGACCTGAGATGTCACTGGAACTGGGTGAGCTGCAGAACAGTTGTCGCCAGACAATCGCGGGATATAAGTGTCCGCGGAGCATGACGGTTGTCGACAGTCTGCCGATCTCGCCGGCCGGCAAGATTCTCAAGCGGGACCTGCGGAAGGAATTTGACGCACTTTCCCTCCAGCGCTAGCGTTTTGGCGCCATTGGGCGCTATTTGTACTTCGAAATCAATCGTCGATTGGAACTGTGGAAGCTCGTCGGGCGGGGTTGTCGCATCCGCCCGTGATACACCACGTACCTCCTTCGGTCCGCCAGTCTCCCTTCGGTGTCCCCGAACCTGAACATGGAAGTGAAAAGTATGCGTACACGTAAATGGCCAATAGCCCTGACCGCTCTGGGGGTACTCCTAGTGGTCGCCGTATTCATCGTCAGTTTCGTTGTCACTCCGGCAATCACGAAGCTGCCGAGCGATACCGACCGGACGGCGGTCCTGAGCGGCACGATGCAGGTTCCGGACCCGACGAATCCGACAGCCATGGTCAGCCGGCCCGTCGAGGTGGAACGGACGATCAAGTCGGAAAAGGTTGCTGGGAACGACGCACTGGTCAGCGTGACTACCCGCGCGTTCTCGGTGCCCCGCAGCGAGTCCGAGAAGCCGCTGTCGGAGACGAGTCTGAACTTCGGGATCGATCGCAAGAGGTACGGGCAGTCGGACGCTCCGGGTGGTGGCGAGGTGACCGACCAGCAGGGGGCCTCGGTCTTTGCCTTCCCGAAGGATCCCGCGCGCGACGGTCAGACCTTCTACGACACCACCCTGGCCAAGGCGGTACCGTTGACTTACGAAGGGAACAAGGATATCTCGGGTCGGGAGAACCTCACCTTCAAAGCCAGTAACACCGGTCCGGTGGGGGACCAGGCACTCGCGGGCCGGCTCTACGCCGCGCTCGGCCAGCGATTCGGTACCGACGGAAAGTCGATCCCCGCTGTAGTGCTGGCGAAAATGGGTGTCCCCGAGGCGATTCTGAAGCAGTTCGGACCGTCATTGCCGGTGTCCCTGGTTGCTACCTCGGATGTGACAATCGACGCCGACAAGAACCTCGGTCTGTTCACCGCACTGGAGCAGGGCGTGAAGGTCGTTGCAGCTATCGGTGATTCGACCAAGCCGCTGACCCGGATGCCGCTGCAGATCCTGAATGTCTCCGCAAACGACGACACCGTGGCCGATACGATCGCAACCCTGAAAGACGCCGAGTCCATGCTGCGGGCTCTCACACTGTGGATTCCTCTCGCGCTGGGAGTGCTCGGGCTGATCCTGATTGTGGGCGCCGCAGTCCTGTGGCGCCGAGGTTCCGGCGCAGCTCCGGACAGCTCGAACGAGTCGACTGATTCGACCAACTCAAAGGCCGGCGTGGAACCGAGTATCCGGCGGCCCCGCGCGGCGTGCTCTTGAAGGGCTCTCTCGTCACCGGCTACGAAATCGCCGACTTCGAACGTCGTCGTCCTGAAGAGGCCGCACAGAACCGTGACGATCTGGAGGCGCTGCTCACCTCCGGAAAGATTGTTCCACCCATTCAAGCCCGGTATCCGCTTGAAGAGGCTGTGCAGGCGATGGCGGCCGTCGCCGGCCGCGAGAAGATGGGTTTGACCGTTCTGAACGTCTCTCCATCGCGATGATCTGCACCGTTACCCCAGAAAGGCTCAACCGATGACATCAGAGGTCACCGATACGCGTCGTTCCGACCACCTGCCCGACAATGCGGCCGATACTCTGGAACACCTGCTGGCCGTGCGGGTCAGCTACCGAGCGTTCACTGCTCGTCCGGTTCCTGACGACGTGATCGACTCGATTCTGCGCACCGCTCAGCTGACCCCGTCGTGGTGCAACAGCCAATCGTGGAAGCTGTCCATCACCCGAGGCGCCGGAACAGAACGAATCCGGACCGCACTGGTGGCGGCTGCCACAAGTGACGAACCGGTGATCACTGATATGCCTTTCCCGCGTGAATACCGCGGGGTGCACCGCGATCGGAGACGCCAGAGTGGCCTGCAACTCTACGACGCGCTCGGGATCGATCGGGGAGACGTCGAAGGGCGCCTGAAGCAAACGCTGCGCAACTTCGCCCTGTTCGACGCACCGCATGTGGCGATCATTCACACCGATGAAGCACTCGGCCCATACGGAGCTGTTGACTGCGGCGCCTATCTGAGCAGTTTCCTTCTCGCCGCGACCGCACATGGCGTGGGGAGTATCGCCCAGGCCGCCCTGGCCATGTACCCACAGGTGTTGCGCTCCGAACTCGGACTCGGCGAGGATCGGATGATCGTCTGCGGAGTCTCGTTCGGGTACCCCGACTTCGACGATGCGTCCAATAGCTACCGGACGACTCGTGCACCTCTCGATGAAGTGGTCGACTGGATCGACGCGTAGTCGGTGTTCGCGGGGGCCACACCGCTGGTGTTGCAGTCCCTACGCAATCCGCAACTGCATTGCATTCCAGAAGGATTCAGCACCGCGAAGCACACATCAACGCGAACGCCTGGGCATTTGCCACGAGGTCGGCATCGTCGAGAATCACCGCCGCGGACTTGCCGCCCAATTCGAGGCTGACCCGGGTCACGGTCATGGGTTTCTCGGGGTTCGCTTCAGGATGGATGCGCGGGAGCATGGAGGCGGTCGCCCGCCCGCAGCAGTGCGCTGGGGAGCTGCTTCCCGATCAGCCGCTGTGCGACGCCGGCCGCGGCGATGGCTCGGTCGAGGTCGAGGTCGACCGCGACACCGCTGTCGCGCAGTAGATACACGAGGTCCTCGGTCGCGATGTTTCCGCTCGCACCGGGCGCGAACGGGCACCCGCCCAGACCGCCGACCGACGCATCGAGCCTGCTCACTCCGGCCAGAACGGCAGCGTAGGCACTGGCCAGACCAGCGCCGCGGGTGTTGTGGAAGTGACAGCCGAGCGGCAGTGCACCGATCTCCGGACGTACCTGAGCCAGCAGCGATGTCACCCGGCCGGGTGTGGTGGTGCCGATGGTGTCCGCGATGGCGATCCGGTCGCTTCCGGCGGTCACCGCCGCATCCACGATCCGCAGGACACGCTCGGGCGGGGTCGGGCCGTCGAACGGGCAATCCCATGCGGTGGCGATGATGACCTCAACCGTCGCGCCCGCGTCGTGGGTGACCTCCGCGATCTCGGCGATGGCCGCGGTCGCGGCGGCGGTGTCCCGGCCGACATTGGACCGGCTGTGTGAATCTGAAGCGGAGACAACGTATTCGATGGACGTGAGTCCGGCGTCCAGTGCGCGCCGGGCACCGTTGGGACTGGCGGCCAGCGCCGAGAAGGCGACCTCGGGAAAGCGCTTGAGCTCCTTGGCGAAATCGGGTGCATCGGCGAGGGCGGGCACCTTGCTCGGGGAGACAAAGGCTGTTGCCTCGACCTCGGTGACGCCGGTGGCGACGATGGCCTCGAGCAGCTCGATCTTCGCCTCGGTCGAGATCGGGTCCTCGATCTGGAGGCCGTCGCGGAGGGCGACCTCCCGGATGGTCACGTGTGTGGTGCTCACAGGATCCCCTCGTCGGTCAGTTGTGCCAGTTTCTCGGCGGCGTATCCGAGGAGATCCGAGTAGATGTCGTCGTTGTGTTGGCCGACACGGGCGGGTCCGGCATTGCGCACAGACCCTGGTGATTCGGAGAGTTTGGGAATGATGCCCGGTCCCTTGATATTCCGGTGCACCCGCTCGTCCCAGTGGTCGACGATCATCTCGCGGGCCACCAGTTGCGGGTCGTTGACGACCTCGGCGACGGTGTTGATCGGGCCTGCGATCACGCCCGCCGCCGACAGCGTGTCGACGAGATCCGTGGGGGAGTACCGTGCCGCCCAGGCGCCAATGATCTCGTCGAGTCGGTCCTGATGGCGCCCGCGGGCGAGGTGGTCGGCGTAGTCGGGGTCATCGGCCAGTTCGGGTTGCCCCATCGCGCCGCACAGCCGGCGGAAGACGGTGTCCTGATTGGCCGCGATCACAATCCAGCTGCCGTCGGAGGCCTGGTAGATGTTCGATGGCGCGAGGCCCTCGAGCCGGGTGCCGGACGGTCCGCGCACCACGCCGCCCGCGTCGTAGTCGGGGATCGTGGACTCCTGGACCGCCAGGCACGCCTCAATAAGGGCGGTGTCGACAACCTGGCCACGGCCGGTGACGGTGCGACGGTACAGTGCTGCGAGTGCGCCCTGCGCGGCGAACATGCCGGCCAGCGAGTCGCCGAGGGAGATCGCCAGGCGCGGTGGCGGTCCGCCGGGGAAACCGTTCATGTGGCGAAGGCCGCTCGCGGCCTCGGCGACGGAGGCATAGCCAGGCTTCTGCGCGTCGGGGCCGGTCTGCCCGTAACCGGAGACCCGGACCAGGATCAGGCCCTGATTGGCCTCGGACAGGACGTCGTAGCCGAGGTCCCACTTCTCCAGGGTGCCCGGCCGGAAGTTCTCCACCACGATGTCGGACTGCTTCACCAGATCCAGAAAGACCTGACGCCCTTGCGGTTTACGGAGGTTGAGGGTGATCGACTTCTTGTTGCGCGCATGCACGGTCCACAGGAAATGGTGGCCGTCGAGCTCGGCCTGACCCCAGGAGCGGATCGGGTCGGGCTGTCCTGGTGGCTCGATCTTGATGACCTCGGCACCCATGTCGCCGAGAAGTCGTCCGGCGAAGGGGCCGGAGATCAATGTGCCGATCTCGATCACGCGAATGCCGTCGAGTGCTCCCGTGGTCACTGTCTACTCCGTAGGTAATCGTGGGGGAAGGGTCATGATGGGGTTGTCAGTCGGTGGGTTGCTGATAGACGGTGCGGTACCAGAGCGCCGCGAGCACGTCGATGGCGGACTCGTCGTCGGGGCGGTTGACGCCGAGGTCACCGCCCACCGACTGCCAGACGTAGCAGGTGTGCTCCATCGCCGACACGAGCGCCGAGGCCAGCGCGTCGTGGGGGAGTCCGATGGCGTAACCGGCCTGCTCGGCCCGGTCGAAGCTGAGGAGAACCTGCTTGATGCCCGCTATCCGGTTGTCGAGCCACCGCTGCCGGAAGGTCTCGTCGAGCATCGACATCTGGATCAGCCCGATCATCTCCGGCCGGTACTCGCGAAACATGTTCCAGTACGCGGTGACCGCCGCACGCACCCCCGCCTGTGGGTCGTTGTGTCTGGTCGCGAGGGCCGCCTCGACGACGCCGGTGGTGAATTCCTTGAGCAACGCCTCCAGGAGTTGCTCCTTACTGTCGTAGTAGTTATAGAACGACGCCGTCGACCGGCCCGCAGCCGTCGCGATGTCGGAGATCTTGGTGTTCAGGTAGCCGAGTTCGGCGAAGCAGATTCGGGCGGCCTGGACGAACGCCGCTTCCGTGCGTTGACCTTTCGGAGTGTTCGCCACGATGTTCGTCGTCTCCTGTGCGTCGATTCTGGTGCCGTGTGAGTTCACCCTATCTGTCGGCCCGGCAACGCCTGTGCCTTCCTGAATCTCGATCTAGGTGCAGTCGGATAGCGGTGCCACATGCGAGATCTAGATGCCGCCGACGCTGTCCCGACCGGAGTATCTGCTGTCACATCGTTCCGCGCGCGCGATCGGGCCAGTGCTGCAACACTGTTCCGATGACGATGCAGGGCGGGTTCTTCGCATGGACAAAGGTTGATCAGGGCACGGTCATCGCGCCCGATCAGCGACTGAGCTGGCCGCGCACGGTCAGTATCGGACTGCAACACATCGTGGCGATGTTCGGCGCCACATTCCTGGTGCCGGTGCTCACCGGGTTCTCCCCGGCCACGACGCTGTTCTTCAGCGGGATCGGCACGCTGCTGTTCCTGATCATCACCCGCAACCGGCTGCCCAGCTATCTGGGATCGAGTTTCGCGATCATCGCACCGGTGCTGGCGGCGACCGCATCGGACGGACCGGCGTCGGCGCTCGGTGGGCTCGTCGTCGCAGGTGCTCTGCTCGCGATCATCGGCGTGATCGCGCATTTTGCGGGGATCGGCTGGATCGAGGCGCTGATGCCGCCGATTGTGACCGGTGCGATCGTCGCGCTGATCGGTTTCAACCTGGCACCGGCGGCCAAGAACAACTACGAGCAGGGTGCGGTCACCGCAACCATCGTCCTTGTCCTGCTTGTGTTGTCGGTGGTGTTGTTCCGGGGCCTGCTCGGCCGACTCGCGATCTTCCTGAGCGTCGTGGCCGGTTATCTCATCGCGTGGTGGCGTGACGAGGTGGACACCAGCGCCATCGGCGACGCCAAATGGATTGGGCTGCCCGACTTCCAGGGACCGAGCTTTCACCTGTCGGTGCTGCCGATGTTCCTGCCGGTGGTGCTGGTGCTGGTCGTCGAGAACATCGGCCACGTCAAGTCGCTGACCGCGATGACCGGCATCAACTACGACCGCAGCGTCGGCCGGGCACTGTTCGCCGACGGCGTGTCGACGATGCTCGCGGGCAGCGGTGGCGGTTCGGCCACCACCACCTACGCCGAGAACATCGGTGTGATGGCCGCCACCAAGGTGTACTCGACCGCCGCGTATTGGGTGGCCGGTATCGGCGCGATCCTGCTCGGACTCTCACCCAAGATCGGTGCGACCATCGCCGCGATCCCGCCCGGCGTGCTCGGCGGCGTGACCACCGCGCTGTACGGTCTCGTCGGCATCCTCGGCATCCATATCTGGGTGACCAACAAGGTCGACTTCTCCAAGCCGATCAACCAGTTCACCGCCGCGATCGCCCTCATCATCGGCATCGCCGACTACTCGTGGAAGGTCGGCGACCTGCAGTTCGGTGGCATCGCCCTCGGCGCCATCGCCGCCCTGGTCATCTACCACGCGATGAAGTTCATCGGTGGGCTGCGCGGCACGGTCGAACCCGACAAGCCGGTGGAAACCGAAGCGGCGCACTGAGGCGACGGTGCGATCGATCCCGGAAACCGGACAGGAGTGCCCCCGGCAGGACTCGAACCTGCGACCTAGAGATTAGAAGGCTCTTGCTCTATCCAGCTGAGCTACGGAGGCGCGTGCGTCAGATCACGTGCGACGCGGGCTGACAACCTGTCAGAGTATAGCCGGACATACAGTGGTCGCATGAACCGCGCGTCATCGTCAGCCCCGATCGCGCCCGGCCGGGACGAGATGCGCGACGAGCGTGGTGTCGTGGCCGGGCTGTGCTGGATGGCAGGGTGGGTTGCCGCCATTGTCGCCGTCGTGGTCGCCTCGGCGAGCGCGGCATCGGCGATCAAGCTTGCCGGGGTTCCCGACCCGGGCCCGATCACCACGTACGGGTTACCGGTGGTGACCGGTGTCGGTCAGCTCAGTGCCGCCATCGCGTTGGGTTCGGCGGTGTTCGCGGCCTTCTTCGTCCCCGCCCAGGCCGACGGGATCTTCGACATCGGCGGGTACCGGGCGATGCGGATCAGCGCCGTCGCCTCGCTCGTCTGGGGGGTGTGCGGTCTGCTCGGGGTGCCGTTGGCGATCTCCGATGTCAGCGGCGAGACGTTCGCCGAGTCGATCAAACCCGGCAACCTGACCAGCGCCTACGGTCAGGTCGCCGGTGCCCAGACATGGTTGTGGACGGCGATCTTCGCCTTACTGGCGGCGGTGCTCGCGCGTGTGGTGTGGCGGTGGGGCTGGTCGATCGGCGTGATCATGTTGGTGACGCTGAGCCTGATGCCGTCGGCGCTGGCCGGGCATTCGTCGTCCGGCGGCGACCACGACCTGGCCACCAACAGCCTCATCCTGCACATCGTCGGCGCCGCGGTGTGGACCGGCGGCCTGTTCGCCGTGCTGGCCTACGCGCTGGCCCGCGGCCGCTGGCGGGTTCTCGCGGTCCGCAGATTCTCGCGGGTCGCCTTCTGGTGTGTCGTGGTGGTGGGTACCACCGGCGTGCTCAACGCGCTGACCCGGGTCCCGATCAGCGACCTGCTCGACACCACCTACGGGCGGCTGATCCTGTGGAAGATCGCCGCATTCGTCGTCCTCGGGGGGCTGGGCGCCTGGCACCGCCGCAGGACGATCGCCGAACTCGAGGCACAGGCTGGTGACGAGTCCGACGCGCCCTGGTGGAAGTCGCTGTTCGTCCGGTTCGGCGCCGTCGAGCTCGCGGTGTTCGCGGCGACGTTCGGCCTGGCCGCGGGCCTTTCGCGCACCCCGCCACCACCGGTCGACACCGCGTCGATCTCGCCGGTGGAGCTGAAGATCGGCTATCAGATCAGCGAACCGCCGAACGTGGCCCGGATGCTGTTCGATTGGCGCTTCGACCTGATCTTCGGCACCCTCGCGATCATTTTGGCGGCGGTGTATCTGCGCGGAGTGGTGCGGCTGCGCCGCCGTGGCGACGAGTGGCCGATCGGCCGCACCATCGCCTGGATACTCGGTTGCGCCCTGCTCCTGGTGGCCACCTCGTCGGGGCTCGGCCGCTACTCGCCGGCGATGTTCAGCATCCACATGATCTCGCACATGATGCTGTCGATGATGGTGCCGGTGCTGCTGGTCCTCGGCGGGCCGGTGACCCTCGCGTTGCGTGCGCTGGCTCCTGCCGGCAAGGACAATCCGGCCGGCCCGCGCGAATGGATCCTCACCGGAATCCACAGCCCGTGGGGACGGATCGCCACCCATCCGCTGGTCGCCGCCGTGATCTTCGTGGGCAGTTTCTACGTCCTGTACCTGGGCGGACTGTTCGAGACCGTCGTCGAGTATCACGCGGCACACCTGCTGATGAACCTGCATTTCCTGGTCAGTGGGTACGTCTTCTACTGGCTGGTGATCGGCATCGATCCGGCGCCCCGGCAGGTGAGTCCGGTGGCCAAACTCGGCATCGTGTGGGGTTCACTGCCGTTCCACGCCTTCTTCGGTGTGGCGTTGATGATGACGAGTTCGGTGATCGCCGAGCAGTACTACCGCAGCTTGCTGTTGCCGTGGCGGTACGACCTGTTCGACGACCAGCGCATCGGCGGCGGAATCGCCTGGGCATTCGGTGAGATCCCGCTCGTGGTGATCATGTTGGCGTTGCTGGTGCAGTGGCAGCGCAGCGACGAACGTGCCGCCCGCCGCTACGACCGTCAGGCCGACCGCGACCAGGACGCCGACCTCGACGACTACAACGAGATGCTCAAGTCGCTCAACAAACGACCGGGGTAGCGGGCCGGTCGGTCCCCGGCTAGTGCCTGCGGCCGTCCGCCTCGGGATCGGGCTGGTGGGAACGCAGTTCCTGGCGGATCTGCTCCTCACTGGTCGACGTCACCCGTGCCATCGCGTACTTCAGAGCGGGCGGGGCCATCACCGAGGTCACGATCGCGACGATCACCACGATGGCAAAGATGCTGGGGGAGAAGATACCCAGGCGCAAGCCCACCATCGCGATCACGATCTCGATAGCCCCGCGCGCGTTAAGGCCGGCGCCGATCGCGGTGGCCTCCCAGTGTGTTTGCCGGACCATCCGGGCACCGAGGTAGGCGCCGGCGAACTTGGAGACGACGGCGACGGCGACCACGGTGACCGTCGCGAGCGCGACCACCGGCTCGGTGAGCAGACTCAGATCAACCCGCAGCCCGGCGGTGGCCAGAAAAATGGGCACCAGGATGGTCAGCGTCACGGTGTTGAGCGGAGCCATCAGCCACGGTTTGCGGGGACCGATCACGATCCCGGCGAGGAACGCGCCGAGGATCGCCTCCAGACCCAGGGCCTGGGTGGCGGCCGCACATCCGACGATCACGACCGCGCTGACCGGCGCCAGGTACACCGCCGCAGACGACTCCTCCAGTCTGCGGAGCAGCGGTTGGACGGCCGGCCGCAGGATCACGATCGCGACCACGAAGGCGCCGAGTGTGCCGATCGACGCGGCCGCGATGTCGCCGGTATTCACGCCGACGGTGGCCATCGAGGCCGTCACAGACACCAGGATCCAGGCCACCGCATCGTTGGTGGTGGCGGCGGCCAGGATCACCTGGCCGACATTGCGGTGCAGCATGCCCATCTCGGACAGGATCTTGGCGATGATCGGGATCGCGCTGACCGACAGGGCCGCGCCGAGGAGAAGCGACAGCGCGACCGTCGACGAGCCGTCGGCCCGCATACTCGTCGGCAGCAGAATGCCCGCACCCACTCCGGCGGCGAGGGGAAAGACGAATGCTCCTATCCCCACGCCGCTCACCAGCCGGGTTTGCCTACGGACGAAGGCGAGATCGAGCTCGGCCCCGGCCAGACCGACCAACAGGACCACGCCCAACTGGCCGATGGCGTCGGTCAGCTGCTGTTGGTGCGTGTCGGCGGGGAACAGCCCGTGCTGCAGCGCCGGCCAGATCTCACCGAGGATCGACGGTCCCAGGACGATGCCCACCACGAGTTCGCCCGTCACGGCCGGCAGTCCGAGGCGCCGGGCCAGCCACCCGAACGCGATCGCTGCCCCGAGCAACACCGCCACCTGGGTGAACAACGTGGTGAGGGCGCCGGGCGCGATGAACGGTGTCGGTGACGACGCGACGATCAGGGCGGTGCCCACGTGGTCTCCTCGTTGTGTGCGGACGTGCGGACTCGGGTTACGTCCGGTTCGGTGACGACCCGCGGGCAAAGCCACCGAACTAGTAGGAGAGCCTAGCCTAACTCCGAGATGACGGGGATAACCTGGGGCGGCGACCTGCGCGGTTCGGCGAAACGCCCGACATGGTGGGGTCGGGCGCGGGGAGGACCACCTCGATGAATGGTGGTGCCGCGAGGTAGCCCGGCGCTGCCCGTAGACTTGACCGGGATCACGACACCGTCGCGACGCACCCGATCCGGCGCGGCGCGCTCGCCGATGACCGCAGGGCCTTGGCCCGGCTACCGACCGCCGGTGGCAAGGTTGTGGCAAGGCGTACGACGAACAACAGCGAATAGGCAGGTCAGAGAGCCCAGTGGCCGAGAAGTTCATTTACACCATGAAGAAGGTGCGCAAGGCGCACGGCGACAAGGTCATCCTCGATGACGTCACCATGTCGTTCTTCCCGGGAGCCAAGATCGGCGTCGTCGGTCCCAACGGCGCCGGCAAGTCCTCGATCCTCAAGATCATGGCCGGTCTCGACCAGCCGTCCAACGGCGAGGCCTTCCTCGACCCCGACGCGACCGTCGGCATCCTCATGCAGGAGCCGCCTCTCAACGAGGAGAAGACGGTCAAGGAGAACGTCGAGGAGGGGATGGGTGAGCTCAAGGTCAAGCTCGACCGCTTCAACGAGGTCGCCGAGCTGATGGCCACCGACTACTCCGACGAACTCATGGAGGAGATGGGCAAGCTCCAGGAGGATCTCGACAACGCCGACGCCTGGGACCTCGATTCCCAGCTCGAACAGGCGATGGACGCACTGCGCTGCCCGCCGGCAGACTCGCCCGTCACCCACCTGTCCGGTGGTGAACGCCGCCGCGTCGCACTGTGCAAACTGCTGCTGAGCAAACCCGACCTGCTGCTGCTGGACGAGCCGACCAACCACCTCGACGCCGAGAGCGTGCTGTGGCTCGAACAGTTCCTCGCGAGCTACCCGGGCGCCGTGCTGGCCGTCACGCACGACAGGTACTTCCTCGATCACGTCGCCGAATGGATCTGTGAGGTCGACCGCGGCAAGCTGATCCCGTATCAGGGCAACTACTCCACGTACCTGGAGAAGAAGGCCGAGCGGCTCGAGGTGCAGGGCAAGAAGGATCAGAAGCTGCAGAAGCGGCTCAAGGAAGAGCTCGCCTGGGTGCGTTCGGGAGCCAAAGCCCGCCAGACGAAGAACAAGGCCCGCCTGCAGCGCTACGAGGAGATGGCGGCCGAAGCCGAGAAGACGCGCAAGCTCGACTTCGAGGAGATCCAGATCCCCACCCCGCCACGCCTGGGCGATGTGGTGGTGGAGGTCGGTCACCTCGACAAGGGCTTCGACGGCCGCATCCTTATCAAGGACCTGTCGTTCACGTTGCCGCGCAACGGAATCGTCGGTGTGATCGGCCCCAACGGAGTCGGCAAGACCACGCTGTTCAAGACCATCGTCGGTCTGGAGGAGCCCGACTCGGGCAACGTCAAGGTCGGCGAGACCGTCAAGCTGAGCTACGTCGACCAGAGCCGGGCCAACATCGACCCGAAGAAGACGGTGTGGGAGGTCGTCTCCGACGGCCTCGATTACATCGAGGTCGGCCAGAACGAGATGCCCTCGCGCGCCTACGTGAGCGCGTTCGGCTTCAAGGGTCCCGACCAGCAGAAGCGATCCGAGGTGCTCTCCGGCGGTGAACGCAACCGGCTCAACCTGGCGCTCACCCTCAAAGAGGGCGGCAACCTGATCCTGCTCGACGAGCCCACCAACGACCTTGACGTCGAAACTCTGGGTTCGCTGGAGAACGCGCTGGAGACGTTCCCCGGCTGCGCCGTGGTGATCTCCCACGACCGCTGGTTCCTCGACCGCACCTGTACCCACATCCTTGCCTGGGAGGGCAATGTGGAAGAGGGCCAGTGGTTCTGGTTCGAGGGTAACTTCGAGGCGTACGAGGCCAACAAGGTCGACCGGCTCGGCGCCGACGCGGCCCGGCCGCACCGGGTCACCCACCGCAAGCTGACCCGCGACTGATCATCGCGACCGAAGGCCGTGTCCACCGGGTGGGCACGGCCTTCGTGATTTCGGGCGGTGTTCACCGACCTGATGCCCGGCGCCCGTTCTGGCGATAGCATCGGGAATCAGGGTGCGGATCAGGAGGTTCCCGGTCCCGACGCCCCGCCGGTGAGGGTGATATCCGTGCCGCAGACGACGGTCGACGTGGACCAGGTGGCCCCAAGGTATCTCGGAGCGCGAACGGGCGATCCGGCGATGGAGACATCCCCGGCCGCCGTCGACCGGGTGCGCAGACATATCGAGGTCGCGACCCGGCGGGAACCGGGCGTGACGACGGTCGAGGTCACCGCGACCCCGGACGGGGGTGTGGAGATCGTCGTCGTCGCCGACGACATGCCGCTGCTGGTGGAGGCTGTCCTGGCAACCGTGGAGTCCCATGCGCTGACCGTCGACGGTATCGACCATCCGGTGCTACCGGTCGTGCGCGACAAAGACGGTGCGCTGACAGCGGTGGGCGAGGCGACCGGCGCCGTCGAGGAGTCGTGGATCTACGTGCGGGCGGCGGCTGCCAAGTCGGGTGTCGACGCATCCGGATTCCGGACCGACCTGCGGACGGTGATCGATCGGGTCGCCGACGTCCACCGGGACTTCGACGCGACGCTGGCGAAGCTGACCGACTGCGCGGGCGGCTACGCGAACGCTCCCGTCGACACCACCGAGCGCGCCGAGTACGTGCGACTGCTGGAATGGTTTGCCGGGCCGCGCTTCTCCCTGTTCGGACACGAATTCATCTCCGCCACAGGCGAACCCTCGGGAGACAAGCTCGGTGTCGGGCGTGCCGACGGCATCACCGCACCCGCCCACGGGCCGGTGTTGCAGGTGCCCGTGATCTCCCGGGTGTACCTGCGCACCGGGATTCAGCGTTCGGCATACCCTGTGCTGCTCCAGGTTCCGGTGTTCACCCCGGACGGCGCACCGGCCGGCGAGCACCGCTTCCTCGGGAACTTCACCAGCTGGGGCCGGCACCAGTCGATCCTCGACATCCCGGTGATCGGTCCCAAGGTGGCCGATGTCCTGAGTCACGCCGGCGTGGACGCGGATTCCTACGCCGGACAAGCGATCATCGAACTGCTGCAGAACTACCCACTGGTGGAACTGTTCTGGCTCGGCGCCGAGGACCTGGCCCTGCGCAGCGAGGAGATGCTCGACGCCGTCGACTCGCGGACACTGCGGTGGTTCGTGCGCGCCACCCCGGGCGCGCAGACCGCGTCGGCGCTGGTGTACCTGCCGCGGGACCGGTACACAACCGCATCCCGGCTGAGTCTGCAGAACGAGATCGCCACCCGGCTTCACGCCACCGACCTCGAATACACCGCCCGCGTGAGCGAACTGCCGTTGGCGCTGCTGCAGCTGCTGGTCCGTGTCGACGACGCGACGATCGCCGGACTCGGTTCCCTCGAACCCGGTTCACCCGCCCACGCCGAGATCCAGGAAGCGCTGAGCGACCTGATCCGTAGCTGGGACGACCGGGTGCGGGAGCTGGCCCCCGGTGCGGTGGCCGAACTGCAGCGCGTGCCCTCGGCCACGCTGGGTGAGGAGGGTGGAGCCGACACATTGCTGCGGCTGGTCCCGGGACTGTCGGAGGACTACAAGGACAGCCGCGACCCCGAGGACGCCGTCGTCGACCTGGCACATGTCGCCGGTCTCGCGCCCGGCGAGATGACGGTGACGCTGCGGCAGTCCGACGTGGACGCCACCCGCCGGACGTTCACCCTCTACCTGTGCGGCGAATCGGTGAGCCTGACCGATGTGCTGCCGGTGCTGCAGAGCCTCGGGGTGGCCGTGCTCGACGAGCATCCCTACGAACTCGACCGGGCCGACGGGGTGCCGTGCTGGGCATACGAATTCGGGGTGCGTCTGGCGCCGGGGATCAGCACCGACCCCGACAGGGACGAGGCAGACCTGACCCGGCGGTTCACCGACGCATTCGGGGCGTTGTGGCATGGCGAGGCCGAGGTGGACGCCTTCAACGCCCTGATCGTGCGGTGCGGTCTGAACTGGCGGTCCGTGGCTATCTTGCGCGCCTGCTACCGGTACCTCCGGCAGATCGGCTTCGGATACAGCACAGCCCATTCGGCTGATGTTCTCGGAGATGAACGAGCCGTGACCCTCGGCCTGGTGGCGGTGTTCGAGGCGTCCTTCGATCCGGAGATCGCCGACGCCGAGCGACGCACGGTGGCGGTGGACGGGCTGCGCCGCGACATCGGCGCGGTCATCGGACTCGACGCCGACCGTATCGTCTCCGCCTTCGCCGCGATGGTGCTGGCGGTGGTCCGCACCAACGTGTACGTCACCGACAGGCTGCTTCCCGGTGGGGTGATGGCGTTCAAGCTCGACACTCAGAACATTCCGCAGGCGCCGGAGCCGCGTCCGGTGCACGAGATTTTTGTGTACTCGCCCCGCGTCGAGGGTGTGCACCTGCGTTTCGGTGCGGTGGCGCGCGGTGGTCTGCGCTGGTCGGATCGCCGCGAGGACTTCCGGACCGAGATCCTCGGACTGGTCAAGGCGCAAGCGGTGAAGAACGCGGTGATCGTGCCGCAGGGCGCGAAGGGGGGGTTCGTGCTCAAACGGCACCCGGTGTCGACCGGAGACCCCGGTGCCGACCGGGATGCCCTGCGCGAGGAGGGAATCGAATGCTATCGGCAGTTCATCTCCGGGCTGCTCGACGTCACCGACAACATCGACAAGGCGACCGGCGCGGTGGTGCCCGCGAGGTCGGTGGTGCGCCGCGACGGTGACGACACCTACCTGGTGGTGGCCGCAGACAAGGGTACCGCCGCGTTCTCCGACATCGCCAACGGCGTTGCCGCGCAATACGGTTTCTGGCTCGGCGACGCATTCGCCTCGGGCGGCTCCGCGGGCTACGACCACAAGGCGATGGGCATCACCGCCCGCGGCGCCTGGGAATCGGTGAAGCGGCATTTCCGGGAGCTGGGCATCGACACCCAGACGCAGGATTTCACCGTCGTGGGTGTCGGCGACATGAGCGGCGACGTGTTCGGCAACGGGATGCTGCTGTCCGGGCACATCCGGCTGGTGGCGGCCTTCGACCACCGGCACATCTTCGTCGACCCGAATCCCGATGCGTCCCAGTCCTTCACCGAACGCAAGCGACTGTTCGACCTGCCCAGGTCGTCGTGGGCCGACTACGACACGGCATTGATCGGCGAGGGCGGCGGGGTCTGGCCGCGCGACCAGAAGGCCATCGCGGTCAGCCCGCAGATGGCCGCCGCGCTCGGCATCGACGACGGCGTCGATGTGCTGTCGCCGCCCGAGCTGATGCGGGCGATCCTGCTTGCCCCGGTGGACCTGCTGTGGAACGGCGGCATCGGCACCTACATCAAGGCCTCGACCGAATCGAACCCCGACGTCGGCGACAAGGCCAACGACGCCATCCGCGTCGACGGAAATCAGGTACGCGCCACCGTTGTCGGCGAGGGCGGCAACCTCGGCGTGACCGAACTCGGCCGGATCGAGTTCGATCTCGCGGGTGGACGCATCAACACCGACGCCATGGACAACTCGGCCGGGGTGGACTGCTCCGACCACGAGGTGAACATCAAGGTACTCCTCGACACCGCCGTCACCTCGGGCAAACTCGCAGCCGAACAACGTGATCCGCTGCTCAGTTCGATGACCGACGAGGTGGCCGAACTCGTACTGGCCGACAACATCGAGCAGAACGCCGAGCTCGGATTCTCGCGCAACTACGCCCTCGACCGGGTCGAGGTGCACGCCCGCCTGCTCGCCGCGCTCGCCGAACGCGGCGTCGACCTGCGACTGGAGGCCCTGCCCACGCCGACGGCACTGCGCAAACGCCTGCACGGAGAAGTCGGTCGTGCGCTGACCTCGCCCGAGCTGGCCACGGTGATGGCGCACGTCAAACTGCTCGCCAAAGCCGACCTCCTCGCCGGCGATCTCGTCGACAACGACGTCTTCGACGACCGGCTGGCCCGCTACTTCCCGGAGCCGCTGCGCAGGACCTACGCCGGCGAGCTGCGCACGCACCGGCTGCGGCGGGAGATCGTGGCCACCAGCCTTGTCAACGAGGTCATGGCGCACGTCGGGATCACCCATTTGTTCCGGCTGGCCGAGGGGGCCGGTGTGGGTGCCGAGGACGGTGTGCGCGCCTTCGTCGTGGTCAACAAGGTGTTCGGGATGCGGGAGGTGTTCGAGGACATCGCCGCCGCGCCGGTGGATGTGAAGACCGTCGACGAGATGATGAACTACGCTCGCCGGCTCGTGTTCCGGGCATCGCGGTGGTTCCTGGCCGGACGTCCCCAGCCGCTGGCCGTCGCCGCCGAGATCATCCGCTACTCGGGACAGGTCGCCCGGCTCACACCATTGCTGTCGGGCTGGTTCGGCTCCAATTCGGCCCGCGACGTGGACGAACGCACCGCGGCCTACCGCGGCGCGGGAGTACCCGACGCCACCGCACATCAGGCGGCGATCAGCCTGCACCGCTTCTGCCTGCTCGACATCATCGACGCCGCCGAGATCTCCGACAACGAACCGGCCGACGTGGGTGCGCTCTACTTCGCGATCATGGAGCACTTCGGCATCGAACAACTGCTGACCGCGGTCAGCGTCCTCGATCATGGTGATCGGTGGCATGCACTGGCGCGCTTGGCATTACGCGACGACATGCACGCGACACTGCGGGCGGTCACCCTACAGGTCCTAGAACTGGCAGAGCCGGGGGAGTCCCCGGCGGAGATGATCGCCGAATGGGAGCAGTCGCAGTCGTCGCGGCTGGCGCGGGTGCGATCGATGCTCACCGAGATCGAGGTCTCGGGAACGCTGGACCTCGCGACGCTGTCGGTGGCCGCCCGGCAGTTGCGCAGCCTGCTGCGCTGAACCGGCCGCGTGCCTCGCGCCGTTGCCCGCACCGGCACGTAGGGTGACATGGGGCATCCGGTGCCGGTCACCTGCGTGCCCCGAAGGCGACGATCGCGAGGAGAGGACCGCACGTGCAGGTTGTGGAAGACGAAGGCACCAAGACGGAGCGTGGCTACCTGGTGAAGGTGCCTGTGCGCTGGTCCGACATGGACGTCTACCAGCACATCAACCACGCACGGATGGTCACCCTCCTGGAGGAGGCGCGCATCCCGTGGCTGTTCTACGACGCACGGCCCACGGTGGGCCTGCGCTCGGGCTGCGTCGTCGCCGACCTGCACGTGAAATACCAACTGCAGCTTCGGCATGAGGAAGGTCCCCTGGAGGTGACGATGTTCACCGAGCGGGTCCGGGCCGTCGACTTCACCGTCGGCTACGAGGTGCGGCCCAAGGGTGGCGCCCCCGACTCCAAACCGGCGATCGTGGCGTCCACACAGCTCGTCGCCTTCGACGTCGACACCCAGCGCCTGCGCCGCCTCACCCCGGAGGAGAAGGCCTACCTGCTCGAGTTCGCGAGATGAGCGGGCAGGCCCCCGAACGGTGGGTCCGGGCGGCGACCGATTCCGACCGGGCCGACGCCCTCGCCTTCATAGCGCGGGCGGCCCGGATGAGCGAGGCGGCGGTGATCCGGCTGCACGCACGGCCGGACGGCCGGCTCGGTCTCTGGACTCACACCGGATTCGACGTGCTCGCGACCCGGTCGATCGTCGGGGCGTCCGCTCCCGACGACATCGTCTGCGACGCGGAGCAATTGCGAGGGGTCCTGGCGGGTGCCGCCGCCGGTACGCGGGTCGATCCGGGGTTCACCTTCGGCAGCGCCTGGAAGGGCGCACTGCCACCGGCCGGTGGCTACACCCACGTCGATGACGTTCCCGCCCGGTCGGTGGTCGAACTCGCGCGCAGCGGTGCCAAGCTCGCCCGCACCGAGGGCAGCGCGCATGGACCGGCGACGGGTTTGCTCGACCAGGGTGTGCTTGAGGTGGCGCCTGCCGACGGACAGCAGCCGGTGACGATCATCCTGCGATCGGTGTTCGCGCTGACCGCCATGGGATTCATCCGCGATGCCGATGGCCGGGAGGTCACCGACACCTCCGACCTGACCCGGATCGCCGCCGACGAACCGGTGCGGGTGCGGGCGTCGGCGGCCTGGATCAGGATCGACGCCCGCTTCGGCTCGGTCTACCAGCGCCGCAGCCGGGACCTGACGGTCACTCCGCTGTAGCGGTGTCCTCGGGTCCGGCGTCGGCGGCGGTGTCGGTGTATTCGGCGAGCCACGCCGCCGACCGGGGCGGCAGCAGACCGTCGGTGAGCGGGTAGCTCGACAGCAGCAGCTCACCCGGCGGAAGCTCCACCGGCTCGGCGGTGGTATTGAGCGCGCAGATCAGGTGTCCCTCGGACCGGCGGAATGCCAGGCACCCCTCCGGAGCCCCGTACCATTCGACCGTCGAACCGGTGAATTCCTTTCGGGAATACCGCAATTCGATGGCCTGGCGGTACAGCGACAGGGTCGAGCCCACATCCTCGAGCTGGGCTTCCGCAGTGAACGGGCCCCACGAGTCAGGCATCGGCAGCCAGGTGCCGGCGGCGCTGCTGAAGCCGTACGGGGGTTCGGTGCCCTCCCACGGGATCGGCACCCGGCAGTTGTCCCGGCCGCGCTCGGTGTGACCCGACCGCTCCCACACGGGATCCTGCAGGGCCTCGTCGGGCAGATCGACGTTCGGCAGACCGAGTTCGGCGCCGTTGTAGATGAAGATCGATCCCGGCAGCGCCAGTTCGACAAGAGCCATCGCCCGTGCGGCCAGGATGCCGTCGGCGAGCGCCACCTCCGGATCGGTGCCGGCGGCGACCTCGGGTGCGTAGCGGCTCACCTCCCGGTCGACGTCGTGATTGGACAGGGTCCAGGTGGGTGTGCCGTTGACACTGAGCACCGCATCCAGCGAGTTCTCGATGGCCGACCGGACCGACTCGGCGGTGAAGTCCGCCTTGGCGAGCCGGAAATTGAAGCCCAGGTGCAGCTCGTCGGGCCGCAGATACTCGGCGAACCGCTCGTTGTCCTCCACCCAGATCTCACCGACGTTGGCCGCACCCGGGTAGTCGTCCATGACTGTGCGGATCTTGCGGTGAATGTCGTGCACCGCATAGTTGTTGAAGCGCGGATCGTCGTCGCTGTTCTCCAGCAGCCGCGTGGAGTCCAGGTCCATGTCGGGCAGGTCCTCCGGCTTGGCCATGCCATGCGCCACGTCGATGCGGAAGCCGTCGACCCCGCGATCGAGCCAGAACCGCAGCGTCTTCTCCAGATCCTCGAAGACCTCCGGATTCTCCCAGTTCAGGTCCGGCTGTTCGGGGGCGAAGATGTGCATGTACCACTGACCCGGCGAGCCGTCGGCCTCGGTGATCCGGCGCCAGGCCGGTCCGCCGAACACGCTGTGCCAGTTGTTGGGCGGCTCGTCACCGTTCTCGCCGCGCCCGTCGCGGAAGATGTACCGGGCGCGTTCGGGACTGCCCGGCGCCGCTGCCAGCGCGGCCTGGAACCACTCGTGCTGATCGCTGGTGTGGTTGGGGACCAGATCCATGGTCACCCGGATGTTGCGGGCGTGGGCTTCGGCGATCAGATTGTCGAACAGGGCGAGGCTGCCGAAGACGGGGTCGATGTCGCGGGGATCGGACACGTCGTACCCGTGGTCGGCCATGGGGGAGCGCATGATGGGACTGAGCCAGATCGCGTCCACGCCCAGCAGTTCCAGATATCCGAGGCGGCTGATGACGCCCATGAGGTCGCCGACACCGTCGCCGTTGGCGTCGGAGAACGACCGCGGATAGATCTGGTAGAAGATCGCGTTCATCCACCACGTCGTGTCAGAGGTACTGAGCTGGGTGGCAACCCGGGGCTGGGCGGGTGCGACCTGCTCCGGCGATGCGACCGCGTCATCGGCATCAACCGCGTCATCGGCATCAACCGGGTCATCGGCATCAACCGGGTTATCGACCGCTGCCGCGTCGGGGCCGGGGGTGATCGTGGGTGCTGTCGATGCATCCTCGCCGTGCTCGTCGGCATCAGCGGGTGAGTCGGCGGTATCAGATGTCCCGGTCTCGTCGGGTGCGTCGGTCGGAACCTGCTCGTCGGCCTCGGGCTCGGCGTCGAGATCGGTCGGTTCCGGGGTGCTCGGCTGTTCCGCCTCGTCGGCCTGCCCCGACTCGCCCGACTGGGCTGTATCGTCCGACTGGGCTGAATCGTCGGCCTGGGCTGATCCGCCCGCCGATTCCGGTTCGGTGTGCTCGACGTTCTCCTGACCCGACTCTTCCGGGGCGGCGATCTCCTGCTCTGCGTCAGCGCGTACAGGGGTGCCGGTATCGCCCGGCACGGACTCACCGCCGGTGGCCGGCGCGGGCGTCTCGTCGGAGGTGCCGAAGGGTTCGGCGGGGGCGTCAGGGGTTGTCTGGTCGCTCACGACCGCAATTTTGCCCTAATCGCGCCGCCTGTCCTAAACATCCCTCAGGTTGGGTGGCGGACGTGTCGCCTGGATATCAGGGCAGCCCACTGTGGCAGGAGGGACAGTACGAGGTCGATCGCGGGCCGGAACGCGCCGGATCGGTCGAAGCGGAACACATCCGGCAGGGGGCCGATCGGGTGGGCCGATCAGAACGCCGAGTTGACCATCATCTGCGCGGCCATCTCCACATACTCGGTCAGGGCCTGCCGGTGGGCCGCGTCGAGGGTCGACTCCTCGATCGAGGCGATGGCCGTGCGCATGCACCGCAGCCAGGCGTCCTTCTCGATCGGGCCGATCCGGTACGGGTTGTGCCGCATCCGCAGGCGTGGATGTCCGCGCTGGTCGGAGTACGTCCGTGGGCCACCCCAGTACTGTTCGAGAAACATCCGCAGGCGCTCCTGCGCGGGTCCGAGATCCTCCTCGGGATACATCGGCCGCAGCACCTCGTCACGCGCGACCTCCTCGTAGAAGCGGGCGGCGATGCGGGCAAACGTGCGGGAGCCGCCCACCGCGTCGTAGAAGGTCTGTTCGGCGGGGGCCTGTCCGGGGCTGTCGGAACTCACGTCGCCCATTGTCCCGGGTGATGGGCAAGGCATCAAACACGGCCGCACAATGCCGACGATCCGTGTTCCGGCGAATCATGTCCTCACCCGCCCCGATACCGGCGGTCATCTGTTGTTCACGTGATCGACCAGCGTCGACGGGTTTATTTCCCGTGCATCTGCCGGACAACCGTGGTCAACTGGTCTCGTCCGATGTCGACCTGGGAGGCAGTATGACGCGACACGCGCACCACAGCCCACGAGGCGGCGTCGAGCGCGCACACATGACAGTGCTGCCCGGTGCCGGTGACACCCATTCGGCGTCTGACGAGGGCAACCGGGGTGGCACGTACTGGGGCAGGCGCAGGGTGTTGCTGCTCAACGCCACCTTCGAACCGCTCACCGCCGTCACCATCCGGCGGGCGATCGTGCTGGTGCTGCGCGACCGGGCAGACGTCGTGCACGCCGATGCCGCCGGCAACAGTGTGCACTCGGCCGGGATGGCGATCCCCGTGCCCACCGTGATCCGGCTGCGCACCTATGTGCGGGTGCCGTACCGTGCGTCGGTCCCGCTGACCCGCGCCGCGCTGATGCACCGCGACCACTTCCGCTGCGGCTACTGCGGCACAAAGGCCACCACCATCGACCACATCGTGCCGCGCAGCCGCGGCGGCGGGCACAGCTGGGAGAACTGCGTGGCGTGCTGCGCGAGCTGCAACCACCGCAAGGCCGACAAGCTGCTCAGCGAACTCGGGTGGACCCTCCGGGTGGTACCCGCGGCCCCCAAGGGCAGGCACTGGCGGCTGCTCGCCACCGTCAAGGTCATCGACCCCGACTGGGTTCAGTACATCGACGCCGGCGCCGCCTGAGCAGGGCAACCGCGGCGCCGCGCGCGGGGTCTACGACACTGCGTAGGGGTAAGTGCCCGCCCGGTCGCCGCGTGGTCTAAATTGATCACCAATAGGTGCACCACACTGATCGGAAGGGTGACATGGAAGACCTGATCGTCCCAATCGGAGTGCCCATCACAATCCTCGTCCTGCTGGCTGTTGCGGCGTGCGTGGTGTCGATGACGTTCTCGGGTGGGCTCAAGTACCCCAAGGTGCAGATCTACACCCTTGACCAGAAGTGGACGCATAAGCCGCTGCTGTTCAGCGCTACCGACATTGCTCCGATGTCCGCTGAACGGCACGCGGAGTCCGACGACGTAGACGGAGGTACGGCAAGTGGCAAGTGGTGACGTGGCCCACAATACGGGCGACCTGGCGGCCGCATCGAGCGCATTGCCTATGGGAACGGTCGTCACCAACAGCGGCCGGGTGTCGGCCACCCGTTTCCCGGGTGACGCTCCCACCACGCCGCCGTTCAGCCGTGACGAGCTGATCGCCCTCGACGACGCCCTCAAGGAGTCGAGCGAGGTCGCACGAGTGCGCTTCTCGGTGTTCATCGGTGACCTGGGCACCGACGCGGTGTCGGACGCCAAGGCCATCCTCGGCAAGGCGCCCGAGCCGTACAACGGCGCGCTCATCGCGGTCTCGCCCAACACCAAGGACGTCGTGGTCGTCTCTGGCAAGGATGTCGCAGACCGCGTCAACGACCGGGTCGCGCAGCTCGGCGTGTCTGCGGCGATCACCAGCATCCGGCAGGGCAACCTGATCGACGGACTGGTTGCCGCGCTGCACGTGATGGCTACCGCCGCTGCCGCGTCCTGACAGACGGACTGGTTGCCGCGCTGCACGTGATGGCTACCGCCGCTGCCGCGTCCTGATCCTGGCATCATTCAACGACTTCGGCCGCCCCTCCCTTTCGGGGAGAGGCGGCCGAAGTCGTTGTGCTGTGCGGGTCTAGGCGGTGGCGGTCCCCGCCGTCGCGGGTGTCTTGCCGGCGGTGCCGTCCTCGTCGGCGCCGGGCAGATGCAATTGGTCCTCGTCGAGCATGGTGTCCTCGTTGAACGGGTCCTCGCCGCGCAGGACCGAGTGGACGCGGGCCTTGTCGACGGTGCCGGTCCACGAACCGACCAGCAGCGTCGCGACGGCGTTGCCGGAGAAGTTGGTGACCGCGCGGGCCTCGGACATGAACCGGTCGATGCCGACGATCAGCCCGACACCGTCGAGCATTTCGGGCCGGTGCGCCTGCAGACCACCGGCCAGGGTGGCCAGCCCGGCGCCGCTGACGCCGGCCGCGCCCTTGGAGGCGATGATCATGAAGGCCAGCAGACCGATCTGCTCACCGATCGACAGCGGATCACCCATCGCGTCGGCGATGAACAGCGAGGCCATCGTCAGGTAGATCGCGGTGCCGTCGAGATTGAACGAGTAGCCGGTGGGCACCACGACACCGACGGTGGTCTTCTCCACCCCGAGGTGTTCCATCTTGGCGATCAGGCGCGGCAGTGCCGACTCGGACGACGAGGTGGCGAAGATCAGCAGGTATTCGCGGGCCAGGTAGCGCACGAGACGGAACACCGAGAAGCCTGTGACCGTCCGCAGGATCACGCCGAGCACACCGAAGACGAAGATCAGGCAGGTCAGGTAGAACGCGAGCATCAGTACGAGCATCTGGCCGACTGCCTTCCAGCCTGTCTGCCCGACAACCCCGGCGATCGCGCCGAACGCACCGATCGGGGCGACCCACAGGATCATCGTCAGCACCTTGAAGACGAGCTTCTGCAGGTACGCGATGGTCGTCAGGATCGGTTCTCCGACGCGGCCCATGCCCTGGATCGCGAAGCCGACGAGCAGCGCGACGAACAGGGCCTGCAGCACGCTGCCCTCGGTGAGTGAGGAGAACATCGACGTCGGGATGATGGATTCGAGGAACTCGATGGTCCCGCCCGCCTCATGTGCCTTCTCGGCCAGTTCGTCGCCCTTGCCTGCCGTGGCGGTGATGTCCAGACCCGTGCCGGGCTGGATGATGTTGCCGACGATCAGGCCGATGGCCAGTGCGAGCGTCGACATGCAGAGGAAGTAGATAAACGCCAGGCCACCCACTTTGCCGACGGTGGCCGCTTTCCGCACCGAGCCGATGCCGAGGACGATGGTGCAGAAGATGACCGGGGCGATCATCATTTTGATGAGACTGACGAACATCGACCCGAGGAACGCGATGTCCTCGCCGACGCCCGGCGCCACCAGGCCGACGATCACACCGCTGACGACGGCGACGATCACGGCGATGTACAGCCAATGCGTACGATCGCGCTTCTGGACCAACCGTTCCGGTGACGGCGCGGGAGCCGCGTCCTCATCGCCTGTTCTGAACCCCAATGTTCTGCCTTTCTCCTGTGACGCCGCGCACCCTGACGTGGGTGCCGGTAAGAATTGTCTGGTAACGACGTGATTCGGGTCACGGTTGTGTTCATTTCGTTCACCGACGGGCTACGAGGGGGAGGAGTGGTGTGCGTAGGCTGGTGCCGCGGACCTTGGCCGGGCAGTCCATCGCGGCCGCACTGATGGTCGTTGTCGTGATCGTTGTCGGGGCGGTGGCGCTGGCCGCGGTCGACGCCCGGCGGGATGCCGACTCCACCGCGCGGAAAGAGGTGACCGCGGTGGCGCTCAGCCTGGCCGAGATGCCGGCGACCGCGCGGGCACTGGCCTCCGAGCGGCCCAGCGAGGTGCTGCAGGCCATCAGTGAACGGGTCCGGAGCAAGACCGGCGTCGCGTTCATCACCATCATGGGCCCTGACGGCACCCGGTACACCCATACCAACCCCGAGCGGATCGGGGAGAAGTATCTGGGCAGCACCGCGCAGGCGCTGGCCGGGCACGTATACACCGAGACCTACACGGGAACTCTCGGGCCGTCGATCCGCACCATCGCCCCGGTCGTCGACGATGAGCGGGTTGTCGGGATGGTGGCGGTCGGTATCACGCAGCGGACCCTTGCCCAGGGCTGGCGCTCACAGCTGCCGTTGATCGTCGAGATCGCCCTGGCCGCGCTGATCGCGGCATTCGTCGGACTGTGGCTGGTGCGCCGCAGGCTGTTGCGGGCGACAGGCGGACTGCCGCCCCGGGATCTGCGGATCATGTACGAACATCACGACGCCGTCCTGCACGCGGTGCGAGAAGGTTTGCTGGTCATCGAGGACGGGCGCATCGTCCTGATCAACGACGAGGCGAGCCGGCTCCTCGGAGACCTGGCACCCGATCTCTCGGGCGCCCCGGACTTTCTGCGTGACGCGGGACCGGTGCTCGAGGACGAACTCGTCGCCTACCGGGGCAGGGTCCTCGTGGTGAACCGGGCCGAGGTTCCGGGTCGCTCGGTGTCGTCGGTGGTCACGGTGCGTGACCGCACTGAACTGTCCGAGGCGATGGGTGAACTCGACTCGATGACCCGGTTCGCCGAGGCGCTGCGGTCGCAGGCGCATGAGTCGGCCAACCGGATGCATACGATCGTCGCGATGATCGAGCTGGGCCGTGCCGACGACGCCGCGGCGATGGCCACCACCGAACTCGAACTGTCCCAGCACCTGATCGACACGATGACCGAAGCGGTGCACGAACCCGCGCTGGTGGCGTTGCTGCTGGGTAAGAGCGCACAGGCCTCCGAACGCGGTATCGCCTTCACCCTGACCGAGGATTCGCAGCTCGACGATGCCGAGACGGCGGTACTCACGCCGCGTGACTTGGTCACCGTGGTGGGTAACCTCGTCGACAATGCCCTCGACGCCGCCGCCGACGATCCGTGGGTGGAGGTGTCGGTGTCCGGCGGCAGCTCGGGGGTCAGGATCGTGGTCGCCGACAGCGGACCCGGTATGGATCCGGACACGTTCGCGGCGGCGCGGCAACGGGGATTCTCCACCAAGTCGGGCGGTGACGACCTGGGCCGCGGATTGGGACTGGCACTGGTGGCACAGGTTGTCGCGGCACACGGCGGTGAACTGAGGGCGGAGAACACCTACGGTTCGGTGGTCACCGCCGACATCCCCGCCCATCCGGCGGGGCCGGTCTCCGGAACACCGGTGACACCGGGCACGGCGGCCGGCGGCGGAGTGCGATGATCCGGGTACTGATCGTCGAGGACGATCCGCTGATCGCCGCCGCACACCGCGAATACCTGGACCGCATAGGCGGGTTCGAGGTCGTCGACGCGGTGGCGACGGCACAGCTGGGGCTGCGCAGGGCATCGGAGGCGGCGGCCGCCGGCAACCCGGTGGGGTTGGTGTTGCTCGACCTCGGGCTTCCCGACGCGCGGGGTGTGGATCTGGCGGCGGCGCTGTCGGGGGTGCGGCCCGAACCCGACATCATCGCGATCACCGCCCAGCGGGACCTGGCCAGCGTGCGCAGCGCGATGGCGCACGGGGTGCTGCTGTACCTGCTCAAGCCGTTCACGTTCGCCGGTTTTCAGGAGAAGATCGGCCAGTACCTGCGCTACCGGGACGCGCTCGGCGCCGGCGGCGATGCGGTGAGTCAGCGCGACGTGGACCGGGCGCTGGCCGTCCTGCGCACCGCGGACGATCGCAGCACCGCCCGCAAGGGTGCGGCCCCGGCCACCGAGGACGCCGTCGGCCGCGCCGTCCGGGATTCCGAGGCGGGTCTGACGGCTTCGGAAGTGGCTGCGGCGGTAGGAAGTTCGCGGGTCACCGCATGGCGGTATCTGGAGCGGCTCGGTGACGACGGAACCGTGGAGCGGGTCACCGAATACGGCACCACCGGCCGCCCGCAGATCCGTTACCGGTGGCGCCGCTGATTCCGGTTGCGGCCCTTCAGAACTGGTCCGCCCACTCCTGGCCCTCGGAGATCGCGGCCATGGTGGTCTGTCCGTCGAGCGCCTCCCGGATGATGTCGGCGTGCCCGTTGTGGTGGGCGTACTCGCGGATCTTGTTGAGCACCATGGTGCGGACCGTCGACCACTCCCGCTCTGGCGCCCAGGGCGCGGTCGGCTGCGGGATGGCCTCGTCAAGACTGTCAACAAGGACGATCACCTGGTCGAAAGCCTCTGTCGCCGCATCGAATTCGGTCAGCCAGTCGGCGAGCGTCTCGTCTGGGAGCAGTTCGTAGTTGTGCGCCAGCGCCACCATGTCCACTTCGGCGTCCTCATCGCGTTCGGTGATCACCTTGGCGGTGCTCCGGTCGCCGGAGGCGAGGTGCTTCACCAAGCCGCCAAGCGTCAGCTCGCTGACGGTGGTGCGCCTGCGTGCCTGTTCCTCGGTCAGATTGCGCACGGTGACACGGAACAGGTTGCGCTGATCGGCCAGAATGGTCAGCAATTCCAGCTTTTCGCCGGTGACATCGGGAACGGTGACTGCGGTGTAGAGGCCCATCGGATTCTCGCTTCTCTGGTTCGGATTGTGACCTCTCCGACGCTACGAGCGATAGCGGACACCTCCGGTCCGCGTTCGGCAAAAGATCTCGGTGGCCTGGGCACGCGTACCCAGGCCACCGAGATTGTGGTGTGCGATCAGCTCGCGTCGAACACCTGGTTGCGCAGTGAGCGGGCGACACCGTCACGGCCCTCGGAGATCAGCCGGCGCAGGGCCGACGGGTGCTCCTCGGCGAGGAAGGTGTCGGCGGCGGCGATGCCTTCCTCGTTGATCGCCCAACTCGGGTACAGGCCGAGCACCACGGTCTGCGCGACCTCGCTGGAGCGACGCTCCCAGATGCCGGGGATCGCGGCGAAATACTTGGCGACATAGTCGCCGAGCAGACCGCCCTGACCCGAGCGGGCGAAGCCCTCGATGAGGGTGCGGGTGTAGATGTTGGCCAGCTCGTCGTTCTCGGTGGCCTGAGTCCACGTGTGCGCCTTGGCCTCTGCCAGCGGACGCGAAGCCCGGGCCGCGGCCGCCTGACGGGTGCCCGCGGCGGTGTTGTCGCGCTGTTCCTCGGCGTCGATGACCGGGGTCGAGTCCGGATCGGTGTCGATGGCGCCGGCTGTGGCCAGGGCACGCACCAGCTTCCAGCGCAGGTCGGTGTCGACCGTCAGCCCGGGCAGGCCGTGCGCGGCCGGGTCGTCGCCGTCGAGAAGACCCCGGACAACCGGGATCTGGTCGTCGTTGAGGCGGCCGGCGAGCAGCGTGTTGACGAAGGCGAGCTGATGATCGGAACCGGCCTCCGACGCCTGGGCGAGCTCGAACAGCCGGGCCGAGAACTCCGGCCAGCCGGTGGCATCGGCCCACGCGGGATCGGCATAGGAATCGAGCGCGGTGGTGGTCTGCAGCAGAACCCGCTGCACCACACCGATTTCCGACTCCGCGGCGATACCGGCGGATACCAGCGCCACAAAGTCGCGGGCCTTCATCTCCGCCTGCCGCGTCATCTCCCAGGCGGCCGACCAGATCAGCGTGCGGGGCATCGAATCAGCGATGTCGGCGACCCGGGAGGTGGCCGTGGCCAGGGAGTCGGGATCCAGGCGTACCGAGGCGTAGGTGAGGTCGCCGTCGTTGAGCAGCACCAGCGCGCCACGAGACACCCCGACCAGGTCGGGGACCTCGGTGGTGGCGCCCTCCACGTCGAGTTCGACGCTGTGGGTCTGCTCCAGCTTGCCCGAACCGTTGTCGTCGTAGATGCCCACCCGCAACCGGTGCACGCGGGTCTCACCGGCGCCGGGCTGAGCGCCCTCCTGCACGATCACGAAGCGGGTGAATCTACCGTCGGCGTCGACGTCGAAATCGGGGCGCATCACGTTGATGCCGGTGGTCTTGAGCCACTGGCTGCCCCAGTCCGAAAGGTCCCGGCCCGACGAACGTTCCAGTGCGGCAAGGAGGTCGGAGAAGGTGGCGTTGCCGAACTTGTGGGCGGCGAAGTAGTCGCGCAGTCCGGCCAGGAAGGGCTCCAGGCCGACATAGGCGACGAGCTGTTTGAGCACCGAGGCGCCCTTGGCGTAGGTGATGCCGTCGAAGTTGACCTCCACGGCCGCGATATCGGGGATGTCGGCGGCCACCGGATGCGTGGACGGGAGCTGATCCTGGCGGTACGCCCACGACTTCTCGACATTGGCGAAGGTGGTCCAGGCGCTGGTGTACTCGGTGGCCTCGGCCTGGCACAGCACCGAGGCGAAGGTGGCGAAGGACTCGTTGAGCCACAGGTCATCCCACCAGTCCATGGTCACCAGGTCGCCGAACCACATGTGCGCCATCTCGTGCAGCACCGTCTCGGCGCGACGTTCGTACAGGTACTTGGTGACGCGCGAGCGGAACACGTAGTCCTCCAGGAAGGTCACCGCGCCGGCGTTCTCCATCGCGCCCGCGTTGAACTCGGGAACGAAGAGCTGATCGTACTTGCCGAAGGCGTACGGAATACCGAAGTTCTTGTGGTAGAACGCGAATCCCTGCTTGGTCTCGGTGAACAGGCGGTCGGCGTCCATGAACTCGGCCAGCGAGGCGCGGCAGTAGATGCCCAGCGGGATGGTGCCGTGCTCGTCGGAGTAGATGTCGGACCACTGCGCGTACGGGCCGGCGATGAGCGCCACCAGGTAGGTGCTCATCGGGGCGGTCTCGGCGAACACGTGCTTACCGTCGGTGACCTCCTCGGTGGCGCCGTTGGAGATCACCTTCCAGTCGGCGGGGGCATTCACCGTCACCGAGTACGTGGCCTTCAGATCGGGCTGGTCGAAGCAGGCGAACATGCGCTTGGCGTCGGCGGTCTCGAATTGCGAGTACAGGTACACCGCGTTGTCGGTGGGGTCGACGAAGCGGTGCAGACCTTCACCGGTGTTGGAGTAGGCGCAGTTGGCGACCACGGTCAGTTCGTTCTCCGCGGCCAGGTTATCGAGTGTCAGGCCCACGGACTCGTCGAAACCGCTGACGTCGACCGGCGCGCCGTTGAGTGTTGCCGACACCAGCTCCGGGGCCACCAGGTCGATGAACGTGCTCGCACCCGGTGTCGCGGAGAAGCGCACCGTGGTGGTGGAGGCGAACGTCTTCTCACCCGGCGCGCCGGCGCCGTCGGTCAGGTCGAGGTCGATGGCGTAATGGGCGACATCGATGATCGCCGCGCGGGCACGGGCCTGGTCTCTGGTCAGATTAGGAGCGGTCACCCTGGCCAGCTTAGTGGCCGTTCCCGGCGCCGGTAGGGCAATAGATTCCGCCACGGGCGGAATCAGAACGCAGGCGGCGTAGTTGTACCGCAGTGCTGGTACCGCAACGCCGAAAGGACCGTAGCTTCTATGTCGTCACGAGACCGTGTGGATTTCTGGTTCGACCCGCTCTGCCCTTGGTGCTGGATCACCTCGCGCTGGATCCTGGAGGCCGAGAAGGTGCGGCCCATCGACGTGAACTTCCACATCATGAGCCTGGCCGTGCTCAACGAGGGCAAGGACATCCCCGACGAGTACCGCGAAGGCCTCAAACACGCGTGGCGGCCCGTCCGGGTACTGGCCGCTGCCGCCGCACAGCGCGGCGACGAGATCCTCGCCCCGCTGTACGCCGAGCTCGGCACCCGCCTGCACAACCAGGGCAACAAGGACTTCGACGTGGTGATCCCCGAATCGCTCGCCGCGCTCGGACTCGACCCGGCGCTCGCCGACGCCGCCGACAGCACCGAGTTCGATGACGTGATCCGCACCAGCCACCACGAGGGTATGGACAAGGTGGGCGACGACGTAGGCACCCCGACCATCCACATCAACGGGGTGGCGTTCTTCGGGCCGGTGCTCTCGCGGATCCCGCGCGGAGAGACCGCGGGTGTGGTGTGGGACGGTGCCGTCGCACTCTCTTCCTACCCGCACTTCTATGAGCTCAAGCGGACCCGCGACGAGGCACCCGAATTCGACTGATCCCGGGCTCGACCGACCGCGACCGCCCCGCCCGCTCAGCGCCGGGGCGGTTTGGGGTCCGGGGCTTTTCGGTCCGGGCAGGGTTGCGCTCTATAGTCGACGCCATGCGTGTCTACCTCGGTGCCGACCATGCCGGATTCGAACTCAAGAACCAGATCGCCGACCACCTCAAGGCCACGGGCCACGAGGTCGTCGACTGTGGGGCGCACGTCTACGACGCTCTCGACGACTATCCCGCCTTCTGCATCGACGCCGCCGCCAAGACCGTCGCCGACCCGGGCAGCCTGGGCATTGTGCTCGGCGGCAGCGGCAACGGTGAGCAGATCGCGGCCAACAAGGTGCCCGGCGCCCGCTGTGCGCTGGCGTGGAGCGTCGAGACCGCGCAGCTCGCGCGTCAGCACAACAACGCCCAGCTGATCGGCATCGGCGGCCGTATGCACTCGGTGGAGGAGGCCTTCGCCATCGTCGACGCGTTCCTCGCGACGCCGTGGTCGGAGGAACCGCGCCACCAGCGGCGCATCGACATCCTCGCCGAGTACGAGCGCACCGGTGAGGCCCCCGAGGTCCCGCAGGCCTGACCGCGCCCTTAGCGCCCCCGACGTAGGACCGATCTGTGCCCGAAGGTCATACGCTGCACCGTCTCGCCGGTAGGCAGCGCAAGCTGCTCGGCGGCAAGACGGTGGCGGTGACCAGCCCGCAGGGACGGTTCGCCGAGGGTGCCGCCGTCGTCGACGGCATGGTCTTCCACACCGCGGAGGCCTGGGGTAAACACCTGATTCAGCGGTACCGGCCGTTCGCCGGGGCACGTCGCTCCGGTGAACGGCTCATTCATATTCATCTCGGCCTGTACGGTGCCTTCAGCGAGCAGACCGCGCCGATGGCGCCGCCCGTCGGGCAGGTTCGCCTCCGGATCGAGGCCACCGATGTCGGTGTGGACCTGCGCGGACCCAGCGCCTGTCAGCTCTATACCCCGGCCGACCTCGACGCCCTGGTGGCCCGGCTCGGACCGGATCCGCTGCGGCGCGATGCCCGGCCCGAGCGCGCGTTCGCGGCGATCGCCAGATCCACGCGGCCGATCGGCGCGCTGCTCATGGACCAGAAGGTGATGGCGGGAGTCGGGAATGTCTACCGCGCCGAGGTTCTCTTCCGGGCCGGTATCGACCCGTACAGACAAGGCACCCGCATCAGCCATGACGATTTCGAGGCCCTGTGGGCCGATCTCGTGACGCTGATGCGGGTGGGTGTCCGGAAGGGCCGGATTCATGTGGTGCGCCCGGCAGATGACCACGGAGCGCCGTCGTATGCGGCGGACCGGCCGCGCACCTATGTGTACAGGCGGGCCGGCGAGGACTGCCGGATCTGCGGGACGACCGTCGCGCATGCGGTGCTCGACGGTCGGAATCTGTTCTGGTGTCCCGCATGCCAGCGGTGAGTCGCGCCGTAACACGATCGGCGGCGATCGGGTCGGGGCTCACCGGGCATCGGACGGGGAATCAGCGACTTTCGGCGCGCTGAGCCATGATCAGCAGTTCGTCGCGCTGCGACTGGCTGGGAATGCGCGCGATCTTGCTGTAAAGGCTCCGGTGAGCGGTGGACTGGAAATGAGCACGAAGACGTGCGAATGCCATGACGAGTGTCTCCTTTGATTTGTTGGCCGTCATATGTTTCGGGCGAGGCTTCCCGAACGTTACATATGTGTAAACGCGCTATCCGGCGCGGATGATCCCGAACGTGTCCAAGCACACCCCGGCACCGGATTGTGTTGCGGGAGTCACTGTCTACCGGGTGACCGTGGATGACAGAAAATATGAATCTGTTCACCGGATGTCTAATGAAATTAGCCTTCTCGACATGCGGACGCATTCGTCCTGACCCTAGGATCGTCGGGACAAAAGTCCCATCGGTGAGGCGGAGAAACCACAGTGGACCATTTTGACGTGGTAGTGATCGGATCGGGCCCGGCCGGGCAGAAGGCGGCGATCGCGGCCGCCAAGCTCGGCAAGAGGGCGGCGATCGTCGAACGTAAACACATGATGGGCGGCGTCTGCATCAACACCGGCACCATTCCGTCAAAGACACTGCGGGAGGCCGTGCTTTACCTGACCGGCCTCAATCAGCGTGAGCTGTACGGGGATTCGTACCGACTCAAATCCGATATCACCGTTACCGATCTGGCGGCCCGCACCAATCACGTCGTCTCCCGCGAGATCGACGTGATTCGGCATCAGCTCGCCCGGAACTCGGTGATGATGTTCGTCGGTAGCGCGCGCTTTGTCGGTCCCAACGAGATCACGGTCGAGGACGCGACCGGTGACCTCAAGCACGTCCGCGGTGATTACTTCGTCGTCGCCGTGGGAACACGTCCCGCACGACCACCGAGCGTCGACTTCGACAGCGAGACCGTCGTCGACTCCGATCAGATCCTCGGACTGGACCGGGTGCCCTCGTCGATGGTGGTGGTCGGTGCGGGTGTCATCGGAATCGAATACGCGTCGATGTTCGCGGCCCTCGGCAGCAAGGTGACAGTGATCGAGAAACGGCCGACGATGCTGGATTTCTGTGACCGGGAAATCGTGGAATCACTGCAGTATCAGCTCCGAGACCGCGGGGTGACCTTCCGTTTCGGGGAATCCGTGAAGACCGTTGAACGGCATCCGTCGGGAACGCTGACGATACTCGAATCCGGGAAAGTCATTCCGGCGGACACCGTGTTGTACTCGGCCGGCAGGCAGGGGGTGAGCGACGAACTCGATGTCGAGGCCGCGGGTCTGACCGCCGACTCACGCGGCCGGCTGAAGGTCGACGAGAACTACCGCACCGAGGTGGAGCACATCTACGCGGTCGGCGACATCATCGGCTTCCCGGCGCTGGCCGCCACCTCCATGGAACAGGGGCGCCGAGCCACCTACCATGCCTTCGGCGAGCCGGTGGGCGTGGTAAACGACGACCTGCAGCCGATCGGCATCTACGCCATCCCCGAACTGAGCTTCGTCGGACGGACAGAGGACCAGCTCACCGCGGCCAACGTGCCGTTCGAGGTCGGGGTCGCCCGCTACCGGGAGCTGGCCCGGGGCGCGATCATAGGCGACTCGTACGGCCTGCTCAAGTTGCTCGTGCACGCGGAGGAACGGACTCTGCTCGGGGTGCACGCCTTCGGCAGCAACGCCGCCGAACTCGTCCACATCGGTCAGACGGTGATGGGTCTGGGCGGGACCATCGACTACCTCGTCGACGCGGTGTTCAACTATCCGACCCTCGCCGAGGGGTACAAGGTGGCAGCCCTCGACGCGGTGAACAAGATGCGGGCGATCGAGCGTGTGCGAACCAAGGGCCTGACAGGAGACCTCGACGCGGGGGAGAGTCCGCTGCCCTGATTCGTGCACCCGCTCACATAGAGACGAGAGCCCGGTCCGAGTGGATCGGGCTCTCGTGTGGGCACCGCCGACATGCGGCGGCGCGGATACTGCTAGTCGCCGGTGTACTGGCCGCCGACGGTGCCGCGGACGACGATCGGGGTGCCCTGGGGGACGTTGTCATACACCCACTTGGCGTAGGCGTTGGTGACGTTGATGCAGCCGTGGCTCACATTGCTGTTGCCCTGCTGCGCCACCGACCACGGAGCACCGTGGATGAAGATGCCGTCCCACGACATGCGGGTCGCGTACTCGACGTAGGTGCGGTAGCCCTCAGGGGAGTTGATCGGCACACCGTACGTGGACGAATCCATGTACATGTCCCGGTACTTCTCCTTGGTGTGGTACACGCCGTTGGGAGTGGGGTGCTTGTTCGAGCCCATCGAGATCGGCATCTGCTTGACCAGCTTGCCGTTGTGCCACCAGTAGATCTGATGCTTGGAATCGATCGCAAGCGCCACGTAGCCGGTCGAGGTCTGCACATTCGGGATGGCGGGGACCCACGGCTTGGGCGCCGGCGGCGGGGTGGTGGGCTTCGGTGTGGTCTTGGTGGGCGTCGGCGTCTGAGTGAGCGTCGGCGGCTTCGGCGTGGTCTTGGGGGTGACCTTCGGCGTCGTCAGACCGGGGATCTCGACGGGGGGCAGCCCGGGGATCACAGTGACGGGTGCGGCACTGGCCAGACCCGGGAATGCGAGAACCACAGCAAGCGCGCCGACGGCCACACCGGTGATCCGGCGACCGGAGCGGTGATGCGTACGTCGTTTCGTTGTCAGCACTGGGATAGAAACCTTTGCTTTTGTGTATCAGTGGTTGCGCATCCCCCGACGCGCGGAATACATCGTTACATAACCGTTGTCGATCGGCCAAAGGCTTGTGCGGTAACGCACTTCGCCGAACCAAAAAAGCGTGGTGGGCGCGGTGAACTCCCATGTGTGATACTCGTCACAGAGTTTTGACCATGGGGCGAATGTCGGGAATGCGTGATGCCGGTGTGGCGCATGTGAATTCAGCATCTGGGGCAATTCCGCATACTTCTGGCGCGTGTCCGTGTCGGGGCCGCACCGGGTCGCCGCCCGGGTGTCCGGGCGGCGACTGCCTTGCGAGGGTCAGGCCGACTGGTACTCGGTGCTCAGATGCCGGGCCGGCTGGGCGCAGGCCTCGTTGCGGCACACGAGCATCACGTCGGTCCGGTCCTGGCCGCCGGGCGCGTGTGTCATGTCATGGCGCAGGAACAGCAGCTCCCCGCAGGTGGGGCAGCGACGCTGGGTTTTGGTGTGCGTGGTGGACATGGTCCCAGGGTACGCGCGATGTGGTGTACATCACAGTTCGCGGGGAGGGGGTGACGTAGTGCCTCGCAATTGGGGCCTTAATACCCGGCGTGGAGATGGGCCGTTCGTTGAGCGTCGGATATAAGGAAATACCCCCGGTGCCGTCACGGTTTCCGGGGGTATTTCGCCGATGGAGCGGGTGACGGGAATCGAACCCGCGTAGCTAGTTTGGAAGACTAGGGCTCTACCATTGAGCTACACCCGCGTGCGCGAGCCGCCGCCGGGATCCGTCGATCTCCGTCTGCCGCTTGTGCGCTGCCGACTGTACCGGGTGGGTCCGGCAAACCTGAAATCGGTCCCCGTGTCCGCGGTCGTCCCGTGTTGGGGGCACCGGTGTAGGGGGGTGTACGGCGGCCCCGTACTATATGCGGTTGGCCCTGCACGATGCCCTGTGTCGGATGAGTTCGACGCGTGGCCGGACGGTGGGGCGATCGGGATGTGGCGCAGCTTGGTAGCGCATCCGCTTTGGGAGCGGAGGGTCGCAGGTTCAAATCCTGTCATCCCGACTCATTTCATCAGCCAGACCTCAAGTACCACCCAAACTCCAAGTAAACGACCCACTCACACCAAGACGCACGGAACAGATCCGGCGCAGACCAAGGAGCATCCGAGTGAAGAGCACCGTCGAGCAGTTGAGCCCCACCCGTGTGAAGCTCAACGTCGAGGTTCCGTTCGACGAGCTGTCCGCAGAGTTCGACCGGACCTACCGCACCTTGGCCTCGCAGATCCGCATCCCGGGCTTCCGTCCCGGCAAGGCCCCGGTGAAGCTGATCGAGGCCCGCGTCGGCCGTGACTCGATCCTGGCCCAGGTGGTCAACGACGCGCTGCCGGCCAAGTACTCCGAGGCAGTCGCGGAGACAGAGACCAAGGCCATCGGCCAGCCCGAGATCGACCTGGCCGAGCTGGTGTACGGCGAGACCATCACCTTCACCGCCGAGGTCGACGTGCGCCCCGAGATCGAGTTGCCCGACTACTCGGCGCTCGCCGTCGAGGTCGATCCGATCGAAATCGCCGACTCCGACGTCGACGAGCAGCTCGAGGGCCTGCGCGCCCGCTTCGGCACCCTGGTCGGTGTCGACCGCGGTGTCGAGAGCGGCGACTTCATCTCCATCGACCTGTCCGCCACCATCGACGGCGAGGCCGTCGAGGAGGCCTCGACCGAGGGCCTGTCGCACGAGGTCGGCTCCGGCGAACTGATCGACGGCCTCGACGAGGCCGTCACCGGTCTCAAGGCCGGCGAGTCCAAGGTGTTCACCAGCAAGCTGGTGGCCGGCGACCACACCGGTGAGGATGCCGACATCACCGTGACAGTCAACTCCGTCAAGGTACGCGAGCTCCCCGAGCTCGACGATGACTTCGCGCAGCTGGCCAGCGAGTTCGACACCGTCGACGAACTCAAGACCAGCCTCCGCGAGCGGGTCGAGAACTCGAAGAAGGCCGAGCAGGCCACCCAGATCCGCGACAAGGTGCTCGAGCTGCTGCTGGAGACCGTCGAGATCCCGCTTCCGGAGAAGGTCGTCGAGGACGAGGTCGAGGGTCAGCAGCACCAGGTGATCCACGCGCTCGGGCACGACGACGAGCAGCTCGCCCGCTTCCTCGAGGCGCAGGGCACCACCCGCGAGGAGTGGGACGCCGAGGCCCGCGAGTCGGCCGAGAAGTCGGTGCGGACCCAGCTGCTGCTCGACGCCATCGCCGACCAGCAGGAGACCGAGGTCGGCCAGGACGAGCTCACCCAGCAGATCGTGTTCCAGGCGCAGCGTTACGGCCTGGCCCCGCAGGACTTCATCCAGCAGCTGACCCAGGCCAACCAGGTCGGCGCCGTGTACGCCGACGTGCGCCGTGGCAAGGCGCTGGCCGCGATCGTCGGCGATGTCACGGTCACCGACACCACCGGTGCCGCCGTGGACACCTCTGAGTTCTTCGGCCCCGACGACGCCGAGGGCGCGGCGGACGAGAGCTGACCGCGACGGTCGTCACAGCTGTGACAGCCGGTGCCGGGGCATCCCCGGCACCGGCTGTTCTGCTCTGAGCGAAGTACTGCCCGCGCGGCACTGACGAGGCCCCCGAATTGGCTAGTGTCGTTGGGGAACACATGCATGACAGTCACATCACGACAGGTAAAGGTAGGAACTGTGAGTGAGCCGACCATCCACACACCCGCGCGCATGAGCTCGGGCGTGGCCGGGCTGAACCTGACCGACTCGGTCTTCGAGCGACTTCTGCGCGAGCGCATCATCTTCCTCGGCACCCAGGTCGACGACGACATCGCCAACCGGCTGTGCGCACAGATCCTGCTGCTCGCGGCGGAGGATCCGGAGCGCGACATCAACCTGTACATCAACTCGCCGGGCGGATCGGTGACCGCGGGCATGGCCATCTTCGACACCATGCAGCTCGCCAAGTGCGACGTGGCAACCTACGCGATGGGCATGGCCGCCTCGATGGGGCAGTTCCTGCTCGCGGCCGGCGCCAAGGGCAAGCGGCACGCACTGCCGCACGCGCGGATCATGATGCACCAGCCGTCGGCGGGCATCGGCGGTACCGCGGCCGACATCGCCATCCAGGCCGAGCAGTTCGCGGCCACCAAACGCGAGATGAACCGGCTCAACTCCGAGTTCACCGGTCAGCCGCTGGAGAAGATCGAGGCCGACGCCGACCGCGACAAGTGGTTCACCGCGGCCGAGGCCAAGGAGTACGGCATCGTCGACCGCGTCATCGAGCGTGCCTGAGCACCTCGGGCCCTCGATTCTTCCCATACATCGGCCACTCATCCACGGAGCAGAGAAGATGACCAACACCTACTCGCCAGAGGTCGCAGCCGGAATCCCGGCATCAGTCGACTTTGTGCGCAGCATCCAGGCCCGCTACATCCTGCCGCAGTTCATCGAGCACACCCCCAACGGTCAGCGGCAGTACGACCCGTACGCCAAGCTCTTCGAAGAGCGCATCGTGTTCGTCGGCACCCCGATCGACCAGACCGTCGCCAACGACGTGATGGCGCAGCTGCTGGTGCTGGAGTCCCAGGACCCCGACCGCGACATCACGATGTACATCAACTCGCCCGGCGGCAGCGTGCCCGACATGCTCGCCATCTACGACACCATGCAGTACGTGCACTGCGACATCGTCACCGTGTGCCTCGGTGAGGCTGCGTCGGCGGCGGCCATCCTGCTCGCCGGCGGTACCCCGGGCAAGCGCGCCGCGCTGCCCAACGCCACGATCCTGATCCACCAGCCGCGCACCGGCGGTGCCTTCCAGGGCCAGGTGTCGGATCTGGAGATCCAGGCCGCCGAGATCGAGCGCATCCGCAACCGGCTCGACGAGATCCTGGCGGGCCACACCGGACAGCCCGCGGACAAGATCCGCCGCGACACCGACCGTGACAACATCCTGACCGCCGCGCAGGCCAAGGAGTACGGCATCGTGGACGAGGTCTTCGAGTACCGCAAAAAGTCGATGAAGACCCCCACGACGTAGGCCGGACCGGATCTTTCTCATTCACGAATGCCCGCGACATTTGCCGGTAACGGTCGAAGTTCGGGCTGTTCACGGGTACCGTCGGGGTACCGACCCGACAGGAAGTAGGTAGAGCACGAGATGGCGCGTATCGGAGACGGTGGGGACCTGCTCAAGTGCTCTTTCTGTGGAAAGAGTCAGAAGCAGGTCAAGAAGCTGATCGCCGGGCCCGGGGTCTACATCTGCGATGAGTGCATCGATCTGTGCAACGAGATCATCGAAGAGGAACTCGCCGAGAACGGTGACGTGAAACTCGACGAGTTGCCCAAGCCCGCCGAGATCCGTGACTTCCTCGAGAACTACGTCATCGGTCAGGACACGGCCAAGCGGACGCTCGCGGTCGCGGTCTACAACCACTACAAGCGCATCCAGGCGGGGGAGAAGAAGGACGCGCGCGGTGGTGAGACCGTGGAGATCGCCAAGTCGAACATCCTGATGCTCGGCCCCACCGGCTGCGGCAAGACCTACCTGGCGCAGACGCTGGCCAAGATGCTCAACGTTCCCTTCGCCATCGCCGACGCCACGGCGCTCACTGAGGCCGGGTACGTGGGTGAGGACGTCGAGAACATCCTGCTCAAGCTCATCCAGGCCGCCGACTACGACGTCAAGCGGGCCGAGACCGGCATCATCTACATCGACGAGGTCGACAAGATCGCCCGCAAGAGCGAGAACCCGTCGATCACCCGCGACGTATCGGGCGAGGGTGTGCAGCAGGCGCTGCTGAAGATCCTGGAGGGCACGCAGGCGTCGGTGCCGCCGCAGGGCGGTCGCAAGCACCCGCACCAGGAGTTCATCCAGATCGACACCACCAACGTGCTGTTCATCGTGGCCGGTGCCTTCGCCGGACTCGAGAAGGTGGTGTCCGAGCGGATCGGCAAGCGTGGCATCGGTTTCGGCAACGAGGTCACCAGCAAGGACGCCATCGACACCACCGATCACTTCGCGGAGGTGCTGCCCGAGGATCTGATCAAGTTCGGTCTGATCCCCGAGTTCATCGGCCGTCTGCCGATCGTCGCGTCGGTGACCAACCTCGACAAGGAATCGCTGGTCACCATCCTGTCTGAACCCAAGAACGCCCTGGTCAAGCAGTACACCCGGCTGTTCGAGATGGACAACGTCCAGTTGGAGTTCACCAAGGACGCCCTCGAAGCGGTGGCCGATCAGGCCATCCACCGTGGCACCGGTGCCCGTGGCCTGCGCGCCATCATGGAAGAGGTCCTGCTGCCGGTGATGTACGACATCCCGAGCCGGGACGACGTCGAGAAGGTTGTGGTGACCGGAGAAACGGTGCGCGACAACGTTCTTCCGACCATCGTCCCGCGCAAGGACAACCCGGAGGAGCGTCAGGACAAGACCGCCTGATCTCAGGTCCGCTGCCCTCAACCCCGCCGGTTGAGGTGCGAGCTTGCGAGCCTCGAAACCCGGTGAGGCGACAATGTCGTCTTGCGAGGTTTCGAGGCTCGTCGCTTACGCTCCTCGCACCTCAACCGGCGAGAGGATCACCCGGCGGGGTGGTTCGTTCCAGCCTGACCACCACCGCCTTGGACACCGGGGTGTTGGAACCGCGGGCCACCGAACCGAGGGGGACCAGCGGGTTGGTCTCGGGATAGTAGGCCGCGACGTTGCCGCGCGGGGTGTCGTAGGCGACGAGCTGGAAGTCGTGGACGCGGCGTTCCTCGGGACCGTCGGCGCCGTCGAATTCGGAGACGATGTCGACGTGATCGCCGGCTCGCAGGCCGAGCCCGGCGATGTCGGCGGCGTTGACCATCACCACCCGACGGTTGCCCTTGATCCCGCGGTAGCGGTCGTCGTGACCGTAGACGGTGGTGTTGTACTGGTCGTGGCTGCGCAGCGTCTGCAGGATGAGCCTGCCCTCCGGGATCCGGACCCAGTCCAGCGGCTCGACGGTGAAGTTGGCGAGTCCGGTGGCAGTCGCGAACGTACGGCTGTCGCGCGGCGGGTGCGGCAGCACGAATCCGTCGCTGCGGCGGACACGGGTGTTGAAGTCCTCGAAGCCGGGAATGACCCGCGAGATGCGGTCCCGGATCAGGTCGTAGTCGTCGCGCATCGCTGCCCAGTCCACCGGATGGTCGGCACCGAACACATTGACGGCCAGATCGGCGACGATAGCCACCTCGCTGTGCAGTTCAGGGGATGCCGGTGGCAGGGAACCGCGCGACAGATGGACCACCGACATCGAATCCTCGACCGACACCAGCTGCTTCTTGCCGCCCGTGGTGTCGCGGTCGGTACGGCCCAGCGTCGGCAGGATCAGCGCGGCCCGGCCGGTGACGGTGTGCGACTCGTTGAGCTTGGTCGAGATGTGTACCGTGAGTGCGCATTTGCGTAGCGCCGCCGCGGTCAGCTCGGTGTCCGGTGCCGCGGAGACGAAGTTCCCGCCCATGCCGATGAACACCCGCACCTCGCCCCGGTTCATCGCGCCGATCGCGTGAACGGTGTCGAAGCCGTGTTCGCGGGGGCTGACGATGCCGAACTCCTTGTCCAGCGCACCGAGGAACGATTCGGGCATCTTCTCGAAGATGCCCATCGTCCGGTCGCCCTGCACGTTCGAGTGCCCACGCACCGGGCACAGACCCGCGCCCGGCTTGCCGACCATCCCACGTAGCAGCAGGACGTTGGTGCCCTCACCGATCGTGGCCACCGAATGCCGGTGCTGGGTCCAGCCCATCGCCCAGCACAGCACGGTGCGCTTGGACGACATCATCGACTCGGCGAGCTGTTCGATCTGGGCACGGCTCAGGCCGGTGGCCTCCACGACGTCGTCGAAGTCGAGGTCGTCGAGGAGCGCGAGGTAGTCGTCGACCCCGCCGCAGTGCGTGTCGAGGAAGTCCCGGTCGAACACCGTGCCCGGGTTTGCGCGTTCGGCGTCGAGCATGAGGCGGGCCACGCCACGGAACAGCGCCATGTCGCCGCCGAGGCGGATCTGCAGGAAGTCGTCGGTGAGCGCGGTGCCCCTGCCGATCACGCCGCCCACCTGTTGCGGATCCTTGAAACGCATCAGCCCGGCCTCGGGAAGCGGATTGATGGCGACGATCCGCGCGCCGTTATGTTTGGCCTTCTCCAGCGTCGCGAGCATCCGCGGATGGTTGGTGCCCGGATTCTGTCCGGCGACGATGATCAGGTCGGCGATCTCCAGGTCGGGCACCGTCACCGACCCTTTGCCGATGCCGATCGCGTTACCCAGGGCCGTGCCCGACGATTCGTGGCACATGTTGGAGCAGTCGGGCATGTTGTTGGTGCCGAGGCTGCGGGCGAACAGCTGATAGATGAAC
>NZ_BAED01000023.1 GCF_000241345.1 Gordonia amarae NBRC 15530
TTGCCCTTGTTCCTGCTCAGGCCCGGCACAGCGTGATCCTCTGGTTGCCGAGCAGCACGGTGAGCGCGGCCGGTGGGGCGGTGGTGCCCTTGGAACAGGTGAACTTTCCGGCCTCTGGGGTCACCGCGGCCACAAACTGCAGGAAACCGGGGATCCGGTTGAGCGAGGCGATCGTTTCCTCCGGTTTCGGGAAGGCCTGCGCGATGAGGCGGTCGATGTCGGGGTTGGGGTCGCCGGTGAGGCCGAGCACCTTGAGCATGTGCTCGAGCGGGAACAGGATCGGCGGGATCTCGTCGGCGAACTGCGCGAGCAGCGGCACCTTGTCCTTGAGTTCCAGGAACAGCTTGGTGAGCTGGTTGATCAGTGCCATCGTGTTGCCGGAGCCGCCGCCGATCTGGTCGGACACCCGCGACAGGTTCCGCACCAGCACGGAGATGACCTGCTGCCTGTCGACGGCGTACCTGCTGAGCTGTTCGACCGCGTCGAGGACCTGTCCGATGCCGCTGCCGTTGCCCTCGATCACCGCGTACAGGCTGCCGGTGAACTTGTTGAGTTCGGCCGGGGACAGTTGCCGCAGAACGGGTTCGAGACCGTTGAACACCGTGGTCACATCGAACGACGGCACGGTGTGGCCGGTGTCGATGGTCGATCCGGGCGCCCGCAGGTCGGCCTTCTGCGCGGGTGTCAGCGTCGACTGCTGGATGTCGATGTACCGCTGGCCGGTCAGGTTCTGGTAGCGGATCGCGAACCTGGCGTCCTTGGCGACTCGGTGCTTGGTCTGCAGGTCGAAGGTGACCTTGGCATCGGTGCCTTTGAGGGAGATGCCGGTGACCTTGCCGACGCTCACACCGAACTCGCGGACGTCGTTGCCCACCCGCAGGCCGTTGGCGTCGGTGAACAGGGCGGTGTAGCCGGTCACGTCGCCGCGGATCGGTTTCTCGATGGTGCGCAGCACGCCGACAAGGATGACGGCCATGACCGCGGCGAATACACCGATCTTGATCAGCAGGGACGGCATGCTCTTCATCGGCCGCCCCCACCCGCGTTGAGGGTGAGCGCCAGGCGCAGCACCGGTTCGGCCGGTGACCCGCCGAACGTCTTGGCTGTCCGGGTCAACAGCTGCTCCAGCTGGGCCTGGGTGGTCTGGGGCGAGGACACCACGGACGCAACGGCATTCATCAGCGGTACCGGCATCGCGGCCAGGCCCCGATAGTCCGGTTGCAACACCTCCAGCAGATTCGCCAGGCCCGGGATCACCTTCTTGGCCAGCATCGCCACGGTGGCGTCGAAGCGTGCCTGCTTCTCGGGGACCTTCAGGTACGGATGATCGTGCACCATGCGCAGCAGGACCAGGCCGCCGTCGAGGGTCGCCGGGAATCCCGACAGCGCCGAACCCAGGTCCCGCAGGATCGGCGAATACGGCATCTTCTGGGTGTCGGCGACGGTTTCGACGGTGGTGACCAGTGCTTTCATCAACGGCGAGAACGCCTTCGCATCCTGGGCCACCTTCTTGAGCAGGTCGGCCAGGTCCGGGGTCAGCACATCACCGCTGAGCTTGCCCAGCGAGAGCAGCATCGTCGAGACCGTGGCGTCGTGCACGCGGTCGCGTTGCGCGCCGGTCAGATTGATCGTGGTGCCCGACCGCAGGGGCGAACCACCCTGCTGTGCGAGCAGACTGATCTGGGTGATGCCGAAAAGGTTGGCTGGGGAGTAGTCGATCGACAGGGCATCGGTGAGTCCGGTCAGCGCCGGCCGGTCGAGGTGCACCGTGATCGCCTGGCCGGCGTCGGTGCGGGTCACCGAATCGACCTTGCCGACAACCACTCCGCCGCGCCGCACCTCGGTGCCCTTGGTGACACCGTCGCCCACCTCCTCGGCGAGCAGGGTGACGGCGATCTGGCCGGAGTCGAGATCGTCGGTGGGGATGAACCGCCACCCGATCACGGCGAGTGCGGCCACCAGGATCGCGGCGATGCCGACGGTGCGGGCGGTGTGGGTGTGGGTGGTGATCCCGGTGAGCGCGTGCCGTGCCATGCGGTTACCCCGAGAACCTGATCGGCGACTGCAGGCCCCACAGCACCAGCGTCATCACCATGTCGAGGGCGATGATGCCCACCAGCGAAGCCCGGATGGCACGCCCCGAGGCGATGCCCACGCCCTCGGGGCCACCGGAGGCGAAGAAGCCCTGGTAGCAGTGGATGAGGATGATCGCGACGGTGAATACCAGGATCTTGATGACCGAGGCGACGATGTCCCAGCCGAGCACGAACTGGGTGAAGTAGTGGTCGTACACGCCGCCCGGCTCACCGTGAATGGTGGTGACCACCATCCGCGTCGACAGATAACCGACGACGAGGGCGATCACGTACGTCGGGATCATCGACACCACACCGGCGATGACGCGGGTGGTGACCACGAAACCCACCGCCCGCACGCCGAGGGCCTCGATGGCGTCGATCTCCTCGGAGATGCGCATCGAGCCGATCTCGGCGGTCATCCGGCAGCCCGCCTGCGCGGCGAACGCGACACCGGCCGCGATGGGGGCGAGTTCGCGGGTATTGGCGAATGCGGAGATGACGCCCGACACCGGGCCCAGCGAGACCAGTTCCAGGGCCGTGTACGCCTCGATGCCGATGGAGGCGCCGATTGCCGCACCCATGATGAGCATGACCGGGGCGGTGCCGCCGCCGACGATGAGAGAGCCACGGCCCCAGGTCATGTCGGTGATCGTGGACATCGTCTGGCGGCGATAGTGCTTGAGCGTCAACGGGATCGCCGCGAAGACGTTCCAGCAGAAGGCGAGGGCGAATCCGACAGATTCCAGAAACCTGCCCGGGTTGATGCGCTCGCGGATCGCGCGGACCGGCCGGAGCAGTTTCGGCGTGTACGGGGCGGGGGTGAGATTCTGGGTCACCGGCTCAGCCCATCCTCATCGGGTAGAACATGTTGACCACCTGCGTGATCCCCGTGTTGACCACCATGATCGCCACCACCGACAGCACCACCGCCGCGTTCACGCCGTCGGCGACGCCGCGCGGCCCGCCCTTGGCCTCCAGGCCGCGTTGACAGCCCACCACCACCACGAGTAGCCCGAAGATCATCGACTTGATCAGCGACACCCAGACGTCGATCCGAGTGGCAAACGCGCCGAACGACATCCAGTAGCTGCCCGGGGTCACATCCAGCGACGCGACGGCCACCAGATAGCCGGCGACGATGCCGACGGCGATGATCAGGATGTTGATGAGCGGGGCCACCACCAGCATCGCGATCACGCGCGGGGCGACGAGCCGCTGCACCGGGTCGACGCCCATCACCCGCATCGCGTCGATCTCCTCGCGGGTGGTGCGGGCGCCGAGGTCGGCGGCGATCGCAGCCGCGCCCGCGCCGCCGAGCAGCAGGCCGGTGGCCACGGGCGCACCCTGCTTGATGACGCCCATGCCGCCGGCCGCGCCGATCATCGAACTGGCGCCGAGCTGGTGGACGAGGTTGCCCACCTGCGTGGAGACGATCACGCCGAACGGGATCGCCATGAGGATGCCGGGGATCGCGGTGACGGTGATGATGAACCAGGCCTGCGAGAGCATCTCCCGCAGCGGGAACCGCAACGAGACGATGTCGGTGACCGCGTACCGCAGCGCCGACGCCCCGAGCCGGGTGGTGCGGCCGAAGGTGTCGATCGACGCGCCGATGCGTCCGGGACGACGTTCGGCATCGGTGCGGGCCTTGGCCCGGGCGGCGATGGCTGCGGCCGAGGCGACAGCGGGTGTCTGCGTGCTGGTCATTGTCACCTCCTTGCGGGCGGGTGGCGGTGGTCAACTGGGCTGCCGAGCGTTCAACGCTGTGGCCTACGGCACAGTACCACCTATAGAATGGTCTACGGTATAGGTATCTGTAAGTTTGTCGATCGCGGCCCGAGAGGCTGGATCGACCACGATGACGCCCTGATCATCGGGCGCGGGAGGACGGCAGACATGGGATCGCAGCAGCCTGGTGTGGCGGTTGAGCCTGGTGTGGTGGCTAAGCCTGGTGGGGTGGCTAAGCGTGGTGTGGTGGTTGTGGGGGCCGGGTCGGGAATCGGAGCGGCGGTCGCGGCCCGCTTCCACGATCAGGGCGACAGGGTGCTCGGCGTCGACGTGCGCTTCACGCAGGAGACCCCGTTCGAGCAGGCCGTCCTCGATCTGCGTGACCTCGACGCCGTCGGCGCGCTGATCAAGCGGCTCGAGACCGACGGTCAGGGCTGGGATGTCCTCGCCTACGTCGCGGGCATCCCCGGCACCTTCGATGCGGGCGACGTACTGCGGGTCAACTTCCTCGGCATGCGCACCCTTGCGCTCGGACTGCTGCCGGTGCTGCGCTCGGGTGGCTCGATCGTCACCGTCGCCTCCGTCGCGGGCCTGGCCTGGCAGGCCCGAGGCGAGGCGCTGGCCGGACTGCTCGACGCGTCCACCGGTGAGCAGGTCGACGCGTGGCAGGCGCAGCAGGACCCGGCATACGCGGTCTACAGCACGTCGAAAGAGGCGTCGATCCTGTTCTCCAAGAAGATCTCCGGCCCGGCCTGGCAGAAGTACGGCATCCGGGTCAACACCGTCAGCCCCGGCCCCACCGACACCCCCATCCTCGGTGACTTCAAGAAGTCGATGGGCGACGACACCATCGAATTCGTCCGCTCCGCCGCCGGACGTCACGGAAGCGTCGAGGACATCGCGCCCGTGGTCACCTTCCTCGCCTCCGACGACGCCCGCTGGGTCAACGGCCAGGACATCCAGGTCGACGCCGGGGTGATCGCCGGCATGGGTGCCGGTCCGTACGCCATCTGACCTCGTCCACAGCCCAACGATTTCCGGAGAACCGATGACCAACACCGAAGCACCCGCACGCCCGTACTCCACGGTCGACATCTCCAGCCACTCCTTCTGGGAGAAGAGTTTCGCCGAACGTGAGCAGACCTTCGCACAACTGCGCGCCGGCGACGGCCTCACCTGGCATGAGCCCACCGAGGCGCTGTTCCCGCACGAGGAGACCGGATTCTGGGCGGTCACCCGCAACGCCGACATCCGTTACGTCAGCGCGCATGCCGACGAGTTCTGCTCCGGCCGCGGCGTCACCCTCGACGCGATGCCCGTCGAGATCCAGAAGGCCACCACCTTCTTCCTCACGATGGACGCCCCGGAACACACCCGGTACCGGCGGCTGATCTCGATGGCGTTCACGCCCAAGCAGGTTCGCAAGATCGAGGAACAGATCAAGGCCAACGCCGCCCGCATCGTCGACGAACTCCTCGCCGCTCTCGACGGCGGGCAACCGGTCGATTTCATGGAGGTGGTCGCCAAGAAGCTGCCGATGCAGACGGTGTCGGAGATGATCGGCCTGCCCAAGGATCAGCACGAAACCGTCGCCGCCGCAGCCGAAGCCGTGTTCGGCACCAGCGACGACGAGGTGGGCGGCAATCTGGAGGAGAAGGCCGTCTTCCTGATGATGCAGCTAGGCGTACTCACCAACGCCGGTGTCGAGCTGGCCAAGGACCGTCGGGTCAACCCACAGGACGACCTGATGACCAACATCGTGCAGGCCGAGGTCGACGGGCACAGCCTGACCGACGAAGAGGTCGGCGCGTTCATGGTGCTGCTGGCCTCTGCCGGCAACGACACCACCAAGCAGACCACCGCCCACGCGTTCAAGGCCCTGCTCGATCACCCCGACCAGCTGGCCTGGCTCCGCGAGGACGTCGACGGCCGGATCGGCGGCGCCGTCGACGAATTCGTCCGCTGGGGTACCCCCGTCATGCAGTTCACCCGCACCGCCACCCGCGACACCGAACTCGCCGGCACCACGATCAGCGAAGGCGACAAGGTCGCGATCTTCTACTGCTCCGGCAACTTCGACGCCGAAACCTTCGACAACCCAGGGGTTTTCAACCTCGATCGGTTTCCCAACCAGCACGTCGGTTTCGGTGGCGGCGGCCCCCACCACTGCCTCGGCAAGCAACTCGCCGTCCTCGAACTCAAACACCTGTTTGCCGAACTCGTCACCCGCATCCCCGACGTCGAGTTCGTCGGCGACGTCGACTACATCTACAGCGACTTCACCCACGGCATCAAACACATGACCATCCGCAAACGCTGAGAGTCTCCCTTCGCCGGTTGACGAGCCTCGAAACCCCGTGAGATAACAACGTCGTCTCACGGGGTTTCGAGGCTCGGTCGCTGGGTGACCTCGCACCTCAACCGGCGAGGAGGTCAGCCGAACAGGACGTCCGGGGCGCGGAAGATGTAGTCAACGGCGGCTTCGGGGCTGGAGCCGTCGACGTGGATGACGACCCAGGTGGCGCCGCGACGGCGCAGGTCCGCCAGGTACTCGCGGGCCGCGCGCACGGCGGCGGCGTCGTCGAGATCGGTGTGCGGCAACACGATCTGGACGTCGAGCTCGTCCGGATCGCGGCCGGTCGCGGCGAGATCGGCGCGCAGGCCGGTGAGAATCTCGCTGAACTGCTCAGGCGTCTCGATCGCGCGGGTACGGATGACCGAGGCAAACACCTTCGGGGTGATCAGCGGCATCCACCCGGCCCCGTGCGCGACGACGCGGCGCAGCGCGGCACGGCTGTTGCCGCCGATCCAGATCGGCGGGTGCGGGGTCTGCACCGGCCGCTGCAACCACAGTTCGCTGGTGGCGGCCCAGCCGTCACCGCTCACCGGGGTGGCCGGATCGGTCCAGATCGAGGTGATCGCATCCAGCGCCTCGTCGAAAAGCCGTGCCCGGTCCTCGAACTCGACGCCCACCGCGGAGAACTCCGACCGCAGGTATCCCGCCCCGACACCCGTGATCAGCCGTCCGCCGGACAGGATATCCAGGCTCGTCAGCGATTTGGCGATCTGATACGGGTTGTGGAACGGCAGCACGATCAGATTGGTGAGCAACCTGATCGTGCTGGTGGCCGCTGCCATGAACCCCAGTGCCGCAATGGGGTCGAGCGTGTTGTGGCCGCCGTTGTCGCGCCATTTGGCCGACGGCGCCGGATGCTCGCTGAGGGCGACGGCCGAGAACCCCGCGGTCTCGGCCGCCGTCGCCACCGCGCGGACGACATCGGGTAACAGGAAATCGTCCGGGGCCGAGGGGATTTCGCTCGGATACTCCAGAGTGAACTTCAGTGAGGTCATGGATTCAGTACTGGGTGGTGCCCAGGTCGACGGCGATGGAGGCGGCGGTGACGTGGCGGGCGTCGTCGGAGGCCAGCCATGCGACGGTGGCAGCGACATCCTCGGGAGTGGTGACCATGTCGGGCAGGAATGCGGCCATCGTCTGCTGCAGCGCCGGATTGGATTCGAGTGTTTCGCCGACGCGAACGACCATGTCGCCGCTGCCCATCGGCGTGATGACGGCACCGGGGTGGACGGTGTTGACGCGGATCGAGTGCTTGCCCAGTTCGGCGGCGAAGCCGCGGGCCAGGCCGACGACGGCATGCTTGCTGGCCGTGTAGTGCACCATGAACGGCTGGAACTTCAGGCCGGCGGCGGAACTGATCAGGATGATCGAACCGCCGTTGTCGCCGGCGATGATCGCGGGTGCGGCGGCGGTGACGGTGTTCCAGGTGCCGGTCACGTTGACGTCGAGGATGGTGCGGAACGACTCGGGCGTGACCTCGTCCCAGGTTTCGGGCGCGCAGATGCCCGCGTTGGCGACGACGATGTCGAGACGGCCGAAGGCGGCGACACCGTCGGCGACGGCCTTGCGCACGCCGTCGAGGTCGCGGATGTCGACGGCGGAGGCGATGATCTTGCGTCCGGTGGCCTCCACCAGCGAGACGGTCTCGGCGAGGTCCTCGGGGGTGGCCGAGTCGTAGGGGATGAACTCGGGGAGCGGTCCGGCGATGTCGATGCCGATGATGTCGGCGCCCTCGGAGGCGAGCCGGACGGCTTCGGCGCGGCCCTGGCCACGTGCGATGCCGGTGATGAAGGCGACTTTGCCGCTCAGACGATCGCTCACGTTGTCACTCCTGTTCAGGCCGGGTTGACTCATCGCCGCCGACCACTGTAGTAAGTCTAACTGTAATGCCTACCATATCGACTACCGATTCAGTAGAGCAGGCCTTGTGCCCACCCCCGGGCGCGAAGGTAACGTGACCTGCGTTGACCCTGTCGGTGCCGGCGGTACCGACGTCAGAAAGGAGCCCGTTGTGGCCGTCGACGCCGACGATTTTGCCGAGATCCTCGCCCAGGTCAAACAATTTGTCCGGTCAGTGGTCATGCCCCGTGAGGACGAGATCCTCGCGACGGACCGCATCCCGGACGACATCCGGGACCAGGCCAAGGAGATGGGCCTGTTCGGCTACGCCATCCCCGAGGAATGGGGCGGCATCGGCCTCGACCTCACGCAGGACGTCGAACTCGCGATGGAACTGGGCTACACGACGCTGTCGCTGCGCTCGATGTTCGGCACCAACAACGGCATCGCCGGGCAGGTGCTGGTCAACTTCGGCACCGACGAGCAGAAGAAGCGCTGGCTCGAACCCATCGCCTCGGGCGAGGTCGTCGCCTCGTTCGCGCTGACCGAGCCCGGCGCCGGGTCCAATCCGTCGGGCCTGCGCACCAAGGCTGAACTTGACGGCGACGACTGGGTCATCAACGGCGAGAAGTGTTTCATCACCAACGCACCGAGCGCCGACCTGTTCGTCACCTTCGCCCGCACCCGCCCCGCCGACGCCGACGGTCCCGGCATCGCCGTGTTCCTGGTGCCCGCCGACACGCCCGGCGTCGAGGTGGGCCCCAAGGACGCCAAGATGGGCCAGGAGGGCGCCTGGACGGCGAGCATCAGCTTCACCGACGTGCGGGTTCCGGCGTCGGCGCTGGTCGGTGGCTCCGAGGATGTGGGTTACCGGGCCGCGATGATCTCGCTGGCCCGCGGTCGCGTGCACATCGCGGCCCTCGCCGTCGGCGCCGCCCAGCGCGCCCTCGATGAGTCGGTGGCCTACGCCGCCACCGCCACCCAGGGCGGCACCCCGATCGGTGAGTTCCAGCTCGTGCAGGCGATGCTCGCCGACCAGCTGACCGGCGTGCTGGCCGGCCGCGCACTGGTCCGGGACTGCGCCCGCAAATGGGTGACCGAGGAGGACCGGCGCCTCGCGCCGTCGGCGGCCAAACTGTACTGCACCGAGATGGTCGGCAAGGTGGCCGATCTCGCGGTCCAGATCCACGGCGGCACAGGCTATATGCGCGGTGTGCCCGTCGAACGTATCTACCGGGATGTCCGGCTGTTGCGCCTCTACGAGGGCACCAGCGAGATCCAGCGCGTCATCCTCGGTTCCGGGCTCGTCAAGGCAGAACGCCGTAAGCAGAAGGGTTGAGAACAGATGTCAGGAAACATTCTTTCGGGAAAGACCGCCGTGATCACCGGTGGTGCACAGGGACTCGGCTTCGCCATCGCTGAACGCTTTGTGGCAGAAGGTGCCCGGGTCGTCCTCGGTGACCTGAATCTTGACGCCACCAAGGAGGCCGTCGAGAAGCTCGGCGGCGCCGACGTGGCCGCCGCGGTGAAATGCGATGTGGTCAGCGGTGACGACATCGAAGCGCTGCTCGCCACCGCGCAGAGCACGTTCGGCGGTCTCGACATCATGGTCAACAACGCCGGAATCACCCGCGACGCCACCATGCGCACCATGACCGAGGAACAGTTCGACCAGGTGATCTCGGTCCACCTCAAGGGCACCTGGCAGGGCCTGCGCAAGGCGTCGACCATCATGCGCGAACAGAAGTCCGGCGCCATCATCAACATCTCGTCCATCTCGGGCAAGGTGGGCATGGTCGGTCAGACCAACTACTCGGCCGCCAAGGCGGGCATCGTCGGTATGACCAAGGCCGCCGCCAAAGAGATGGCGCATCACGGCGTGCGGGTCAACGCGATTCAGCCGGGCCTGATCCGGTCGGCGATGACCGAAGCGCTGCCCGAACGTATCTGGAACGAGAAGGTCGCCCAGGTGCCGCTCGGCCGCGTCGGTGAGCCCAGTGAGATCGCCAGTGTGGCACTGTTCCTCGCCGGACCGGACTCGTCGTACATGACCGGCACCGTGCTGGAGGTGACCGGTGGCCGGTTCATCTGACAGCGTGCGGACGGCCGTCATCTGCGAACCCGTCCGCAGCCCGATCGGGCGGTACGGGGGAATGTTCAAGTCCCTCACCGCCGTCGAGCTCGGCGTGGCGGTGCTGCGGGGACTGATGGACCGCACCGGCATCGCGCCGGACGCCGTCGAGGATGTGATCCTCGGGCACTGCTACCCCAGCAGCGAGGCGCCGGCCATCGGCCGCGTTGTCGCGCTCGACGCCGGACTGCCGATCACGGTGCCCGGCATGCAGATCGACCGCCGCTGCGGTTCCGGACTGCAGGCGGTCATCCAGGCGGCGATGCAGGTGGCCACCGGCCAGAACGACCTGGTGGTGGCCGGCGGTGCCGAGTCCATGAGCAATGTGGTGTTCATCTCCAGTGATATGCGCTGGGGCGGAGCACGATCCGGTGTCCAGGTGCACGACGGCCTGGCCCGGGGCCGGGTCACCGCGGGCGGCAAGAACTATCCCGTAGCCGGTGGGATGATCGAGACCGCCGAGAACCTGCGCCGCGAGTACCGAATCTCCCGGCAGGAGCAGGACGAGCTGGCCGTGCTCTCGCATCAGCGGGCCGCGGGCGCCCAGGCAGACGGGCTGCTGGTCGACGAGATCATCCCGGTCACGGTCACCGGCCGTAAAGATTCCCAGGTGATCTCGGTCGACGAACATCCGCGCGCCGACACCACCGTCGAATCGCTGTCGACGCTGCGCCCGATCATGGGCAGGCAGGACCCCGACGCCACCGTCACCGCCGGCAACGCCAGCGGCCAGAACGACGCCGCGTCGATGTGCATCGTCACCACGCCCGAGAAGGCTGCCGAACTCGGCCTGCGTCCTCTGGTGAGGCTGGTGTCGTGGGGTGTGGCCGGTGTCGAACCCAAGATCATGGGCATCGGTCCGGTACCGGCGACCGCCGCCGCGCTGGGCCGGGCCGGGCTGGAACTGTCCGACATCGACCTGATCGAACTCAACGAGGCCTTCGCCGCACAGGCCATCGCGTGCATGCGGGAATGGAACTTCGGCGAGAAGGACCTCGACCGCACCAACGTGCTCGGGTCCGGGATCTCACTCGGCCACCCGGTCGGCGCCACCGGTGGCCGGATGCTCGCCACGTTGGCGCGGCAGATGCAGTCTCGTGGCGCGCGGTACGGACTGGAGACGATGTGCATCGGCGGTGGGCAGGGGCTGGCCGCCGTCTTCGAACGAGTTGGGGACTGACATGGCAACGCTCGCACAGACACTCGGGCTGACCGATGTTCAGCAGGAAATCGTCAGCAATGTCCGGCGATTCGTCGACAAAGAGGTCATTCCCGTTGCCTCGCAACTGGAGAAGACCGACACCTACCCACAGGACATCGTCGACAAGATGGCCGAGATGGGGCTGTTCGGGCTGATGATCCCCGAGGAATACGGCGGCATCGGTGAGTCGCTGCTCACCTACGCGCTGTGCGTCGAGGAGCTCGCGCGCGGCTGGATGAGTGTGTCCGGGGTGATCAACACCCATTTCATCGTCGCTTACATGATCCGGCAGCACGGCACCGACGAGCAGAAGCGGAACTACCTGCCGCGCATGGCCGCCGGTGAACTGCGGGGCGCATTCTCGATGTCGGAGCCGGAACTCGGATCCGACGTCGCGGCCATCCGCACCAAGGCCCGGCGCGACGAAGACGGCCACTACCGGATCGACGGCCAGAAGATGTGGCTGACCAACGGTGGCAGCTCGTCGCTGGTGGCGGTGCTGGTGCGCACCGACGACGACCTGACCAAGAAGCATCGCGGCCTCAGCACGTTCCTGATCGAGAAGACCCCCGGATTCGGTGAGGTCGCACCAGGACTCACCATCCCCGGCAAGATCGACAAGATGGGCTACAAGGGCATCGACACCACCGAGATGGTGTTCGACGGCTTCACCACCTCAGCCGACAATATCCTCGGCGGGCAGCCGGGCCAGGGCTTCTTCCACATGATGGACGGTGTGGAGGTGGGCCGGGTGAATGTGTCGGCCCGCGCCTGCGGTGTGGGACAGCGGGCGTTCGAACTCGCGATCCGGTACGCGCAGCAGCGCAGCACTTTCGGCAAGCCGATCGCCCAGCATCAGGCCATCGCCTTCCAGCTCGCCGAGATGGCCACGAAAGTCGAAGCGGCACACCTGATGATGGTCAACGCCGCCCGGCTCAAGGATTCCGGCGAACGCAACGACGTCGCCGCCGGTATGGCCAAGTACATGACCAGCGAGCTGTGCGCCGAGGTCACCCAGCAGAGCTTCCGCATCCACGGCGGGTACGGGTATTCCAAGGAGTACGAGATCGAACGCCTCATGCGGGATGCGCCGTTCCTCCTGATCGGTGAGGGCACCAGCGAGATCCAGAAGCAGATCATCTCCAAACGTCTGCTCGCCGAATACAAACTGTAGGAACCCTTTCCGCCGGTTGGACCCCCCTTTCGCCTCAACCGGCGAAAGGGTGCGTCCCCTCAACGGGAGACGAGGGAGCGCAGGACGGTGAAGCTGTCGTGGGCGGCGACGGCGGCGACCGCGCGTTCGACACCCACGCGGGAGATCTCGAACGACTGCATGCGGTCACCGGCCTCGGCGGTACAGACGAAGGCGAGCCAGGGCTCGGTGATCGCGGCCTGATACAGCGTCCACGTGCGCTCGCCGTCGACGTCGACACCGAGTTCACCGAGCCGGGTGACATAGCGCCGTACCAGGTCCCGCTCGATCCGACGTGCCTCGTCGGCCTCGACAGAGGCGGTGACGAAGTACGCGACATCCCGGATACCCGGCCAGGTCATCGCGACCTGCCAGTCGAGGAAGCCGGGGCAGCCGTTCTCGAAGAACAGATTTCCCAGATGGGTGTCGCCGTGAATCAGAGTGCGCGGCTGTGATGTCCAGAACGCGTCGATGTCGGCGCTGCGTTCGAAGAAGATGCGGCAGGCGCGTTTCTGGTCGTCAGGAATGATGGCGGCGGTGTGGCCGGTGATGTTGCCGATGAATTTGCGCCGGATCAGGTCGCCGAGGCGGATCTCGGCGGGGGAGCGGTGGGCGAGCTGCCGCAGGTCGCCGTCGAAGCGGTCGGAGTTCCAGAACCGGGCATGCAGACCGGCGAGAGCGTCGACCACCGCCTCGGCCTCGGCCGCGGTGACCGAGTCGACGACCGTGCGGAACTCGGCTGTGGCGGACAGGTCTTCGAGAAGCAGGATGCTGCGTCGGCGCAGTCTGTCCTCCCGGGCCAGATAGCAGCGCGGTGTGCGGACCGGGGGATCGTCGCCGAATGCCTTATATGCGAGCACCTCTTTGGTGCCGAGGCGGAACACGTGCATCAGCACATGCTGCAGATAGTTGCGGGGCGGGAACTTCGCGAACAACGACTCGGGTAGCCGGCCATCCGACGTCACCTCGATGCGGGCCCGATTGGCGGTGCCCGAATGGGCGTCGACGACGGTGACCGAGCCGATCGCGCCGGTGGGCAGTCCCAGCTCACCCGCCAGCCATGACGCCGTGATCTGCTTCTCGTGCAACGGCACCTCGGTCCCGAACGGGATCGTCCGGTCGGCGGCCGCCCGGAACGCCTCGCCGACGACCAGACCGATGCTTTGCGCGGTCACCAGAAACGACGGCACGGGTGTTCTCCTCTTTCACGGTTGCTGTCAACGGTTGGTGTGCGCGGCTGCTACGGTGCGGCCGGCTGCGGCGCCGGAGTGGTCGGCTGAGCCACCGGCTTCTGGGATTGGGTGGCCGGCGTACCCGCGGGCTGCGTACCGCTCGGAGTCGGGGACTGCTGCTCCTTGGCCTGGGCGGCGGCCTTCTCGCGGGCCTCGCGTTCCTCCTTGTTGCGCACCAGTTCCCGGAATCCGATGCGGTCGAGGTGGGACTTGGGCTGGACGCCCCATTCGGTCTTGGCGGTGTTGCGGCCGGTGCCCTCACCGGGACCACCGAACGGCGGGCCCTCGATCGGGTGCGGGTACTTGCATTCGGCCTTCTCGTCGTTCCAGCGCACCTTCATGAACTCGTCGCAGATCTCGGTCAGAGACAGCGTCGGCGCGCCGTACCAGATCGCCAGCACCGGGACGGTGAACGCGCCCTCGATGACGAGACCGAACAGGCAGATGATGATGAAACGCTTGAGCCACTTGTGCATCCGGGCGAATGCGGGGGTGGTGCCCTGGGGGAGTTCCTTGTCGGCCTCGGTGTCGGCCGCAGCGGAGTTCTTGCTCATGATGGGTTCCTAGGGGTCTCAGTCGGCGTTCGATCAGTCTGCGTTCGATCAGTCTGCGAAGATTTCGCGGTTGACCGTGTGCAGGTAGGGGATGGCCAGGAATGGCGTGATGTAGAAGATGTCGAATGCCCACCAGCCGACCACCGGTGCGATGGTGCCGTCGAAGCGGATGTCGGCGTACATGGTCATGTTGACCACATAGCCCACCCAGATCACCACCCCCATCCAGCAGGTCACGATCAGCCACTGATGACCCCAGCGTTTCATCTGCAGGAAGGCGATGCCGGCGGCGATGCGCATCGGGAACACCACGAACACACACGCGATCTCCCAGCCTTTCTCGCCGGGGGCGGAGGTGCCGCCGATGAACAGCGAGTTGTATTCCCAGAAGTAGCCGTTGTCGGCGTAATTGCCCCAGGCGGTGAAGAACACCCGGTTGAGGATCGAGTGGTTGGCCATCAGGTCCAGACCCCACCCGATGCTGTTGATGAAGGCGTCGAGGATCACCAGGTAGCCGATGAGGGTGACCATGATCGGCCGCACCGACATTCCCGACCGTCCCGCCTTGCGTTGCAGGTAGAGACCGCGCAGGAACATGGGCAGCCCGATGATGCCGAACACCATCGTGCCCATGAAGGCGGTGCCGGCGATCAGCCATTTGTCGGCCTGCCGCTGGGCGAGTGTGCTTTCCTCTTCGTGCTGGTTGTAGGACAGCCCGCCCGACGTCGGGCTGGTCATGACGCCGCCGGCGCCACTTCCGTTGCGTGTGAAGGCCATGGCGTCAGTTCCACCAGCCGCGCTGGAACGACCAGACCAGTTGCAGGATGAACATCGACAGCAGGAACCCGTAGATGGTGATCTGGAAGACGATCAGGGCCCGCTTGCGGTCGCGGTCCTGTTTGTTGAGGGGTGCGTTCACGGGAAGCTCCTAGAGAGTACGAAAGATGATGGTGGACAGGTCAATCGGAGAAGATCTCGCGATTGACCGTGTGCAGGAACGGCAATGCCAGGAATGGGGTGATGAACATGATGTCGTAGGCCCACCAGCCGAGCACCGGGAGGATGGTGCCGTCGAAGCGCAGGTCGGCGTACATGGTCATGTTGGAGATGTAGCCGATCCACAGCACCACCCCGAACCAGCAGGTGACGGTGAGCCACTGGTGTCCCCAGCGTTTCATCTGCAGGAAGGCGATCGCGGCGGCCACCCGCATCGGGAAGACGACGAAGATACCGACTGCCTCCCAGCCCTTTTCTCCGGGTGCCGACGCGCCGCCGATATACAGGTCGTTGTACTGCCAGAAGTAGGCACCGTTGTCGGCGTAGTTGCCCCACGCGGTGAAGAACACCCGGTCGAGCAGTGAGTGGCTGGCGAGGAAGTCCAGTGCCCAGCCGACGGTGTTGAGGAAGCCGTCGAGGATCACCAGATAGCCGATCAGGGTGACCAGCAGCGGCCGGACGGTGAGCCCCTCCTGCTGCGCTTTCCGGGACAGGTGCAGCCCGTACAGGAACAGCGGCAACCCGATCAGGCCGAGCAGGTAGGTGCCCATGAACGCGGTGCCCGCGATCATCCACAGGTCCGACTTGCGTTGCGCCTTGCGGCTTTCCTCTTCGTGCTGGTCGTAGGTGAGACCCGTAGTGCGCGAGTCGGCCTTCTCGTCCTTTTTGCGGGAGATCTGGAAACTCATGTCAGTTCCTGCCTTCCGGCTCGCGCACTACTGCGCTGATGGACGTGTGACGAGCCGCCCCGTCGTTGGTTGAGGTGTGACGAGCCGCTAGGCGAGGAGCCTCGAAACCCGGTGAGATGACGTTGTCGCCTTGCGAGGTTTCGAGGTTCGTCGCCAGCGCTCCTCGCACCTCAACCAGCGGGGGGACCGATGCGATCATGCAGATGTTCCCGACAGGTGGGCGGTGGCGATCTCGTAGAGGCCCTCGTGGATGGCGCCGTCGCTGCTGAGTGGGGCGAGGATGCAGGCCTGGGCGGCGGTCAGCTCGTCGGCGCCGGCGGCGATGAACCGGGCGGCGGCCACCAGGGTGCGGGTCGACGGCGGCTCGAAATGGAAGGCGTCATCGGCCTGCCGGATGCTCAACGCGCAGTTGACGAGCCGCTGAGCGACGTCGGCGCCCACACCGGCCTCGGTCATCAGCACCTCGGCTTCACGCTGCGGCGGCAGGTACGTCATCGGGACCGTGACGAACCGCTGCCGGAACGACGGTTTGAGGTCCTTGAGCGAACTCCGGTAGGCCGGGTTGTAGGAGCACACCAGCATGAAACTCTCTGGTGCGTGCAGGGTTTCGCCTGCCCGGTCCAGGAACAGGGTGCGCCGGTGATCGGTCAGCGAGTGCAGGATGGCCAGCGAGTCGTGCCGGGCCTCCACCACCTCGTCGAGGTAGCAGATCGCCCCGGTCTTGACCGCTTTGGTGAGCGGTCCGTCGACCCACACCACGTCACCGCCGGTGACCATGAACCGGCCGACGAGGTCGGCGCTGGTGAGGTCGTCGTGGCAGCTGATGGTGATCACCTCGCGGCCCAGCAGTTGTCCCATGTGTTCGACGAAGCGGGTCTTGCCGCACCCGGTGGGGCCGGTGAGCATCACCGGCATGTGCTGGGCGTAGGCCCATTCGAACAGTTGCACTTCGCTGCCGTTGGAGAAGTACAGGTCGTTGCTTGTCATTCGGACACCAACTCTCGATGGATGTGAGCCAGGACTTCGGGCAGGTCGTCGACGTGGCCGATGCGCCGGGAACGTTTCTCGCCGAACACCTCCGGCAGCGGGTCCACGCGCACCGGCCCGACGCCGATGTAGAAGACGGAGACGGCGACCTCCTCGGCCTCGGAGACGGCATGCGCGACGTCGGCCCACGCGTAGCGGCCCTCGTAGCCTTCGTCGGAGATGAGGCCGTCGCCGATGATGATGAGCAGCCGGCGTTCGGACGGCTGGTCGAGCAGCCGTTTGGTGAGGTGCCGGATCGGTGCGCCGAGCCGGGTGTAGCCGCCGGCTCGCAGTCCTTGCGCGCTCGGGTCGGCGAAGTGCCGGTCGTCGAAGTCCTTGAGGCAGTTGACCTCCACCCGGTGCCGGGTGTTGCCGGAGAACACGAAGATGCCGTGCCGCTCCTTCGCCAGGGTCATCGCACGTGACAGGGCGTCGGCGCAGGCCAGTTCGATGCGGAAGGCTTTGCCGCCGTTGCTGCTCAGCGACGAGCTGCCGTCGAGGAGCAGCGCGGTGCTGACGTCGCGCGAACTGGGCATCAGTTCCCGGAAGATCTTCGGTTCCCCCGCCTCGCCGGTGATGGTGTCGAGGTAGTGCGACACGTACCGGTCGACGTCGACGTCGGAGCCGTCGTCGAGGCCGTTGCGGATGGCCCGGTGGGTGTGCTCGGCGAACCATGTGCGGATGTCGGGCGACACCGACGCCAACGGCGAATTGCGGGTCGGGTGTTTACGTTCGAGCACCGCCACATGGTTGGGCAGGAACGCCTGATTCCACATGTTCCACTCGGGGTAGGGCACCCCGACCCGCTGATCGGGGTTGATCTCCACGTCGTCGTTCTCGGGTTTCGACGGTGGCGGCAGATTCGAGTTGCGCACGCCACCGTCGCCGCCGACCGGAATCGACATGAGCCGCTTGGCATCGGTGCGCGAGGACGTCCACGGCATCCGGCCGTAGCCGCGTTTGAACTTGGCGGCCAGCGAATCGGATTCGGGTGGCCGGACGGTGATCCGGCCCAGAATCGTGTGCGGGTACAGGTCCGCTGTGGTCTTCGCCAGCTCCAGCGCACGGTCGACGATCACCTCGCCGTCGAGGTCGGGGTCGAGGTACTCGATTCCCGGTGCGAGGCGGTCGAGTTCGCGGGTGAGTCCGGGGAAGTTGCGGGTCACCCAGCCCGCGGCCACACCTCCCTCCACGACGGCAAGGGCGGCGAGCTGACGGGCGGTGAGCTCGTGCAGCCGGAACCAGTAGAGCCGGTTCTTCGACGGCGAGCACTGCAGTGCCACACCGCAGGTGAGGGTGGTGCGGGTCCAGCCGGCCTCCAGTGCCGGGTAGGGCACGTTGACGACGGTGTGACCGGCGTTGAGCCCGAATGTGCGGCGCGGGCCGGACATCAGCCGGACACCCGAGATCCGCTGCTGCGAGAACGCGACAGCGGTCACCGAGCAACTGCGTTCGATGCTCATCGCATCGGATTCCGTTGTCACAGCGGCATTCTGGTCCATGTCTGGCGGGGGTATCGTCACCGGTTCACCGAGCGTGGGGGCGCCCATCGGGTCAGAACGTTCCGATGTTCTTCATGATCCAGTACCAGAACCAGATCACCAGTCCCATCACTCCCCAGGCAAAGGCGAGCCGGACGATTTCCTGCCACATAGATTGTCTCCGTATCGTTTTGAGAAGGCGCTAGTTGGTTCAGCGGGCTTGGAGGCTGCGCAGCGTGTAGGTGAGGTAGCTGTCGACGGACTCTTTGCGGAGCTGATCGGCGTCGATGGTGACAGCGAGCAGCCCGTACACACCGAGCAGGAAGAACACGGCGCTGTGGTACGGGTCGACGACGATCTCGGCCTCGCCCCTGCTCTGGGCCGACCCGATCAGCTCGACGACCAGCCCGATCACCTTGTGCTCGCGCCATTCCTCGGTGACCGGCCGGTTGGGTGAGAACCGCAGCGCCACCAGATCTTTGAACAGATGCTTGCCGAGCCGGGTCTCGATATCGGCGATGAGTTCGATGGTTTTGGCCAGCGCGTCGGTCAGCGACGGTCCGGTGGCCAGGAAGTCGCCGAGCACCTCGGAGATCAGATCCTCTTGCCGCGCTTCGATATCCACCAGCACATGCTCTTTGGTGGGAAAGTGGAAATAGAACGTGCCGCGGGCCACGCCCACCTCGTTGACGATGGCGTTGAGGTCGGCGCCGGCAATGCCGGCGCGCGCGTACTCGGCGGTCGCGGCGTCGAGGAGCCGTTGCCGGGTTTCGAGGCGCTGTGCCTCACGCCCGGAGGGCGCACCCCTTGTGTTGCTCATCGAACTTCCCCCGTGGTGTAACCGACATCACTACTCTGGCGATACTGACAGATGTCACTGACACCTGTCAACAAGTGCGACGCTGACGATCGTTGTTGGCGGCCCACGTATCCCGGTGGTCGCTGCTGCTCCTGTCGGGACCTTGCTCGGCTCGAGAGGTCTCGCCACGGTGTGCAAATTTGAAAGCTGATGTTAAATTTGCACACATGATCACTCGCGCGGTGGCTGCGGAACTACAGCGGCGTCTGGCTGCGACGTCCGCTGTGGTCCTGCTCGGACCACGGCAGATCGGCAAGACGACGCTCGCGCGCGAGTTGGCTGATGGCTGGTCGGGCGGCGCGACATACCTCGATCTTGAGCGACCGGCAGACGTGCGGCGGCTCTCGGACGCCGATGCCTACCTGCGCGGACAGTCCCCGCGGCTGGTGGTGCTGGACGAGGTGCAGCGACTCCCCGCGATCACGGAAGTCCTCCGCGGCGTCATCGACGACAACAGGCGGGCGGGCTTTCGCAACGGCCAGTTCCTCTTGTTGGGTTCGGCGTCCCTGGACCTGATGAAACTGTCCTCGGAGAGTCTGGCAGGCCGAATTTCATTTCTGGAGTTGTCCGGCGTAAACGTCGATGAGGCCGCGTCGGCAGGTATCGGAGCGGACGAACGTTGGGTCCGGGGAGGATTTCCCGATGCCTTGCTGGCATCGGACGATGCCTCTCTCCGTTGGCGGCAGGACCTGATCCGGTCGTACCTGGAGCGGGATATCCCGATGTTCGCCCCGCGCATCCCGGCGGAGACTCTGCGCCGTCTATGGACGATGCTCGCCCATTCCTCGGGTGGGCAGCTGAATGCGTCGAAACTGGCTGCGGGGCTGGGTGTAACCAGTCCGACCGTCGCCCGGTACATCGACCTGCTCGCCGATCTCGCACTGGTGCGATCACTTCCGGCCTGGCATACGAACGTTGGAAAACGCATCACCAAGGCCCCGAAGGTACACGTGCGTGACTCCGGTCTGCTCCATGCGCTCCTCGACATCGATTCCCTCAACACTCTTCTCGGACACCCCTCCGCCGGAGCCAGCTACGAGAGCTTCACGGTCGAATGCATCATCGACGCCATCGGCGATCGATGGCAGCCCTATCACTACCGGACAGCACGGGGCGACGAACTCGACCTGGTCCTCGTGCGCGGGGGCCGCCCGCAGATCGCCGTCGAGGTGAAACGCTCCACAGCACCACACGTTTCAGCCGGATTCCATCGCGCAGCCGACGACCTCGCGATCGATGAACGTTACGTCGTCTACCCAGGCGATGACACGTACCCGATGAGCGGCTGCACGGTCATCGGACTTGCATCACTCGTTCGCGTCCTGCGGCAGAGATCGGCGGCGGGTTAGGTGCCAGTGGGCCGCCGCGCATGGCTGTTGTTCCCATGTTGTACCCAAAGGCTTGACGTGCCCCGGATTGGGATGCAACATAGATCGGGTACAACGCTGGAACAACGAGGAGGTCAAAATATGACGTTCTACAAGGCGAGTAAGAATCGTAGCCAAGGTCGGGGTTCGTGGTCGGTGATATTCCGCCACCCGGTTCGGATCGATGTGAGTACGGGTAAGGCTGGACGGCGCGTTCGACGTGGCCTTGGAACGAGTAGTGACGTCGACGCGGACCGGATGGTGGATCAGTTGAACCACATCCTGAGTACACCTGGACTTTGGGAGCCCACTGCACGAACCACCGCGCTTGCGCGGTTTGACGAGCGAGTGGTCGACATCTTCTATGACGGACTTGAGGCGACTGAAGTCGACTTCGCGAAGCTCAGAGAACAGGTGCTTCCGTTGCCAGACGAGTCGGAGGGCTATCGTAGGGTTCTGCTTCTGGGTACGACCGGCGCGGGTAAGACGACGGTAGTGCGTCAGATTCTGGGCACCGATCCGGACACTGAGCGCTTCCCATCGACATCGACTGCGAAGACGACGGTCGCTGATACTGAACTGATTACAACAGACGATCAGGCATATCGGGCGGTAGTGACCTTTGTGCCGCGCGATGAGGTAATCGATTATCTTACCGAGAATGTTTCCGCGGCTGCTCGTGCCGCACGTCGAGAAGAATCTGATGAAAAGATTCGGCGGTGTCTGCTCGACCACGTCAACCAGCGGTTCCGGTTCAGTTACGTACTGGGTAGGGGTGTCTCGAAGGTCGATGACCTAGACCTGGCAGACGTTGATGACGATGACGACGAGGCCGATGACATCAACCCAGATGAGTACGGCGCTGTGGATCTGGCGACTACCGACAAAGTTGTGACGTCAGCTGTGGTGGCTGTGAAGGCAGTTGTGGCCCGGTACGTCGGTGAGATTACGAATGAGCTGATCGGTACCGGCGATGGTATGCAGGTGCTGCCGGAGGTGGCTGAAGCGGATGCTCGGGATGATGAACGGGTATTGGAGGAACTCATAGAGGAGAGTTTGGATAGAGACTTGCGCCAGTCCGACGAGTTCCACGCGATCGTTGACTCGCTCGTCGATGAGATCGAGAAGCGTTTTGCTGCTTTGGACGTGGGTGACCTGAAGCGTACTCGCCAGGGATGGCCGTCAACGTGGTCATGGGAGTCGGGTGACCGTGAAGTATTCATCAAGGCGGTCGCAAGGTTCTCCAGCAACTATGCGCCGCTGTTCGGGCGGCTTCTGACACCGCTGGTGAATGGTATTCGCGTGAAAGGGCCATTCCGGCCGAGCTGGTCGTCGGATCCGGTGAGACTCGTCCTGGTTGATGGCGAAGGTCTAGGCCACACTCCGAAATCGGTCGCCGCTCTTTCGGCACATGTGGCAACCCAATTGCGGGCGGTAGACGCGGTATTGCTCGTCGACAATGCCAAACAGCCGATGCAGGCAGCACCTGTCGCGGCGCTGAAAAGTATCGTGGTTGCAGGGGAGGCCAGCAAGCTGCATACCCTTTTTACCCACTTCGATCAGGTTGAGGGGGACAACCTGCCTACGTTCGGCGAGCGCGAGGAACATGTGATGGCGTCAGTCGAGAACGTGCTGAATGCGATCGGCGATGAGTTGAGCCCGTCCGCTGAGCGAACTCTTCGTCACAGGTTCGATGAGGCCCGGTACTTCGTCGGAGGGATACATGAGCCGCTCAGTGGGCGGAAGAGGGCCGGTCGACGATCGATCGAGCAGATGAACGCATTGCTTGTGGCACTGGAGCATCCAGAAGGTACCCCAGACAGTGGACCAAGCCGTCCGGTACTCGATGCGTTTGCTCTTCCGCTCGCCGTTTCGGCCGCAGCCCAGAGCTTTCATAGCCGGTGGCGCGGCCTTCTGGGGCTCAAACATAATTCCGAAGCCCCGAAAGAACACTGGACCCGTGTCAAAGCGTTGAGCCGACGACTGGCTGAAGGATGGCGCGATGAATATGACAACCTTAAACCTGTTGCAGATCTGAGTTATCAACTCCAAGCTCAGGTCTACTTACTACTGCAGCGGCCCAAACGTTGGACGAACGGCGAGCCCAATGACGACGAGAAGCAAGTCGCGCTCGATTCCATATCCAGCAAGCTAACCAGTGAGCTCGTCGACCTGACTCGGCGGCGCCTGCGTGATGAAGTGCGAGCGGGGTGGCAGGAGGCATACTTGCAGAGTGGGCCGGGATCAACATTCAAACGCGCCCAGATCATCGAGCACGATATCTATAGCCGCGGTGCGCCGATCCCGTCCGTCAGTGCTTCGCCTGATCAGAACAGTTTCCTCCGTGACGTCGTCGGTGTAGTAACGACGGTTGTAAATGAGTGCGGCGGTGTCCTTGAGTGAGCACTCTCGGTAAGTCCTCGTACGGAGCCGCAACGGTAGAGGAGTGATTTGAGTTTGCTGTTGATTCCGGAAACGGGATCAATAGTAAACTTAAACTGGGCCGGAACAGAGTGCCGGCGATGTGCTACTCGGCGGCGAGGAGGTCGCGGAGGTCGCCTGCGAGGACCTTGCCGGTTCCGCCCCGGGGGATGTCGTCGGCGGAGGGGACGACCAGCCACACCGACGGGACCTTGAACGAGCTCAGTAGGCCCTTGGCGCTTGCCCGAAGTGACTCGGGGGTGGCGCCGGTGGTCGACACCACGGCGGCACCGACGCGGGGGCCGTTGGGGCCGGGCACGCTGGTGACGAATGCGGCGTCGACACCTTCGATGGCGCGCAGTGCGGCCTGGACCTCGCTGGGGTAGACGGTGGCACCGCTGACCTTGAACATGTCGTCGGAACGGCCCATGTAGAACAGGAAACCGTCGTCGTCGAACCGGCCGAGATCGCCGGTGGGGTAGAAGCCGTCGGCGGTGAACACGTCCTCGCGGCTGCGCCCGCAGATGCCCTGCAGGACGCGCTTGCCGCGCAACTGGATCTCGCCTGATTCACCAGGCTCGAGCGCGGCCCCGGTGACCGGGTCGGCGATCCGGACCTCCACCCCGTCGAACGGCTTTCCACAACTGCCCCAGGCTGATTCGGGCATGTCGTGGTCGGCGCGGAAACCGCAGTAGGGGCCGAAGGATTCGGTCATCCCGAACAGGTTGGCACGCGAACCGGGCCGGGGCCGCAGCTCCGCCGGCAGCAGGGCGGGCAGGCTGCCGTCAGCGATCGACGACAGGTCGGCGCCCGTCTCGGCGGCCAGCGCCGCCACCGACACCGCCTGATCGGGCCAGCCGCGGAACAGGGTGATCCGTTCGGAGACGATCAGATTCAGCGTCGACTCCGGGGTTGGCACCTCCTCGGTGACCAGGGTGGCCCCGGCCAGCAGCGCCGACAGCACCCCGGCACCGAAGCCGCCCACCCAGAAGAACGGCATCGGCAGGTACAGGCGGGTGTCGGGGCCGACGCGCCGCGCCTCCTGTCCGGAGAGCACCGCGAACAGCGCGCTCTCGTGGGAGTGGTTGACACCCTTGGGGGTTCCGCTGCTGCCCGAGGTGAAGACGGTGACCATCGGGTCGGCGGGGGTGACCGCCGCACCCAGGGCGTCCACGACGTCGTCGGGCGCGCCGAGCCCGTCGTGTGCGGCCGCGAACAGCTCGCCGGGAGTCCACGCCGCCCGCAGCGACGGCAGTTCGGCTTCGAGGAGTCGTTCACCGCCGGTCGGCAGCACCTCGAGCCCCAGCCATTCGGCCAGCCCGTCGAGGTAGCGGTGCCCGCGGAATTCCTCGACCGCGATCAGCACCTCGACGCCGGCGGTGGCCAGCTGGGCGTGCAGTTCCCGCGGCTTCAGCAGCGTGCTCAGCGGCACCAGGACCGCGCCGATACGGGTCAGTGCCAGCGAGAGCTGCACCCAACGCGTGGAGTTGGGCATCAGCAACGACACCCGGGTACCGGTCCCGACGCCGGCGTCGACCAGGACGGCGGCCAATTCCCTAGTGCTGGTGTCGAGTTGACTGTAGGTGAGCCGTTCGCCCGGATCGATCACCGCCTCCTTGTCCGGAAGCCTCCTGGCCGCGTCCCGGATCAGGGCGTCGACGGTCAGCGTCGATTGGGGCCTGGCCATCGAGGTTACCGCCGGCGCGCTCATCGGATCGCGCCCGCGAGCTGATCGCGGACGGCCCGCAGGTCGGCCTTCCCGGACGGTGTACGGGGAATGGTGTCGACGATGAGCAGTTCGGTGGGCACCTCGTAGCGGGCGAGCCGGGCACCGAGATGGGTGAGGATGTCCTCGCTGGTGGCAGTGGCGCCGGGCCGCAATTCGACGACGGCGACAGGTGTTTCACCCAACCGATCGTCGGGACGGCCCACCACCGACGCACCGGCGACGGCCGGATGCGATTCGATGGCGTCACGCACCACGTCGGGGATCACCTTGAACCCGCCGCGGATGATGGCCTGGTCGGCGCGGCCGAGGATCCACAGGAAGCCGTCGGCGTCGAGCTTGCCGAGGTCGGTGGTGCGGATCCAGTCCGCATCCGGGCCGAGCTGGCCCGGTTTGACCTCCAGTAGCCCGGATTCGTCGGGGCCCAGGACGGTGCCGTCCTCGGTGACCACCCGCAGTTGTGCACCGCCGGAGGCCCGGCCCACGCTGCCGCGTTTGTCCGCCCAGTACTTCTTGTGATCGGGCAGCGACCAGCCGGCCACGCCGCCACCGAATTCTGTTGCCGCATAAGAGGTGAGGATCGGGATGCCGAACTTGTCGGTGAAGGCCTCGGAGTCCTCCACCGACAGTGGTGCGGTGCCGCTGGTGACCACCTTGATGCTCGCGAGGTCGTCGCGGGTGAGGTCCGAATGCAGCACCATCCGCACCGCCGTCGGTACCAGTGAGACGGCCTTCGGCTGGTGGGTGCGCACCGCGCGCGCCCATTCGTCGAGGTCGAACCGGCCGAGCAGTGCGAACGGGCGGGCCGCGACGATGCACTGCAAGATGCGGTAGATACCACCGATGTGGACCAGCGGCGCGTTGACGATCGCGGCGCCGCTGCTGAGTGTGGTGGGCACGGCGATACGCGTGGCGGGCTCGCCGAGCACGCTGTGGGCCAGCATGTCGTAGCTCAGTTCGACGCGCTTGGGTGGTCCGGTGGTGCCGCTGGTGAGCATGTGCACCGCTACCGGCGACGAAGCATCCTCGGAAGACGGCTGCTCGGTTGGCTTCTCGGTCGCCTCGGTCACCACCACCGGCTCGGCCGGGATCCCTTCGAGCCGCACCACCGATGTCGATGCCGATCCGGCGACCAGCTTGTCCAGATCCGCTTCGGTGCCGATGATCACCGGCAGCTCCAGCGCGGCGATGTCGTCGCGGGTCCGTTCGTCACCCCGGGACGGATTGATCACCACCACCGTGCCGCCGGCCAGCAGCACACCGAGGAACGCGGCGACATGTTCGGGGGTGTTGCGCAACAGGATTCCGGTGCGTGGGGTGGGCTCGGGGTTGAGCCGGGTCACCAGTGCGGAGACCGAACCGGCCAGCGACCCCAGCTGACCCCAGGTGGTCCAGTCGCCGGCGAAGTCGATGGCGCCGGCGTCCGGATCGATCGCCAGGACCGACGCGATGTGGGCGGAAAGCGGATGAGTGGTCATCAACGGATCCTCGGAGGTTTCTTGGCGGCCGTGCCCTGCTCCTGCTGGGCCGCGAGCTCTTGTTTGGCAATCGGATTGCCCAGGCGGGTGTAGATCAGGCCCTGATCCATCGCCGCCCGGTACGGCTTGTCCAGCGACTCCCAGATTGCCTTCACGGTGCCCTGGGTGGCGGTTGGCGGCTTGTTCGCGATGGTCGCGGCGATCTCGTGCGCGCGTGACCATAGATTCTCGCGGGTGGTGATCTCGGTGACCAGGCTGATCCGGAGAGCGGTCTGCGCGCTGACCCGTTCGTCGTTGCCCAGCAACGCGATCCGCAGGCTCTCGGCCAGGCCCACCTTGCGCATGAGGCCCACCGGTTCGAGGGCGCACACCAGTCCGGCCGTGACGTGTGAGTCGAAGAAGGTGGCCTCCTCCGAGCAGATCACCACGTCGGCCTCGTTGATGAAGTACAGCGCGCCCGCGGTGCACATACCTTGCACCGCAACCACGACCGGCTTCCACATCTTCTGCCACTTGGGGCTGAGCAGCTCGCCCGGATCCTCGTGGTTCCAGACGATCTCGGGCTGTCCGTAGGACGAACGCACGTCGAGCCCGGCCGAGAACGCGCGGTCACCGGCGGCGCGCAGCACCACCGCGTGTACCCGGTCGTCGTCCTTGATCAGCGCCCACGCATCGCGCATCTCGTGACACATCAACCGGTTGAACGTATTGAGCGCGTCGGGCCGGTTCAGGGTGATGGTGGCGACGTGGGCGTCGGCGTCGACCTCGTAGAGGATCGTCTCGAAGGCGGTGGTCATCGTGCCTGCCAGTTGGGTGCGCGCTTCTCGACGAACGCACGCGGGCCTTCGAGGGCGTCCTCGGTGCGGGTGACGCGCTCCCGGAACGATTCCGCCAGTAGTTCGGCCTCGTGCATGGGCAGTCCCAGCGTCTTGTGGATAGCCAGTCTGGTACCACGAACCGCAAGCGGCGCATTGGAGTTGACGATGTCGGCGATCTCCTTGGCGCGGGTGAGCAGATCGTCGTGCGGCACCACCTCGGTGACCAGGCCCAATTCGTACGCGCGTTCGGCGCTCATCCGCTCGTGCTTGCCCATGATGGCCATCCGCAACGCCACCGACCGTGGCAGCACCTTGGCCAGGCGCACCACCTCGCGGCCCGCGACCAGGCCGATGCTCACGTGCGGGTCGAAGAAGGTGGCCTTGTCCGAGCAGATGACGATGTCGCCGGTGGTGATCCAGTCCAGTCCTGCGCCGCAGCAGATCCCGTTGATGGCGGCGATGATCGGCTTGGCCATCGTGCGGAACGGCGGGGTACCCTCCTGCGGTGCTTCCCACTGCTCGTATGTCGACAGATACGGGCGTTCGTTGATCACCTTGCCGTCGCCGGGGATCTCCTTGACGTCGGCGCCGGTGCAGAACGCCCGGCCGTTGGCGGTGACGATGATCGTCCACACCTGGTCGTCGTTCTCGGCGGCGTCGTAGGCACGCCGCAGCTCGGTGATCATGAACGGGCTCAACGCGTTCAGGGCGTGCGGCCGGTTCAGGGTGATGACGGCGGTGTGGCCCTCGACCTCGTAGATGATGGTCTCGAAGGTCAGCTCTGTGGACATCGGTGCTCTTTCGGTGAGTGGCGGATAGGGCTAGCGGCCGGTGAAATCCGGATCGCGGCGTTCCCGGAACGCTGCCAGGCCTTCTTTGAAGTCTGTTGTGCGGGTGGATAGTTCGAGTGCATAGAGCTCGTTGTCCATGGCGGTGGGCAGCGATTCGTGCAGATTGGCGTGCAGGGCGTGCTTGGCCAGGCCGAACGCCACCGTGGGACCCGACGCCAGGCGCAAGAGCAGCTCCTCGCTCACCGCGTCGACGTCGGATTCGGGCGCGGATGCGTGGATCAACCCCCACTCGGCGGCCCGCGATCCGCTCACCTTGTCGCCGAGCAGCAGCATGTGCTTGGCCCGGGTGAGCCCGACCAGCCGCGGCAGCAGCCATGTCGAACCGGTGTCGGGGGTGAAGCCGCGGCTCATGAACGGCTCCCAGAATACGGCGTCGTCCGCGGCGACGGTGAAGTCTGCGGCCAGCGCCAGATTGCAGCCCAGACCCGCGGCCCAGCCACGTACCGTGGCCACCACCGGCAGCTGGATGGTGGTGACGAGTTCGATGATGCGGTGCTGGGCGTGCGGCACCCGCCGCACCTGCCGTCCGGTGCGCGGCCGCTCCCCTCCGGTCGCATTGCCGGACACCAGGTCGGCGCCCGCACAGAAGTGGCCGCCCGCACCGGTGATGTGCACGGCGCGCAGCGCATCGTCGGATGCGGCAGCGGTCAGCGAATCGACGACCCGCGACACCATGTCGTGGTTGAGCGAGTTACGGACCGTGGGCCGGTTGAACTCGATACGCAGGATCGCGCCCTCGTGGGAGATCGCGACATCGCTGGTGACTGGCTCCTCGGACACCGGGAACACCCCTGCCCTTCCGCCGGACCGCTCGGGCACCGGCAACCTCTTGGATCAACAATGGCGTAGACGTTACTGTTAGATATACGGTAGGCACTACTGTTAAGACTCGTCCAAGTTAGCAACTAATCGTGGCCGGTGGAACACACCGGTGGAAACGAGAGCAGATGGCACGCGCACAGGAGGTCGCACATGGGTTCGCCGGCAGCTGAGCGACCGGCCGCCGGGCCGGCCGCGAGTGAGCTCGTCGGGTATGCCGCGGGCGGCAAGGGAATGGCCTTCGGTGAGACCCCGTTGCCGCAGACGGTGGCCGCCGCCGCGACGATCCGCAGGCTCACCGGCATCCTGCTCGCTCTCGAGCACGCGGACCCGGCCGTCGACGACATCACCCGGCAGATCGATGCGGTCAGCGACAGGCTCGAGGCCTTGTTGCCGGCGGATCCGCGTCCGCGGATCGGGGACGAGCAGTCCGCCGATCGGCGGATCTACCTCGACCACTCCATGAACATCGGCGCCTACAACCCGGCCTTCCCCGAGTTCGCCTTCACCTCCTCGGAGCCGGATCGGGCGACGGGCACAGTGACGTTCCCGCTGAACTTCGAGGGCCCGCCCGGGCTGGTGCACGGCGGTTTCCTCGGTGTCTTCTTCGACTCGGTGATGCAGCAGCACAACTGCCAGGAGGGGCTGGCCGGCAAGACCAGGTCGCTCAATGTCCGCTACCGCAGGCCCACGCCGCTGCTGCGGGAGCTGGAGTTCGACATCGCCCGCACCGAACACGAACGGGGCCTGCTGTCCACCGGACGGCTGCTGCTCGACGACGAGGTGCTGGCCATCGGCGAGATGGATGCGGTGGCGATGAATACGGACAACCTCATCACCCGCACCTACGGCCGCCGCCGCCCGGCAGCCGGCACCGCGGAGCAAGCCTGATGGGCGGGGGAGTGCGCCCACTCGAGGGCGTGACCGTGGTGGCGATGGAACAGGCCGTCGCCGGACCGTTCGCCACCCGGCACCTGGCCGACCAGGGTGCCCGGGTGATCAAGATCGAACGCGTCGACGGCGGCGACTTCGCACGTGGGTTCGACTCCCTCGCAAGCGGAATCGGCGCCCACTTCGCCTGGCTCAACCGCTCCAAGCAGTCCCTGGCCCTGGACGTGAAGAGTGATCACGGCAAGCAGGTACTGGCCGCACTGCTCGCCGAGTCCGACGTTTTCCTGCACAACCTCGCACCGGGTGCTCCCGCGGCCCTCGGGCTCGACGGGGACACCCTCACCGAGAAGTATCCGCAGTTGATCGTCTGCGAGATCTCCGGCTACGGGAACGGCGGACCCGACGACAGCCGCCGCGCCTACGACCTGCTGATCCAGTCCGAGGCGGCCGTCGTGTCGGTCACCGGCACCGTCGACGAACCCATCAAACCGGGTATCGCCGTCGCCGACATAGCAGCGGGTGTGTACGCGTACACCTCGGTGCTCAACGCGCTGCTCGCCCGCGCCAAGACCGGGCACGGCTGCGTCGTCGAGGTGAGCATGCTCGATGCCGTCGCCGAATGGATGGGGTACGCAGTGACCGTCGCCCGGCACGGACACACCCCCAATATGGTTGTGGGGATGAGTCATCCGGCGATCGCCCCGTACGACGCCTACCCGCTCGGCGACGGCTCGAAACTCGCGCTGAGCGTGCAGAACGATCGGGAATGGGTGCGGCTGGCAACCATCGTGCTCGGCAATCCGGAGCTCGCCGTCGACGAGCGCTTCGCCAAGAACGAGGCGCGCGTGGCCCATCGGGCGGCGGTGGACGCGCTGATCGTGGAGCGGTTCGCCACGCTCGACTTCGCCGCTGCCACCGCATTGCTCGACGACGCCGGAATCGGCTGGGCCAAGATCAATTCCGCGGCCGACCTCGTCGAGCACCGGCAATTGGCCGCCCGCGAGCGCTGGCAGTCCGTCGATTCCCCCGTCGGGACGATACCCACCCTGCTGCCGCCCGGCGTGAGTTCGGCGTGGGACATCGCGCTCGGGCCCATCCCGGCGCTCGGCGCCGACACCGACCGTATCCTCGCCGAACTCGGCCTCGAGCCGGTGCCATCCCCCTGACTCTCTCAAAACCCTTGCTATGGAGGAACACTGATGACCGAAACCGGTAGTAGCGACGGCCGGGTGTTGTTCGACGTGGACCGTGACGCGCGCGTCGCGACCATCACGCTCAACAATCCCGCGCAGCGCAACTCGTACGACAAGCCGATGCGCGACGACCTCGCCCGCTTCCTCGACGAGGTGGTCGACGACGACGACATCACCGTGGTGCTGCTGCGCGGTGAGGGTGGGGTGTTCTCCACCGGCGCCAACATGAACAACGCCTACGGCTGGTACGGCGAGAAGAGTGAAGGTGAGGCGGCGGCCACCAAGGTGGACCGCAAGGCCCGGCCGAGCCAGCGGCGGCGGCTGATCGTCGACCGCAAGACGTTCGAGTTCTACCACAACTTCATGGGCTTCCCGAAGGTCACCGTCGGCGAGATCAACGGCTTCGCGCTCGGCGGCGGTTTCGAGATGGCGCTCATGTGCGACATCTCGGTGATCGCCCGCGACACCAAGCTCGGCATGCCCGCTACCCGGTTCCTCGGCCCGGCCCTGGGCAGCCTGCACATGTTCTTCCACCGGCTTGGCCCGGTGATGGCGCGCCGGCTGCTGCTCACCGGCGACATCGTCGAGGCATCGGCCCTCGAACACCTCGGTATCTTCACCGAGACCTGCGACAAAGAGGTGGTCACCGCCCGCGCCCGCTACTGGGCGGAGAAGGTGGGCAAGATGCCGGCCGACGGCGTCACCATCGCCAAAGAGGCGTTCCGGATGGTCGAGCAGAACCAGGCCTACCAGGGCGAGGAGGTGGCCAGCTACATGTTCCACGCCTACGCCACCAACCTGCAGTTCTCGCCGGGCGAGTTCAACTTCGTCAAGACCCGCGCCGAACACGGCACCAAGGAGGCGTTCCGCCTGCGTGACGAGCATTTCCATGTGGAAGAGCCGGAATTGCGCTGATCGCGACCGGGCATCTACTGGACACGCGTCTGGTCCAATCAGGTCGAGTGACCTACTGTTGTGATTACAGTAGATGCCACCAGCACATCACATCGAGGAAGTAACACATGCCGACACCAGTCATCGTCAGTGCCGTGCGCACCGCCATCGGGCGCTCGTTCAAGGGTTCGCTCGTCAACACCCCGAGCGAGAAGCTCGCCACCTGGATCTTGGAGGCCGCGGTCACGCGCTCCGGCCTGGCCCCGGAGAAGTTCGACGATGTGATCTTCGCCGAACTCAACTACGGCGGCGGCGACCTCGCCCGCCACGCGGCCGTCGCCGCGGGCTACGAACACCTGCCCGGCCAGGCCGTCAACCGGCATTGCGCGGGCAGCCTCACAGCCATCGGCAACGCGTCGGCACAGATCGTCTCCGGCATGGAGCGGGCCATCGTCGCCGGTGGTGTGCAGTCGCTCTCGACCGCGCCGCTGATGAAGTGGCGAGTGCCCAAGGCGGGCGAGTTCAACTTCGTCGAACCGTGGATGCCGCCGAGCCACCCCGAGACCCCCGACGCCCCAACCCTTGACATGGCGATCACCGTCGGCTGGAACACCGCGCAGAAGGCGGGCATCACCCGCGAGGAGATGGACGCCTGGGCTGTCCGATCGCACGAGCGGGCCATCGCCGCCATCGATGAGGGTCGCTTCGCCGGCGAGATCCTGCCGATCAAGGTCGAACTGGCCGACGGTTCGATCACCGAGTTCGCCGTCGACGAGTTCCCGCGTCGCGGCACCACCATCGAGGCCCTCGCGGGCCTGAAGGTGCTGCACCCGGAGATCGAGGGCTTCTCCATCACCGCGGGCAACAGTTCGGGCATCAACGACGCCGCGGCCGCCGTCGCGATCGTCGGGGACGACCTCGCCACCGCCGAGGGACTCGAATCGCTGGCCACTGTGAAGGCCTGGGGCGCTTCGGCTCTCGCGCCGCGTGATACCGGTTTCGGTGCGGTCGCGGTCATCGGCAAGATCCTCGACCGGGCCGGCCTCAAGGCCTCCGACGTGGCGCTGTGGGAAATCAACGAGGCATTCGCCTCCGTGCCCATCGCCGCCTGCCGCGAATACGGCATCGACGAAGAACTGGTGAACATCTCGGGCAGTGGATGCAGCCTCGGACACCCGATCTCGGCGTCGGGCGCCCGCCAGGTCACCACCCTCATCAACGATCTCAGGCGACGTGGCGGCGGCATCGGTGTGTCGGCCATGTGCGCGGGCGGCGGCCAGGGCGGCGCCGTCGTCATCGAGGTCTAGGAGAAGAGGAACATGTCAGACGCAGTACTCGTTGAGCGGCGCGGTCGTGCGCTCATCATCACCATCAACCGCCCCGAGGTGCGCAATGCGATGAATCTCGCCGTCGCACAAGGTGTTGCCGACGCGGTCGACGAACTCGACAACAGCCCCGAACTGTCGGTGGCGGTGATCACCGGGGCGGGCGGAAACTTCAGCGCCGGAATGGATCTCAAGGCCTTCGCGAAGGGTGAGTTCCCGTATGTGGTCGGCCGTGGCATGGGCTTCACCGAGAAGCCCCCGGTCAAGCCGATCATCGCTGCCGTCGAGGGCAACGCCCTGGCCGGTGGTACAGAACTGGTGCTGGCCTGCGACCTGATCGTCGCCGCCAGGAACGCGCGCTTCGGCCTGCCCGAGGTCAAGCGCGGCCTGGTCCCCGGTGCCGGTGGCCTCATCCGGCTCCCCGGCCGGGTGCCGCTGCAGAAGGCGCTCGAATGGTCGCTCACCGGCGAACCGTTCACCGCTGAGCAGGCCGAGCGGTACGGGCTGATCAACATCCTCACCGAGGAGGGCGGTGCGCTCGAGGCCGCGATCGCGTTGGCGGACAAGATTACCGAGGGCGGTCCGCTGGCGGTGGCCAAGATCAAGGAGATCGTCGTCGCGGCCCCCGATTGGCCGGCATCCGAACGTTTCCAGAAGCAGATGGAGGCCATCGCCCCGGTCTTCGCGTCCAAGGATGCCGCCGAGGGGGCGGCCGCGTTCGCCGAGCGGCGCAAGCCCAACTGGACCGGTGAGTGAGAACGACTCTGTGATGGAAACCGGTGCCACCCCATAGTTCGGAGATCGGCCGGGGCCTTCCGCCGGTTGAGGTGCGAGGAGCGTGAGCGACGAGCCTCGAAACCCGGTGAGACGACATGTCATCTCACCGGGTTTCGAGGCTCGGTCGCTGGGCGACCTCGCACCTCAACCGGCGAGGTGCAGCCGGTCGCTGACCCATATGTCCGCACAAGTATGAAAACAAGGGAGCATCAATGTCTTTCGAAGGTGAAGTCGCCGTCGTCACCGGTGGTTCGGGTGGTCTGGGGGCCGCGACGGTGCGGCGTTTGCATGCGGCGGGGGCGTCGGTGGTGATCGCCGACCTCAACGACGAGGCGGCGACGGCGCTGGCTGACGAGCTCGGTGAGCGGGTGGCGTATGTGAAGACCGATGTCCTCGATGACGGCTCGGTGCAGGCGGCGATCGATCGGGCCGGTGAGCTGGGGGTGTTGCGGTATGCGGTGATCACCCATGGCGGGTTCGGGGTGCGGCAGAAGGTGGTCAACCGTGATGGCAGTCCGCATGATCGGGCGGGGTTCGCCAAGACCATCGACCTGTATCTGACCGGCACGTTCAATGTGTTGCGGTTGGCGTCGGCGCAGATCGCGCAGCTCGACCCGAAGGAGAACGGGGAACGCGGGGCGATCGTGATGACCAGTTCCATCGCCGGGTTGGAGGGGCAGATGGGGCAGTTGGCCTACGGGGCGGCCAAGGCGGGAGTGATCGGGATGACGATCTCGGGGGCGCGGGATCTGAGTTCGGTGGGTATCCGGTTGAACACGATCGCCCCGGGGACGATGGCGACTCCGATCATGAAGGGGGTCGGTGAGGAGATGCTGGCGAAGTTCGCGGCCAATATCCCGTTTCCGAAGCGTTTGGGTGAGCCGGAGGAGTTCGCGGCGCTGGCGCAGCATCTGTTGGAGAACACCTATCTCAACGGTGAGGTCGTGCGCTTGGACGGTGCGCAGCGTTTCACCTATCGCTGAGCTGGGAGCCTCATCTCGCCGGACCCTTCGTGACGAGTCCCGCTCGCAAGCTCGCGCGCCTCTCCTCAGGGATCAAGATGTCTGGTCGCGTCCCCGCATCTTGACTCTTGAGGAGGCGAACGCCTGACGTCACCGCCATCAAGACCCCGAAAGCCGAGCACCCTCTTGATCCCTGAGGCCGAAGCGACGAAGGAGCGAGGGTCTCGAAGGGTCCGGCGAGATACGCACATGAGGTGACCACCTCCAAAGCCGAAAGCCGAGCACATTCTTGATCCCTGAGGCCGAAGCGACGCA
>NZ_BAED01000022.1 GCF_000241345.1 Gordonia amarae NBRC 15530
GCTGTGACCAGCCATAACGGTGCAAATCAGGCATAGACGTGAGACCATGCATGCCATGAACGTCGAGCCTGGCCGGCTGCGGTGACAGGGACCTTGAATGCCGGCGATGCCTTCGCCGGCTATCGGATCGTCCGGAAGCTCGGAGTGGGTGGCATGGGTGAGGTGTACCTCGCCGTCCACCCGAGGCTGCCCCGGCACGATGCGCTCAAGGTACTCACCTCCGCGGTGCAGGACGATCCGTCGTTCCGGGTCCGCTTCGACCGTGAGGCGGAGATCGCGGCCACGCTCTTTCACCCCCACATCGTTCCGCTCTACGACCGCGGCGAGGCAGACGGTCGCCTGTGGATCTCGATGGCCTATGTGGAAGGAGCCGATGCTGCGGTCCGGGCGGCTGGATATCCGGGTAAGAAGCTCCCCACGCAACTTGCCGCCGACATCGTCACCGCTGTGGGATCCGCCCTCGACTACGCGCACGAACGCGGGCTACTGCATCGCGATGTGAAGCCGGGCAACATCCTGCTCACCGATTCGACGCCACCCCGCATCTACCTGTCGGACTTCGGTATCGCCAAAGCGCAGGACAGCCAGACCGGCGTCACGGTGACAGGTGCGTTCGTCGGGAGTCTGCCGTACGTCGCACCCGAACAGATCCGCGCCGACACGCACACCACCGGCGCTCTCGACCAGTATCAGTTGGCCTGCACAGCGTTCGAACTACTCGTCGGCGAGCCACCGTACGCGGGACCGGGTATGGCCGCGGTCCTGAACCAGCATCTGCACGCACCACCGCCGAGCCCACGGCTCAGACGACCCGAACTTCCGGACGCCGTCGACGCGGTGTTCACCCGCGCCATGTCCAAGGATCCGGCCGCGCGCTACCCGACGTGCGCAGCCTTCGCCTCGGCACTTGCCGCCGCGTTGAGGCCCGGCGCACCCACCGGCCCCGTCGTCGATACATCGGAGACGGTGCCACTCGCCGGTGCTGACCAGACGCGGCACGCGGCGCCACCGTCGACCGAACGACTGACTCCCACTGTGAGACAGACCAGGCAGTTCGTGCCACCGGATCCGCCTCCGTCTGCCCCGACCGTACGTGTCAACAGTGCCGGTCATCCGCCCGGACCGGTGGATCGGGTCACTTCCGGTGGTGGGGCCCGGCGCGGGGTGCTGATCGCTGTCGGCGTGGTGGCGGTAGCGGCACTGGTCGCGGTCATCGCACTGATGATGGGCGGTAACGACGACTCGGCAGACCGCGACCCAGTGGCTGGCGGTGGGCGGGCGGGAACACCGTCGGCGGGGCCGACATCGAGGACCCCCGCCGCGGGAATCGCCGATGCGACCTCGGTGGCCGCCGGCACCCGGGGAGCCTGCGCCGTAGGCGGGGGCAGCGTGTTCTGCTGGGGTGAGAACACCAGCGGGCAGCTCGGTGACGGCACCACGACCGACCGTGCGGAGCCGGTCCGGGTGAAGGACCTGACCGGCGTCACCGCTGTCACCACCGATTCCGGCACCACCTGCGCGATCAGTGACGGGACGGTGTTCTGCTGGGGCGCCAACTCCTCCGGTCAGCTCGGCAACGGGTCGGCCGACGACAGTCTCACCCCGGTGCGCGTGCCGGGACTGTCCGGTGTCACCGCGATCTCCACCCACTCGGGGACAACCTGTGCCGTCGCCGGCGGCACCGCCCACTGCTGGGGATTCAACGACTCCGGTCAGGTCGGCGACGGCACCACAGACAATCGCAGCCGCCCGACCCGCGTACCTGGCCTCTCGAACGTCACGGCGATCTCGACGTCACACGGCACCTCCTGCGCCGTAGCGGCAAAGGCAGCTCGCTGCTGGGGCCTCAATGAAGCAGGTCAGCACGGGGATGGGTCGACCGACGAGAAGGTGACGCTGTCGCGGGTCGCCGGCCTCAAGAATGTGACGGCGATCGACGTCGGCTACAACGCCGTGTGCGCGATCGCCGGGGGTGCCCCGTTCTGCTGGGGACAGAACGACGCCGGTCAGCTCGGAGACGGTACCACCGAGAGCCGGAGCACCCCGGTCCGGGTCGGCGGAATCGACTCGGCAGAATCGGTGGTCGCCGGTGTGGCGCAGGCCTGCGTGGTTGCCGATGGGACCGGCTTCTGCTGGGGCGACAACGGATTCGGTCAGCTCGGCGACAACACCACCGAGAGCCGGAGCACCCCCGTCCGCGTCGTCGACCTGTCCGGGGTCAGTGCCATCGGTGCGGGTGAGGACACCGCGTGCGCGGTATCGGGCGGCAAGGTGTACTGCTGGGGCGAAGTGGCGACCTGACCGGCTCTCACGGACGCAGGAGCCGCAGGGCCTCGTGCGGCTGCCCGAACAGCTGTGAACTGCCCTGTGCGCGTTTGAAATACAGGTGGATGTCGTGTTCCCAGGTGATGCCGATACCACCGTGGATCTGGATGGCGTCACCGGTGACCGAGCTGAACGCCTCGGAGCAGTAGACATGCGCCGACGCGGCGAGCGCCTCGGCATCCGGTGCGCCGGCGACCACGGCGTCTATCGCCGCACGGGCGAGCGAGCGCGCCGATTCCACCAGGACGTACATGTCCGCCATCCGGTGCTTGAGTGCCTGGAACGATCCGATCGAGCGGCCGAACTGTTTGCGCACCTGGGCGTACTCGACGCTCAGGTCGAGGGCGGCCTGAGCGCCGCCGACCTGTTCGGAGGCGAGCAGCGCCCACGCGTACGTGCGCAGCCGCCCCGGCAGATCACCGGCCGACGCCAGGGCCTGCGCGGGGGTGTCGGAAAAGCCGACCCGCGCCAGCGGCCGGGTCGGGTCCACCGTCGGCAACGCCTCCACCAGCACACCGTCGGCGTCGGCGGCCACCACATGCAGCGTCAATTCGTGCCCCGCGCCACCGGCGATCACCACGAACAGGTCCGCGGATTCACCGTCGACCACATAGTGCGCCGTGCCCGACAGCAGACCACCGTCGGCGGTGACCCCGGGGGTGTCCCAGCCGCCGGCACCCGCCCAGCACACGGTTGCCGTCGTCTCACCGGACGCGATGCCGGGCAGCACCTGTGCGGCGACAGTATCGTCGCCCGACAGCAGGATGGCCGCGGTGGCGAGTGCGGTGGAGAAGGCGGGCACCGGGGACAGCGCTCGTCCGAGTTCCTCCAGGACCACGGCGGTTTCCGCGAAACTCGCGCCCGCACCGTCGTGCGCTTCCGGGATGGGGAGCGCGGCGACGCCGATCTCCGCGCACAGCGTGGCCCACAGCGACTCGTCGGTGCGTCCCGGACGGGTGGACGCGGCACGCACCGTGTCCATCCCACCGCGCCGCCTGATCAGGTCGGCGACAGACTCGCGGAGTGCTTCGCGTTCCTCCGCGGATACGGCTTGTCCCGGTGTGGTGACCGGCCGGTCGTCGATCGTGGTGTTCATGGTGCCTTCCTTCAGACCCGGGTCTGTCAGAGAGAGTTGAGGATTCGCTGCCGGTGCTGCGCCGGGGTGCCCCACGCGCCGACGAGAGCCCGCGTCTTGGTGAGGTACAGCGACAGATCGTGCTCGGCGGTGTAGCCGATGGCGCCGAGCACCTGCAGGGCCTGCCGGGACGCGAGATACGCCGCGTCGGCGGCGGCCACCTTGGCGGCGGAGATATCGGCGAGGACGTTCGTGTTCGCCGGCACCATCCCATCGGCACCGAGCGCGGCGGCATGCACGAGCGGTCGGGCCATCTCGAGCGCGATCGCCACATCGGCCAGGTGATGTTTGACCGCCTGGAACGAGCCGATGGCGCGTCCGAACTGCTTGCGGGACTGGGCGTATTCGGCGGCCAGCGTCAGCATCGTCTGACCGAGTCCCAGCAGATAGGCCGCGGTCGCCAGCGCCCCGAGATCCGCCGCGGACACCGCCCCGGCGGGGGAGTCGACGTTCTCGACGAGCACGGTGTCGACGGCGACGGTCGACACCGTGCGTGCCGGGTCCACCGACGCCGCGGTCGAGGCGATCCGCGCCACCGACAGCGTCCCGGACGCGAGCAGATACACCTGGTCGGCGGCCTGGGCGTCGGCGGCGTTCGGCTGCCACGTCTCGATCGCACAGGAGACCGGGGTGCCCTCGGCGATCGGGCCCAGGCGCAGATGCTGTCCGGTGTCGGCGAGCAGTTTCGGTGCCACGGCCAGGCTTTCGATGATCGGCCCGGGCATGCCGTGGCGGCCGAGTTGTTCGGCCGTCACCACCAGTTCGGTGACACCGGCACCCGAGCCGCCGTGTTCGTCGTCGATGATCAGCCCGCAGATGCCCGCCTCGGCGAGCTGCTCGCGCACCGGGGTGACCGCCGCCGGATCGCCGGCCGCGTGGGCGCGGATGATCGTGGGCATGTCGGCCTTGGTGAGGATGGCATCGACCGTCGAGGCCAGATCCGAATGAATGTCGGAAAGCAGAAAATCCATGAGGGTGGTCCTTACCGGTCGCCGCGGGGCAGGCCGAGGAGTCGTTCGGCGATCACATTGCGCTGAATCTCGTTGGTACCGGCATAGATCGGCCCCGACAGCGAGAACAGGTAGCCACCGGTCCAGGCGTCGGCGATCTCCGCGTCGGCGCCCTGCAGATCGAGTGCCGTCTCGTGGGTGGCAATGTCCCACTGCGACCAGAACACCTTGTTGATCGACGACTCCATGCCGAGCTGCCCGCCGGCGGCGAGCCTGCTGACGGTCTGATACGTCGACAGTTCGTAGGCGCGCGCGCCGATCCAGGCGTCCGCGACCCGGCGGTCGACGTCGGCTGCGGCCGGAACCTCGGACCTGTTGCGTTTCCACAGCTCCACCAGCCGGTCGGTGGCCGCCAGGAAACGGCCGGGCGCCCGCAGGGACAGGCCGCGCTCGTTCGCGGCGGTGCTCATCGCCACCCGCCAGCCGTTGTTTACCTCGCCGATGACCCCGGACTCGGCCGGGTTGTCCGGGTCGTCGGGCACGAAGACGTCCTCCAGGAACAGTTCCGCGAAACCGGGTTCGCCGTCGAGCTGGGCGATCGGCCGCACCGTGACGCCCGGGCTGCGCAGATCGAACATGAAGTAGGTGATGCCCTTGTGCCGTTGCGCGTCCTTGTCCGAACGGAACAGCCCGAACGCCCAGTCCGCGTAACTCGATCGTGAACTCCAGGTCTTCTGCCCGTTGAGCAGCCAGCCGCCGGTGGTGCGGGTGGCGGTCGAACGCAGCGACGCCAGGTCACTGCCCGACTCCGGCTCGCTCCACGCCTGACCCCAGATATCGTCGGCGCGCGCCATGCGCGGCATGATCCGGTCCAGTTGCGCCTTCGAGGCATGTTCGAAAAGCGTTGGGGCGAGCAGGAAGATGCCGTTCTGGCTGACCCGTCCGGGGGCGCCCGAGCGGTAGTACTCCTCCTCGAAGATCACCCAGTGCAGCAGCGGAGCATCGCGGCCGCCGTACTCCTCCGGCCAGCTCACCACCGACATGCGGTCGGTGGCCATCGTCGCCTCCCACTCGCGGTGCGCCTCAAAGCCTTCGGCGGTGTCCATCGACGGCAGCGGGGTGCGCGGCACATGCTTGGTCAGCCAGGCGCGGACCTCGGTGCGGAACTCGTCCGCGGCGGCATCGAACAGCAGATCCATCTCAGCTACCCCCACCCGCGGTAGCCGAAGCTTTCATCGATTTGGCATCCATCCCGCCGAGCGAGTCCCCGCCCGAGGCCTCCGAATTGGCGGCGTGCGCGTAGTGATGCCAGCCGAACACCGAATCCATCGAATTGCGCAGGCCCATATTGTCCTCGCAGATGTTGACGGCCTTCTTGGACAGGAACAGTCCCTGCATCGGCATCGCCACCACCTTCGCCGCGATCTCATCGACCTTGGCGGCCAGATCGTCGCGTGGCACGACGTGGTTGACCATGCCCCAGTCGGCGGCCTGGGCGGCGGTGAAGCGGTCGCCGGTCATCAGGATCTCCTTGGCGCGGCGCGGGCCGAGCACGAAGGCATGCGCGAAGTACTCGACGCCCGGAATGCCCATGCGCGCCACCGGATCGGAGAAGAACGCGTCCTCGGAGGCGACGATGAAGTCGCAGATCCACGCCAGCATCAGCCCGCCCGCGATGCACGCGCCGTGCACCTGCGCGATCACCGGCTTGGGGATGTCCCGCCAGCGCCGGCACATCCCCATGTACACCTCGATCTCCCGCGCCAGCCGCTGATCGGCGCCTGATTTGTCGGTGTGATCCCAGTGCAGGGTGGCGACGTTGTCGTAGAAGGTGTCGAAGTCGCGTTCGGGGGTGCCGATGTCGTGGCCCGCCGAGAAGTGCTTGCCGTTGGCCCGCAACACGATGACCTTCACCGACGCGTCGTCGACGGCTCTGCGGAACGCGGCGTCCAGCGAGTACGTCATCACCGAGTTCTGGGCGTTGCGGTACTCGGGCCGGTTCAGCGTCACATAGGCGACCGCATTGTCGGGTCCGCCCGTCTCGTAGGCGACGGGCGTGGTGTCGGGGCCGAGATCGGAGGGACCCAGCGCTGGGGGAATGACGCTTTCACTCATGCCACCGAGCGTAACCTAGCAAGTGCTTGGTTGGTAGACGGGCTAGCCGGAAACCATGGCACCGGACACCGGCGACACCGGGAACCACCTGCGCACGATCGCCTTGCGGACCTCCTCGATCCACAACACAGACGACGCGACGGCCACCGCGAACAGCCACTGATTACCGGTCAGATGAGTGGTGTCGAAGATGCTCTGCAGGAACGAGACGTTGACGACGGCCACCTGAAGGAGCAGCACACCCGCGATCGAGATCCAGATCGCGGTGTTGTGCAGCGACTGAGCCGAGAACACCGACCCACGATCCGACCGCACGTTGAGCAGATTGAATACCTGATACAGCACGAAGGTGGTGAAGCCGAGGGTGGTGGCGAACCGCGGATCGCCGGCGCTGTCGGGGAACAGGTCGTCGGCGAACTGCAGGATCAACAGCGTGCCGACGGCCATGACGACGCTGAACAACAGGATCCGCAGAATCCGGTTACGCGAGAGCAACCGCTCGCCCGGCGATCGGGGTTTGCGCCGCATCGCGTCCGGTTCGGTCGGGTCGACGCCCAGTGCCAGGGCGGGCGGGCCGTCCATGATGATGTTGACCAGCAGGATCTGCAGCGCCGTGAACGGCGCCCCGCCGGCGATCGAGAACACGCCCGCCGCCAGGAAGATGATCACGAAACCCCACGCCGTGGTGAGCTGGAACTTCACGAATTTGACGATGTTGTCGTAGATGCCGCGGCCCTCGCGGATCGCGGCGATGATGGTGGCGAAGTTGTCGTCGGTGAGGATCATCTTGGCCGCGCCCTTGGACACGTCGGTGCCGGTGATACCCATCGCAATCCCGATGTCGGCCTGTTTGAGGGCGGGGGCGTCGTTGACGCCGTCGCCGGTCATCGCGACCACCTGACCATCGGCCTGCAGTGCTTTCACGTAGCGGATCTTGTGTTCGGGGGCGACCCGGGCCAGCACCCCGAACTCCGCCGCCCGCGCCGGTAACTGTGCGTCGGAGATGCCGTCGAGGTCGGCGCCGGACACGGCTTCACCACCGATGCCGAGGTCGGCTGCGATCGCCGACGCCGTCGCCAGGTGATCACCGGTGATCATGTGCACCTCGATACCCGCCTCGTGCGCAACCTTGATCGCCTCGCGCGCCTCGGGCCGGGGCGGATCGAGAATGCCGACGACGGCGTACACGGTCAGGTCGTCGACCGCGGCGTGCAGGGCGTCCGGGGTGTCGGGAACCGCGCCGAGCGTGGTGCCCGCGATCAGCAGGGTGCGCAGGCCCTGGTGGGCGAGATCGTTGATCGCGGCGCGCATCGCGTCCTTGTCCTGCCCGGTCAGGGGCCGGTCGCCGCCGGCCTCCCGGATCGAGGTGGCCCGTTCGAGCAGCACACCGGGTGCACCCTTCGCGTAGCAGCGGAACTCGCTGCCCGGTCCGGGGGTCGAACTGGCATGGAAGGTCGCCATGAACTTGTAGTCCGAGTCGAACGGCACCTCCGCCAGCCGCGGATACTTGCGGCGCGCCCCGGCCGCGTCGATGCCGCCCTTCTCCGCGACCACCACCAGCGCGCCCTCGGTGGGATCGCCCACCATTCTTGATTCGTCATCGACAGTGGAGTCGTTGCACAGCGCCATCGCCAGAAACGCCCGCCGCAGATCCGGAAGGTCGTCCTCGTTGTCCGACAACAACTTTCCTTCGGTCGAATAACCCTCGCCGGTGACCCGGATGGTCCGGCCCGCGGCGACGATGCGGCGCACCGTCATCTCGTTGAGGGTGAGCGTGCCCGTCTTGTCGGTGGCAATCTGAGTGGTGCTGCCGAGGGTTTCGACGGCGGCGAGCTGTTTGATGATCGCCCCCTGCTGGGCGAGCCGGGACGCGCCGAGCGCGAGGGTGAACGCGACGACCGCGGTCAGACCCTCAGGGATGGTGGCCACCGCCAGCGACACCGACGTCAGCAGCAGATCGGACCACGAATCGCCGCGTATCAGGCCCAGCACGAAGACGATCGCCACCACCACGAATGCGATCACGGTCAGCAACGTGGCGAGCTGATCGATGCGTCGTTGCAGTGGTGTCTTCGCCGCCCCCGCGCCGTGCAGCAGTGCCGCGATGGTGCCGATCTGGGTGTTCATGCCGGTGCCGGTGACCACGGCGCTCGCCCGGCCGCGGGTCACCTCGGTATTCATGAACGCCATGTTCGAGCGGTCGCCGAGCGGGAGATCGGGGTCGTCGAGCGCGGACGCGGACTTGTCCACCGGTTGCGACTCGCCGGTCAGCGCCGACTCGGCGATCTGCAGCCGAACGGCGTCGATGATGCGGGCGTCGGCAGGGACCGCATCGCCGGCCTCGAGCAGCACGATGTCACCGGGCACCAGCTCGGTCCGTGACACCTGCCGCTGCCTGCCGTCGCGCAGTACCCGCGACTGCGCCACCGACATCGTCCGCAACGCGCGCAGACTCTCCTCCGCCCGCGTCTCCTGGACGTAGTTGAGCACCGTGTTGAGGGTGATCACGAGCAGGATCACCACCGGCGTCTCCCACTCGTGCGACACCGCCGCACTGACCACCGCCGCCAGGATCAGCACGATCGTCATCTTGTCGGCGAGCAGCCGCGCGATCTTGCGCCAGGCCGGTTCCGAGCCGGCCTCGTCGAGTTTGTTCTCCCCGTACTCACCACGCAGCCGGACGACGGCATCCGCGGACAGCCCGGAATCGGCGCTCACCCCGAACGAATCGAGAACATCCTGGCTGCCGCGGACGTGTGGTGGTGTCGGCGGGCTGGGCGTCGAGGCGGTCATTCGGTGCTCCGTCCGGTGTGTCGAACTCCGTCATATCCGTGCGCGTTATGTCCGACTCTATCGACGGGCTGGGGGTGCGGCCGGGTTCGCGGGCTCGCGAGCGGCTCTGCTTTCGCCTCGGCGCCGGGCCTGTGCCACAGTCATGGGGATGAACCGACGGCCGACCGGAAGGACTGACGCATGACCGGTGCGGGGGGCAACATTGTCTGGCAGTCGAGCAAGGTCTCCCGGTCGCAACGGCCGCATGAGGGGGCGACCCTGTGGCTGACGGGGCTGTCCGGGTCCGGGAAGTCGTCGCTGGCGATCGAGCTGGAACGCTGCCTGGTGGCCGACGGTCATCCGGCGTACCTGATGGACGGGGATAATCTCCGGCACGGCCTGAACTCGGATCTGGGTTTCTCCGACGACGACCGGCGCGAGAACATCCGCCGCACCAGCGAGGTGGCCGCGCTGTTCGCCGATTCGGGCGCGATCGCCATTGTCGGTCTGATCAGCCCGTTCGCCTCCGAACGGCAGCGGGCGCGGGAGATCCACGCCGAACGCGGCCTGCCGTTCCACGAGATCTTCCTCGACACCCCGCTCGCCGAATGCGAGCGCCGGGACCCCAAGGGACTGTACGTGCGGGCGCGCCGCGGCGAGATCCCGCATTTCACCGGCATAGACTCGCCGTACGAACGGCCACAGCACGCCGACATCGTGGTCACCCCGGCAGATGGCACGCCCACGCAGGTCGCCGCGCTCGTGTTGCGCACGCTGGGGCTGGGGCCACAGGGGCAGGACCAGGAGGAGGATCGGTGACATTCGAGGCTCACGAGGATCGGGAGCTGGCGGGCGAACTTGCCACCGCCGCAGGGCAATTGCTACTGGAGGTGCGGTCCGGCAGCGGCCTGGAAGGCAAGGAACTCGGCGACGCGGGTGACCGGCGCTCCGACGACTTCCTGCTCGCGCGACTGGCCGCCGACCGTCCCGACGATCTGGTGCTGTCCGAGGAATCGGCCGACGACAAGCGCCGGCTCATCGCACCACGCGTGTGGATCGTCGACCCGCTCGACGGAACCCGTGAGTACCGCACCCCCGGCCACGCCGACTGGGCCGTGCACGTGGCCCTGTGGTCGTCCGGAAAGCTGATCGCCGGTGCGGTGGCACTGCCCGCACTCGGCATCACCTATGTCGATGACACCGCGCCGATCGCACCTGTCGCAGGACTGCTCCCGGACCCCGCCGACGACCGGCCCCGCGTCGTGGTGAGCGGATCGCGGCCCCCCGCCTTCTCCGACGAGGTGGCCGAGGCCGTCGGTGGTGTGGTCACCCCGCTCGGCTCGGCCGGGGCCAAGGCGATGGCGGTGGTGCGCGGCGAGGCCGCCGCCTACGTGCATGCCGGTGGCCAGTACGAATGGGATTCGGCGGCGCCCGTCGCGGTCGCGCAGGCCCAGGGCCTGTGGTGCGGCCGGATCGACGGTTCGCCGCTGGTCTACAACAACGACAACACCTACCTGCCCGACCTGATCATCTGCCGCCCCGAACTCACCGACCCCATCGTCGGGGTGACCTCCCGCTACTTGTAGAGGAACTCGGGTTTGATCCTGTTGATGACCTGAGCCACGGTGTCACCGGTATGCCGTTCGCAGAAGATTCCGATGAGCATCGCGGCGAAATAAGGATTCTTGTTGACACCGTGGACCGCGATCACCGCGACCTGTGTGCCGTCGCTGAGAGTCTGGTACTCGGTGCAGGTCATCGTCGCGGCGTTCGCCGGGCCGGTGGGATGGTTGGCTTGGGGGTGGTCGTTGTCGGTTCCGGGAGGTACGAGGTCTCGATGTCGAGCGAATCGTCGTCGTACGAATCGTCGTAATCGTCCGCCGGTGTGCTCGTGACGGTGGTGGTGCTCGTCGTGGTGAGCGGGCCGGCCATCGGCGTGCCGCTGGTGGTGCAACCCGCGAGAGCCACCACCGCTCCCGCAAGCAGGGGCAGTGCTGTTCGGATGCGCGACAAGGTGATCAGGCCTTTCCGGTGAGTTGGGTCAGGGCCGCGCGGATGTCGGCGGCGTCGATGCACATGAGGTCGTCGTGGGTGAGGGTGCCGAGATCGTCGCGGCCCGAGAGCCGGAATTCGCGTTCCTCCTCGGCGGATTCGATGACATTGCGGATGAACCGGCCGTTGCCGGCGATGTCGATACCCCGGCGCGGTCCCGATACGGTCGGCCGGACATCGGAACACAGGGCGGCACAGGCGCGTTCGAGTTCCACCAGGGCCTCGGTGGTGAGGGTGGAATCGCGTCCGGCGGCGATATGGGAGCCGATGTCGGCCAGCTCGGTGGGGGAGTAGGACGCGAACCGGATACGCCGCGAGAAGCGGGACGCCAGACCGTCATTGGCGGCGAGGAAGCGGTCGATCTCGTCGTCGTAGCCGGCGATGATCACCACCAGCCGGTCACGGTCGTTCTCCATCCGCGCCAGCAGCGTGTCGACGGCCTCCTTGCCGAAGGCATCGCCGCCGGACAGCCCCTCCTGGATCAACGTGTACGCCTCATCGATGAACAGCACACCGTCGAGCGCGGAGTCGATGACCTCCGAGGTCTTGATCGCGGTGCTGCCCAGATGCTGGCCCACCAGATCGCCACGGGAGACCTCGACGACCTTGTCGGACTTGATGAATCCGAGTCCCCGGTACATCGTGGCGACGATGCGGGCGACGGTGGTCTTGCCGGTGCCCGGTGGCCCGGTGAACGCCAGATGCAGGCTCCGCGACGCCGTCGACAGGCCCTTGTCCGACCGCAGCCGCGCCATCGTCGCCGCCGAACGCAGCTTGGCCACCTGGAGCTTCACCTCGTCGAGCCCGATCTGCGCGTCGAGCCTGCGTTGCGCGTCGTCGACCAGTTCGGTGTCGGTACCGGATCCGTTTTCCATTGCCGCAGAGGATAATTCGGAGTCCTCTGCCAGTAGGTCAGGGGTCCACGGATCGGTGCGCGCGTCGATCTGGGCGGCCGAGGTGATGACGAGCCGGTAGGCGGGGGAGCGCATCGCCTCGGCGGCCGGGCCGAACCCGGGGTCGCGGGCGTACACCTGCTGAAAGTGGCTGACCGCCGCGGCCTCCTGCCCCTGTTCGCGCAAGGCCATACCGGTGGTGAACAGGGCCTGGGTGGCCAGCGCGGGCACCGGCCCGGACACCACCCCGGCCAGTTGCCGCGTCCCCTCGTCGAACATGCCGAGCTGCACGCACGCGGTGCCGGTCATGAACTGTGCCGCGCAACCGAGCACCTGGTCGGGCCAGCCCGTGGCCGGCGTCAGCGCGGTCAGCACATGATTCCATCGGCCGGTGGCGAACTGCAGCACCCCGCGGATCAGGTCGACCACCGGGACGTCCCCGGTGACCGCCGACAGCACGTCGTCGGCGCCCGCCGGGTCGCTGCCGCGCACGAGGGTGGTGGCGTAGGCGGCGGTCGCGTCGGTGGCGTCGGTGAGCGGATAGTCGATACCGACGGTGGTGTCCCAGCGGCCGGCCAGGATGCGGTGGGGCAGCCGCAGCCGGCGCTGTTCGCGGCCGATCGCGTCCCGGTGGTGGTAGAGCGCGGCGATCACCTCGTCGGTGCTCTCCCCGCACGCCATCCGGCCGAGCCAGGCGTCGGCCATCGCCGGATCCCACTGGCTGGCGCGGGTGAAGGCGCGGGCGGCCTGCTCGCGGTCGTTCACCGGCTCCTGGCCGTCGACGGGTATGCCGAGCGACAGAATGCCGAGGTCGAACAGTTGCCGGGCCCTGTGCGCGGCCTGCGTCATGAATCCCCCATGTCTGCTCCCCGGATGTGCCGCGCATCCCTTCACGGCCCCGTCACACCCTACGGGTGATTCGCCCGAAACCACCACAGCACTGTCCACAGGCCGCCCGGAACCGCCGAATCGGGTTCTCACCCCCGACCCACTAGACTGACGCGGGTGAGTGCACAGGTGGATACCGTCTCAGCCGCTGCCCAGACCCCCGATCATCCGCAGCCGTTCCGCGAGCTCGGCCTGAAGGACGACGAGTACGACCGGATCAAGGAGATCCTCGGGCGCCGCCCCACCGACGCCGAGCTGGCCATGTATTCGGTGATGTGGTCCGAACACTGCAGCTACAAGTCCTCCAAGGTGCACCTGCGCTACTTCGGCGAGACCACCACCGACGAGATGCGGGCCTCGATGCTCGCCGGTATCGGCGAGAACGCGGGCGTCGTCGACATCGGTAACGGCTGGGCCGTCACCTTCAAGGTCGAGTCGCACAACCACCCGAGCTACGTCGAGCCCTATCAGGGCGCGGCCACCGGCGTGGGCGGCATCGTCCGCGACATCATGGCGATGGGTGCCCGCCCGATCGCGGTCATGGACCAGCTGCGGTTCGGCGCCGCCGACGCCCCCGACACCCGGCGCGTCGTCGACGGTGTGGTGCGCGGCGTGGGCGGCTACGGCAACTCCCTCGGCCTGCCCAATGTGGGCGGCGAGACGGTGTTCGACGCCTCGTACGCGGGTAACCCGCTGGTCAACGCGCTGTGCGCGGGTGTGCTGCGGGTGGAGGATCTGCACCTGGCGTTCGCCTCGGGCGCGGGCAACAAGATCATCCTGTTCGGTGCGCGCACCGGCCTAGACGGCATCGGCGGCGTGTCGGTGCTGGCGTCGGAGACCTTCGACGACAGTGACGAGGGCGGGCCGAACCGCAAAAAGCTGCCGAGCGTGCAGGTGGGCGATCCGTTCACCGAGAAGGTGCTCATCGAATGCTGCCTGGAGCTGTACCACGCCAACCTGGTGGTGGGCATCCAGGACCTCGGCGGCGCCGGATTGTCGTGTGCCACTTCCGAACTTGCCGCAGCCGGTGACGGCGGCATGCACATCGACCTGGAGAAGGTGCCGATGCGCGCCACCGGGATGACCCCGGCCGAGGTCCTCTCCAGCGAGTCGCAGGAACGTATGTGTGCGGTCGTCACGCCCGAGAACGTCGATGCGTTCATGGCGGTGTGCCGCAAGTGGGACGTGCTGGCGACCGACATCGGCGAGGTCACGGACGGCGACCATCTGGTCATCACCTGGCACGGCGAGACCGTGGTCGACGTGCCACCGCGCACCGTCGCCCACGACGGCCCCGTCTACGAGCGTCCTGTCGCCCGGCCCGACCGGCAGGACGAGGTGATCGCGTCGACATCGGCGGACCTGGCACGGCCGTCGACCCCAGACGAACTGCGTGACACCCTGCTGACGATGCTGGCCTCGCCGGCGCTGTGCAGCCGCAAGTTCATCACCGAGCAGTACGACCGCTATGTGCGCGGCAACACCGTGCTCGCCGAACACGCCGACTCCGGTGTGGTCCGCATCGACGAGGAGACCGGCCTCGGTATCGCCCTGGCCACCGACGCGTCGGGCCGCTACACCTACCTCGACCCGTACCGCGGTGCGCAGCTCGCCCTCGCCGAGGCCTACCGGAACGTGTCGGTCACCGGTGCCACCCCGAAGGCTGTCACCAACTGCCTCAACTTCGGCTCCCCCGAGGACCCGGCCGTGATGTGGCAGTTCCAGCAGGCCGTCCGCGGTCTGGCCGACGGCTGTGCGCAGCTCGGCATCCCGGTGACCGGCGGCAACGTCAGCTTCTACAACCAGACCGGATCGACCGCTATCCTGCCTACGCCCGTCGTCGGTGTGCTCGGCGTGATCGACGACGTCCGTCGCCGCATCCCCACCGGCTTCGGTACCGAACCGGGCGAGACGCTGATCCTGCTCGGCGACACCCGCGACGAGTTCGACGGCTCGATCTGGTCGCAGGTCGCCCACGATCACCTCGGCGGGGTGCCGCCGCAGGTCGACCTCGAACGCGAGCGTCTGCTGTCGCAGATCCTCGTCGCCGGTTCCCGCGACGGCCTCATCTCCGCTGCCCACGATCTGTCCGAGGGCGGCCTGATCCAGGCGGTCGTCGAGTCGGCGCTCGCCGGGGAGACCGGTGCCCGGGTGCTGCTGCCCGAGGGTGCCGACCCGTTCGTCTGGCTGTTCTCCGAATCCGCCGGCCGCGTCCTCGTCGCCGTCCCGCGTACCGAGGAGTCCCGTTTCTGCGGCATGCTCGACGCCCGCCAGATGCCGTGGACCCGCATCGGCGTCGTCGACCAGGGCAGCGACTCGGTGGAGGTGCAGGACCAGTTCTCGGTCACCCTCGCCGAACTCCGTCAGGTTCACGAGGCCACCCTCCCCAACCTCTTCGGCTGACACGCCCCCTTTGTTGGTTGAGGTGTGAGGAGCGTTAGCGACGAGCCTCGAAACCTGGTGAGGGGACATTGTCGTGTTTCGGGGTTTCGAGGCTCCTCGCCGTGGGGGCTCGTCGCACCTCAACCGGCGAGGGGAGCAGTTGTTGAGTTGTTCTGGTTGTGTTGGCGTTCGGAGCTTTTCGTCCGTTGGCTGAGCGGCTCGTCGTACATCAGCCGAAGCGGGCGACGAGGCGTTCGGGGTCGTCGGTGGTGATCTGGTCGGCGCGTAGGTCGAGCAGGCGGGTGATGGTGCGGCGGGAGAGGATGTTGACCCGGCGGACGGTGTAGGCGTCGACGGTGCGTCCTGCCGCGTGGAAGGCACCGATCAGGTCGACGCCGCGGTCGTCGGCGCGCAGCACCAGCTTCTTGTCGAGGTAGACCATCTCGGCGTCGGGGGAGGCGTGCACGGCGTCGGCGACGAACTGGCCGAATCGGCCCGAACGGAGCACCCGCTTGACCGCGCCGCCGTGACATGGGTCGTAGCCGATGCGGATACCCGGTGCGGCGCCGGTCAGTTCGCGCACCGCAGTCGCGTCGCCGCAGGACAGGATCAGGTGCCGGGCGATGGGGGCGACGGCGTCGGCGAAGACCCGCAGGGCGCGATCGTCGAGAGCGGTTGCGGTTTCCTTGAAGTCGAGCTGCAGCAGTGCGTCGGGGTGGATCATGGTGCCGCGCAGCGCCTCTACGAGGTCTTCGAGTAATAGGACGGGTTCGTCGACGGGGCGGCGCCGGTTGTCGCGCAGCGACATCGCGCGCAACTGGTCGGCGCCCAGCGACCGGGCATTGCCCGACCCGGTGGTCGCGCGTTTCACGTCGAGATCGTGCAGCACCGCGAAACCCCGGTCGGCGTGGACGACGAGGTCGATCTCGACGCTCGCGCCCACCGACATACCCTCCCGGATCCGGGTGGCGGTGAACACCGGGTCGGCGGCGCGGCGCCGGGCGCGATGCCATTTGATCCGGGTGGTGTGGCCGTCGCGGGTCACGGCGGTCGGTGCGTTCATCATCGACACCCTAGTCCGGGCGTGCCGTGGAGCCTGGGAGTCCCCGGTTCCGGAGAACACTCGACTCTGAATGAAACGTGTTCTAGTTTTGGGTGATGAGTCTTCGCGTGGTCGTCTGGTCGACCGGAACCGTCGGAAAACATGCCATCGCCGTCATCGACGGTCACCCCGGGCTGGAACTGGTAGGAGTGTGGGTGTCGAGCGAGGCCAAGGAGGGTCAGGACGCGGGCAGGCTCGCCGGCCTGGACCGCGACCTGGGGGTGATCGCCACCAATGACCGCGACGCCCTGCTCGCCCTCAAGCCCGACTGCATCGTGCACGCCGCCATGACCGACGACCGGGTGCCCGAGGCCATCGAGGACCTGATCGCCTTCGCCGAGGCGGGCATCAACGTGGTGTCGAGCGGGCCGGTGATCCTGCAATACCCGTACGGGGTGCTGCCCGATGACTACATCGCCCGCGTCGACGGTGCCGCCACGAAGGGCGGGGTGAGCCTGCACGTCAACGGTATCGACCCCGGCTTCGCCAACGATGCTCTGCCACTGGCGATGACGAGCCTGTCGCAGCGCATCGACGAGCTGCGCTGCCAGGAGATCGCCGACTACTCCACCTACTATCAGCCGGTGGTGATGAGCGAACTGTTCGGCTTCGGCAAACCGATGGATGCCACACCGCCGCTCGTGGTTCCGCAGGTGCTCACCCTCGCCTGGGGGAGCGTGGTGCGTCAGCTCGCGGCCGGTCTCGACGTCACCGTGGACGAGCCGCTCGACGTGCGCGTCGAACGTGTTGCCGCGGACAAGGACTACTCGACGGTGTCGGTCGAGATCCCCGAGGGAACCCAGGCCGCATTACGATTCGAGGTCGTCGGCAAGGTGAACGGCGTCGACCGCATCGTCCTTGAGCACTACACCCGCACCCACTCCGACCAGTGTCCCGACTGGCCCACCCCCGCCGAGGGCGACGGCTGCTACCGCATCCTTATCTCGGGCGAACCGCACATGGCCGTCGAGTTCACCCACCACGGCGAGCACGGCGACCACAATGTGTCCGGCATGATCGTGACCGCCGCACGCTTGGTCAATTCCGTTCCCGCCGTGGTGGATGCGCGTCCCGGCCTGATCACCGCCCTTGACCTACCCCTCATCACGGGCAAGGGCCTGGTCACCTCATGACCTCCGGTGAGACGGGAACTTTGCGCAACCACCTCAAGCCGGTTGGGAATCAACGAGAAGGAAGACCACGGGTTTCCAACTGGTCCCGGAGTTTCTCGCGCCCGTGCAGGGAGGCGACGGACCCCAGGCGGGTGAGGACCCGGCCGCTCCAGGTGCCGTCGAGGCCGTACCGCCGGTTGTAGTCGGCCAGCGCCTCGTCGTAGCCGGGGATGTGGGTGTCGGCGGCGGCCGCGTCGTACCGCTCGTGATGCAGTACCGCAGCCTGCGGCAGCCGCGGCTTGATGCCTGCGTTTTCCGTCGGGTCAGGAACACCCACGGCCAGACCGAAAGTGGCGATGGTGTGCGGCGGTAGACCCAGCTCGTCGGCCACCTCCAGGGGTTTGTTGCGCAGGGCCCCGACGAAAACGGCTCCCAGCCCGAGTGATTCGGCTGCGACCACCGCGTTCTGCGCGGCGAGGGCGGTGTCGACGAAGCCGATGATGGTGGTTTCGAGGTAGTCCGCACCGTCGAGCGGTGCCCCCTCACGTTCGGCAATCCGGCGCGCCCGGCCGAGATCGGCCACCCACACCAGGAACAGCCCGGCCTCGTCGATGAACTTCTGCTTGTTGGCCAGCGCCGCCAGCCGGGCCTTGCGTTCCGGGTCGCGGACGGCGATCACGCTCCACGGCTGTAGATTCGACGATGTCGACGCCGACTGTGCCGCGGCCACAATGGCCTGCAACTGGGCGTCGTCGACGGGTGTGTCGAGGAACTTGCGCACCGACCGGTGCGCGAGCTGGGCGGCGATGATGTCGTTGGTGGTGGTCAGGGTCAGCGCTGCGTCGGCATACCGGGCGGCGATGGTCATGGGTGAAACTCCTTGGTCCTCGTCGCCGGCTGAGGTGTGAGGAGCGTAAGCGACGAGCCTCGAAACCTGGTGAGAGAACGATGTCATCTCACGAGGTTTCGAGGCTCGGTCGCTGGGCGACCTCGCACCTCAACCGGCGAAGGAACTGTTTGAGGTGGTGTTGTCGATTGCACTCAGGCGCCGAGGAACTGTTCCCCGGAGACGAGTTCGGATTCGCGGCCGTCGACACCGCGCGGCACATCCCCTTCGAGGGTGACCCGGTACAGCACCCGGTCGTGTCCGAGGTGACCGGCGTCGGCGATGGCCAGGTGGGCGGTGGCCCGGTTGTCCCAGAACGCGACACTGCCGGGCGCCCAACGGAACCGGACGGTGTACTCGGTGCGGGTGGCCTCCCGCCACAGCAGCTTCAGGATCTCCTCGCTCTGCTCGGGTGAGAAGCCGCGGATCTCGCGGGGGCCGCGGGTGAAGCCGGGACTCACGAACAGTGCCCGCTCACCGGTCTCGGGGTGCACCCGCACCGCCGGATGGTAGGCGACCAGGTTGGCCTCGGCGATCTTGCGGGCGCGCTGACTTCCCTCGGCGGCCCGGGCCGCGAACTGGTGCCGGATATCGATCCGGTCGGCCAGCTCGCGCAGTTCTTTCGGCAGGCCCTCGTATGCGGCGACGAGGTTGGTCCAGGCGGTGTCGCCGCCGTAGGGCGGCAGGATGTCGGCCCGCAGGATCGACGCGGCCGGCGGGTTGACCAGCGCCGTCACATCGGTGTGCCAGCTGTGGTCGTACGAGGTCCGCTTGCGGCCCAGGTTCTGTGTGTACCGGCGGCTGTCGATGGGCAGGATCTCCGGGAAGCCCTCCGGCGGGTTCTCCTCGTGCGGATGGGCCGGGGTCACCTTGCCGAACTTGTGGGCGAAGGCGACCTGTTCGGCGTGACCGATCTCCTGGTCACGGAAGAAGACCACCTTGTAGCGGTGCAGGGCGGCGCGGATCTCCTCGACGGTGCTCTGGTCGAGGTCGTCGCGCAGGTCGACGCCCCCGATCTCGGCTCCGATGTAGCCTGCCGACGGCGCGATCTCCAGGGTGCCGGTCCGTGCGGGTGCTTCCTGTACTGCGCTTGCTTCCTGTACTGCGGTCATGGGCTGTGTCCTTCTTTCTCTTGGGTGAAACTTCTTGTGGGTCAGGGGGTTATCCGGCCAGGGAGGCCGAGCTTGCTGAACCGGGGAACGGAACGCCGAATCGTTCCCGCAGGGTGGATGCTTCGTACTCGTGCCGGAACAGGCCGCGGCGCCGCAGGATCGGCACCACCTCGTCGACGAAGATCTCCAGGCCGTCCGGGAAACGGTCGGGCATCAGGTTGAATCCGTCCGCGGCTCCGGCGTTCCACCAGTGCTCGATCGTGTCGGCCACCTGCTCGGGGGAGCCGACGATCTTGCGGTGCCCGAATCCGCCGCCGAGACGGCCGAGCAACTGGCGGACGGTCAGGTTCTCGTCGGCGGCGAGCCGGATCACCGATTCGCGGAAGCCGAGGGAGCCACGGAATCTGCTCGGGTCGGCGGGCTCGTCGAGCACCGACTCAGGAAGCGGCGCATCGAGATCCACCGAGTGCAGGTCGATGCCGAGGGTGGCCGAGAAGCGTGCCGCCGCATGGCTCGACGGCGCCAGCGCGGCCGATTCGGCGTCCCGGGCCTTCGCCTCGGCCTCGGTGCTGCCGATGACGGTGATCAGGCCGGGCAGGATCCGGACGTGTTCGGGGTTGCGGCCCGCTTTGGTGGCAACGGATTTGACGTGCTGATAGTGGGCGATGCCCGCCAACAGGCTCAGTTCGGCGGAGAACACGGCGTGCGCCTGCCGCCCGGCGAGTTCACGCCCCGCCGGAGATCCGCCCGCCTGCACCAGCAGCGGCTGTCCCTGTGCCGACGGCGGCACCGGCAATTGTCCCGCGAGGTTGAAGAATTCGCCGTCGAACCGCAGCGGCGTCCGGGTCCGGGCCGATGCCCACAGGTCGTTCACTGCGTCGACGAACTCGGCGGCCCGGCGGTAGCGGGTGTCGCGGTCGGGGAGCTCGGTGAGTCCGAAGTTCCCGGCGATGTCCTCGGCATAGGTGGTCACCACATTCCAGGCGACCCGCCCGCCGGACACGTAGTCGAGCGAGGCGATGCGGTAGGCGAGCTCCCACGGATCGTTGAAGGTGGTCGACAGGGTGCCGATGAGGCCGATGTTGCTCGTCGCGGCGGCCACCGCCCCCAGAATCGTGGTGGGTTCGAGCGCCCGGCCCGGCTTGTGCCGGGGGTCCTCCCGCAGGCCGGGGCCGTCGGCGAGGAAGAACGCGTCGAGGGTGCCGCGTTCGGCGATCCGGCCGACCTCGGTGAAGTACCCGGTGTCGACGAACGACAGCGGATGCAGGTCCGACGAACGCCAGGCGTCATGGGTGATACCCACATCGAGGACGTTGACGTTGAGGATCACATGGCCGGGACGGCCGGTGTGGGAACGGTCAGGCACGGGACACCTCCGGGGTGGTTGCGGCGGGGAACACGGCGCGGCCGGCCGGGTGCGCGGCGGGGGCGGCGAGGCCGAAAGCCGAGCGCAGCGTCGCGGACCGACCCTCGGGTACGGCGGGCAGGACCGTGAGGAGTTCGTCGAGTTCAAGGGCATCGGCGGGGCGATACACGACGACGCCGGCGTCACCGGCGTCGACCGGAACCACGACATCGGCCACCCTCACCAATTCCTTTGTAGCCAAGCCTGATACGAACACCGGAGGCCACACCTGCGGGCTGGTGGGCACCTGGAACGGGCCGGTGATGTCGTAGGCGCCGCGGTGATCGATCGCCACGATCCGCTCGGATTCGGCGAACACGCCGCTGTCGCGGTCGGCGATGATCGCGTCGGCGGGGAAGCTGCGCCACAGTTCGCGGATCGCGGTCACCGCATCCGGGGCGACGGGGCTGTCGCCCCGGGTCCACGGATTCCCAGGGGTCGCGGCGGGGTCGGCCTCGGCGATCGCCAGCCCCGCCCGGCCGTTCGTGGCGTGATCGACCCCGGCGACGCGGCGGGCCAGGTTGTACGGGTGATCGCGGTGTGCGGCGGCCGCGATAACCAGACCGGTGCGCCGGGTGTGGGCGGCGAGGGTGATGGCGGCGACGCTCGGATCGAGGCCGGCGGTATCGGTGACCGTGTTGGGCTCGAGCAGGTCGGAACCGAGAATCACCGCGTGCGCCACCGCATCGAGCCGACGGCCGAGATCGGCCGGGGCCTGCGGATACCCGGGGCGAAGGACCTCGGCCAGCAGCGGCCGGGGGAGTGCGATCAGCACGAGTGGACCGGAAACAGGTGGTGCGGACATGCGTTTGAGAATCGTCCGGGCCGCCCCGGCGAAACAGGTAAGCGCGCTACGTGATCGGAAAAGTCGATACGGGAGGTTCCCGGCCAGCGAGACGTCCGGTCGACGCCAAGTGTGGGCCTTTCATAGCGTGCCGCCCAACCAGGTGGTGGCTGAAAGGGAGATTCATGACCGTGCAGGATGTGCTCGACGAACTTCGCGACGTACCGGGAACGGGCGAGACCATTCCCGTGGTGAGCCCGGTGACCGAGGAACTGATCACCGAGTTCACCGACGCCGGACCGGATGCGGTCAACGCCGCCGTCGCCCGGGCGAAGGACACCTACGAATCACGGGTGTGGGCGGGTAAGGCCGACTACGAACGCGCCCGGGTGCTGTGGAAGGTCGCCGACCTCATCGAGGAGAACGCCTCGCTGCTCGCCGAACTCGAATGCCTGAACACCGGCATCCCCAAGTTCCAGGCTGAGACCATCACCAAGGTGGGCGCCGAATGGTTCCGTTACTACGCCGGCTGGTGCACCAAGGTGTCGGGTATCGCCCGCGACGTGAACACCGGCGGCCTCACCGGCATCGAATCACACATGCACGCCTACACGATGAAAGAGCCGTATGGCGTTGTGGGCCTGATCTTCCCGTGGAACGGTCCGGTGTTCAACTACTGCGCCAAGCTGGCCCCGGCGCTGGCCGCGGGCTGCAGCACCGTGGTCAAACCCGCGGAAGAGACGCCGCTGTCGGCGATCGTGTTCGACCGCATCCTGCGCGAGGCCGGCGTCCCCGACGGCGTGGTCAACATGGTCAACGGCTACGGGCACACCGTCGGCGCGCAGATCACCGCGCACCCCGACGTCGAGAAGGTCGCGTTCACCGGATCCACCGAGGTGGGCCGCGAGATCGTGCGGGCGTCGGCGGCCAGCAACCTCAACAAGGTCACCCTCGAACTCGGCGGCAAGTCCCCGGTGCTGATTTTCGATGACGCCGACCTGGACACGGCGATCATGATGGCGGGCTTCGGCTGCTTCCTGCATTCGGGTCAGGTGTGCATGCTCGGGTCGCGGATCTTCGCCCAGCGCGGCGTGTACGAGCGTGTGGTCGAGGGTATCGCGGGCATCGCCAACACCGTCAAGCTCGGCGGCCCCGACGAGGAGGGCGCGATGATCGCGCCGATCATCAGCGCCCGTCAGCTCGAACGTGTCATGGGGTACATCGACCAGGGCCGTTCCGACGGCGTCGAATACGTCACCGGTGGTCACCGGCTCGACCGCACCGGCTACTTCGTGCATCCCACCGTCGCCACCAACCTCGACACCTCCAACCGGCTCTACCGCGAGGAGATCTTCGGTCCGGTGGTCACCATCCTGCCGTTCGACGACGAGGACGAGGCCGCCGCGCTGGCCAACGACAGCGACTACGGGCTCGCGGGCACCATCTGGACCAAGGATGTCGGCCGTGCCCACCGGATGGCCAAGCGGCTGCAGGCCGGCACCATCGGTTTGAACTGTCAACTGCAGTTTGATCATTCGATGCCGTTCGGCGGGTACAAGCAGTCCGGCTGGGGACACGAGGCCGGCCGCGAGGGCATTGAGATCTACCTCAAGCAGAAGACCATCTGGGCACAGATGTAGCAATGGATTTCGCACTCAGCACAGAACAACTCGATCTCGCCGGTGCCGAACGGGCGTGGCTGGCCAAACACGATCCGATCCTGCACCGGCGGGCGGACATCGACGACGGGCCGGCTCGCATCCCGGCGGACGCGCGTAAACACGTCGTCGAGTCGGGCCTGGCGGGCCTGCTCACCGAGGCCGCAGGGGGCACGAACGTCGACCTGCTGGTGCTCACCGAGGAGCACGGGCGGGCGGGCAGCGCCGTTCCGTTGGCGGAGATAGCCGTCGCCGCTGCGGTTCTGGAGCGCGTCGGGCATCCGGCCGCGGTCGCGGCGAGCGCCGGTGAGGTGATCGTCATCCCGGTGGCGTCGGCGGGCACACTTGCTGTGCGGGTGGCGGGCGACACGCTGCATATCTCCGGAACAACCTCACCGGCAACAGGATTGGTCGACGCCGACCACATTCTGTTGCTGGCCGAGACCGATGACGGCCGTGAGGTGGCGGCCGTCATCGGTGCCGGTGACGTGACGGTCTCGCCGGCCGACACTCTGGACCTGCTGCGGTCCTGGGCCAAGGTGGAGGTCGACCTGACGCTCGGGGTGTGGCAGTGGTCGTTCCTGCCCGCCGGCACCACCCGGGCGGTATGCGAGCAGATCGCCGTCTTCCGGGCCGTCGACGCCCTCGGCTGCGCCGACAGACTGCTGGCGATGACCGTCGAATATGCCGGGCAGCGCACCCAATTCGGTTCCGCCATCGGATCGTTCCAGGCGGTCAAGCACCACCTGGCGAACATGGCGGTGGCGGTGGAGGCATCGCGGGCAACTCTGTGGGCGGCCGCGCTGGCCCTCGACGAGAAAGAGGGGCCGGAGCGAACGCGGGCGGTGTCGTCGGCGGTGGCCTTCGCCTGCCGCAGCGCCTCCGATGTGGGACAACTGGCGTTACAGGTGCACGGGGGTATCGGCTTCACCTGGGAACACGACGTGCACCTGCTGATCCGGCGGATCAAGGTGGACGAACTGCTCGACGGTTCGGTGCGCGAGCACCGACGTCGGCTCGTATCGGCCACCACGGTTAATCATTAGGAACTGCGATGGATCTCACCGAACTGACCACGGTCCTGGCCGAGCTCGACGGGCACGTGCTCACCATCACCCTCAACCGTCCCGAGCGGATGAACTCCTTCACCAACACCATGCGCGCCGAGTTCCGCCAGATCTGGGAGTACGCCCGCGAGACCGACGACGTGCACGTGATCGTGCTGCGCGGGGCGGGGGAGCGGGCGTTCTCCACCGGCATGGACACCCGCGAGGGCACCTTCATCTCCGAGAACGTGTTCAGCCGCCGCGACCCGGGAATCGACCTGCAGCCCAAACACAACGGCTGCTGGAAGCCGTTGGTTTGCGCGGTACACGGGATGGCCGCCGGTGGTGCCCTGTACTGGCTGAACGAAGCCGACATCATCGTTGCCAGTGACGACGCCCAGTTCTTCGATCCGCACGTGTCCTACGGGCTGGTGGCTGCCCTCGAACCGATCGGGCTGGCCCACCGCATCCCGATCGGCGAGGTGCTGCGCATGGTGCTGCTCGGACTCGACGAACGGATGTCGGCGCGGCGCGCGTACGAGATCGGGTTCGTCAGCGAGATCGTGCCCCGTCACGAGCTTTGGGAACGCGCCGACATGCTCGCCCGCCGCATCGCGGCCAAACCCGCAGCCGCCGTCCAAGGCAGCGTCCGGGCGATCTGGGAATCGAAGGACACCGGTCGCACGCAGGCGCTGGCCACCGGCATGTCGTACACCTCCCTGGGCAATCCGATCGGCAAGGCGCAGGTGGTGCGCTCGGAGGTACCCACCCGCGATTTCGAGGTCCGCTGATCTCCGGTGCACTTTGATATCCATTGACCGGGACACATCGGTGCGCCGGATCGCCCGTCCCGGCAAGGTGATTCGGTGTGAAGTATGGAATGACCGCTGAGCTTGAGGATTACCGGAGGCAGGTCCGTGACTTCGTGGAGCGCAAAGCGCCACCCATTGCGCCCAAGGCCGGAGTCCGTAGCGCCGAGAACGCCGACGAACTCGCGCTCCTCAAGACATGGACGCGGGACCTGTTCGCCGCGGGCCACTACGGCGGTTCGTGGCCGGCCGAGTACGGCGGCGACGGGCCCGGGTACCGGCTCGAACGCGATGTGATCCTCGGTGAGGAGATCGCCCGCCGCCGGGCGCCCGCGCCGGTGCAAGGCGCGGCCAATCTGGTGGCGCACGCGCTCATCGACTTCGGCACCGACGCGCAAAAGTCGGCATACCTGCCCGGCATCCGGTCCGGCGAGCTGATCTTCTGTCAGCTGTTCAGTGAGCCCGGAGCGGGCAGCGACCTGGCATCGTTGCGCACCAAGGCGATCCGGCAGGATGACGGCGGTTTCCGGATCTCCGGGCAGAAGGTGTGGACCACCAACGGGCAGTGGGCCGACTACGGCTATCTGCTGGCACGCACCTGCCCGGAGGCGCCCAAGCACAAGGGCATCAGCGCGTTCATCATCGACATGCGTTCGCCCGGTGTGGATGTGCGGCCGCTGCGGGAGATGACCGGCACCGCCGACTTCAACGAGGTGTTCCTCGACGACGTGCTGGTCTCCGCCGACGCGCTGATCGGCACCGTCGATGACGGATGGCGCATCGCCAATTCCAGCCTCGGTCACGAGCGGGCCGGTGTCGCCTCCAACGCTGTTCGCTTGCAACGCAATATCGAAGCGTTGTACGAGCTTGCCGGGACCGTACGACGCGGAGACCGATTCGCCCTTGATGACGACGCGGTCCGCGATCGGCTCGGTGAGCTCGCCGCGTCGGTGGATGCGTTGTCGGCGTTGGTGTATGCGTCGCTGACGAGGGCCTCGCGCGGTGAACAACGGCCGCACGACGCTCCGATGACCAAACTGATGTTCAGCGAACTCGGTGTCGAGATCGCCGCCTTCGCGCTCGAGCTGTGTGGTGAGGCAGGGGTGGTCACCGGTGGGGCCTGCGCCGTCGACAACGGCCGCTGGCAGGACGAATTCCTCTACGCCCGCGCCTACACGATCGCAGGCGGCAGCTCGGAGATCATGCGCAACATCATTGCCGAACGAGGTCTCGGGCTACCCCGCTAGCCGAGGTTTCACCCCAGAACGGAGAACCCGTGACACTGACCCCCGACGTGATGGCCGGAATCCGGTCCGCGCTGCGCGAGCTGTGGTCCGCGCCCGACGACGCCCGCATGATCGAGCAGGCCGGCCACTGGCACAGCTGGAGCGAGGTGCGTGGGCTCGCCGAACAGATCACCGCCGAACTCGACAGGATAGGAGCCGGCCCCGGCTCCCGGATCGGTGTGGTGCTCAGCAACAGCATGCAGTCGGTGGCCTCGCTGGTGGCGATCCTGGGTACCGGCCGCACCCTCGTCACCCTCAACCCGATGCAGCCCGCAGCCCGCGTCGCCCGCGACCTGCTGGGCAGTGCCCCCGACGTCGCCCTCGCCCCGACCGAGTCCTGGTCTGCCGACGAGTTCCGTTCCGCGGTAGATGAACTCGGCATCCCCGGCTTCTCCTTCGCTCAAGCGGGTGCCGGGCCTCACCGGACCCTTCGAGACGCCTCGCCTAGCGGCTCGGCTCCTCAGGGATCAAGAAGCGTGTCGAGTTCTGGCGCCTCGGCTCCTCGGGGGTCAGGCAGTGTGTCGAGTTCTGGCGGCGTGGGTCCTGGGGGGTCAGGCAGTGTGTCGAGTTCTGGCGGCGTGGGTCCTCGGGGGTCGAGTTGCACGGCGCGACCACACTTCTTGATCCCTGAGGCCGATGCGACGAAGGAGCGAGGGTCACGAAGGGTCCGGCGAGACGAGGCACCTGACAGCACCACCACCGCGGCCTCCGGAACAGCCATCGAGATGTTCACCTCCGGAACCACCGGGGCACCCAAACGCATCCCCCTGACCTGGCGTCAACTCGACTCGACCCTCGCCGCGGTGCACTCTCGCATCGCCCAGCCGGAGCAACGCCCCGCACCCCTGACCGGCCGGGTGGCGCTGGTGACGCTGTCGATGGTGCACATCGGCGGCATGTGGGCCGTGCTGCAAGCACTGTCGGAGGCCCGGCCGTTCGTACTCCTCGAACGGTTCACCGTCGACGGCTGGACGTCGGCGATCGAGGAACATCAGCCACGCATCGCGAGCCTCCCGCCCGCGGCGATGAGGTCGGTGCTGAACGCGGACGTTCCGGCCGAACGACTGCGCAGCCTGCGCGCGGTCACCGCGGGCACCACCTTCGTCAGCCCCGATCTGGCCGACGAATTCATCGGCCGCTACGGCATTCCCGTGCTCATCGTCTACGGTGCCACCGAGTTCTCCGGGGCGGTGGCCGGCTGGACCAAACCGATGCACCACGAGTGGTGGACCCGCAAACGTGGCAGCGTGGGCCGCCCGTTTCCCGGGGTGAGCATGCGGACCGTCGACGACGCGGGCAACATCCTGCCCACCGGCGAAACGGGCCGCCTGGAAGTCCTTTCAGGACAGACGACTTCCGGTGCCGACGGCTGGGTGCGCACCAGCGACCTCGCCCACCTCGACGAGGACGGGTTCCTGTACATCGACGGACGCGCCGACGACGCCATCGTGCGAGGCGGTTTCAAGGTGCAGCCCGAGGTGGTGGCCGACGCACTTCGTGCCCACGAGGCGATTCTCGATGCCACCGTGTACGGCAGGGCCGACGACAGGCTCGGCCAGGTGCCGGTGGCCGTGGTCGAATGGGCGCCCGGCGCCGCACCTGTCGGCGAGGCGGACCTGAAAGAGTGTCTGCGTGCCCGTCTCACCGCCTATGAGATCCCGGTGACCATCCACGGTGTCGACAAGCTGCCGCGCAGTGCGTCGCTGAAGGTCGACCGGCGCAGGCTGCTCGACCTGGTCGCCGATATCGAAGCAGCGCAAGAGAACCAGGAGTAGTCACATGAATGCCGTGATCGTTGAAGCGGTACGTACCCCGGTCGGCCGCAGGAACGGCGTGCTCGCGCAGGTGCATCCGGCCGATCTGTCGGCGACGGTGCTGCGCGGACTGGTCGAGCGCACCGGAATCGACCCCGAGGCCGTCGACGATGTGATCTGGGGCTGCGTGCAGCAGGTGTCCGAGCAGGCCATCGACATCGCCCGCACCGCGGTGCTCGCCGCGGGCTGGCCCGAGACCATTCCCGGTGTCACCGTCGACAGGCAGTGCGGATCATCGCAGCAGGCGGTTAATTTCGCGGTTGCGAGTGTCGCCGCCGGACACTACGACGTGGTGGTCGCCGGTGGGGTGGAGTCGATGACGCGGGTGCCGATGGGCTCGTCGACGACGATCGGGCACAGCCCGTTCCCGCAGTCGTACCGGGACCGCTACGACAACGTGGTTCCCAATCAGGGGGTGGGCGCCGAAATGATCGCCGCCAGGTGGGGGTTGACCCGAACAGACGTGGACGCCTATGCCGCCCGCTCGCACGAACGGGCCGCGGCCGCACAGGACGCCGGTCTGCTGGCCGACCAGATCGTGCCCGTGGCCACCCCGGACGGGCTCGTCGGCACCGACGAGGGTATCCGCCGCGGCACCACCGTCGATACCCTCGTCACGCTCAAGCCGGTGTTCCGTGAGGACGGGGTGATCCATGCCGGCAACGCCTCCCAGATCTCCGACGGCTCGGCGGCGCTGCTGATCATGAGTGAGGAGGCTGCCGGCAGGCACGGCCTGCGCCCGATCGCCCGCGTCCACACCGCCGTCGTGACCGGCGACGACCCGGTGATCATGCTGACCGGCCCCATCCCCGCCACCGCGAAGGCGCTGAAACGATCGGGACTGTCGCTGTCGGATATCGGTGTCTTCGAGGTCAACGAGGCCTTCGCCACCGTGCCGCTGGCGTGGCAGCGGGAGACCGGCGCCGACGACGGGCTGCTCAACCCGAACGGCGGCGCCATCGCCTTCGGCCATCCGCTCGGCGGATCGGGCGCCCGCATCATGACCGACATGATCACGCACATGCGGCGCAACAGGATCCGTTACGGACTGCAGACGATGTGCGAGGGCGGCGGCCAGGCCAACGCCACCATCATCGAACTGCTCGACACTTGAAAGCGACTACTGCCGGTTGAGGTGTGAGGAGCGCAAGCGACGAGCATCGAAACCCGGCGAGACGACAATGTTCGCTCACCGGATTTCGAGGCTCGCAAGCTCGCACCTCAATCATCAGGGTGGTGCTGTCCCGCTCGGCGGGAAGAGACGCCAGATTGTCCGCGCGGACGGGTAATCGTCAAGAGTGAACAGACAACTGTGAGGAGCCGGCATTCATGCATCAGCCGATGAAAGGCGTTCGCGTCCTTGAGGTTGCGCAGTTCACGTTTGTCCCGTCCGCGGGTGCGGTGCTCGCCGACTGGGGTGCCGACGTGATCAAGATCGAACACGCCGAAAAGGGCGACGCGCAACGCGGTCTGGTGCGGGTGCTCGGCTACAGCACCGGCGGGTCGGGGTTCTCGCCGATCATGGAGGGCCCCAACCGCGGAAAGCGCAGTGTCGGGCTGGCGTTGGAGAATCCGGAGTCGCGGGAGGTGTTCGCCGAACTGATCAGACGCAGCGACGTGTTCCTCACCAACTTCCTGCCCGCCGCCCGCCGCAGCCTCGGCTTCACGCTGGAGGAGGTGCGGGCTATCAACCCGGACATCATCTACGTGGTGGGCAGCGGCTTCGGTGCGCAGGGCCCGGACGCCGACAAGGGCGGCTACGATTCGACCGCCTTCTGGGCGCGTGGCGGCAGCGCATTCGGCACGATGCCCGCGGGCTCGGAGAAGGTCAGCTTCATGCCGGCCGGTGCCTACGGTGACAACATCGGCGGACTCACCATCGCCGGCGGTATCGCGGCCGCGCTGTACGGGCGGCAGGTAACCGGTGAGCCGTCCGAGATCGACGTATCGCTGCTGTCGGTGGGGGCATGGGCCACCCAGTTCACCGTCAACATGGCACTGGTCCGGGGCGAGGCGATGCCGCCGCCCGCCGCCGACAAACGTTCGGCGAGCGCCGCCAACCCACTGTCGGGGGCCTACCGCACCGCCGACGGCCGCTGGATCCAGCTGTCGATGCTGCAGGCCGGGCGCTACTGGCCCGAGTTCTGCCAGGCGATCGGCCGCCCCGAACTCGTCGCCGACGAACGGTTCACCGACGACGCCGCGCTCACCACCAACCACGCCGCGGCGATGGACCTCATCGCCGCCGTCGTCGCCGCCGAACCACTGGAGCATTGGCGGGCGGCGTTCAAGGACATCCGCGGCCAGTGGGCCGTGGTGCAGGATTCGTGGGAGATCGGCAACGACGCCGACCTCATCGCCAACGGGCGCATCGCCGACGTCGTCGACGCCGGCGGTGCCACGCGCAAACTCGTCGCCAATCCTGTCAACTTCGACAACACGCCTGTTTCGCTCACCCGGGCACCGGGTTTCGCCGAACACACCGATGACGTGCTGCGCGACCTCGGCTACGACGACGAGCGGCTGATCGAACTGAAGATCGCCGGCGCGATCACTTGAACGGAGCTTGGAAGATGCTGGTCACCATCGATCTCGACAAATGTGCCGGGCATGCCCGCTGCTATGCCGTCGCCGCCGAATACTTCGACATCGACGATGATGGCTATGCCGCCGCCGCGCGGGTTATCGTGCCTGAAGGTGCCGAGAATCTGGCGATCGAGGCCGTCGCGGCCTGCCCGGAACGGGCGATCCAGATCTGCGAGGCATCCGAGGAATCGAAGAGCGCCTGAGGGCGCACAGTGACAAGGAAGTGGTTATGCCGACTCGTGACGCGGTGATTGTCGAGGCCGTTCGTACCCCCATCGGGAAGCGCAACGGATCCCTCGCCGGGGTGCACCCGGTGGATCTTTCCGCGATCGTCCTCAATAAACTCGTACGCCGTACCGGTATCGATCCGGGGACTGTCGATGACGTGGTGTGGGGGTGCGTCACCCAGCTCGGTGACCAGTCGAGCAACGTGGCCCGGTTCGGGGTGCTGGCCGCGGGCTGGCCGCAGTCGGTGCCGGGTGTGACCATCAACCGCGCCTGCGGTTCGGGTCAGCAGGCCATCGAGTCCGCCGCGCACGCGGTGATCGCCGGCGCCTACGACATCGCCGTGGCCGGTGGTGTGGAGACCATGTCGCGGGTGCCGCTCGGCGCCACCCGCGCGTCCGGCTTCCCGTACGGGCAGACCGTGCTCGACCGGTACGGGGTCGAGAAACTCGATCAGGGCATCGGCGCGGAGCTGATCGCCGAGAAGTGGGGCCTGTCGCGGTACGCGCTCGACGAGTACGCCTCCCGCTCGCACGAACTCGCCGCCGCGGCCATCGATTCGGGTGCGTTCGAGTCGCAGATCGTGCCGGTGGAGACCGAGGACGGGCTGTTCTCCGTCGACGAGGGTCTGCGCCGGGGCACCACACCCGAGAAGCTCGCCAAGCTCAAGCCGTCGTTCAAAGAGGACGGTGTCATCCACGCGGGCAACGCCTCGCAAATCTCCGACGGTGCGTCGGCGGTGATGATCACGACCTCGGAGAAGGCGGCCGAACTGGGCCTGACTCCGATCGCGCGCATCGTGGCCGGGTCGGTGGTCGGGGACGACCCGGTCATGATGCTCACCGGCCCCATCCCGGCGACCCAGAAGTTGTTGGCGCGCACCGGGCTCACCATCGACGATATCGGTGCCGTGGAGGTGAACGAGGCGTTCGCGCCGGTGCCGATGGCCTGGCAGATCGAGCTCGGCGCCAAGCCCGAGCGGCTCAATCCGCTCGGCGGTGCGATCGCGCTGGGGCACCCGCTGGGCGCCACCGGCGGATTCCTCACCATCAAGCTGATCAACCACATGCGCGACAAGGGAATCCGTTACGGCCTGCAGGCCATCTGCGAGGGCGGCGGCACCGCCAACGCCACGCTGTACGAACTCATCGAATGATGTGAAAGGGAGTCGCTGTGCCGCACAGCTTTTACGATGCCGATCATGAGGCGTTCCGGGAGGTGGTGCGGGACTTCGTCGCCCGCGACGTGACTCCCCAGCTGGACGAGTGGGAGGAGAACCGGGAAACCGGCCGTGCCGTGTGGAAATCGGCCGGTGCCCTGGGGATCCTGGGTCTGCGTTTTCCGTCGGAGTACGGCGGCGGAGGCGCGAGCGACTACCGGTTCCGGTGCGTCGTGCAGGAGGAGCTGGCGCGCGTCGGAGCGGCGTCGCTCGCATCCGGGTTCTCCATCAACGAGGACATCGTCGGCTCGTACCTGATGGAGCTGGGCACCGACGGCCAGAAACGCGCCTGGCTGCCCGGCATGGCATCGGGTGAGGTGGTGGCTTCGATCGCCATGTCCGAGCCCGCGGCCGGCAGTGATCTGCGCGGCATGAAGACCACCGCCGTCCGCGACGGCGACGAGTGGGTGATCAACGGCGCCAAAACCTTTATCACCAGCGGATTCTCGTCGGATGTGGTGCTGACGGCGGCGCGGACGGGGGACAAGGACGGCCGGCCCCGGTTGTCGCTGATCCTGGTGCCCACCACCACACCGGGTTTCAGCCGGGGCCGCAAACTGCGCAAACTCGGTTTGCACGCTCAGGACACGGCCGAGATCGCGTTCAGTGATGTGCGGGTTCCCGCCGGCAATCTGGTGGGTGAACTCGACCGGGGTTTTCACCATCTGACCGCCCAGCTCCCACTGGAACGGTTGTCGATCGCCTGGCGCGCCCTGTGCGCGGCCGAGGCCGCCCTGGACTGGACGATCAAATACACGAGCGAACGAAAAGCGTTCGGCACCAGGATCATCGACTTCCAGAACACCCGCTTCCGGCTGGCCGAGCTGACCACCGAGGTGGACATCACCCGCACCTTCCTGGAACAGAGCATCCACGCCCTCAACGAAGGCCGCTTCGACGCGACGCTCGGCGCCAAGGCGAAATGGTGGACCACCGAACTGCAGAACCGCGTCGTCGACGCCTGCCTGCAGTTGCACGGCGGCTACGGCTACATGGACGAATACCCCATCTCCCGCGCCTACGCCGACGCCCGCGTCCAGACCATCGTCGGCGGCACCACCGAGATCATGAAGGAGATCATCGGCCGCGACCTCGCCGGCCGGTATGCCGATTGAGGTGGTGACGTCAGGTGTCGAAAGGTCGCCGGACCCTTCGTGACCCTCGCTCCTTCGTCGCTTCGGCCTCAGGGATCAAGATGCGTGGTCGCTTCTTTGTTGCTTTTGGCTTCGGGGGCAAGATGGTTGGCCGGGGCCACCGTCTTGATCCCTGAGGGGGTCGCGCGAGCTTTGCGAGCCGACTCGTCTCGAAGGGTCCGGTGACGCCAGGCTCCCAACGGATCAACGCCGAATGCGGCGCCGGAGTGGACTCCGGCGCCGCATTCGGTGTCATGGTGAGGACGGTCAGGAACCGAGGAGGGAGATCTTCTCGGCGCCGGTGAGTGTGCCGCCGGACACCGTGGACATGATGACCTGGTTGCTGCAGACACCGCGCATGCCGGTGACGGCCTTGCCGTCGCAGGAGAAGGTGATGCCCAGACCCGCGGGCAGGACAACATCTTTCGCGCCGCGGACGGCGGTGATGATGGTGTCGGGGGTGACGTCACCGGTCAGGCCGGCGGTGGCGCGGATGAGGGCCAGCATGCCCTGATAGCCGGTGACGGCGTAACCGCTGGTCTCCGTCTTGGGGGAGTATTTGGCCATCACGGCGCGGTACAGCGTGCTCTCGGCGTCGTCGGATTCGGTGTCGGCGTTGCTGAACACCTTCACCCCTTCGATCCCGGAATTGCCGACGGCCTTGGCCACGTCGGGGGCGACGCAGGTCTGCGGGGTCATGATCTGGGCGTCGGATCCGAGGGTGCCGAGTGCTTTGAGGACCGAGGTGCACACGGTGGATTCGCCGAGCACGATCACGCCCTGCGGCTTGTGCTTGAGGCCGGCACTGACCTGGGGGGTGGAGTCGGGTGAGCCGAACGGGATGGACACGATGTTGAAGTCGATACCGGCCGCCTTGAACGCGGGCTTGGCGATCATCTCCAGCGCGCCGAGGGCGGCGGGGTTCTCCATCGAATAGGCCACGACGGACTTCATCTTCTGCTGGGTGGCGTAGTTCGCCATCGCCAGCGAGGCACTGGCACCGGAGGTCCACACGAACGCCTTGTCGCCGGTCGCGTCCTCCATGCCGCCGGCCACCGAGGTGACGTACGGGATTCCGGCGCGGGTGACGATGGGGGCGATCACGCTGGTCATGCCGGTATTGGTGACCACGACGGCGTTGACCTTCTGCTCCACCATCTGGTTGGCGCAGTTGCGGGCCGAGGTCGGCTCCTCCTGCTGCTTGCAGGAGACCAGTTCGATCGGGCGGCCGGCGATACCGCCGAGGTTCTCGTTCGCATACTTGGTGGCGGCCTCGGCTGCCTCCCTGGTCTCGGGCAGCGACACGGCCTGTCCGTCCTCGGCACTGATCAGGCCGATCTTGACAGGCGCGCCGGAGGCGGCCTTGCCGGGGAAGGACGCGGAGTCGATGGACGAACTGCTGGTGGCCGCGTCGTCGTCGCCGTCGTCACCACAGGCGGCGATGGTGGTACACAGCAGGGCGGCCGCAGTCGCGGCGACAATCCGCGACATACGCCGGCGGCGGATTGTGGTCATGGGGTGGTCCTTTCGGGGGATGCTGGATCGAGCGAAATCTGAAGGGGACGAAATGATTCCGGAACCGATGGAAGTGCCGTACGCGTGCGGCGGTGGGCTCGGCCCGGGATGGCTGGGCCGGGCAGGAATGCTCCTGGTTCTCTAGAGCGCTTCGGCGATCTTGACGGGGTCGTGGTCGTACGAACCTCCGAGGTAGGCCTGTTCGATGAGTTCGGGTGCACCACGCAGCTTTTCGGCGGCATCGTGCAGGACGTTGTCCCCGTGCCGCAGCACCAGCGCAGTGTCGGCGATCTCCAGCACCAGCGCCACATGCTGTTCGACGATGATCACCGCGGTGTCCGAGTCGTCGGCCACCTGCCGCATCACCGGCAGTAGCCGTTCGACGATCACCGGTGCCAGACCCATGCTCAGCTCATCCACCACAAGCACTTTCGGATGCTGGGCCAGTGCCCGGCCGATGGCGAGCATCTGCTGCTCGCCGCCGGACAGGGCACCGGCGTTGACCCGTAACCGTTCCCCGAGACGCGGGAAGTAGTCGAGAACCCTGTCACGTTCGGCGGTCCACCCGCGCCGCGACGGAACCGCCAGGCGCAGATTCTCCTCCACCGTCAGGGTGGTGAACAACTCCCGGTTGTCGGGGACCAGCGCCAGGCCGGCTTTCGCGGTGGCCCGCGCCTGGCCGGATTTGAGCGTGGTCCCGGCCACCTCGACCGACCCGCCGAGGCTCGGCAGCAAGCCGGCCAGGGTGAGCAGTGCGGTGGTCTTGCCCGCGCCGTTCGGACCGAGCAGGGCGAGGATCTCACCGGCGGCGAGGTCGAAGCTCAGATCGCGCACCACCGGGCGCCCATTGGAGTAGCCTGCCGCGAGTTCGCGGCAGGACAGCACGTTGCTCATGCCGGCACTTCCTGTCCACTGTGCGCCGACCCCAGGTAGGCGCGGGTGACGTCGGGATTGTTGCGGACCTCGGCCGGGGTTCCGATCGCGATACGTTTACCGAGGTCGAGGACGACGATGCGGTCGCACACGTCCAGCACCAGGTCCATGTCGTGGTCGACCATGATGATCGTGGTGCCCGCATCCCGGATCGCCTTGAGCCGCAACCCGAGCCAGGCACTTTCGGTGCTGTCCAGGCCGGCGGCCGGTTCGTCGAGGAGCACCACGCGCGGCCTTCCGGCCAGGGCGCGGGCCACCGAGACGAGTTGCCGCTGCCCCTGTGACAGTTCACGGACGGGTCGTTCGGTCACCTTGTCCAGGTGCAGCACCTCGAACAGCTGCGCCATCTGCGCGTCATCGAGTGGGGGATTGCCCGCCCCACGGCCGAGCGACGCCGTGGTGCCCACCATGACGTTCTCCCGCACCGACAGGTCCTCGTACAGGTCGATGCCCTGGAAGGTGCGCCCGAGTCCGGCGCGGCTGCGCTGGTGGGCGTGCCTGCCGTCGAGGGATTCGCCGGCGAGGGCGACACTACCCTCGGCGTCCGCGAATCCGCTGATGGCGTCGATGAAGGTGGTCTTGCCCGCGCCGTTCGGGCCGATGAGACCGATGATCTCGCCTTCGGTCACCTCGAAGCTCACGTCGTCGAGGGCGGTGACACCGCCGTACCGGACACCGATCCCCTTGGCGGCCAGCACGACTTCGCCGGCCGACCGGTCCACCGTGGTGTCCGGGAGTAGTCCGGGAGTTCCCGTGATGTCGTCCGGGGTGAGCGAGGCGTGCAGTCCTTCGTCCTCGGCTGCCGCTCCTGTTTCCTTGGCGCCGAACCGTTCCCGAAGCTGATCGATCCGCTTGAGGATGTCGGCCATGATGCCCTCGGGCTGGGCCACGATGGTGACCACCAGCAAGATGCCCAGCGCGACAGAGTAGTACTCGCCGACGTTGGCGACCCGGTCGAGTACGACGAACATGATGCCGCCCGAACCCATGATGCCGGCGAGCATCGAACCCGACACGCAGGTGATGCCGGCGAGGTAGCAGATGGCGAACACCGCGATACCGCCGACCGCGGTGAACGCCTCGGGTACCGCCATCGTCTGCTGATAGGCCATCAGCGAGCCGCCGATACCGGAGATGAACGCGCCGATCGCGAACGCGGTCAACTTGATACGTGAGACGTTGATGCCGGAGGCGGCCGCCGAACGTTCGTTGGCGCGCACCGCGAGCATCGACGCACCCAGTCGGCTGGTGCGTAGCTTGACCACACCGAGGGCGATGATGACCAGGATTGCCAGGCAGGCGATTCCGAAGGAGATGCGCGGATAGTTCTCGCCCGCACCGATACCCAGGTCGATCCCGAACAACGACGGGTCCTTGATGTGGGCGCCGTCGATACCGCCGTTGTACTCGTTGTTGCGGAACCAGAACGCCTCCAGGAAAACCGCGAGGCCGAGCGTGACCACGGCGACCGGCAATCCGCGGATCCGCAGCGCGGGAAGTCCGACCACCACACCCACCACGGTGGCCACCAGGGCGGCGAGGATCGGGGCGATGGGGAACGGGATACCCATGTCGACGGTGAACCGGCTCAGCATGAACGCGCCGACACCGCCGAGGGTCAACTGTGCCAGCGAGATCTGGCCGGCGAAGCCGGTCACCACCACCTGCGAGAGGGCGACGATGGCGAGTGTGAAGGTCATGATGATCGCGCCGCGGTAGCTGCCGGTGGTCACCAGCATCGCGATGAGGGCGATCAGCGTCCAGACGGTGCCGGTGATCAGCAGGTTCTTGGGTCGCGGTGCCGCGCCGAGAGTGCTCTGCACGAGAGTTCCGCGGGTGGGCAGCGGTTTGCCCCGCATCACGAGGAAGACGAGGATCAGCAGCAGCGGAATGAGTTCGGCCATACCGGATTGCGGCATCCAGTCGAGGGTTGACTGCAGGTGCGTCATCTCCGACTGCAGCATGCCGATCGCCAGGCCCGCCGAGACGGCCGGGCCGATGGCGCTGAAGTTGCCCACCAGCGCCGCGGCGAGCGCGGGGACGATGAACAGGGTGTACGAGACCGGGATGAGCGGCACGATCGGTGCGATCAGGATGCCCGACAGCCCCGCGATCATCGTTGACAGCGCCCAGTTGGCGTACGCGATGCGTTCGGGTGACAGGCCGGTGACCAGTGCTCCCGTCTCGGTTTCGGCGGCGGCGCGGGTGGCCAGACCGAACCGGGTGAGCCGGAACGCGGCAATCAGCGCGACGGTCAGCGCGACGATGATCGCGGCAAACCACAGTCGGTCCTGCGGGATCCGCAGATCGCCGAACTCGACGACGTCCGAGGGCAGGATCGCCTCCACCGATACGGGATTGGTGCCGACGCGGGCGGCCAGCAGCGACTGGACGGCCAGCATCAACGCCACCGATGCGACGGCCTTGGCGGTGGCCGGCGCGTTGCGCAGCAGCCGGAACAGCGCGAAGTACAGGAATGCGCCGAGGGCGGCGGCGATCGCCAGGGCGATCAGCATGGCCGGGAACAATCCGAGGTCGCCGCCGAGGTCGATGGTCTTGGGTAGTCCCGGAATGGGGATGAGCAGTTCGCCCTGGCGCAGGAACGCGAACGTGTAGGCGATGTACAGGGCGATCGCGCCGGTGGCGAAGTTCACCACCCCGGAACTGCGGTAGGTCATGACCAGCGCGAGGGCCAGTGCCGCGTACACGGCACCGTTGCCCAGGCCCAGCAACAAGAACTGGAAGTCTTGTGTCATCGTGAAAAGCCTTTGATCTCGTTCGTGGAACTTGGCGAGGTCGTGGCGGCCCGCGGCGATCACCGCGGGCCGCCGACCGTGACTACTTGGGTGCGACCTTGCCGTCGACGAGCTTGCCGTCCTCCATCACGGCGAGGATGGAACCCTTGCTGCACACCGACTTCAGCATCGGATTGGCGGTGCCGTCGCAGGTGAAGGTCAGGCCACCGCCCGCGGGCAGCACCACGTTCTTGGCCGACCTGATGGCCGTGGCCACCGCCGCGGGCGAGGTGTCGTCGCCGAGTCCGGTGGTGGCGCGGACCAGTCCGAGGACGCCCTGGTAGCCGACGTAGGCATAGCCGGAGGTGTCGGTGCCGGGACGGTACTTGTCGACGACGGCGTGGTACAGGCGTGCTTCCTCATCGTCGCCGGTGGTCTGGGCGGCGCTGAAGATCTTGGTGTCGTTGATGCTGTCACCGACGGCGGAGACCACGTTCGGGGTGGCGCAGGCCTGGATTCCCATCTTCTCGCCCTTGTACCCGATGGTGCCGAGCGCCTTGAGAGTGGAAGTGCAGGAAGTGGTTTCGCCGACGACCAGCACGGCCTCCGGATTGTCCTTGATGCCCGCGCTCACCTGCGGGGTGGCGTCCGGGGTGCCCGGCGGGATGGCGACGATGTTCAGCTTCACGCCCGCGGCCTGGAAATAGGCGTTGCCCATCATCTTCAGGCCGTTGACCGCGGCCGGCACATCGATCGTGAAGGCGGACACGCTCTTGTAGCCTTTGCCCTTCGCGTACGCCGCCATCGACTCCAGGGCCGACGGGAACCCGCCGCTCCACATGAAGGCGTAGGGGTTGGCCAGTTCCTGGGTGCTCTGGCCGGCGGTCGCCACGTACGGGATCTTGGCGCCCGAGATGATCGGCACCATCACGTCACCGAGGCCGGTGGTGGTGATGACCACGGCCGACACCTTCTGCTCCACCATGCGGTTGGCGCAGTCGCGGGCCGACGTGGGTTCCTCGGCCTGCTTGCAGACCACCAGTTCGATCTTGTGGCCGCCCATGCCGCCCAGATTCTCGTTGGCGTACTGGGCGGCGGCCTCGGCGGCTTCGCGGTTCTCGGGGGCCGAGATCGCCGATCCGCCTTCGTTGTTGATCAGGCCGATCTTGATGGTGCTGCCCGTGGCGGCCTTGCCGGGGAAGGCGCCGTCGGGGGCGGAGACGGTGGTGCCGGCGTCGTCGCCGCTGTCGTCGTCACCACACGCGGCGAGCGTGGGCACGGCGAGCAGCACCGATGCCGCCAGCAGGGTTGCGGCACGCAGCGAGGTCGTGCCGCGGGGACGCCGGAGGGTCTTCATAGTGTCTCCTCGAAGGTCGGAGTGGGATCGCTGTGAGCGGCGCGAACGCATACCGGGCGGTGAGATCACTGACTCCGTGATGCGGCACACCGGCATGAGATACACGCGCCCGTAGGCGAATTGTGCAACTAGTACCCGGTGACGGACGCCACATTTACGGTCTGTCCCGCTCATTCGGACAGGGGCCGGACCGCCCGGCAACGCGCACTACGTTGAAAAATCAGCCCGCACCTTTTTGCCCTGTTAGGAGATGACGATGCTCACCACACGGTTCACGGAGCTGTTCGGGGTGTGCCATCCCGTCGTGCAGGGCGGGATGATGTTCGTCGGCCGCGCCGAGGTGGCCGCCGCCGTGTCCAACGCGGGTGGCCTGGGCATCATCACCGCGCTGACCCAGCCCACCCCCGACGATCTGGCCGCCGAGATCGCCCGCTGCCAGGCACTCACCGACCGGCCGTTCGGTGTCAATCTCACCCTCACCCTCTCGATCAACCCGCCGCCCTTCGCCGAGTACCGGCAGGTCATCATCGACTCAGGGGTGCCGATCGTGGAGACCGCCGGATCGGACCCGACCGTGCACATCGAGCACTTCAAAGAACACGGCCTGAAGGTGATCCATAAATGCACGAGCGTCGCGCACGCGCTCAAGGCGGAGCGGATCGGTGCCGACGCGGTGAGCATCGACGGTTTCGAATGTGCCGGGCATCCGGGTGAGGACGACATCCCCGGGCTGATCCTGATCCCGGCGACCGCCGATCAGCTGACTATCCCGTTCGTGGCGTCGGGTGGTTTCGCCGACGGCCGCGGTCTGGCGGCGGCGCTATCGCTGGGCGCCGACGGCATCAACATGGGTACCCGGTTCATGTGTACCAAGGAGAGCCCGGTGCACCAGGACATCAAACAGATCATCGTCGGCGCCTCCGAGAAGGACACCCGGCTGATCATGCGGCAACTGCGCAACAGCATGCGGGTCGCCAAGAACACCGTCAGCAACGAGGTCATCGAGATCCTCGCCGCCGGTGGACGATTCAAGGACATCAAGGACCTGGTGGCCGGGGTGCGCGGGCGGCGGGTGTTCGCCGAGGGTGATCCGGAGCTCGGGGTGTGGACGGTCGGGCTGTCCCAGGGCCTGATCCACGACATCCCCTCGGCGGGTGAGCTGGTGCGGCGCATCGTCGCCGACGCCGAATCCGTGATCGCCGATCTCGGCAGGCGGGTCACCGTGACACCGGTCAACGACGTGCCCGTCGCGGCGGTGAACGGGGCCGCACGGTGACCGCAGCCGAGACCGAGCAGGGCGGGGACGCACCGGCATTGCTCGCCGAACTCGACGGACAGGTTCTCGTTCTCACCCTGAACCGGCCGGACCAGCGCAACGCGATCAACCGGGCGATGCGCAAAGAACTCAAACGGCAACTGTGGCGGGCCGATTCCGACGACGATATCCGCGCCGTGGTCATCACCGGTGCCGGGCCGTCGTTCTCCTCGGGTGTCGACCTGCCCGAGGCGCTGTCCGGTCCGTCGCCACGCACCGAGGGCCCGACCCCGACGCAGGTGCTGCGCGCCTGCTCCAAGCCGGTGATCGCGGCCGTGAACGGGGCCTGCTACACAGGCGGATTCGAACTGGCGGTCAACTGCTCGTTCATCATCGCTTCCGAGAAGGCCGTGTTCGCCGACACACACGCCCAGATCGGTCTGCTCAACGGCTGGGGCGGCAGTGCGCTGCTGCCCCGGACGGTGGGCCTGGCCGCGGCCATCCAGATCATCCTCAGCGGCGAACCCTTCGACGCGGCAACCGCTTTGCGTCTTGGCCTGGCGAACGAGGTGGTGCCGCACGAGCAGCACCTGGAGCGTACGATGACGATCGCGCGCACCATCGCCGGCGGGCACCCCGGCGCCGTGCAACGGATGCTGCGTCTGCTCAAAGAGGGGGCCGGCGCGTCGGTCACCCACGCTCTGGCCCTGGAAGAGGAAGCGCGCGTGGCGTTCCGCACCAGCAGCACCGATATCGGTGCGCGGTACGGCAACCGGCGCAAGGCGAGCGCCGAGTCGTAGCGCTGCGGGAACTACGGGAGAACACTGCTTGTGAGTATCGAAAGCCCGGCCGCCACCACCGTGCCGGCCGAATGCCCCGCCGACACCGTTGTGCCCGCGCAAGGAGGGGCCGATTGGCGTGAGCGGCTCACCGCGCTGCTGGCCGACTACCGGGCCCGGCCCCGGCCCGTCACGTCGAAGGACCGGTGGCAGGCCGCCCTCGATTGGCAGTCCGAACTCGTCGACGCAGGTCTGGCCGCACCCTCCTGGCCGCGGTCGGTGGGCGGGATGGAACTGCCGCTGGCCGACCAACTCGACTACTACCGGATGATGACCGCGGCCGGGGTGCCGCGGCATCCGTTCACGATGTCGTTCATCGTCGCCCCGACCCTGATCGTGCACGGCACCGACGCCCAGCGGCACCGTTTCCTCGAACCGCTCCTGCGCGGTAAAGAGGGCTGGTGCCAAGGGTTCTCCGAGCCCGGAGCCGGTAGTGACATCGCCTCGCTGAGCACCCGCGCCGTCCGGGACGGAGACGTGTACCGGGTGACCGGCCAGAAGATCTGGACGACGCTGGCGCACAAGGCCGACTGGATCTTCGCGCTGGTGCGGACCGGCCCCGCCGGGCGGTCCACCTCGGGCATCACCTACCTGCTCATCGACATGCGCACCCCGGGTATCGAGGTGCGGCCACTGCGCGACATCGCCGGCGGACATCACTTCGCCGAGGTCTTCTTCGACGACGTCGAGGTGCCGGTCGCCAACCGGGTCGGCGAGGAAGGAGAAGGCTGGGCCATCATGCGCACCTCGCTCGGGCATGAGCGGGCCACCGCGGCGCTGGCCGACGAGTTCAAATACCGCAAGACCGTCGACCAGGTGTTCGCGCAGGCCGACAAGCAGGGCTACCGCGACGATCCACACGTCCTGCAGGAACTCGCCCGGCTGGAAACCGATGTGCGCACGATCGTCTCCAACAGCGCACGCGCGCTGGACGCCGCTCTGCGGCAAGAGGATCCGATGGGAGTATCGTCGATCAACCGGCTCGTCAAGTCGGAGTTCGAACAGCGTCTGCAACGTCTGGCACTGCGGCTCGGCGGTTCCGGTGCCATGCTGGGCAGCCGATCCGAGGGCGCCGTCGACGGCGGCCGCTGGACCTACGGGTACCTGATGTCACGCGCGGCCACCATCGGGGCGGGCACCGCCGAGATCCAGCGCAACACTATCGCCGAATCGGTGCTGGGGTTGCCGTCGCACCGGGGTGAGGGCCGCCGCAAACCGCTGGTACCCCCGGGGACCCCGCTGACCGCGCCGTCCGACGACGAGGCAGCGGTTCGCGAGGCCGTCGCCGCGATCGTGTCCGCTCACGTCGACCCGCACCGGATCATCGCCGGCGAAGCGGTGTCCGCTGAGCTCTGGAATAGTCTGGTGGACTTCGGTCTTCCCGGTCTGTGCGCCGACGAAGCCGTCGGTGGGGGCGGGGCGCGGCTGCGGCTCCTGTGTGCCGCGATCGAGCAGGCCGCGTTCGGTCTGGCCCCCGGCGGACTGATCGATGCCGCCACCGCACTCGCCCTGGTGCCCGCCGGCGATCATGCGCGGCGGATCGTCGGCGGCGCGAAGGTCGCGGTGGTCGTGGGGCTCGATGACACGGGCTGGGTCCTCGACTCCCGAGCCCCCACGCTGTCCGATGGCGTTCTCACCGGGACCGTCGAACGGGTCCGCGGTGCAGGTGACGCCGAACTCTTCGTGGTGATCACCGGTGCCGCTTCGGTAGTCGTGCTCGACGCGGACCGGGCGACGGTGACCGCGCAGGAGGCCCTCGACCTGACCGGCACCTCCGGCACCGTCTCGTTCGATGCGGTGCCTGCCACCGCCATTCCCGCCGATATCGCGGCAGCGCAACGACTGTGGCGTCTACTGCTCGCGACGGATGCTGTCGGGGTCGCGAGCCGGGCGCTGGCGCTGGCTGTCGACTGGGCCGGGCAGCGCGAGCAGTTCGGCCGGCAGATCGGTTCGTTCCAGGCCGTCTCGCACCGCTGCGCCGACATGCTGGTCGATGCCGAAAGCGCCCGCAACCAGGTGCTCTCGGCCGCCGACACCTTCGATGATCTGTCCGTGGATCTGGCCGCCGCCCAAGCAGTCTCGGCCGCGGTCCGCAACGCCGAGGCCTGCATCCAGGTGCACGGCGGCATCGGCTTCACCTGGGAGCACCCCGCGCACCTGCTGCTGCGCCGGGCGTTGACCGACGAGGCATCCTGCGCCCGGACCGAACACCTTCGCGACACCGCAGCCGCCCGCATCTTCGACCGGCTCGGCTGAAGCTCGTTGGGAGCCGCATCTCGCCGGACCCTTCGAGACGCGTCGGCTCGCAAGCTCGCGCGACGCCCTCAGGGATCAAGAAGGCCGGTCGATGTTCGCTTGCGACCAAACATCTTGGTCTCTGAGGCCGATGCGACGAGGGACGGGGGTACCTCTCTTGGTGCCTGAGGCCGATGCGACGAGGGACGGGGGTACCCGTCTTGATCCCTGAGGCCGATGCGACGAAGGATAGGGGTACCCATCTTGATCCCTGAGGCCGATGCGACGAAGGAGCGAGGGTCACGAAGGGTCCGGCGACCCTTCGTGCCTGACGCCACCACTTCGACTCAGACGTCCCATTCGAGGTAGATCGAACCGACCGGGCCGAGCTGCCCGCCCTTCTCGGTGGGATGCGATTCGAGGGAGAGCCGGTAGTTCGGGATGTACTTGTGCCACTCCTCCAGCGCGATGCGCAGTTCGCGGCGGGCCAGGTGCGATCCGAGGCAGCGGTGCGGGCCGGCACCGAACGCGATGTGGTTGTTGGGATGGCGGTCCAGATGGACTTCCTTGGCGTCCTCGTACTGGCGGTCGTCACGGGTGGCCGCGTTCAGAGGCAGGCACACCATCGACCCCTTCGGGATGGGGCAGCCGGCGATCTCGGTGTCCTCCAGGGTTTTCCGTGACGGGATGACGATGGCGAACACCCGCAGGATCTCCTCGATCGCCGACGGGATCAGCTCCGGATCGTCGACGATGGCCTGCCGGTCCTCCTGGTGGGTGGCCAGGTACAGGAAGGTGTTTGCCAGGGTGGCGGTGACGGTGTCGAGTCCGGCCATGAACATCAGGATGCAGAAGGATTCGAGGTCCTCCTGGGTGGCCGGCTGCCCGTTGATCTCGAACGAGATGGCCTTACTGATCAGGTCATCGCGCGGATCGGCGCGACGCTCGTCGATAAGCACCCGGAAGTACTCGGTGAGTTCGGCCGAGGCAGCGGCCCGGCGCCGTGCCGCCTCCTCGGGGCTCGCCGAGATGTGCAGGATCTCGTCCTCCCAGTGCAGGAACTTGTCGAGATCCTCGAACGGCATCCCCATCAGTTCCAGGAAGATGAACGACGGATACTGCAGCGCGAAATCCTGCAGGAAGTCGCACTTGCCCTTGGCCGCGATCGACTGGATCAGCTCGACGGCGCGGTGACGCACCTTCTCCTCGAGCCGTTCGACGTTCTTCGGGGAGAACAGCGGGTTGAGGTTCTTGCGCCACTGCTTGTGTTCGTCGCCGTCGAGCATCTGCGGGATCCACCGCGTGGTCGGATTCGGGTTGAACACGGTGACAGCGGAATTGGAGAACACCTTGGCGTTCTGATAGGCGGCGAGGATCTCTTCGTAGCGGGTGACGATGAAGTGCTCGGCGAACGAGTTCTTGACGATCGGCGCCTCGTCGCGGATGGCGTCGTAGAACGCCATCTTCTCGCCGTACGGCTTCTCCAGGTAGTGGTTGAACTCGTGGACGGGGCACGTGCCCGCCGGTGCGGCGCCGGTGTCGGTGGTCGGCCCGGTGTCTGTGGTCGGCTCGGTGGTGCTCATCTGGCTACCTCCTGGGGTTGTGGTCGGTCTGGTGTGGGCTGGGTGGACGTGGTGTGTCAGCCGGCTGCCGCGGCGACGTCGAGATTCATCGGTCCGAGACGCGCCGCGGCGAGCAGTGCACTGACGTCGGCACCGAGATCGTGTGCGGCGGTGCGGGCCGCGTCGAGATCCTTGGTCAGGTAGCGCGAGATCCGGGCGCTGTAGACGGCCGGGTCCTCCCCGGATGCGGCGATGTAACTCGCGGCCGCGCTGCCCCCGCTCGAATCGGCGAGCACGTCGAGCAGAACCCGATCGTCGATACCGAGTTGCCGTGCGGAATCGAGCGCCGACAGCGTGATCTGCGTACACGCCGCGAACAGTGCGTTGTTGAGCAGTTTCGCCGACAGTGCCGTGCCGAGGCCGCCGGTGCGATGGATGGTCGAGGCATAGGCCGCGACGGCGCGGGCCACCTCGTCGGTGGGACCTTCATCACCGCCGAGCAGCACCGTGAGCCGGCCGGCCCGGATGGCGGCGGGCGTGCCGCTGAACGGGGCCTCGACGATGGACACCCGCCGCGTGGCGCCGAGACGTTCGAGCTGGGCGATCGTGTGTGGGCTGCCGGTGGTGTGGGAGGCGAACACCGTTCCCGGTGCCATGTTCTCGATGATCTTCGGCGCCACTTCGAGGAGTTGGGAGTCGTCGAAGAGGCAGACGAGCACGAGCGGTGCCCGTGCCACGTCGGTGAGCCGATCCGGGGTGTCGGCGCCGAGCGCGGCCAACTGTTCACGGACCTCGGGCCTGCGGGCGTACACGGACACCGGATGCCCGGCGGCCAGCAACCGCCCGATCATCGGTTCGCCGATCTTGCCCGCACCGACGAAACCGACCTGCTGCCTGCTGCTCATGTTTGTGTGGCCTTCCTTGCGGCTCGCGGTGCTGAGATCAGCCCGCGGCCACGCCCCAGATGATGGTCTTGGTTTCGAGGAACTCCGCCATGCCGACCGCGCCGCGCTCGCGGCCGAGGCCGCTGCGCTTGTAGCCGCCGAACGGGCCGTGTGGGCTCAGGCCCCCGCCACCTCCGTTGACGGTGATGTAGCCGGTGCGGATACGTTGCGCGATCCGGTAGGCGCGCACGGGATCCTTGGCCCACACACCGCCGGCGAGGCCGTAATCGCTGTCGTTGGCGATGGCCACGGCCTCGTCGTCGGTGTCGAACGGCATGATGATCATCACCGGACCGAAGAACTCCTTGCGGGCGATGGTCATCGAATTATCCACGTCCACAAACAGAGTCGGCTCGATATAGAAGCCCTTGTCCAGATGGGCGGGCCGTCCGCCGCCGAGCGCCAGGGTGGCACCTTCGGAAACCCCGGTGGCGATGAGCTTTTCGACATGGTCACGCTGCCCGGCGGTCTGCAGCGGTCCCATGGTGGTGGCGGGGTCGGCCGGATCGCCGACGACGACCTGGGACAGGGCTGCCTTGACCATCTCCACCAGCTCGTCGTAGCGCGAGCGGTGCACGAGGGTGCGGGTGAGGTAGGCGCAGCCCTGACCGGCGTGCAGCACGGTGTCGCGGACGATGCCGGGTAGCACCCGCGCGAGATCGGCGTCGTCGCAGACGATATTGGCCGATTTGCCGCCGAGTTCGAGCACCACCTTCTTGAGGGTGGGTGCGGCCTGCTCGACGATCTTGCGGCCCACCACGTCCGATCCGGTGAAGGTGACGAGGTCGACCAGCGGGCTGGTGGACAGTTCGGTGCCCACGTCGATATCGCCGGTGACGATGTTGAGCACACCGTCGGGAAGGCCCGCCTCCTCGGCGATCTCACCGAGGATCAGTGCCTCCAGCGGCGTGGTGGGCGCCGGCTTGAGAACCGTGGTGCAGCCGGCGGCCAGCGCCGGGGCCAGCTTCATCAGGTTGAGGTAGAGCGGGAAGTTGTACGCCGACACCACCGCCGCCACCCCGAACGGTTCGCGCAGGATCACGCCCTGCCCGATGCCCATTCCCACGTGCGGGGGCAGGGGTTCCTCCCACTGATACGACGTGAGCACCCGCTGTGCCATGTCGCGGAAATGCGCGATCGGAATGGTGGTCTGGAACGATTCGGCGCCGGCCCGGGTGCCGCCGGTTTCGGCGATGTTGAGTGCGACGAGTTCGGTCTTGCGCCGCTCCATGATGTCGGCCATCCGCACCAGCACCGCGGAGCGTTCCGCCGGAGTCATTGTGGGCCAGGGGCCTTCGTCGAACGCCCGGCGGGCGGCCGCTATCGCCGCGCGGGCGTCGGCGGCGGTGGCGACGGGGGCGATACCGATGGGTTGTTCGGTGGCCGGGTTGATCACCGGTGCGGTGGCGCCGGTCTCGGTGTCCACCCATCGGCCGTCGATGAAGACTTGCCGGTACTCGATCAGCTGCGCCGATTCGGGAGTTGCTGTCGCGGTCATCTGCACAGCCCTATCGCAGTGAGTAGGCGTTGGTGTTCTTGAGCGCGGCACCCGCGTCGACCTTCATCTGCATGCCGGTGACATAGCGGGAGTCATCGGAGGCCAGGAACAACACCATCGCGCTGATGTCGGCGGGCTCGACCCACGGCACCGGCATCTCCTGACCGGTCTTGAACGCCTCGTAGGTGTCCTCGCGGCCCGGCGTCTCCAGATCCGGCCGGAACACCCGGTACATCGGGAGGCTGTGCAGCATGTCAGTGTTGCAGTTGGTGGGGTGAACACAGTTGGCGCGGATAGACTCTCGTGCCGCCACCTGGGCGAGATCGTGAATGTAGTTGGCCAGTGCGCGCTTGGAATGGCTGTAGCCAAATCCGCCCGGTCCCAGGATGTCGGTGCCGCTGCCCTTCATCAGCCCGGCCACCGAACCGGTGGCGATGATCGATGCGCCTTCGGACAGATGCCGGTAGGAGGCGCTGACGGTGTTGAGCACGCCGGCCAGGTCCACGTCGACGGCGTCGATGAAGCCCTGCCCGCCGACCTCACCGAGCGGGCAGATGCCCGCGTTGGCCACCACGATGTGCAGGCCGCCGAGTTCGGCGACACCACGGTCGATCGCGGCGCGCAGGGCATCGGCGCTGCGGACGTCGGCGACCTCGGCGACGCAGCGGCGGCCCTCTTTCTCCACGAGCAGCAGGGTTTCGTCCAGGTCAGCCTCGGTGGCGAGCGGGTACTCGTTGGTGGCGATGTCGGCGCACAGGTCGAGTGCGATGATGTCGGCGCCCTCGGCGGCCAGCGTCACCGCGTGACTGCGTCCCTGTCCGCGTGCCGCGCCGGTGATCACAGCGACTTTGCCGTCGAGTTTTCCCATCGTCCACCACTCCTGAAGGTTGCTCATAAGTCCGGTTCTTGTTTCTGACCGATATGGGAAGAATCGCAGTCCGTGGCGGTGCGTGGCCGGTGATGTCCCGGTCAACGAGACCCGGAAATGGTGTGGTGACGATCGGGAAATAGCCGGTAGGGAAACTGAAATACCCACTGCTGGAACGTATTCAGGACTTGTGCCGCGAGAAGTGAATGATTGGGGGAATGCGCTGCATAGTGCGGTCAGCGGACTGGTTCGGTTAGTTTCTCCTCAGCCGCCCGCTGCGACTCGCCCACTCGCGGCGATGTCCCCCGGCGCCGTGATGTCATAGACCCCGAGGAGTCACCATGCCGCTGCAGGACCACATGCAGTTGATCTCGACCGACGACCACCTGATCGAGCACCCGATGCTCTGGCAGGACCGGTTGCCCGCCAAATACCGGGATGTCGGTCCGCGGATCATCGAGAAACAGATGCCGCGGGCAATCCATGCCGGTGACGGCGGCCGGCACGACGGCGGCACCAAGATCGCCGAGGTGTGGCAGTACGAGGGGCGGATCTACCCGTACATCGGCCTCAACGCGGTTGCCGGCAAGAAGCCGGAGGAATACGGTGCCGAGCCGACCCGCTACGAGGAGATGATCCCCGGCTGCTACGAACCGGTTGCCCGGCTGCGCGACATGGATGTCGACGGCGTGCACGCCACCCTGTCGTTCCCGTCGTTCCCGCGCTTCGCGGGGACCGTCTTCCTTGAGGGCGAGGACAAGGAACTGGCGCTGCTGTGCGTGCGGGCCTGGAACGACTACGTGCTCGACGAATGGTGCCCCACCGACCCCGAACGGCTGATCCCGCTGGTCATCCTGCCGCTCTGGGATATCGAGGCCTCGGTCGCCGAGGTGCACCGCACCGCAGCCAAGGGCGCGCGGACCGTGTCGTTCGTGGAGAACCCGCACCCGCTGGGGCTGCCGTCGTTCCACACCGACCACTGGGATCCGGTGTTCCGCGCGGTCACCGAGACGCAGATGCCGCTGTGCGTGCATTTCGGCACCTCCGGCAAACCACCGATCACCGCACCCGAGGCGCCGATGGCGGTGATGACCGCGCTGTTCGGCTGCAACTCGATGTACGCCACCGCCGATCTGCTGTTCTCGCCGACCTTCCACAAGCATCCCGAACTCAAGTTCATGCTGTCCGAGGGCGGTATCGGCTGGGTGCCGTACATGCTCGAACGCATGGACGGCGTGTGGGCCAAGCACCGCTACTACCAGAACATCAACCCCACGGTGAAGCCGTCGGAACTGTTCGCCAAGCACATCTTCGGCTGCTTCATCGACGACGAGTTCGGCGTCGACAACCGGCATCTGGTGGGCATCGACAACATCACCTGGGAAGGCGACTACCCCCATTCGGATTCCAACTGGCCCAACAGCCGCAAGATTGTGCACGAGACGATGCTCGACGTACCCGACGAGGACGTGCACAAGATGGTCGAGCTCAACGCCCGCCGCCTGCTGAACTTCCCGCGCGCGGGCGTGTGAGCACGGGGAGCGCAGTGATGGAAGAACCGATCGAACAACTCCCACAGGCTGATTGGGTTGATCAGGACCTGCTGACGCGCGAACTGGCGGGAACTCTGCTCGACGACGAAATCGCAGCGGAACGGGGGCGGATCGAGCGCTACGACAGCGACGTCGGTGGCGAGGACATCGTGATGAGCCGCGCCGACATGGTCCGCAGGGTCGCCGCGATGGAGGCCATCCGCGACGGCTATCAGGCCGCGCGTCAACAGAAAGGTGAAACCCGGTGAGTGCCGATACCGCCCAGGCTCGTAGCGAGACGACACAGGGCGAGAAGACAGAGAAGATCTACGCCTTTCTCGACGAGGATATTCAGCGGGCCAGGGATCTCGTGGGTATCTACCACGCGGTCCGCAAGCGTGAGCAGTTCTCGAAGGCCAGTCCCGACATCATGCGGGCGTTCGCGCGCAGTTACGGCGACGATAATCCGTTGTTCACCGACGAGGACTACGGTCTGGACACGCGGTGGGCGGGGCAGATTGCGCCGCCGATGATCAACATCGCCCTCACCAAGGACCTGCTGGCCGACCCGATCCCCAAAGAGCAACGGCGCCCGCCGTTCCGGGGTATCCACGTCTTCGTGTCCGGGTCCACCACCGAGTGGTACCGGCCCGTCTATGACGGCGACATCATCTACTCGTTCGAGGGTTTCGACAATGTCGAACTCAAGGAATCCGAGTTCGCCGGCCGATCGCTGGTGGTGACCCGGATCTTCGTGCAGTTCAACCAGCGTGCCGAGATCGTGCAGATCCAGCGGGTGATCACCATCCACACCGAGCGGCACGAATCGAAGAAGCGCAAGAAGTACGACACCGTCGAGGCCGCGTCGTACACGCCGGAGGAGATCGCGGCGATCGACGAGATCTACGCCGCCGAACGCCGCCGGGGCGCGCAGACGCGGTACTGGGAGGACGTCAGCGTCGGCGACATCATCCCGACGATGGTCAAAGGACCGCTCACCGTCACCGACATGGTGGTGTTCCATTCCGGCGGTTATGGTTTCGCTCCCTACACGCCGTGCACCGGCAAGCTCTGGTACGAGAACCGGCAGCGTATCGGTGCCTTCTACATCCCCAATGAGCAGGGGATTCCCGATGTGGCGCAACGGATTCACTGGGATGCCGAGTACGCCCGGTCGATCGGGCTCCCGGCCTCCTACGACTACGGCATGATGCGGGACTGCTGGCTCACCCACTTCCTCACCAACTGGATCGGCGACGACGGCTGGATCGAATCCATGTCCAGCCAGATGCGCAAGTTCAACTATCTCGGAGATACCCACACCTTCACCGGCGAGGTCGTCAGCAAGAGAGAAGACGGGGACAGGCACCTGGTCGACATCGAGTTCCGCGGCACCAGCCAGCGCGGCGAGGTCACCTGCCCGGCGACGGCCACCGTGTCGCTGCCGAGCCGCGAGACCGGGCTCGCCGGTCTGCGGACACCGCCCCGGGAACTGGAGACCATTGCGGCGACGATGCTCAAACGGCATGGTGAACTGCGGGCCGCCCGCAGGCGCGCACAGGACTGAAGGGGACGGAAACACTGATGCAGCTTGAGAACAACACATTCCTGGTCACCGGCGGGGCGTCGGGTCTCGGTGAGGCCACGGCGACGGCTATCGTCGGCGCCGGTGGCAAGGTGATCGTCGCCGACCTGCCGTCGTCGGACGGTGAGACGGTGGCCGAACGGCTCGGTGCGGCCGCGGTGTTCGCGCCCGTCGACATCACCGACGAGCAGTCCCTGACCGATGCGCTCGACGCCACTGCCGGTCATGGGCCGTTGCGTGGTGCGGTGCATTGTGCGGGGCGCGGCGGTGACCGGCTGCGGATCCTCGACAAGGCGGGACAACCCGCACCGCTGCAGAGCTTCCGGGATGTGCTGGAGGTCAACCTCGTCGGCACCTACAACGTGCTGCGGCTGGCTGCCGCCCGCATCGCCGCCGGCGAACCGGTGGACACCGAACGCGGTGCCATCGTGCTCACGGCATCGGTGGCGGCGTTCGACGGCCAGATCGGCCAGACCTCCTACACCGCCTCCAAGGCCGCCATTCACGGCATCACGCTGGTGGCCGCACGCGACCTGGCGAGCGTGGGTATCCGCGTCAACACCATCGCCCCCGGAACCTTCGACACCCCGATGCTGGCGCGGCTGCGCGATGACATCCGGGACGGGCTGGCCGCGTCGGTGCCGTTCCCGAAGCGTCTCGGCCGCCCAGCCGACTACGCCGACATGGCGCTGTCGTTGCTGCGTAACCCGTACGTGAACGGCGAGACCGTGCGGCTGGACGGGTCGATCCGGATGGCGCCGCGATGACCTCCGAGGTGCTCACCGAGGTCACCGGTGACGGGGTGCTGGTCATGTCGATCAACCGCCCCGATCAGCGCAACGCCATGACCAAGGAGGCGGCGGTCGAACTGGCCGCCGCCCTCGACCGGCTTGACGCCGACCCCGACATCTCTGTCGGCATCCTCACCGGGGTGGGCCCGACATTCTGTGCGGGAATGGACCTGAAACGGTTCGCGGCCACCGGGGAACGGCCCGTGGTCCAGGGACGCGGCTTCGGTGGTCTGGTGCAGTCGCCGCCGGCGAAACCGCTGATCGCGGCCGTCGAAGGCTGGGCGCTGGGCGGTGGCTTTGAACTCGTCCTCGCCGCCGATCTCGTGGTGGCGGCCGAGGGTGCCAAATTCGGTCTGCCCGAGGTGAAGCGGGGTCTCATCGCCCGGGCCGGCGGCATTTTCCGGGTGCCGCGGTTGCTGCCGCGGCCCATCGCGCTCGAGCTGCTGATGACCGGTGATCCGATCGACGCGGCCCGCGCCGAACGGTACGGCCTGATCAACCGAGTCGTGCCCGACGGCACCGCCCTGGAAGCGGCCAAGGAACTGGCCTCGGCCATCGCGTGCAACGCGCCGCTGTCGGTACGCAACAGCAAGGCCGTCGCCGGGCTGTCCCGTCTCTGGTCCGACGTCGAGGCCTTCGAACTCCAAAAGTCGTATACCGACGAGGTTTTCGCGTCCGAGGACGCTGCTGAGGGGCCGGTCGCGTTCGCCGAACGCCGTGCGCCGGTCTGGAAGGGCCGCTGACGTCTTGTTTCGAGGTGGTGGCGTGAGGTGTCGAAAGGTT
>NZ_BAED01000021.1 GCF_000241345.1 Gordonia amarae NBRC 15530
GCGGACATGTGGAAATTCCGCGACCGCATCATCCCGAACGTGGCCCTGAACGCGGTCGCAGGCCGCCCCAAGGAGGAGTACGGCCTCGAGCCCGAGGGCCTCGACGAGATCCGTCCCGGCTGCTACAACGCCGCCGAACGCGTCAAGGACATGAACGCCGGCGGTGTGCTCGCGGGCATGAACTTCCCGTCGTTCCCCGGTTTCGCGGCCCGCCTGTTTGCCACCGAGGATTCGGACTTCTCACTCGCCCTGGTGCAGGCCTACAACGACTGGCACATCGACGAATGGTGCGGTTCGCATCCGGGCCGGTTCATCCCGATGGGTCTGCCGGTGATCTGGGACGCCGAACTGTGCGCCCAGGAAATCCGCCGCAACGCCCGCAAGGGCGTGCACTCGCTGACCTTCACCGAGAACCCCGCCGCCCTGGGATACCCGAGCTTCCACTCGGACTACTGGGATCCGGTCTGGCAGGCCCTCGTCGACACCGACACCGTGATGTGCGTGCACATCGGCTCGTCGGGCAAACTGTCGATCCCGGCCGTCGACTCGCCGCCGGACGTGATGATCACCCTGCAGCCGATGAACATCGTCAACGCCGCGGCCGACCTGCTGTGGTCGGCACCGATCAAGAAGTACAAGGACCTCAAGATCGCGCTCTCCGAGGGCGGCACCGGCTGGATCCCCTACTTCCTCGAGCGCGTCGACCGCACTTTCGACATGCACTCCACCTGGACGCTGCAGAACTTCGGCGGCAAGCTGCCCAGCGAGGTATTCAAGGAGCACTTCCTCACCTGCTTCATCTCCGACCCGCTCGGTGTCAGGCTGCGGCACGAGATCGGCATCGACAACATCTCGTGGGAGATGGACTACCCACATTCGGATTCGATGTGGCCCCACGCACCCGAGGAGTTGTGGAATGTCTTCCAGGAGGCCCAGGTTCCCGACGACGAGATCAACAAGATCACCTTCGAGAACACGATGAAGTGGTACCACTTCGACCCGTTCAAGCACATCCCCAAGGAGCAGTGCACCGTTGGCGCCCTGCGCGCACAGGCCGAGGGGCACGACGTCTCCATCCAGGCGCTCAGCCATCACCAGTCGAGCGCCGAAGACAAGCTCGCCGCGTGGGAGCAGCAGATTCAGGCCGCTGCCGCACAGCAGTCCTAACAGCCCACTAGTAGGAGAAAGCCATGGAAGTTCCGTTCACCTGGTTCGCGACCGGTTGGTACGTCATCGGCTGGTCGGAAGAGTTCGAGCAGGGACAGTCCAAGCCGTTGCATTACTTCGGCGAGGAACTCGTCGGCTACCGCGACGACAACGGTGAGATTCACGTACTCACCGGCAACTGCAAGCATCTCGGTGCGCATCTCGGCCACGGCGGCAAGGTCGTGGGCGATTGCATCGAATGCCCCTTCCATGGCTGGCGCTGGGGTCCCGACGGCAAGCACGCATACATGCCGTCGGAGCCCGGCCGCACGATGAAGACGATGAAGCTGCGCTCGTACCCTATTCACGAGTCGCACGGCGTGGTGTTCATGTGGTATCACCCGCACGGTGAGGCCCCGCGGTGGGCGCCGCCAGACATCTTCACCAAGTTCCCCGAGGTCACCGACACCCCGGACATGTACTACCGGTCGTATCCGGAGTTCTCGGTGGTCTGCCGGGACGAGAACGTCCATCCGCAGATCGTCGCCGAAAACGCCCCGGACAGTGCACATTTCCGCTATGTGCACAACGCCACCGTCACCCCGATCTGCCTCAAATGGGAGATCGAGGACAACGAGTGGCAGTTCCTCACCGGCTGGCCGGACGTCAACAGCTCCGATCCCGACGCGATGTCGCTGCGCGTGCACAGCCACATCGCCGGCCTCGGCTACGCGATCACCGCTTTCGAAGGGGTGCAACAACATCGGCTGATCTTTGCCTGCACCCCCACCGATCAGGGCAAGTCCGACCTGTTCTACAAGATCTGGTGGCCCAAGCCCGAGGGTGAGACCTCCGACGTGCCGCCGCCGGAGATCCAGAAGCTGGTGGAAAAGCGCTTCCTGCAAACGGTCTGGGACGACCTGAGCATCTGGCGCTACCAGAAGTACGTCGAGCGTCCCCCGCTCGACCGTATCGACGCCAAGCCCTACATGGCCATGCGCCGCTGGGCACTCCAGTTCTACGACGTCGACGCCGACTGGCGTCCCGGCGACCCGTCGCCGAAGACCGAGGACAAGGTCGAGGCAGCGGCCACCACATAGCAGCCACAAAAGAAGGGCGGTCACGCTGTGCGTGACCGCCCTTCTTCGTGTCCGTTCCCACCTCGTCCTTCGTGTCCGTTCCCAACCCGTCGGTTGAGGTGCGAGGAGCGCAAGCGACGAGCCTCGAAACCCGGTGAGCTGACATTGTCGTCTCACCGGGTTTCGAGGCTCGCAAGCTCGCACCGGGGCCGGCGGGGTATGCCACCTTCAGCTAGGCGGGCGGTGCCGCCGCGGCCGGGTCGGAGTTGGCGATGGGCAGACCCATGAACCGGCGGGCGTTGTCGCCCACGAAGTCCCAGGTTCGCCGGTTGTCCATGCCTTCGGCGTACTTCCAGTAGCCCTTCGGCTCCGGCAGTCCCTCGGGGTGCGGGTAGTCCGATCCGAACATCACCTTGTCCCAGCCGACGGTGTCGACGACGTCGGCCACCGAACCCTCCCAGAACGGGCTGACCCAGATGTTCCGGCGGAACACATCGAGAGGGTCTTCGGGGAAGTTCTGCGGCATCTTCTTGGTGAGATCGTGCAGATCGTGGAACAGCGGGTGAATCCACGAGCTGCCGTTCTCCACGCTCGCGATCCGCAGCTTCGGGAACCGGGTCAGTGTTCCGTGGCAGATGAGGCTGCCGATCATGTCGGAGATCTCCCGGTGCCCGAGGACCAGCCACCGGAACGAACTCATCGCCATGAAGTTCTTGGTGTTCGGCGGCTCCCACTTGTTGACGTACTCATCGAGCGGAGGCTGGCTGGCATGCAATACGATCGGCAGCCCGGACGACTCGACGTCGGCCCAGAACGGATCGAACTCGGGCAGCGCGGGCGAGCGCCAGCCATGCACGCCCTTCACCGGCGCCGGTTTGATCAGCGCCACCTTGGCGCCGTTCTCGAGAATGTATTCGAGCTCCCGGCGGGCACCGTCGACCTCGGAGCAGTTGATGACCGGCGTCGAGAACACCCGATCCTGGTAGGCGAACTGCCAGTGCTCCAGCATCCACTGGTTGAGTGCGTGAATGATGGCCAGAGTCAGTTCCGGATCCTCGGCCGACGAATGCTCGACGAGGCTGGCGAGCGTCGGGTAGTTCAGGCACTCTCGCACGCCCTGCCGATCCAGTTCCGCCACACGGTCTTCCGGGTTGCGGGTGGCCGCAGGGGCGTCGATGGCCTTGCCCTGCATCTCGCGCAGGGTCAGTCCCTCGGTGTTCTCGCCGGCGAAGAACTTCTCGTGCGCGCCGGGTGCGGCGACCCGGTCGAACGTCGGGTTGGGGATGAAGTCGGTGATCACCCCGTTGATGGCGATCCGGGTGTGCCGTCCGACCTGCACGTACTGCACTGCGGTGCGGTACTTTTCGGGCAGAAACTTGGTGAGCGCCTCCGCCGTCTCGTACATGTGCGTGTCGGCGTCGAACACCGGCGCATTCGCACGGGCATCGGAATTGTCGGGCACGTCGATCGCGCCCAGTACGGATTGGGTCATGAGCTGTTCCTAATGTTTGATCTCGTGGATGGTGCCGATCAGGCGACCACGCCACGCACTTTGAGGTCGACCACGGTGTCCCAGTCATAGCCGAGGTCGGAGAGGATCGCGTCGCCGTGTTCGGACAGTCCCGGTCCACGACGGGCGACGGCGGGCTGACCGTCGTACTGCACGGGTGCTGTCACCAGGTCGAACGGAACACCGGCTTCGGTGGTGCATGTTTGCACCAGACCGTTGGCCGCCACCTGCGGATCGTCGAGCACCTGCACGGGATCCTGGATGACGGTCCACTGCCCCTTGAAGTCGGCGAGTACGGTACGCCAGTGTTCGAGCTTCTCCTTGGCGAAGATCCCGGCCAGAATGTCCATCACCTGACCGGCGTTGGCCATCAGGGACCCGAAGTCGGCGAACCGGGGATCGGTGATCAGGTCGGGCCGGCCGAGCACCTCGCACAGCGGCGCCCAGTACGACGCCGGTTGCAGACAGCACAGCCCGATCCACCGATGGTCCGCGGTCTCGTACGTGTGCGACAACGGGTTTCGCGCCGGCGGCGGCCACGACCATTCCCGGGTGAGGGCGGCAGAGGAGATCGATCCGCTCATCGCCCACATGCCCGTGGCCAGCAACGACACGTCGACGACGGGCGCCTCACCGGTGGTGGCCCGGTGATAGAGCGCCCCCATCAGACCGGCGGCGATGGTGGTGGCGCCGATCAGATCACCGAAGCCGGGGCTCGGCAGATAAGGCGGCGGACTGCCGGCCGGGGCGGCGCCGAGCGCCGCGCCGGTCCGGTACCAGAAGCCGAGCAAATCGTAGGACCCGTTGTCGGCTTCCGGGCCGCGTTCACCGTTGCCGGTGGCGCGGGCATAGATGATGTTCGGGTTGCAACGGCGGATGTCGTCGACGTCGATGTTCAGGCGTTTGCGGACCCGCGGCACCTTGTTGGTGACGAAGATGTCCGCGTCGGCGACGAGCCGGTACAGAATGTCCTGGCCTTCTTCGGTCGAAAGATCCAGTCCCAGGCTGCGTTTGCCGCGATTGTTGCTTTCGAACAGCGGTAGGACGTCGTCATTGCCCAGTGCCCGCAGGCCACGGCCGGCGTCGCCCTTCTCCACCGGCTCGATCTTGATGACGTCGGCGCCCCAGTCGCTCAGGAGTGCGCATGCCGCGGGGCCGAATGCCTGTTCGGCCACTTCGACAATGCGCACCCCCTTCATCACCGCGGTCATCTGCCACCCGCTTCGTCAGTGTTGTTGTAGGCAGCCATCACGCTGTCCCCTCGTCCTTTTCGGGCTGTTGCCGGAAACGCGAATCAGTGCGTGACCGTCTTGGGCATGTCGATGTTGTACACGCGCGCGGCGGTGCCGCCGAGGATCTTCTCGCGGTCCTCCCACGGCACATCGTGATCCTTGAAGACGCTTGCGATGCCGTCGAGCGGCGACGGGTACAGGCATGTCGGGTGCGGGAAGTCCGACTCGAACATGATGTTGTCGGGGCTGAGCTGGTCGGCGTACCACTTGAAGTTGGGATCACCCTCGCCCTCGAACCAGAAGCACGAGTACATCTGCCGGCGGAAGTACTCCGACGGCTTGAGTTCGAGGTAGTCGACGCCGTTCTCCTCGGCCTGGTAGTCCAGGGCGGTGAGCATGAACGGAATCCAGCCGATGCCGCTCTCCACCGAGACCAGCTTGAGCTTCTTGTGCCTGTCGAGCATGCCCGAGTAGATCAGGTTGGCCATGATGCGCGCGTTGGACAGGTACAGCATGCAGGTGCCGATGGCGAGGCGCGCATCGTTGTTGAGCGAGGGCCAAGGCGCGGTCCCGTGGTAGCTTGCCTGCGAAACACTGGCTCCCACATGGAAGTTCACCGGCATGTCGAGATCCTCGCAGGCATCCCACAGCGGGCTGTAGAACTTGTCCGACAGGTCGGGGAAGCCCTGGTTCTGCGGGTCGGCGTTGGTGTTGACGCCCTTGAGACCCATGCCGTGGCAACGTTCGAGTTCCTTGACGGCCAGATCGATATCCCACCAGGGGATCAGGCCCATACCCATGAGCCGGCCGTCCGACTGTTCCTGCATCTCGGCCATCGCGTCGTTCCAGATGGTGAAGATCAGCATGCGCAGTTCGGGGTCGGCGACGCTGGCCAGTCCCTGCCCGCCGAAACCGACGGCGTTGGGGTACAGGATCTGTCCCCACACGCCCACATCGTCCATCAGCGCCAGCCGCGGTTCCACCAGGCTCGCGGCCGGGGAGACGTCGGTCAGCGGCCAGTGGATAAAGTCACTGCCCCTGACCTTGTGGTTGCTCTTGTTCACGACGCTGGCGCCGCCCGCGAAGCCGATGCAGGTGTCGTCGCCGACGATCCAGGCCGGGGTACCGCCCTCGTGGACCTGGCGGGGCCGCCAGCCGGCCCGCTTGGCGAAGTCCTCTTCCTGCAGCAGCGCCACGCGCGGCACCAGGTCCTTGAACTTCTCCGGCGCCCGCGAGGTCCACAGGTCACCGGGTTCGGTGAGGTGGGTGTCCACATCGATCACCGGAATCCCCTTGATAGGGGCCAACTTCGGGTCGTTGCGGTTGGTGGGCTGTACTGACGGGTCTTCAACGACGGTCATGTCTTACTCCTGATTCCTCAACAATAGTGATCAGGCGCCGGTTTCCGGACGCCGAAACTGTGGGGCCGACCAGCCCTCGTCCTGGTCGACGAAATACACTTCGAGGGGTTCACCGATGACCAGATCGTCGGCGTCGACCCCGGTCACGTTGGACACCAACCGGATTCCCTCGTCGAGGGCGACAATCGCAACGATCGGCGGTTCGGTGAACCCCGGCGGCAGCGGCTGGTACACGGTCACGTGGCTGTACAGGGTGCCGCGACCGCTCAGTTCGGCGCTCTCCCATTCCAGACTCTGGCAGTCCGGGCAGATCGGGCCGGGCGGGTGCCGCAACTGTCCGCACGCCGAGCAGCGTTGCGCGACAAGCCGGTGTTCACGGGCCGCTGCCCAGAAGAACTCGGTGTCGCCGTTGACCTTGGGTACGGGCCTGCCCCGGGTGACCTCTACGGACGCAACGGAAGTCTCGGTCATCACGCCGCCCCCAGGATCACGCCGCTGGTGGCGACGTACGGACCGCCGGTGACGATGACGTGCCGGGCGCCGGGCACCTGGTTGACGGCGGTGCCGCGCAGCTGCCGGACCGCTTCGACGAGTCCGTTGAATCCGTGCATGTACGCCTCGGACAACTGTCCTCCGTTGGTGTTGGTGGGGATGGCGCCGCCGATACGGGTGGCGCCCTCACGCACCAGGTCCGGCGCCTCGCCCGGTCCGCAGAAGCCCAGTGCCTCAAGCTGCATCAGGATGGCGGGACTGAAGTGGTCGTAGAGCACCGCCACATCGAGATCGGCGGGGGCCAAACCTGTGCGGCGGTACAGCTGATCGCCCACGATCTTCGTCTCTTCGACGCCGGCGATGTCGTCGCGGTACATCGATGCCATCCCATGCTGCTGTGCCGCGATTCCCATCGCACCGCCCAGCACCCGGATGGGCGTGTGCCGCAGCCCGGCCGCCCGTTCGACGGAGGTGAGCACCAGCGCCACACCGCCGTCGGTCTCCTGGCAGCAGTCGAGCAACCGCAGCGGATCGGCGATCATCCGGGAGGACTGGTGATCGTCCAGGGTCATCGGCTTGCCGTAGAAGAAGGCGTCCGGGTTGGTGACTGCGTACTCGCGCTGAATCACCGGCTGCAGTCCGAAATCCGCTGCGTCCACATTATATTGGTGCAGGTAGCGCCTGGCGCTGTGCGCCATGAAGGCCGCGGGGGTGGCCATGCCGAACGGCGCCGACCAGGCCCGCTCCGCCTCTGCGGTGGTCACCTCCTGCGACTCGAAGGCCAGCGGCCGGCCGAAGCGGCGGCCCGAGCGTTCGTTCATCGCCCGATAGCACAGCACCGTCGACGCCTTGCCCGACTCGATCGCCATGGCCGCCAACGTGATCGCGCCGGGCGCGCCACCCCCGCCCGCTGACGTGCGGGCGAAGAAGTCGACCTCGCTGACGCCCAGATTGCGGGCGAGCGTGCTCTCGTCGTTGTTGTCGATGGAGAAGGTGACAAAGCCGTCGACGTCACCGGGGGCGATGCCCGCATCGGTCAGTGCGGCCAGGGACGCCTCGCAGGCCAGACGCAGTTCGCTGCGTCCGGACTTCTTCGAGTATTCGGTTGTGCCTATGCCGACGATCGCGGCGCCGGGGTTGTTCATGGACTACTCCTGAGCGCGATTCACCTGTCGCCGAACGGATCAGAGATCTCAATCGGCGAGTGATGAGTGCGTATGTGATTGTTCGTGAAGCCGATGGGGTCAGACGCCGGCCGGGACGCGCGGGGCGACGGGAATCGGCGGAACCAGCGTCACCGCACCCCGGGTGCCGAGCAGCTGGTCCGCGCGCCGGGCACGGCGGCGGCTGTGCGCCCACCGGGACCGGTCCTGTGACCATTCGTGGAGCGCGTCGGCGAGATCGGCCCCGGAGTCAGAGGTCTCCGCCTCGACGAGGAGCAGTTCGTGCCGGCGACCGGCCGCACCCGCCTCGGCCAGACAGGCCGCCAGGTGGTGGGCTTCGTCGGAAGTTGCTGGACTGTAATGGATCACGGCATCGACTGCGCCGGCCAGGTATTGTGCCGTCTCGACCGCGGCGCCGACCGATGCCATGTCGCACATGTCGAGCTGAACACCGAATGCGGCGCCACCCGTCTCGCGGATCCGGTCGGCGACACCGTCACCGATCTCGGCATCGGCGGCGCCGACGACGAGCAGGTAACCCTCGGCCGCGAGTTGTTCCGCGTGTGCGCGGGCACGCTCGCCCGAGACGTCGGTGATGAACACTGCGAGGCGGTCGTCGTCGCAGCACATATCCAAGGCGGTGGTCATCAATTCTCCTGTGAGGTTTCGGACTGGCGTTGGGCGATATCGATCAGCCCATTGATCAGGACTTCCTCCTCGGACGCGTGGTCGGCGCGCCGGCGTTCGTACACCTCGGCGAGGTTCATCGCGGCCTCGACATGGGTGCCGATGTGAAAGTCCCTGATGGCGAAGAAGATCAGGCTGGTCAGTTCCGGACCGTTGGGGTGGTCGGGCAGCACCCGTTCCCGCAGTCCCGACAGGAATCCCGCCGATCGCGTGGTCATCGTCTCGATGAGTTCGAGTGCCGCAGCCGAGGTTTTGGGGTCTTTACGCAGGTTGGACACGATCTGGATGCCCGTGTAGTACTCGCTGCGCGAATAGTGGCTCCGCAGGATCTGATGGAAGCAGCGGACGCGCTCCTCGATGGTGTCGCCGATGATCGGCGAATGCGCCATCTCGATCAGCTTGGTCCATTCGCTTTCGAATGCGGCCAGCAGCAACGCCTCACGGGAACCGAACTGGCGCTGGATCACGCCCCAGGTCAGGCCGGCCCGGCGGGCGATCTCGTTGGACGACGCCCGGTACAGCCCGACATCGTCGATGGTGGCCAGTGCGGCCTCGATCATCCGGGCACGGGTGGGGCTCGTACCGGCCGTTCCCGTGGCCGATGCCGACCCGCCTGCCGCCCCAGCGCTACCGGAAGCCGAAGCGCCCAACTCCGAAACCGGTTGCGATGAAGTGACTTCCGCATTCTTGGTCAATGAATCCTCCTTTGGGAATCCTCCTTTGGCGCAGAGCGCGCGGTCGCCGCATGTCGGGGGACTGAGATCGGTGCGGCGGCCACCATGCCAACCATCGAGTGTGGCTGGCGTCACAAGCGATAGTAGTCACTATCACCACCGCCGTCAACACCACCCGGGGCGCCCGAGCCGACGTTGCCTTATTGCCCGATCTGGGCCACAATGAGGCCTGGCTCACAGGTTTGCCCATCTTGTGGCCGCTCGCGAGCAACGCTCGCCCGCACGCGCCAGGTGCCCGAGGTGCTGCGAAGAATCCCGAACCCGGATCCGGCACCGACAACGCGGTGCCGTGTCCGATTTGCCCGACCGTGATCTCGCCGGCCACCGGCACAACCCACCGGAACGCGGCGGCGACCAACGGGCCAGATCTTCAGCCAACAGATGGAGGAACACACGATGAGTGCCCCGACGGCCCCCAAGGCCGAGAGCGTGGAATTCAATCCCTTTAGCGAGACCTTCTTCAACAATCCGTACGACACCTATCGCAGGCTGCGCGAGGAGGCGCCGCTCTACCACAACGCCGAGTACGGATTCTGGGCGATCAGCCGGTACGAGGACATCGCCCCCGCCTACAAGGACTCGGCCACCTTCTCCTCGGCCAAGGGTGTCACCCTGGACATGATCAAGATCGCCGAACTCCTCAAAGGCATTCCACCGCAGCTCATCATGCTCGACCCGCCGGAGCACGACCGGATGCGCCGACTGGTCAGCAAGGCATTCACCCCGCGCGCGGTCAAGGCCTGGGCCGACCTGGTCACCGAGACCATCCACGGCTTCTTCGACGAGATCGACGACCCCACCTCGTTCGACGCCGTCGGCGATTTCGCGGCCCTGTTCCCCGTCGAGATCATCTGCAAGATCCTCGGTGTGCCGGCCGATCGCCGACAGCAGATCCGGCTGTGGATCGACACCTACCTGGCCCGCGAAGCCGGCAACATGATGATGAGCCAGGCGGGCGCCGAGGCGTCGATGGCGATGGGCCAGTACTTCGAATCGCTACTGGCAGAGCGTAAGGCAGACCCGCAGGACGACATGCTCAGCGAGCTCATCGCGTCCGAGTACGTCGCCGCCGACGGCGAGACCAAGCGCCTCACCGACGGCGAGATCATCGGCTTCTGCCGCCTCCTCGGCGGTGCGGGCGCCGAGACCGTCACCAAGCTGATCAGCAACGCCCTCGTCGTGTTCGCCGACCACCCCGACCAGTGGGAGGCCCTGCGCCAGGACCGCGACAAAGTGCCCGACGCCATCGAGGAACTGGTCCGATTCGACGGCCCGTTGCAGTACAACTTCCGGGTCACCACAAGGGAAGTCACCTACTACGGCGAAACCATTCCGGCCGATTCCCCCGTCATGTTGATCACCGGTGCCGCCAATCGCGACGACAGAGTGTTCGACGATCCGGACGTCTTCGACATCAACCGCAAGCGGCCGTTCGGCTACAACCTCGGCTTCGGCTACGGCACCCACAGCTGCCTCGGCGCACCGCTGGCGCGGATGGAGAGCAGAGTGGCACTGAACCTGCTGCTCGACAAGCTTCCCCGCTACGAGATCGACCGCAGCAAGCTCAGCCGCGTCTCGATGACCAATGTCGCCGGCTGGAAGAGCGTCCCGGTGCGCGCGCTCCCCGCCGAGTAACGCCCCATGCAGATCCGGCCCCGGCACGTCGAAGGTGCCGGGGCCTTGTCGATCATCGTTCCGGTCAGCGGGCGGGTTGCGCCGCCTTGCCGAAGTAGGCCTGCCGCAACTCTTCCGAGTCCGCGGTCAACGTGTCGGCCGACCGGCGCAGGGTCACCTCGCCGTGCACCAGGACCACCGCCTCGTCGGCCACCTCCAGCGCCAGCGCCACATGCTGTTCGACGAGGATCACCGCGGTGCCCGTCGAGTCGGCGATATCGCGCACGATGGGCAGCAGCCCTTCGACGATCACCGGCGCCAGGCCCATGCTCATCTCGTCGATCAACAGCACCGCCGGCTTCTGCACCAGCGCCCGGGCCACGGCCAGCATCTGCTGTTCGCCGCCGGAGAGGGCTCCTGCCTTGACTTTCCAGCGTTTGGTCAGCGCCGGGAACAGGTCGCGGATCTGGTCGGCGGTGACGCCGCCCTTACGCTGGGACAGCGTCAGCGTCTCGGCCACGGTCAGGCCGCCGAACAGGGCCCGGTTGTCGGGCACCAGCACCACACCGGACGAGTTGGTCTTGCCCGGGTTACCGCTGGGCAGCACCTGCCCGTTCACCGACACCGACCCACCGAGCCTCGGCAGCAGACCCGCCAGCGTCAGCATGACCGTGGTCTTGCCGGCACCGTTGGGACCCAGCAGCGCCAGTACTTTGCCGCTCTCGACCTCCAGGTCGAGACCACGCACCACCGGCACCTTGCCGTGCCCGGCGACCAGTTGATCGACGCGAAGACTCATAGCAGCACCTTTCCACCGGCCGGGTCGGTCTCGACCGCTCCGGGTGACTCATCAACCACCTCTTGCTGTTTCCCGCCCGAGTGGGAGGTACCCAGATAGGCCTGCATCACTGCGGTGTTGCTCAGGATCTCCTCCGGTGTGCCGCTGGCCAGTAGTTTGCCGAAGTCCAGGACGTGGATCTGGTCGCAGATGCTCATCACCAGGCCCATGTCGTGCTCCACCAGCAGGATCGTCACGCCGGTGCTGCGCAACGCCTTGAGCCGTTCACCGAGCCACAGGCTTTCGCTCGTGTCCAGGCCACCGGCCGGTTCGTCGAGCAGCAGTACCTTGGGTTTACCGGCCAGCGCCCGCGCGATGGACACCAGTTGCCGTTGCCCCTGTGAGAGCTGGGATGCGGCACTGTATTTCACCTCGGCAAGGCCCAAGGTATCGAAGATCTCGTCGAGTTCGGATTCGCCGACGTGACCTTCCCCGGCGCGGGCCGACAGGCCCACCGACACGTTCTCGGCGACACTGAGATCCTCGTACAGTTCGATTGCCTGGAAGGTCCGGCCCAGACCGGCCCGGACGCGCCGGTAGGTCTTGGTTCCGGTCAGAGTCGTCCCGGCCAGGCCCACGGTGCCTGTGGACGGCGCGAATCCGCTGATGGCGTCCATCAGGGTTGTCTTGCCGGCGCCGTTGGGACCGATCAGCCCGACGATCGCGCCGCGTGGCAGGTCGAATCCGACACCGTCCACGGCCACCACGCCGCCGTAGCGGACGGTGACCTCGGACAGTGACATCGCGGGTGCGCCGCCGTCCTGTGTCGTGGTCGCCTCAGGATCCTCTTCTCGCCGAACCCTTCGCGACGCTCGCTCCTTCGTCGCATCGCCGTCAGCGATCACGCTGGTCGTCGAGTCGACGGCCTCGGCGTCGCGTGCGGGTGTGCCACGCGCGAGCTTGCGGCCGAGCGCCAGCACCGGACCCGCGATGCCCTCCGGGTTGAACAGGACCACCACGATCAGGGCGAGACCGATGAGCACCTGGTACAGGTCACCACCGCCGATCTTCTCCAGCGCGAAGACGAAAACACCTTCGGCGGCCAGGATTCCGCCGATCACGCCGCCGGTCACCGACGTGACACCGGCCAGGTAGACAGTCGCGAACAGCAGGCGACGGCCAGAGCCAGAGCCGCCACGAGCAGCGCGGCGAGCGCGGCCTTGACCAGCCTGGTGCGGGCGATCGCGCGGGTCCACAGGTCGTCGGCGGCGGTGATCGCGGCCAGGCGGGCCTCGCGTTCGGCGGTGCGCACCCGGTCGCGGGCGGCGTCGAGCTCTGTGCGGGAAGTGTCGGTGCGGGTCATACGGTCTGCTCCACCCGTGCGAGCTTCCAGGTGTCCCCGGACCGGACCAGCCGTATCCACAGGGTGCGGGTGCCGGTCTCGGCCTTCCCGGAGTCGGCGGTGGTGACCACGTCGAACGCGGTGAGCGTCGCACCCCAGCCGGGACCGGCGTCGATGACCGCCGACGCCGTCGGCCGCCACTGGATGCTCCGCACGCCCGACGCCGGGGTGCCCCGCAGCAGCGAACCGTAGGTGGCGGCGAAATCGTCGGTCACCAGCGACGCCACGCTGTCCTTCTTGCCGGCGGCGTCAACGGAGAACACCGCGGCGACGATGCGGCCGGACTCTGCGCGCAGGCCGTCCCGGTCGACGGCACCGTCGTTGTCGCGGGCCGCCACCGTCACCAGTGCGGCGAGCACGGCCACCACGAGGACCGCGACGGCCAGGGCCGCGGCCGCCGCGCGGGTGCCGATGATCGGGCGGCCGAGCACCGAACCGACTGCTCTGCGAATGCTCATGGGAGGTACTGCACCGCCGCGAGTTTGGGACCGCCGTCGGAGTCGGTGAGCAGCACCCGCAGCCGGAACGCCTGCTCTCGCTCACGCTGGGAGCGGTTGTCCGGGGAACCGGTGAACCGGACCGTCGCCGCCACCAGGACGGTCGCGCCACCGGAGGTCCGGCCGCTGAGCGCCGCGCCGTCGACCGTGCCCTCGGCGACGGTGCCGCGCGACTTCACGAACGTCGTGTAGGCGTCGGCGGACTGGGCGAACTCGTCGTAGAACTCGCCGGTCGCCCCGGCCAGGATGCGTTGGGCGCGGCCCGGCTGCCGGTAATCGGGGCTCAGCAACAGCGTCACCCGATCGGTCGCGATGCGCTCGTACTCGGCGTCGGAGGTGCGGCCGGACTCCTGCGACCACCGCGCGATGCCCCAGCCCGCGAGGGCCAGCGACAGCACCACCGCGACAACCGCCGCCCACCGCCACCACCGGGCCGGAGGCGGTGCGGCGCCCGCCCGGACCTCGGCGTCGCGCAGGTCGTCGACGGCCTCCCGCAACGCGGCCCGGGCCGTGCGCTCACGCGCGAGAGCCTCGCTGCGCGCCATCGGCACCTCCCGTCGTGATAGTCCCGGCGTTGACCGTTCCCATTACAGTAACGGCCCCGAATCTCGCGCCACATCGCGTGTTCACTGTGCGCCGGCCCATACCTCGGCGCACAATCAACCCCACAGGTCACAAGGAACGCGTCCCAAGCCGAGGAGACCCGGTATGACACCACCAGCCCGGACGGTCCCGATCTCGATGTCCACGTTGTTCCGGCGCAAACCGGTCGCACCGCCGGGCAGCGCCGAGGCGCACGGTGAAGCGCACCTGGAACGCAGCATCACCACCTTCCAGCTGACCCTGTTCGGCGTGGGCGCCACCGTGGGCACCGGTATCTTCTTCGTCCTCCCCGAGGCCGTGCCCGACGCCGGGCCCGCGGTGATCATCGCCTTCCTCGTCGCCGGCCTGGCCGCCGGACTGGCCGCGATCTGCTACGCCGAGATGGCGTCGTCGGTTCCGGTGTCCGGATCGTCGTACTCCTACTCGTACGCGACGATGGGCGAGCTGGTGGCCATCGCGATCGGCGCCTGTCTGCTGCTGGAGTACGGGGTGTCGGCGGCGGCGACGGCCGTCGGGTGGAGCGGCTACCTCAACAAGCTGCTCGACAACCTGTTCGGATTTCAGTTCCCGCAGGCGCTGTCGGCGGCGCCGCTCACCGAGGAGGGCGTCGAGTCGGGCTGGTTCAACCTGCCCGCGGCCATCCTCGTCGCGCTGTGCTGTTTCCTGCTGATCCGCGGCGCGAGTGAGTCCGCGCGCACCAACGCCATCATGGTGATCGTCAAATTGTGCGTGCTGGTGTTGTTCGCGGGCATCGCATTCACCGCCTTCTCCACCGACCATTTCGCGGGTTTCTCCCCGTTCGGCGCGGTCGGTATCACCGCCGCCGCCGGGGCGATCTTCTTCTCCTTCATCGGCCTCGACGCGGTGTCCACCGCCGGCGACGAGGTGAAAGACCCGCAGAAGGCGATGCCGCGGGCCATCATGGGCGCGCTGATCACCGTCGTCACCGTCTATCTGCTGGTCGCGGTCGCCGGTATCGGCGCGCAGGCCTGGCCCAAGTTCGCCTCGCCCGACCAGTCCGAGGCCGGGCTCGCGGTGATCATCGAGCGCATCACCGAGTCGACGTGGCCGGGCACCCTGCTCGCCGCGGGCGCGGTGATCTCGATCTTCTCGGTGACGCTGGTGGTGCTGTACGGGCAGACCCGCATCCTGTTCGCGATGGGCCGTGACGGGCTGCTACCGGACAGGTTCGCGCAGGTCAGCACCAAGACCATGACCCCCGTCTGGAACACCGTCGTGGTGTGTGTGGTGGTGGGTCTGCTGGCCGGGCTGCTGCCGATCGGCAAACTCATCGACATGGTGTCCATCGGGACGCTCGCCGCGTTCAGCGTCGTCTCCGCCGGGGTGCTCATCCTGCGCAACACGATGCCCGACCTGGAGCGCTCGTTCCGGGTGCCCGGCTACCCGGTCACCCCGATCCTGTCGATCGCCGCGTGCCTGTGGATCCTGTCGGGCCTCAAGCTGGTCACCTATCTGGCATTCGCGCTGTGGGTGCTGGTGTTCGTTGCCATCTACCTGGTGTGGGGCCGCAAATCCAGCAAACTCAACCACCTGACCGCCGAACAACTCGACGCCGGTGACACCACACCGCTCGGGTCCCGCTTCAAGGTCTGGACGGGCGTGCTCGTCGTGGCCGGGGTGGCGTTCTTCGCGTTCGGCGCCGTCTACAACCACGGCGACCACAACAAGAACGCCGCCACCCTCACCGACACATCGGCGCTGCTCACCGACTGGTTCACCGCCGTCGATGCCAAGGACTGGGCCGCCGCCGGGGACCTCACCTGCGGTGGCACCCTCGGCATGACCTCCGGCGAGCCGGTCACGCCCGGGCAGTTGTTCGGCGGCAAGTCCTACGACCCCACCACGGTCGGTCTGATCAAGGTGCCGCAAGCGGTCGGCGACAACACCTTCGACGCGCAGTTCGACATCACCGAACGCAAACCCGACGACGACTTCCCGCCCGAGACCCGGATGTCGGCCGTGGTGCGGCTCGGCGACGCACCGTGCGTGCAGCAGGTGAGCACGCGATGACGATCCTGGTCGGCTACGTGCCCGGTGAGGGTGGGGCGGGCGGCATCCAGCTCGGTGCGATGCTGGCCGAATCCCTCGACACCGACCTGGTGATCGCGACGGTGGCACCCACCCCGTGGACCACGCCGTCGCTCGCACGGGTCGACGCGGAGTTCCTGGACTGGACCGACCAATTCATCGACCAGGCGTTCTCCGAGGTCACCGCCCACATGAACATCTATCCGGCGGCGCTGACCTGGAGCTTCGACCGGCTCGACCATCGCACCGCGTCGGCCGCGCTGGCCGCCCACGCCAAGGAGATCGGGGCGGCCGCGGTGGTGCTCGCGTCCACCGGCGACGGGCAGCTCGGGCAGATCGTCGTCGGATCTACCGCCGATGCGCTGCTGCACCGTTCCGAGGTGGCTGTCGCGCTCAGTCCGCGCGGCTACCGCTCGCCGCGGGACGGGCTGCTCACCCGGGTCACCGCCGCCATCGCCGGCGACGACCCGCAGGACCGGACGGTCCTCACCAACGCGCATATGCTGGCCGACGAGATGACCGCACCGCTGCGGGTGGTGACGTTCGCGGTGCGCGGCGGCGCCATGTACCCGCCGCTGGTGGGCCTGGCAGGCGAGTCCGACGTCCTCGATCAGTGGGTGGAGCAGTCGGCTCAGGCCCACGAGGCCCTGCGCGCCGACGGCCTGATCACCGACGACACCGTCACCGAGATCGCCACCGGCCGCGGCTGGCGCGAGGCCGTCGACTCCCTCGACTGGCAGGGCGGCGAGGTCATGCTGATCGGCAGCACCCGCGAAGGTCCGCTGCGCCGGGTGTTCATCGGCTCCCGCTCCACCAAACTGATCCGGCACTCCCCCGTCCCGGTGGTCGTGCTGCCGAAGTGACGGCGTAAACCCCACGAATACGCCCCGGCATCGCAATTATTGTGATGTCGGAGCGTATTCGTGGGGTTCCGGCCGGCACCGTCGCATAGCCTGTGCCACATGACGTCGTGGCGAAGGATCAGAGGACTGAGCTACAGCACGATCGGGCGCACCGTACGGGCGCGGGTACACACGAGCAACGGCGGTGAACACCTCGTGCGGTTCGATCCACCGGCCTTGTGGAGGCTGGAAAGTCCGGACGGCACAACGCAACTGGTGGAGAACGAGACGGACGAGTATCGGGTCCGCGACGACGGCGTCGCCGTGCACGCGCATAAGGCACCGAACCGTGTCGTGATGATGATGGGTCTGAACCCGATGCAGCTCTTCACGATGTACCGATGGTGGCCGGAACCCGGCCCGATGGCGCGGCCACGGGTCGGCGCGGCGAGCGACCCGGTTGCCACGACCGTGCGCGGCCGCAGCGGCTGGCAGGTGGAGTTCGACGATCCGCAAGGCGCACAACCGATCACAGTGGTCATCGACCAGGACCTCGGCGTCTGCCTCGCGTGGCGGCAGGGCGGGCAATGGCTGGAGATGTCCGAACCGGTACTCGATGAGGACTTCGACCCGGCACTCTTCACCTGGGACGGTCCCACGATCGAGGAGGAGGAACACGCCGAGGCGCAGGCCCAGTCGCAGGCGCAACGCGATTACGAACAGCAGATGCGCGACCTCGCGGACATGCCGCAGACCCAGGTCGGCTGGTTCCCGACCACGATCCATACGTCTGCGGTGGATGGTGACGCGCTGACCGGTGCGCTCGACATCACGGCCACAACCGGTTCCGCCCAGTTCGCCATCAGACGCTGGCTGACCGGGCTCGACGAACCCGAGCCCGGCTTCAGCGTGCAATCGTATACGGTGCAGGGCCGCAGGGAGAGCGGTCCGTGGACGGTCGAGGTGCGGACATACGCCGCGGCGCTGTCACCTGACGATCTCGAACGCGTCTTCGCGCAGTTGTCGCTACCCGATCCGCCCGGAACGATCGACGACGTCGCGGCGGCGGCTGCGGACCGCCGATCGGAACAGGAAGAACGCGAGACCACCGAACTGCTCGGAACCGGACGCGAGCTCGGCGACTACCTGCACGCCGACAACTATGCCGCGCTGCTCATCCGCACCGACTTCACCGACGACCAGCGGTGGCGGGAGGTGGCGCTCGCGGCCACCGCCTCGGTGGACAGTGGCGACGAGTTCCCCTTCCAGGCCAACCTGACCTGCATCGACAACCCGGACAACGCGGGCCTGACCCCCGAGCAGCTCCGCGCCCGGATCGGCGATGACCCGCCCTCGTTCGCCTTCCTCGCCGACACGGTCACCATGACCGACCCGGAGATGCCGATCATCGCCCTCGACTGCGGCGACCCCGAGTACGACGAGCCCGGCCGGACCTTCCGCATCATCCCGTCCGAGATGTGGGGAATCGAGAACAACCTGTCCATCGCCAACATGGACTTCCGGGACTTCGCCGACTCCGCCGCCGACGACGGCGTGTTCCGCGGTTTCCCGCCGCCACCACCGCACGTCGCGACGTTGCAGCGCGAGGAGTTGCTGGCGCTCAGTGCCACCAACCACTCGACGCCGGCGCTCGCACGCTTCGCCGACGACCTGCCCACCATCGAGCACGCATACGCGGTCATCTCCGAGATGCCCCGGATGAGACTTCACACGTCGATCGCCGATCTCGAGCCTCGTTCCGACGAGTACATACTCGGTGACGACGACTATCTCGCCGCCACCGCCCGCGATGGTGTGTGCCACTCTGGATTTGTCCAGATCAGAGGCGGCCACTGGAGCACGCCCAGCAGGACCGCGAACGGCTGGAACGACACATTGGTCTGCTGATACGCCAGCAGGGTGCCACCGAGACCGGCGATGAACGCACCGATCCCGAAGGCTGCCAGTTTGGTCGCGGTCACGTTCACACCCGATGCCGCGGCCGAGCGTTCGTTGGCACGTACGGCCAGCATTCGGGTGCCCAGGCGACTGCGCCGCAAATACACCACACCGATGGCCACGATTACCGCCACGACCAGGCACAGCATCCCGAACGCAGCCCGCGGATACTCGCCACCGGTGCCGATGCCCAGATTCAGACCGAAGATCGACGGAGACGGCACGTCGATACCGGACGAGTCCACGAAGTCGGTATTACGGAACCAGAACGCCTCCAGCGTGTACGCCATCGTCAGCGTCACCACCGCCACCGTGAGGCCGCGGATCCGCAAGGCGGGCAAGCCGATCACCACACCGATGACGGCGGCCAATACGGCGGCCAGCAGCGGCGCGATCGGGAACGGCACATTCCAGCTCGTGGTGATCGGGCCCACCAGGAACGCCGCGACACCGGCGATCGCCAGCTGCGCGAGAGACACCTGACCGGCGTAACCGGTGACCACCACCTGCGACAGGCCGATCACCGTCATGATGATCGTGGTGATCACCGCCATACGCCAATCCCCGCCCGCCACAAGCAAAACCACCACACCGGCCACCGCCGCCGCGGGCACCCAGTACTTCAGGTGCCGCGGATACGGGGCGTTGCCCAGTTCGGAGACGATCACGGCGCCGCGCGAGTGCAGCGGCTTGGCCCACGCGACCAGCACCACCAGAACCACGATCAGCGGCACCAGCTCCACCAGTCCCGTGGACGGCAGCCAGTCGTAGACGCGCGGCAGGTAGGTGGCCTCGGACTGCAGCATGCCGATCGCCAGACCGGCCACGACCGCCACCAGGATCGAGGAGAACCGCCCGATGATCGCCGCGGCGAGCGCCGGCACGATGAACAGGGTGTAGGCATAGGGGGTGAGCGGAACGATCGGCGAGATCAGAATCCCCGCCAGGCCGGAGACGGCCGAACCGATCATCCAGTTCGCGGCCGCGATCTTGTCCGGCGACAAACCGCTGACGTACGCACCCTCTTCGCTTTCCGACGCCGCGCGGGTGGCCAGCCCGAACCGGGTGAACCGGTAGGCGCCGGCCAGCACGACGGCGATCACGACGATGGTGACCGCGAACAGCACGCGGTCCTGCGGAACCCGCATCCCACCGAATTCCAGGATGTCGACAGGGAAGATCGCATCGACGGCCGGCCCCTTGGTACCGAGCTGCGCGGTGGTGAGCGCGGCGAAGATGATCATCACACCGATCGAGGCGACGGTCCGCGCCACCGGCGGCGCCTTACGCAGCGGACGGAAGATCAACAGGTACAACACGAGTCCGAGGACCGCGCACAGGGCCATCGAAATCACGGCGGCACCGAAGAACCCGGGATCCCCGCCGATGTCGACACTGTCCGGGAACCCGGGGATCACGATGAGCAGCTCACCCTGACGCAGATACGCGTAGGTGTAGGCGCCGAACAACGCGAGCGATCCGGTGGCGAAGTTCATCACCCCGGAGCTGCGGTAGATCACCACCAGGGCCAGGGCCAGGGCGGCGAACACGCCACCCGACCCGAGTCCGAGCAGTAGGAACTGAAGATGATCGGTCATTGCTGCGCTCCTTGGTTGAGCGAGGCTCGGTCCGACCATCGGCCGGGATTCGGCTGCATGGCGCCTCCAATACGAATTCCTCTTGCGGGCTGCCGGAAGAGGGCGTGACGGCCACGCGGGAGATCGTTCCTCGCTGCGGCCTGATGTGGCTGTGATGTACCCGGGCACGTCGGGTCACTGGTGAATACCGTCACAGCGACAGTAGGCACTATCGCTGTGCGCGTCAACGACTCCCTGAGCGGATACAGCCCGATCCCCCCTTGGCCCGTGAATTGCTCCCCTACGCGTGATCGATCAGCGCCGCCACCGGATCGCGGAGCACCGAGGCAACCTCGGTCAATACCGCCGAGCCCAGCTCGCCGTCGACAAGACGATGGTCGAATGACAATGCTAACTGCGCCACCTGCCGGACCTCCACGCGACCGTCAACCACCCACGGGGTGGGCCGGATCGCGCCGAACGCGAGAATGACCGCCTCTCCCGGATTGAGGATCGGGGTGCCGGCGTCGACGCCGAGGGCCCCGATATTGGTGATGGTGGCGGTGCCGCCGGTCATGTCCGCAGGGCGCAGTATCCCCTCACGCGCGGTGACCACCAGCCGGTCGACGGATTCTGCCAGACCGCGCAGCCCCAGCGCGTCGGCCCGTTTGATGTTGGGCACCACCAGACCCCGGGCGGAGGCGACCGCGATCCCCAGGTTCACCGACCCGAACCGGACGATCTCGGCCGCGCGCTCATCCCACCGGGCGTTGGCCTCGGGGTACTTCTCCAGCGCCATCAGCAGTGCCTTGGCCACCAACAGCATCGGGTTGATGCGCAGACCCACCCACCTCGGGTCCGCACGCAGGGTGGCGACGAGTTCGGTGGTGGCGGTGACGTCGACCGCGAGCCATTCGGTGACATGCGGTGCGGTGAAGGCTGATTCGGTCATCGCCGCGGCGGTGGCCCGCCGCACGCCGCGGATCGGGACCCGGGTGTCGGCGACGAGTGCCACCTCCCCGCCCGCAGGCCGCGACGGGCTCGCCGGAAGTTCGCCGCGCGGACGGAGGTGCCGGCGGCGCTCGACCGGTGCACTCGGGCCGGTGCCCACCAGGATCTGCACCTTCGGTTCCGGCTCGGGCGCCTCCTCCGCGGCGTCGACGGCCATGACATCGTCGGCCACAGTGGCAGGTTCCGGATCCGGTGCGACGCCGACGGGTTCGGGTGCCGCCGCGCCGGGACCGCCGGGGCCGCCGATGCGGATACTGACGATCACCGTCCCCACGTCCACGATGTCGCCCACCGCAGCGTGCAGCGTCTCCACGACACCGGCCACGGGCGAAGGCAACTCGACCGCGGATTTGGCGGTCTCGACCTCACACAGGGTCTGGTTGATCTCGACACAGTCGCCGACGGCGACCTCCCACGAGATGATCTCGGCGTCGGTGAGACCTTCCCCGACGTCGGGGAGTTTGAATCTGGCGATGGTGGACATCTCTACCGTCCTTGAGCAGGTGCGTGGTCAGAAGAAGAGCGATCGGTCGACGGCCTCGAGCACCCGGTCGACATCGGGCAGGAATTTCTCCTCGACACGCGCCGGCGGGTACGGCAGGTTGTAGGCCCCGACGCGCAGCACCGGGGCATTCAGCTCCCGGAAGCATCGCTCGGTGATGGTGGCGGCGATCTCGGCGCCGAGACCGGCGAAGGTGGATGCCTCGTGCACCACCACCGCGCGTCCGGTCCGCCGTACCTGTTCGATGAGCGTCGGAACATCCAGTGGTGACAGATTTCTCAGGTCCACGACACCCACCGAGTAACCGTCCTCCTGTGCTGCCCGCGCCGCCGCGAGCGCCGGTGCGACCGACCCGCCGTAGGCGATCAGGGTGCAGTCGGTGCCGTCCACGCAGACGCGGGCGGTGTCCCTGCGTTCCACGCAGGTCTCCTCCACCTCGCCCTTCTGCCAGTAGTGGCGTTTGGGCTCGTAGAAGATGACCGGGTCGTCGCACCGGACGGCCTCCTGGATCATGTGGAAGGCATCCCCGGGGTTCGAGCAGCTGACCACGCGCAGGCCGGCGGTGTGCGCGAAGTAGGCCTCATTGGATTCGCTGTGATGTTCCACCGCGCCGATGCCACCGCCGACCGGGATCCGGATCACCACGGGCAACGCGATCGTGCCACCGGAGCGGGCACGCATCTTGGCGAGCTGGCTGACGATCTGGTCGAACGCCGGGTAGACGAATCCGTCGAACTGGATCTCACACACGGGACGGTAGCCACGCAACGCCAATCCGATTGCGGTACCAACGATCCCGGACTCGGTCAGCGGTGTGTCGACGACGCGCGCGGCCCCGAACCGGCGTTGCAGGCCGTCGGTGACCCGGAAGACGCCGCCGAGCACCCCGACGTCCTCGCCCATCACCATCACCCGGTCGTCGGCCGCCATCGCCGCGGCGAGTCCGCTGTTGATGGCCCCGCCGAGCGTCATCGTGGTCATGCCGCATCCCCCGTCCGGAGCGAGGTCTGCCCGAGGAATTCCTCTTCGGCCAGGTACCGGGCGTAGTCGTCGTCGACGAGCGTGTGCGGCTGCGCGTAGGTGGAGGCGAAGACGTCGTCGAGGCGGGGGTCCGGCAGGCCGCGGCAGTCGGTGCGGACCTGTTCGGCGAACGCATCGCATTCGCGGTCCAGCCGGGCGAAGAACCCCTCCTCGACGCCCTGGCCCTCCAGGAAGGCCCGCACCCGCGCCAGCGGGTCGCGCGATTCCCAGAGCTTGAGTTCGTGGTCGTCGCGGTAGCGTCCCGGGTCGTCGGAGGTACTGTGCCCACCACGCCGGTAGGTAAACGCCTCGATGAACACCGGCCCACCGCCGGCGCGGATATGCGCTGCCGCTTCGGAGGTCACCGCGTGTACGGCGAGCGCGTCGTTGCCGTCGACGTGATAGGACCGCAGCCCGAAGCCGGCCGCCCGCCGGTGCAGCGGCATCCGCATCTGCAGGCTCGCCGGCGTGGAGATCGCCCACTGGTTGTTCTGGCAGAAGAACAGCACCGGAAGTTGTGCGGCGGCAGCCCAGTTGAGCGCCTCGTTCACGTCGCCCTGACTGGCGGCGCCGTCACCGAAGTACACCGTCACCACCTCGTCGGTGCGCTCCATCACCGCGCCGGTGGCGTACCCGACCGCGTGCAGCGTCTGGGTGCCGAGCACGAGCGAGTTGATATGCATGTGGTGCGTGCCGCCGGATTCCCAGCCCGCGTGGGCACATCCGCGCCATTGGGTGAGGATCTGCGCCGGGGTCAGCCCGCGGCACAGCGCCACCGCGTGCTCGCGGTAGCTGGGGAAGATCATGTCGGTGCCACGCAGGGCGTGTACCGAACCCACCTGCGCGGCTTCCTGGCCCCAGCTCATCAGCCACAGGTTCAGTTCGCCCTGACGGGCCAGCGCCAGCGATTCGGTGTCCAGGCGGCGGGCACGCATCATGTCCCGATAGAGGTTGCGCGCCAACTGGATGTCGAGGCCGCGACGCTGCGCGGTCAGGGTGGGCGATCCGTCGGTGGTGAGGTATCGGATCGGCGGTTCCGACTCTGCCGGATTCTGATGTCCGGGCACGTGCGGCCGGAGATCGGGGGTGTTCGAAGGCAGCGCTCATGGCGGCTCCTTGTTTTGCGACCGGGGTCGGGGATCGCCCGCCACGTGTCTCGGTTTCTGAGGATGCCCCGGTACGCCGTCAGGATGGCAACGGCGTCCCCGGGAGTCCGAGAATATCTCGGGTCTGGGTGGTTGTGCTTGGTGCGCAACCCATCTTGTGGATGAGCTCGACCGCACGGTCCACCAGTTCGACGTTCGTCGGTTCGCCGTCTCCGGCATAGTCTTCGAGGCCGACACGGATGTGCCCGCCCCGTTCGATCGCCATCGCGGCCAGCCCGCTCTCGACCACGTCGCCACCGAGCAACGCGACCGACCACGGCAGTCCGGATGGTTCCAGGAGTTCCAGATATGCCTCCAATCCCGTACGGGTGGGCGGCAACCCGAATTCGAGCGCGCCGCCGAAATACAGTTTGACGATGGCGCCGCGCGGCAGCAGTCCCGCCCGGTGCCAGGCCAGCGTGGTACGCAGATATCCCGGTTCGAAAATCGAAATACTGGGAGCAGCACCGAGTTTCATGGTCTCCGCGAACATGTACGCGGTGTCGTCGAGAGTGTTCTGGTAGCAGCCCCGCCCGCCGTCGGGCGGGACCGGGCCGGTGGTCGTGAGCCCGAGATTCACCGACCCCGGATCGACGAGAGTCATCCCGCCCAGCCCGCGGCGGGCGAGTTCGGCGATGTGCGACCAGCGGTCCTCGATCGCGATCCCCCGTGCGCCCGCCCCCAACGTCGGATACAGCAGCAGGTCGGGGTGTGACCGCAGCACCCGTTCCCACGCGGCGATGTAGGGCTCCACCGAGTGGACCCCGGTGTCGGTGAACATCGGTTCGTCGTTGTGGTTGTGCCCGATCGACGCACCGTGCTCGGCGCAGGCGATCATGTCCGCCGCGATCTCGTCGGGCGTACGGGGCACGTGCCGGTTGACCGAGCGGGGCGTTGACCCGTTGACGGCAACCTCGATGATCACCGCATCGCTCACCGGCGACGCGGCGGCCTTGGCGACACTGTGCGTCGACACCATCGTTCACCCTTTCATGGTTGAGCGGGTGCGCCGCAGACGGTCCAGGCCGCGACGCACCCGCATCCACGTTCGCCTAGCCCTTCGGCATGGCAAACAGGTCGCCCATCTGCACGGCGGTCAGGTCGCCGATGTTCCCGTCCTTGTCGGCGGTTCCGATCACCGCGCTACCGCTGCACGAGTTGGGCACCACGGCAACGGGTTTCGATCCACACTGGAACTTGCCACCCGCGCCGAGCGGTACATCGACGGGTGCGGGCATCTTGTTCAGGCGGGCCGCGACACTCTCGCGGGTCAGGTCGCCCTCCATGCCGGTCAGCGCGCGCTGGAAGCCCAGCACCGAGCTGAATCCGAGGGAGCCGTCCTGGCCGTCCTTGACGCCGTACTTCTCGAGGACAGCGTTGAAGACCTTGGTGTCCTGCGCCTTCGGGTCCAGCGACGCGGTCACGCCCACCTTCACGCCCTCATAGCCGCCGGGGATCTGGTCGGCGACCTTCTTGTCGATGCACTGATCGATCGTGGTGATCTGCTGCTTGACACCGAGAGTGCGGATGGCCTTGAACGCCGCGACACAGAAGTCGCCGGCACCGAGGATGTGAATGACCTCGGCCTTCTTGTCGAGGGCCGTCTGCACCGCCGAGGTCATATCCGGGGTGCCGATCGGCACCGGAATGGTCTCCTGCGTGGCCCCCGCGTTCCCGAACACCAGCGGTGCGAGCATCTTGATCTGGCCGGTGGCGATCGGGACGTCGATGGTGATGATCGCCGCGTTCTTGGCGCCGCTCTCCTTGGCCAGATAAGCGGGCACGCCGACGACGGTCGCGCCGTTGAGCAGCACGTGGGTGTTGGGCAGCGTCGCGGTCTTGGTTCCCGAGGCCGCCGAGGAGAAGAACGACAGTCCCGCAGGGGAAGTCACCGACACGATCGCGTCCGGATTGGCCGGGGTGGCGGAGAGCACCGCGACGATGTTCTTGTCGGCGACCGCCTTGTTGGCGCATTCGCGGGCGGGGCCGACCTGGCCGCCGTCCTCGCAGACCTGGATCTCGATGGGGTGACCGTTGATGCCGCCGAGATACTCGTTGATGTACGAGGCGGTGGCCTTGGCGACCTCGATCTCCTGGGTGTGGTTGGGCAGTTGGCTTCCCGGAGCCTCGTACATCACCTTGACGGGGGCGCCGGTGGCCTTGTTGGCCGCGCCGAGCACCGAGGTGTCGGTGGTGGTCGAGTCCGAATCATCGTCGCTGCTCGAACAGCCGGCCACGACCAGCGACATGGCCGCGGGCAGTGCCAGCCATGCCTTGCGACGGCGTTGTGATCTCACGTGAGCTCTCCTAAATACAAGCTGGGATACCGCGTGAACAGACTGATTCACCGCGGATGTCGAAGAGAATCCGATCCGGGCTCCCGGCGATGCACCGTCCGGTGCTTCGGCCAAACTTACCCGAAGGTCTTCCCTCGTTGACAAGAATTTTCACTCATGGTCTACTCGACTGGCCAAGAGTTACACACATCACAGTCCTGGTCAACCACTTCGGACAGCCCGGCCACGGAATGAGCACCGGTCCGGATCGGCAATGAACCGTACCCGCCTCCGATACCCCGCTCCGGGCGGAACACTGCTGCCCGCAAGCCCTGAAAGCACTGTGGCAAAACAGCTTTGACCGACTCTAGACGTATACCGACAACAGAAGGAGGCTTTCGATGCCAGAAGCACCGGAGGGAACCGGAGCAGTGCAGGGCAAGGTAGCCCTCATTACCGGCGCCGCCCGCGGGCAGGGACGTTCACACGCCGTCCGCCTCGCACAGGAAGGCGCCGACATCATCGCCGTCGACCTCTGCGGCTCCGTCGACACCGTCGGTTACCCACTGGCCACCGCCGATGATCTGGCGCAGACCGTCGACCTGGTGAAGGAGGCCGGCGGCCGGATCGTCGCCGCCGAGGCCGATGTCCGCGATCTCGACGCCCTGTCCGCCGCCGTCGCGCGCGGCGTGGAGGAACTCGGCCGCCTCGACATCGTGTGCGCCAACGCGGGCATCCTCACCATGGGCATGTCGCACGAGCTGAGCGAGGAGCAGTGGCGCACCATCGTCGACATCAACCTCACCGGCGCCTGGCACACCTCCAAGGTCGCCACTCCATACCTTATCGGTCAGGGCGAGGGCGGCGTGCTGATCTTCACCAGTTCCACCATGGGCCTCAAGGGCGGCCCCTTCGCCTCCGCGTACTCCGCCACCAAGCACGGAATCGTCGGCCTGGCAAAGTCTTTGGCGATGGAGCTGGCGCAGTTCCGGATCCGCTCGAATGTCCTGCATCCCACCACGGTGCGCTCACCGATGATCGACAACCCGGTCACCCTCAAGAGTTTCCGGCCCGATCTGGAGGCCCCCACGTCCGACGACGCCACCCCGATCCTGCAGATGCTCAACCTCATCAACGAGCCGTGGATCGAGGCCGGCGCCGTGTCCGAGGCGGTGCTGTACCTGTCATCCAAGGCCGGCGAGAACATCACCGGCATCAGCCTGCCGATCGATCTCGGCGCGGCCGCGAAGTAGGAGCCAACCGCCGATGACCATCTCCCCCGCCCCCGTCGACGTCCTCCCCGACCCGCGGCCCATCATCGACAACGCCCGCCCCGACACCGCGGGCGGCGCGTTCGCACACGTCTATGCGGCCACCGGAAAACACACCGTCGACGTTCCGCTCACCGGCCCCGCCGACGTGGACCGCGCGATCGCCGCAGCCCGCGCCGCACACCGCGACTGGAAGCACGTCGCACCGCCCGAGCGCCGGAAACTGCTGAACGCCTTGGCCGATTCCCTCGAAGCGCATTTCGAGGAGATGGTCTCCATCCAGGTCACCGAGAACGGCATCCCGTGGACCATCGCGAGCGGCCACGTGCTGCAGGTCATCGAGATGCTGCGCTACGCGGCGGGCTGGCCCGACAAACTCACCGGCGACGTCAACGCCGCCTGGCCGGGCCCCGCCCTCGACTACTCGGTGCTCGAACCGTACGGCGTGGTGGGCATCATCGTCCCGTGGAACAGCGCCCTGTTCTGCCTCGGCTCGGTGCTCGGAGCCGCCCTCGCCGCCGGGAACTGCGTGGTGATCAAGCCGCCGGAGTTCACCCCGTTCACCACGTTGCGGCTGATCGAGCTGGCCATCGAGGCCGGCTTCCCGCCCGGCGTCCTCAACGTGGTGCCCGGCGACGGCGCCGTGGGTGCCGCCCTGGTGGAGCATCCCGGGATCGACAAGATCCACTTCACCGGCAGTGGTGCCACCGCCACCAGGATCCTGCAGTCGGCCGCCGTCAATCTCACGCCGGTGGCCACCGAGCTCGGCGGCAAGTCCCCCAACATCATCTTCGATGACGCCGACCTTGATGCCGCCTCGTTCATGGCGCTCGCCTTCTGCATGCAGGTCTCCGGCCAGGGCTGCATCAACGGAACCCGGATCCTGGTGCAGGACAGCGTTCATGACGAGGTAGTCGCCCGACTGGAGCAAAACGCCGCGATGTTCGCACCCGGCGATCCGCGCCTGCCCGAGACGATGTTCGGGCCGGTCATCAACCAGGCGGCGATCGACCGCATCACCGGTTTCATCGAACGTGCCAAGGACGCCTCGGCGGGCACCCTGGTGACCGGCGGTTCCCGAGCGGCGGGCGACTTCGCGGACGGCTTCTACCTGGAACCGACCATCTTCGCCGATGTTGACCCGGCCTCGGAGATCGCGCGCACCGAGATCTTCGGCCCGGTCATGGCGGTCATCAGGTTCACCGACGAGGCCGACGCCCTGGACAAGGCCAACGACACCGACTTCGGGCTCGCCTCCTACATCCAGACCACAAATCTGGGACGGGCGCACCGGATGGCCGCCGAACTCGATGCGGGCATGGTGTGGATCAATGGGCTAGGCTTCCCGCCGTCCATACCGTTCGGCGGGGTCAAGCAGAGCGGTACCGGACGGTCCGGCGGACTCGCGGGCATCCATGAGTTCAGCCGCACCAAGAACGTGTGGATCTCCCTGTGACACAGGTAGTCCCCCAGTATTTTTCAGTACATACACGAGGAGAACGATGAAGTCACTGATCGCCGAGGGTAGCGAGCTCACCCTGCAGGAAGTGCCCGACGCGGCCATCGAGAAGCCCACCGACGCGGTCGTCCGCATGGTCCTGGCATCGGTGTGCGGCAGTGATCACCACCTGCTGGAGTACAACATTCCCATGGCCTACCCGATCGGCCACGAGGCCATCGGTGAAGTTGTCGAGATCGGTTCGGATATCAGCGGACTCACCGTGGGCGACCGTGTTCTGCTGGCCGGCGACGTGGGCTGCGGCCGCTGCCAGCCGTGCCGGTCCGGCTCCATCAAGCGCTGCAAGAACGGTGAATTCGGCATCTACGGCTCGCCCGGACCGCTGGGCGGCTGCCAGTCGGAACTGATCCGCGTACCGTTCGCCGACTTCAACGCGCTCAAGATCCCCGAGGGCATCACCGATGAGCAGGCCCTCACGATCACCGACTGCCTGCCCACCGCATACACCGCGGTGGCGCGCGCGAACATCCGGCCCGGCGGCACCGCCGCGGTGATCGGCATCGGCCCGATCGGCCTGATCGCCGTGGAGGTGGCCTTCGCACTGGGCGCGGCCACCGTGTACGCGATCGATCTGCTCGACGACCGGCTGGCCAAGGCCAAGGAACTCGGTGCGATCGCACTCAAGCCGGAGGAAGCGCTGGAGAAGATCAAGGCCGACACCGGCGGCGACCTGGTCGATTCGGTCATCGAGGCTGTGGGCGCCAAGGCCACCGTCGACCTCGGATTCCAATTGACCGGCGCCAACCGGACTTTCAGCATCCTGGGCGCCGTACATGGCGTAGATGTCACGCTGCCGTTCGAGTCGGTGCTGCGCGGCATCACCGTGACCTGCGATCAGACCACCGAGATCCCGCTGTACTGGCCGGAACTGATCCCGCTGGTCCAGGCGGGCCGCCTGCACCCGGAGATCGTGTTCACCGACCGCTTCAAGCTCGATGACGTCAAGGCGGCGTACGAGAAGGCGCGCTCGCGTGAGCCCGGGACCATCAAGGTACTGATCGAGCCATGACCATTGCCGAGGAGTTCGATCGTCTCGGCGTGCTCGCCGCCCCGAATCCGTGACAGGCCCGCTTTCCCGCCGGTCAACCGGCGGGAAAGTAGGTGTCGAATCGGGCGGTCCCGGCTCCGCAGAGGATCGTCACCGCGGATTCGGCGCTCATGTTCCGGCGCAGGTGCGGGCGGCCGGCGTCGAACCGGATGAAGTCGCCCTCCGCGAGCTGATGAACCTCGTGATCGATGCGGTACTCGACATGCCCCGACAGGACGAACTCATATTGCCGGCCGGGTGCGGCGACGGACAACGTCCCGACGTCGTAACCGGGTGGCAGGGTCAGCAACACTCCGGCGATCCGGCTGTCGAGGCCGGGTACAAGGAGTTCGACTGTGGCGCTTGAGATGTCACCTTCACGACGGATCGTCAACCGGGATCCGTTGACGTCCTTGACCCGGTCGGCCCGTGAGGTCCGGAACAGGGCCGACACGTCCACACCCAGCGCCCTCGCGATGGCCGAGAGCGTCCCGAACGACGGGTTGCCACTGCCGTTCTCCAGCCGCGAGAGCAGACCGATGCTGACACCGCTCGCCGCCGCCAGCTGCACCAGGGTGAGGCGGTCACGGCGCAGTTCGCGAACCCGTCCGCCGATGTGGCGGATATGGGCGCGGAGCAGTTCCGCGGTCGGATCGCCTTCGGTCGCCGCATCGTCCTTCGATGCGCGGGTGTCATCACTCATTCATCAATCCACCCGTCCGGAACATCTGCACGGTCTTGACGACGGTGTCCCCGATCACCCTGTTGCGGTGCGGAAACCCCACCAGCAGAGCATCTCCCGGACCGAGGACATGCACCTGACCGTCCTTCTCGATCTCCATCGTCCCGTCGATGACGTAGTAGAGCAGGTCGCCATCGATGCTGCGGTCGGCGTCGCGGACCTCGCCGGGCTGTTCCTCGCAGTAGGTGACGCTCATCTCGCTGTTCATCGTCGGGAGTATCAACTCGATGTTGTACGGGGTGGTCGCCGAGCTGAACGGTCGCCGCTCATGCGCCCGCACCACCACCGTCTGATCCGCGGTCTCGGGTTCGATCACGTCGTCGAGGTCGTATCCCAGCGCCGTCACCATCCGCAGCAGGCTCTCCACAGAGGGGTTGCCGGTGCCGTTCTCGATGCGGCTGATCTGCCCGACGCTGACGCCGGACTTCTCGGCGAATGCCTCGACACTGAGCATCGCCCTGCGGCTGGTGCGGATCTTTCCCCCGATCGCGCGGAGCTGATCCGCGTCCGACTCGGGCATCCGCTGTCCGCGAACCATGTCTTCTACCCTCCAGATGCGCCGGCTGCGTCCAACGCCTCGTCAGGTTACCCGTCCGCCGTCGGCGAGGTGCCGCAATCGCGGGCGACTTCCATCGTTGACAACGAATTTCACTCGTGATGTACTCGATGTAGGAGTAGCGCAGATCACAGCCGCGCCATGATGTCAGGTCATCCCAGATATCAGGTCACCCGGTTCACCTAAGCCGGCCCGGCCCGCCCGATCTATCCCAGTTGAGCCGCGGCTCAGCCCATCCGACATGCCCGCCGACCAGGAGCCATGCCCATGCCGCTCGATCCAGACGCCCAGGCCATAGCCGACGCCGTCGCGCAGATGCCCGCCCTCCACGAGTTGGGTCTCGAAGGGGCACGTGAGCTCACCAAACTCGCCGATTTCCCCGCCGAGACCGAGATCACCGACGTCCGCGAGATCACCGTCCCCACCCCCGCCGGGGACCTCCCGGCCCGCGTCTACCATCCGAACCCCCGTGCGGCACTACCGATCCTGCTGTATATGCACGGTGGCGGGTGGGCCACCGGCGGCCTGTGGACCGCGGACGAGACCTGCCGCAGGCTCGCCGCGCAGGGCTCGTGCGTGGTGGTCAACCTCGACTACCGGCTGGCCCCGGAACACAAGTTCCCGGCGCCCTTCGAGGACGCCTACAACGCGGCGACATGGCTGAGCGAGCACGGCGACGAGATCGGCGGCGATCGGACCCGGCTCGCACTCGGCGGCGACAGCGCCGGCGCGAACCTCTCGGCCGCGGTCGCCATCCACGCCCGCGACCACGACGGCCCGGCGATCACTGCCCTGCTGCTGGCCTACCCGTCCGCCGAGTACGCGGTGGAGCGCCCGTCCTGGATCGAGTGCGCGGACGCGCCGATGCTGTGCACCAAGGACGTGCTGTGGTTCTGGGATTTCTACCTCCGCGACGAGGCCGACCGCACCGATCCGCGGGCCACCCCGGCCAATGCCGAGTCGCTGGCGGGCCTGCCGTCCGCTTTCGTGCTGACCGCGGAGACCGACCCACTGCGTGATGACGGCGAGGCCTTCGCCGCCGCGATGCAGGCGGCCGGCAATCATGTGGTCGTCAAGCGCTACCCAGGTGTCTTCCACGGATTCTTCACCATGCCGATGCTCACGCGATCGAAGACGGCGGTCGGTGACGCCGCCCGGTTCCTCAGCCGGCGCTTCGCCACCCGCGATCCCGCCTGAGCCGTTCCAGTTGCCGGCCCGAGGGCCGTACCCGCGACTTCCCCAGCCCTATCACCGATTTCCTTCAGGAGAACCCACATGTCCAAGGTCATGGATGCCCTGGCACCCACGCTGCCGTTCGACCACGACGCCATTCGCGAGAAGTACCAGGCCGAACGCGACAAGCGTGTTCGCACCGATGGTGAAGCCCAGTTCAACGCCGTCGATGTCAGCGGCGAGTACGCCGAATACCTCACCCACGACCCGTTCGCGCCCCAACCCGAACCGCGCGAGGCGCTGACCGACACCATCGAGGTGGCCATCGTCGGTGGCGGCTGGGTCGGCCTGATGCTCGGCGCCCGGCTCACCCAGCAGGGTGTCACCGATTTCCGGATCATCGACTCGGCAGCCGATTTCGGCGGTACCTGGTACTGGAACCGGTATCCGGGCGCACACTGCGACATCGAGTCGTACTCGTATCTGCCGTTGCTCGATGAAACCGGTTACGTTCCCCGCGAACGGTACGCGAGTGCACCCGAGATCTTCGAGCACGCCCAGCGCATCGGCAAGCATTTCGACCTGTACGGCAAGGCCGTGTTCCAGACCTGGGTGACCGAGGCCCGTTGGGACGAGGATGCCCGTCTGTGGACGGTGGAAACCAATCGCGGGGACAAGATGCGGGCCAAGTATCTCGCTCTGGCCACCGGACCGGCGAGCCGCCCGCGCCTGCCCGGCATCCCGGGTATCCACGACTACCAGGGCCCCTCCTTCCACACCTGCCGCTGGGACTACTCGGTCACCGGTGGCGCGCCGGGTGAACCGATGACCGACCTCGCCGACAAGAAGGTCGCGGTCATCGGCACCGGCTCCACCGGCATCCAGGCCATTCCCCGTCTGGCCCAGGATGCGGGCCACCTCTACGTCTTTCAGCGCACACCGTCGTCGGTGGACTTCCGCAACAACCGGCCGACCGACCCCGAATGGGCGGCCACCCTCGAACCCGGGTGGCAGAAACGCCGCATGGATGCGTTCAACGCCGCGATGCTCGGTGCCGGACCCATCGACGGCCCCGAAGGCGACTTCACCGACGACGGCTGGATGCGGCCCATCCAGTCGGTGACCGGGCTCGCCGCGCAGCTCGACGACCCCGCGGTACTGGGTGAGCCGGGCGAACTCGACGACCTGATCGACCTGTCCGATGACCAGACGATGGAACGGATCCGCGCCCGCGTCGATTCCGACATCACCGATCCGGCGGTCCGCGACAAGCTCAAGGCCTGGTACAAGCAGTTCTGCAAGCGCCCCACCTTCAGCGACGAGTACCTGCCGACGTTCAACCGCGACAACGTGACTCTCGTGGATGTGGCCGAGAGCAAGGGCATCGACCGGATCGATGCGACCGGTATCGTCGCCAATGGCGAACACTACGACGTCGACCTGATCGTGTATGCCAGCGGTTTCGAGATCACCAGTGATTTCAAGCGCCGCATGGGCATCCCCGTGTTCGGCTCGGACGGTCAGTCGCTGTACGACCACTGGGGCGACGGTATGCGTGCGTTCCAGTCGCATTCCACGTACGGCTTCCCGAATATGTTCATCGTCGGCGGCCTGTTCCCGTTCGGTTTCGGCGCCAACTACTGTTCCAGCGTCGACGATATCTCCGGGCACGTGGCCTACATCATCGCCGAGGCCGACAAGCGCGGCGCATCGCGGGTGGAGGTGACGCAAGAGACCGAGAACGGCTGGGTGCAGACCCAGGTCGATTCCGACGGCGGCATCGCCAAGAACCTCGGCGGTGCCGAAACATCCTGCACCCCTGGCTATTACAACCAGGAAGGCGCAGAGGTAAAGTCCCGCAACTGGAAGCAGGAACAGTATTGGGGCACGGTCATCGAGTTCGGCCGGCTCCTGCAGGACTGGCGCACCGACGGCAAGCTCGAAGGCTTCAACCTGCGGTAACGCACCCGAGTCCGCTCAGCAGTCGAGCCCGTCGGCCCGCTATCGGTCTTCGGGCTTGACTGCTGTCACGACGCCGCGCTCGGTGGAACGCGGCCCCGGACGTAAGCCCCACATGTCTGACAGTCTTGGCTACACTGGCGGCCAGGTTCTCGGAATCAAGACCCACCCCGGCCGGAGGTGATCGATATGTCAACGCTCCCCTCGGACCAGGTCGGCATCTTCCCCGTCCCGCGGTCGGGCAGGTGGACTGCGGCCGATCTCGACCACCTGCCGGACAACGGACTCCGCTACGAGGTGCTCAATGGTCAGCTCATCGTGAACGCCGCCCCCAAGCCCCGGCATCAATGGGTGATCAAGTGGCTGGAACGAGCACTCGACGACGCTGCGCCGGACGATCACTACGTACTCGCCGGCATCGGCGTCCTGATCGGCGACGACGAACCGATCCCGGACCTGACCGTCGCACGCGGCGCCGTCCCCATGGATGACCGGGGTGTCCCCGTGGCCGACGTCGCTCTCGTCGTCGAGGTGGTCGCATCATCGACGACATTGCAGGACCGGATGGTCAAACCTGCGTTCTACGCGGCGGCCGGGATCCCGAACTACTGGCGCATCGAGATCAACCCGTTCAAGGGCCGGTTTCGGGCCGAGCGTCTTCCGGTTCTGTTCGCGTACGCCCTCGATGACTCCGGCGAGTACCAACTGGCCCACCGCGTACCCGCCGATCAGCTCGTAACCTTGCGATCACCCTTCGCGTTCACCGTGGACACCGCCTCCTGGCTGCGTTGACCGCTATGGTCAAACCCCGGTGACCTGGGGATTGTGAGATTGTTGCCATAACAGTATGGCTTCTGCCGACCGAAACGGAGCACCCGTGGCCCGCCCCCTCGCCGAACTCGTCCGTCCCGCGCACACCGCGATCGTCACCCAGGAATGCCAGGAGGCGGTGGTGGGAACCAACGCGGGACTGGCCGCGCTCGCCGAGGAAGCCCAGCGGGAGGCGATCCCCAATATCGCGCGGCTGCTTCCGGTGGCGCGTGCCGCGGGCGTCAGCGTCATCCACTGCGTGGTGACCCGGCGCGCCGACGGCCGCGGCTCCAACCACAACGCCGCACTGTTCGCCTACGGCGCCAAGACCTTGTCCGCCGAACCCGGCAGCCACGGCGCGTCGGTGGTGCCGGAGCTCGGCCCCGAACGGTCGGATCTGGTGCTCACCCGGCTGCACGGACTCGGCCCGATGTGTGGCACCGACCTCGACTCGGTTCTCCGCAACCTGGGTGTGACAACGATTGTCCCCGTGGGTGTTTCACTGAACGTGGCGATCCCGAACTTCGTGATGGACGCCGTCAACAAGTCCTACGACGTGGTGCTCCCCGGTGACGGAGTCGCCGGCATCCCCACCGACTACGGGCAGGCCGTCCTCAAGAACACGCTCTCGCTGCTGAGTACCGTCGTCACCACAGACGACCTGATCGAGATCTGGAGCTGACCGGCTCTCAGACCTTCAGGACGAGTTTGCCGGTGTTGACGCCGGCGTACAGACCTAGGAGGGCGTCGGGGAAGGCCGCCACACCGCCGTCGATGACGGTTTCGCGGGCGACGAGGCGGCCGTCGGCGATCATCTCCGAGATGGCGGCAACGGCCTCGGGGAAGCGGTCCTCGTAGTCGAAGACGACGAAGCCGGTCATCGTCGCGCGGAACACCAGCAGCGACATGTAGCGCTTGGGTCCGGGAGCGAGGGTCTCGTCGTTGTAGCCGGCGACGGCGCCGCAGATGACGACGCGGGCGCCGCGCCGCAGGTTGGCCAGGGCGGCGTCGAGGATGTCGCCGCCGACATTGTCGAAGTAGACGTCGATGCCCTTGGGTGCGATCTCGCGCAGCCGTCGCAGGACGTTCTCGCTCTTGTAGTCGATCGCCTCGTCGAGGCCGATCTCCTTGAGCCAGGCCACTTTATCGGGTCCGCCGGCGATGCCGATGACACGGCAGCCCTCGGCCTTGGCGAGCTGCGCGACGACACTGCCCACCGCCCCGGCCGCAGCCGACACCAGCACCGTCTCCCCCGCCTTGATCCGGCCCACGTCGTGTAGCCCGAAATAGGCGGTCATGCCCGTCATCCCCAGGGCACCGAGCCAGGTCGGGGCCGCTGCGACGCCGAGGTCGATCGTGGTGACGCCGGTGCCATCGCTGAGTGCGTATTCCACCACCCCGAAGGTTCCGGCGACGGCGTCGCCGACCGCGAAATCGGGATGCCGCGACGCCACGACGCTGCCGGTGCACATGGCGCGCATCGCCTCGCCGATCTGGACGGGCGGGATGTAGGAGCGGACATCGTTGAGCCAGCCGCGCATCGCCGGGTCGAGGGAGATGTGGTCGACCTTGACGACGAACTGACCCTCTCCCGGTTCGGGCACCTCGACGGTCACCGCACTCCACGTGCCGGCATCCGGGTAGCCGGTGGGACGGCTGGCGAGATGGACTTCGTTCGACGACCACGACATCGGGGTGCCTCCTGTGGGACGGTTGGGTTCCCTCGCACGCTATCCCTACCTGAATTCAGATTCAAGTAGGGGTGGTGCGGCCTACCGCCCGGGCTGGACCAGCACCTTCACGTCCCGGCTGGTACCCGCGCCCAGCTCACGGAGTGCGGCGTCGACCCCGTCGAGGCCGATGACCGAGGTGATCAGCGCCGACGAGTTGATGCGGCCCGCGGCCAGGGAGTCGAGGGCCTCGGTGAAGTCACGACGGCTGTACGCGGTGGAGCCGATGATCGTGAGTTCGTTGACGGTCACCACCATCGGCAGGAGCTCGGCCGGTTCGATCGCGATACCGAGGATCACGATCGTGCCGGAATAGGCGAGGACGCTCAGCGCCTGCCCGAGCACCGTGGAATTGCCGGTACAGTCGAGCACCGCCCGTACCGGACCGGCCAGCCCGGCCGCTGCCGCACACAGATCCTCGGGCGCGGTCACCACCACCCCGAAGGTCTGAGCGAACACCCGACGATCCGTATTCGGTTCCACCACAAGGATGTCGGTGATGCCCCGTGAGTGCAGCGCCTCGACCACCAACAGCCCGATCGGTCCGGCGCCCATCACCACCACGCTGTCACCGGCGGCGACGCCGGACCGCCACACACCGCGCACCGCCACCGCCAACGGCTCGGTGAGCGCGGCGGTCCGCAGGTCGAGACCGTCCGGGACGGCGAACAACATCGACGCCGGTACCACCACCGAATCCGCCAGGGCGCCGGGACGCCCCAGACCGGGCCCCTGGGTGAGGCCGGCGATGCACACACCGTCGAGTTCGGGGTTTCGGCAGGCGAAGCACTCGCCGCAGTCCTCGATCGGCAGGATCACCACCCGGTCACCGGCCGACCAGCCGTCGACCCCGGGACCGACCTCGCCGACGGTGCCCGTGAATTCGTGCCCGAGCACATGCCCGCTCATCGGTTCGGGGGTGTCGAAGAACAGGTGCAGATCCGAGCCGCACACACCGCAGTAGGCGACGTCGATCCGCACTTCGCCGTCGCCCAGCGGCGCGTCGCCTACGGACCGGACAGATACCGATCGCCCGTCGCCGATAACAGCCGCTTTGCTCATCTCACACCTTTCAACAACTTCGGCTCAATTCCGTCGTCGGTCGAGGTGCGAGATCGCGCGCCTCGAACCAACCCACCGCCGGTTGAGGTGCGAACTCGCGAGCCTCGAAACCTGCCCACCGCCGGTTGAGGTGCGAGCTCGCGAGCCTCGAAACCTGGTGAGACGACAATGTTCATCTCACTGGGTTTCGAGGCTCGTCGCGTGCGCTCCTCACACCTCAACCGGCGACATGGATGCTCAACCGGCGAGATGGAGGCGGTTCAGTCGCTGGAGGGGAGGGCTTTGGATTCTTTGAAGACCAGCACTGTGTCGCCTACGGACAGCGAGCCCTTGCCGGCCTTGGTGACCAGCACCTCGGCACCGTCGGCGTCGACGTAGCGCTTGCCGAGGACCGTGCCGTCGGCGAATGCGTCGCTCAGGGTGGCTGCGGGGTCCCTGTCGCCACCGACGGCCACCATCGGCACACCGCCGCAGCGCAGGTCGTCGAGGCTGTCGGCGGCGGCGATGACGATCACCTGGGTGTCGCACACCTGGCTCTCGAATCGGGTTCCGTTTTTCACCATTGGCTTACTCCTAGTACTTGTGAGCTGTTATTCGGCCGCAGCGGGGGTCAATTCATCGACCAGCACGCGACGGAGGATCTTTCCTGTTGCGGTGGAGGGCAATTCGTCGCGGAACACCACATGATCGGGGGTGCGGGAACCGCGCAGCCTGGTGCGGGCGAAGTCCCGCACCGCCTCGGCGTCCAGATCGGCGTCGGTGACACCGTCCTCGCGCACGACGACCGCGACGATCGCCTGTCCCCATTCAGGATCGGGCACACCGACCGCCACCACGTCGCGGATTCGCGGATGCTCCACGAGCACGTCCTCGACTTCGGCGGGGGCGATGTTCTCGCCGCCACGGATGATGGTGTCGTCGGAGCGGCCGCCGATGAACAGGTAGCCGTCGGCGTCGATGCTGGCGACATCCTTGGTGGGGAACCAGCCCTCGGCGTCGAGGACCGACCCGATGCCGGTGTACTTGCCCGACACCTGCGGCCCGCGGATGAACAGTTCGCCGGTCCCGTCAGCGCCGAGTACTGTGCCGTCGGCGTCCCGGATCTGCAGTTCGATACCGGGCACCGCGCGGCCCACCGAGCCGAGCCTGCGGGCAATCGCCGGATCGTCCGAGACATACGCCTCACGATGGTCGTCGGGGCCGAGAACCGCGATGGTGGAACTGGTTTCAGTGAGACCATAGGCGTTGACCAGACCGACATGACCGAGCAGGTCAAGGGTCCGGCGCACCAGCGGCTGCGGCACCTTGGAGCCGCCGTAGGCGAGGTTGCGCAGCGTCGGCAGCTCCACCGGTTCCTTCTCGTAGGCGGCGATGATGCGGTCGAGCATCGTCGGCACCACCGTCGCGTTGGTGACGCCCTCGTCATGGACGAGTTGCAGCCAGGCCGCCGGGTCGAAGCGCTGCAGGTAGATGGCGCGGCGACCCGCGTACAGGTTCGACAGCGCCGCGCTCACACCGGCGATGTGGTACGGCGGTACACAGATCAGGGCGGCGTCGGCGGGGTCGGCGGAGGCGAAGTCGACGGTGCCCATCACGTAGCTGGTGAGGTTGGCGTGGGTGATCTCCACGGCCTTCGGCTTGGAGGTGGTGCCGGAGGTGAACAGCACCACGGCCAGCGCGTCGGGGTCCGCATCCCCGGCCGGGGCCTGCGCATCCGCCGCGGCTTCCACATCCAGGAACTGCGCCGAGTCCAGCACCGTAACCCCGGCCTGGGCGGCGACGGCCTTGTACTCGGCATCGGCGATGACCACGGCACCGGGCAGCCGCTCGATGAGTTCCACCAGGGCGTCGGTGGTGAGCCGGTAGTTCAGCGGCGCGAACGGCACCCCGGCCCGCGCCGACGCGAACAACAGCACCGGCATCGCGGCACCGCCGGTGCCCACATACGCGACGCACTGCGCGCCCGACTCGGTGATCCGGGCGGCACCCTTGTTGACCAGGGCGTCGACCTGTCCCAGCGTAAGCCGCAGGTCGCCGTCGACGATCGCTTCCTTGTCCGGGTCCATCGACACCGGCATTTCCAGCAATATGGCAATACTCATGACATTTCCCTACCCGCAAGCCTGTGTGATGCCCACGTCGATGACATACGCATATGACTTGAACGACTAAGCACGTTCTCTCTATCTCATACCATGCGCAAGCGTTTCCGGACACGCCTGCGCTCACGCAGCAGCATGAGGTCCATTCCCTTGCGTGTCGCGGTCCCGAACGGCGGAACCGCGCTTGACGTGGTGATTCTCATCGGCGCGTCGGTGCCGACCACCGACCTGAAGTGCGAGAGCCGGTCGAACCCGGCCTTACCGTGGTACGCGCCCATGCCGCTGTTGCCGACGCCGCCGAAAGGGGCATCCGAGGGCAGCATGTGGATGCCGAACTCGTTGCGCGCGACACCACCGCTGCGGGTGCGGCGCACAAAGTCCCGGAAGTCCGCGGTGTCCGGGCCGAACCAGTACGCGACCAACGGCGCCGGCTGCTCATCGAGCGCGGCGATGACCTCAGTGATATGGGCGTAGGTGTGCACGCCCAGGACCGGCCCGAAGATCTCCTCATGCGCGATCGTCATCTCGTCGGTGATACCGGTAATCAGCGTCGGCGCGACCTTCCGGGTCTCGGGGCCGGGCTCGCGCTGATGCTCCGGCGCGATCACCCTGATCGAGGCGCCCTTGTCCCGGGCATCGTCCACCAGAGAGACGACGCGGCGATAGTTGGCGTCGTTGACGCAGGAGGGATAGTCGGGATTGTCGGTGACGGTCGGGAAATTCTTGCGCAGCGCCTTCGCCGCCGACGTCACAAAGGCATCGAGCGATTCGACCGGCACATACACCTGATCGGGACAGACGCACACCTGACCGCCGTTGACCATGCGGCCCAAGGCGATCCGCTGTGCGGCCTCGTCGAGGTCGGCATCACGCGAGACGACCACCGGGTTCTTGCCGCCGAGTTCGAGGGTGACCGGAACCAGATTCGCGGCGGCCGCGGCCTGGATCCGCTTGCCCACTCCCGGTGAGCCGGTGAAGAAGATGTGATCGAACGGCAACTGGGAGAACGCGGTGGCCACCGGCAGGTCCCCGGTCACCACGGTCAGCTCGGCCGGATCGAAATACTTGGCCGCCAAGGACTTCAAGGTCTCGGCGGTATTCGGGGTGATCTCCGACATCTTGATCATCACCCGATTGCCGGCGGCGAACGCCGCCGCGGTCGGCATGATCGCCAGGTGCAGCGGGAAGTTCCACGGCCCGATCACCCCCACCACACCGAGCGGGGAGGGCACCACCTCGGCGCTGAGCCGGGTCAGCCTGCTGCCCCGCAACATCTTTCGTGTCCGCATCCACTTCTTGAGATTCTTGCGGGTGTGCTCGATGTTCGAGAGCATGCCGACGACCTCGGTCGACAACGTCGCCGTGCGCGACTTGGAACCGAAGTCCGCCACGATCGCGGCGACGAGTTCATCGCTGTTGTCCAGCACCAGTGCCAGCAGCCGGTCGATGCGGTTGCGGCGCACCGCAACCGACGGCATCGGGTCGGCCCGATGCGCCGCCCGCTGCACGTCGAGCAGTTCCCGCAACGATTCCGCCGCATCCCCCGTCGCTGCGCTCGCCGGGTCCGGGACAGCGACCCCGGACCCTGCGGTGCTGATGTGTGAGACGGTCACGACAGGTCCAGCGGCCCGCCGTCGACCACGTCCTTGAGCCACCCCACGTCAACGCCCGAGTCGGCGGCGGCCAGCGCCGCGGCTTTCACGTCCTTTCGCAGGAACGGACCGGCCGCCTTGGTGAACCTCTCCGGCCCACCGGTGCCCTTGACCGCGCCGAGCGCGTAGCTGCGTCCGCTGCAATGCTGCAGCGCGTTCAGCAGATCCTCCTGCTCGATGCCGAGCTTGGCGCCGAGTTCCACAGCCGCGGCGGCGAGTTGGGCGTTGGCGGCGAACAGGATGTTGTTGACCAGTTTGAGGTTGAGCGCGGTACCGAGTTCGCCGGTGCGGATGACCTCCTTGGAGTAGGCCGCCACCACCGCCTCGGCCGGCTTCACGGCGGTTTCCGGGCCACCCAGCAGCACGGTCAGCACACCGTTGGCAATATCCTTGGCGGAGCCGCTGATCGGGCCGTCGACGATCGCCGGACCGTCCGGGTACTGATCCACCAGACGCTGCAGGGTGCTGACGTTGCCCGTGGTGTGCGAGACCACCACGCCGCCGGGCTTCATGTTCGCCATGAAACCGTCCGGACCCTCGGCGATCTCGGCAAGCTGGACATCGGAGAACAGGCACAGGATCAGCACATCGGCGCGGGCGGCTGCCTCGGCCACCGAATCGACGATGGTCGCACCTTCGGCACCCAACTTCTCGCGGACCTCGGGGCGGCGGGCGTAGAGCACCACCTGCTTGCCGGCGGCAACCAGACGCTGCACCATCGGCTCACCCATCTGCCCGGCGCCTACGAAACCAATCACTTCACTCATCGTCATTTATTCCTTCTGCAACAAGTGCTTTCGCGTACGGGTCGGTCAGCCCTTCCAGGGAACGGTCTTGGCGAAACCACCGGCGTCGATTCGCACCTGCATACCGGTGATGTAGCGGGCGTCGTCGCTCGCGAGGAACACCACCACGTTGGACACATCCTGCGGCTCGATGAACGGCACCTTCATCGAGTGCATCATCGGGAACACCGGCTTGACGTCGTCGAGGGTGGGGCTTTCCAGGTCGGGACGGAACACGGAGTACATGCCCTCGTTGTGCAGCATGTCGGTGTTGCAGTTGGTGGGGTGTACCGCGTTGATGCGGATTCCCTTGGGGCCGAGGTGGATTGACAGGTCGTTGACGTACCGGGCAACGATCTGTTTGGCCAGGCTGTACGCCGATCCGCCGGGGCCCTGGTTACCGGTGCTGCCGAGCATCGCGGCCAGCGATCCGGTGGCGATGATGGAGGCGCCCTCGGACAGATGCGGCAGGCTGCCCTGCACCAGGTTGAACACACCCGACAGGTCGGTGTCGAGGGTGTCCGACCACGACTGCAGTGTCTGCTTCTTGCCCATCGGGCAGATGCCGGCGTTGGCGACGACGATGTCGAGGCGGCCGAGCTCGCGCACGCCCTCGGCGATGGCGTCCCAGGTCTGCGAACGCTCGCGGACGTCGGCCTCGATGGCGTACGCCTTCACGCCCTCCTTCTCCACGAGATTCACGGTCTCGTCGAGATCCTCACGGCGCGAGAGCGGATAGTTGTTGCCCTCCAGGTCTTTACAGATGTCGATCAGGATGACGCTGGCGCCTTCCTTGGCGAGGCTGACCGCGTGCGAGCGGCCCTGGCCGCGGGCCGCGCCACTGACGACGGCGACCTTGTTGTCGAGCTTTCCCATGGCTGTGTTGATCCTTCGCTGAAAGGGGTTTCCTGTTGAACTGAGTGCTTACGCCCGGTACGCGATGGTTCGCGTCTCCAGGTACTGCTCGAAACCTTCGATGCCGCACTGGCGTCCGATACCGCTGGCGCCGAACCCGCCGAACGGGGCGTCGGCCGAATAGAACATGCCGCCGTTGACGCCGATCGAGCCGGTGCGGATCCGGTTGGCAACGGCCAGACCACGATCCAGATCACCGGAGAGGACCGCGCCGGCCAGGCCGAACGGGGTGCTGTTGGCGATGGTGACGGCCTCGTCGTCGGTGTCGAACGGGATGATCACCAGGACCGGCCCGAAGACTTCCTCCTGGGCGATCGCCGAGTCGGGGCCGACCCCGGCAATCGCGGTCGGCTGCACGAAGTGGCCGTCGGCCAGGTGCTCGGGAAGGTTCTCCGGCACTCCACCGCCGACGATGACGTCGCCGCCCGCCTCACGGGCCTCGGCGATCATCGACAGCACCTTGTCCTTGGCCTTGGCGGTGATCAGCGGGCCGGTCAGCACTCCCGGGTCGGCCGGGTCGCCGACGGGAGCCATACTGAAGCCGGCCTTCACCGAGGCGACCGCGGTGTCGTACAGCGAACGGTGCACCAGCAGCCGGGCGTTGATGGCGCAGCCCTGGCCGGCGTGCTGGCAGGTACCCATCGCGCCCATCACGATCTTGCTGGGATCGGCGTCATCGAGGACGATGAGCGCCGATTTGCCGCCGAGTTCGAGGAACACGCGCTTGAACGAGTCGGCACCCTCACGCATGAGGTGTTTGCCGACCGCGGTGGAGCCGGTGAAGGAGATCAGGTCGACGCGCGGGTCGCTCGCGAGGATGCCGGCGACGTCGTTGTCGGGGGTGGTGACCACGTTGACCACACCGGCGGGGAAGTCGGTCTTCTCCGCGATCAGCCTGCCCAGCCGCAGACCGGTCCACGGCGCGTTGGGATCCGGCTTGAGCACGACGGTGTTGCCGGCGGCGAGGGCGGGCCCGAGCTTGTTGAGGATGACCTCGATCGGATAGTTCGACGGCGTGATGGCCGCGACCACCCCGACGGCCTCCTTGACGACCTTGCGGATGTTCTTCGGTCCGAACAGCCCGCCGCCGTCGAGGGTGCGTTCCCATCCGAACTCGTCGATCAGCCGGATCGGGTAGTTCAGCGCCTCCCGCAGGGGCCAGTCCAATTGCGCGTTGCGCGTGGCCATGTCGGGAGAACCGACCTCGGCGATGATCTCCTCGCGGAGGTCCTCCTTCTCCGATTCGATGGCGGCCTGCAACTGCGTCAGGCACCGCTTGCGCAGTTCCTTGTCCGACGACCAGTCCGTCTCGTCGAAGGCGCGGCGAGCCGCGGCGATGGCGGCTCGCATGTCGTCGGCGGTGGCCGCGGCGGCCTCGCCGAGGACGAGCCCGGTGGCGGGGCTGACGTTGGGGTAGGTGGCGCCGCCGGTGGCCTCGACCAGTGCGCCGTCGATCAGCAGACGCCGTTCGGCGCGTTCGGCGGCCCTGCGGCCCAGTTCGACGCTCGTCGGAGTCACGACTTCCGTTTCACTCACGTACTTCCCTCTCCCGGCGGGTAACCGGTTGTGTATCGACACGCGGTCGGATCGACGGTAGGTCCAGCCCGATCAACGCGTTTACCTGTACGAACTGGCAGATCCAGAGATATTGGCGACCCTGTCGGGATAGCCAACTGTAACTGCTACAGTATGTACTTTACAAACGTTTGGGAAGCCCGTGAAAGGAACCCGCACATGTCCGGTCTGCTCAGCGGAGTCAAAGTCGTCGAACTGGCCTCGTGGACGTACGTCCCCTGCGCCGGCGCCATGCTCGCCGACTGGGGTGCCGACGTCGTCAAGGTCGAGGACACCAAGGGCGGCGACCCGGCGCGGTACCTCGTCTCGGGCGGTCTGCGCCCGGAGGACTCCCGCGTCAACGCCAACGCGGTGATGGAGATCGGCAATCACGGCAAGCGCAGCCTCGCCATCGACATCAAGAGCGCCGACGGGCGGGAGATCTTCGGCAAGCTCCTCGCCCAGGCCGATGTGTTCCTCACCAACTGGCTGCCCGCGCAGCTCGAGCGCGCTCAGCTGACCGTCGACGACCTGCGCGCCTTCAACCCGGACATCATCATCGCCCGTGGCAGCGGCCAGGGCCAGCGTGGCCCGGACGCCAACCGTCCCGGCTTCGACGGCACCTCGTACACCGGCCGCGCCGGGGTCGCGTTCGCCCTCACCCCCGACGGTGTGGAGTTCCCGTTCGCACAGACCACCGCCTTCGGCGACCTGCAGGGCGGTTCGACCCTCGCCGGTGGTGTGGCCGCCGCGCTGTTCCACCGCGAACGGCACCGCCGCGCCCCCATCGTCGACGGTTCGCTGCTGGCGCAAGGACTCTGGTCGGTGGCGCCGGATATCGCGATCGCCGACTATTACGGCAACGACGGTGTACCCAAGTGGCAGGCAGGCGACGCCCCCAACCCGGTGGTCAACCGCTACAAGACCAAGGACGGCCGCTGGTTCCAGCTGATGTTCCTGCAGGCCGACCGCTACTGGGCCGACTTCTGCGTCCGCATCGGCCGTCCCGAACTGTCCGACGACGCCCGGTTCACCCCACTGGCCAACCTCACCGCCAACAAGTCCGAGGCCACCGCCCTGCTGCGCGAGGTCTTCGCCGAACGCGACCTCGCCGAGTGGTCCGAGATCTTCCAGGCCGAGACCGGCGCCTGGTGCACCCTCGCCTCGCCGCGGGAGGTCCCCGACGATCCGCAGGTCATCGAGAACGGCTACCTGCTGACCCTCACCGACGACAAGGGCGAGGAGTTCCGCACCGTCGCCGCCCCGATCCAGTTCGACGAGACCCCGCCGGAGCCGTCCCGCTCCCCCGGCCACGGCGAGCACACCGACGAGATCCTCACCGAACTCGGCTACGACTGGGACACCATCATCGACGCCAAGGTCTCCGGCGCGGTCCTGTAGGTACCCCCTCCGCACCAAGACCCCCGGCGCCAACCTGTGACGCTGGTTGAGGTGCGAGGAGCGCAGGCGACGAGCCTCGAAACCACGCAAGATGACAATGTCGTCTCACCGGGTTTCGAGGCTCCTCGCCTAGCGGCTCATCACACCTCAACCAGCCGGAGGCAGCGCCAATTATGGTGCGACGCTGAGCCAGTCGCTGAACCCCGACGGATCATGCCGGCCGAGGGCACCGTGCTCGAACAGGCCCCAGCCCTCACGGACGGTCCCGCCGGCCTCGGTGCATTCGGCCCGGCCCACGTGGTCGATGACCCCGAACGGAATCCGACCGGCGACGGCCGGGTCGGTCATGTCGTAATCGAGCCGGCGGGAGAACTTCTCGCCGAGCCACAGCCCGTGCGACCAGTCGGAGTCGCCGCCGTAACCGCCGCCGACGTGGATCGGCGCACCCAGCAACGAACTGATCTCGACCTTGAGCGGGCTGCCGTCCTGCGTGGTGGTCTCGACGGTCGCGCCAGTGGGAATCCTTGTGCCCGAACCATAGTGGACGGTAATCCGCGGCCAGCCGAGCTGCTCGACACGGCCGTCCTTCCACACCCGGGTGCAGTCGTTGAGCACCCGGAAGCCGTCCGGATCCTCCTGAATGATGAGCACGATCTGGAAGTCATCGAAGGCGAGTGGATAGTAGTTCCACCACATGCCCTCGAACGGCGGATCGGCCGGCCTGCCGGCGGGCTCGGGCTCACCGTTCGGCCGCACGCCCCACGAGCGGTCGCGGCTGCCGATCCACACGGCGGGGTCGACGGCGATCTCCTCACCGTCGATGGTGATCGACCCCGACCAGGTGCCGGTCTGGGCGAACCGCTGGGCGTCCAGGGTGACACGGGACCCGGCCCGCATCTTGTGGGTCTGTTCCTGCACCACGTCGAACAACCCGTTCCATTCCAGATCGACGGCGATGCCCTCTGTTTCGGCGACCGTCAGGTGCAGGCGCCGCATCGGTTCGGTGACGTCCATCCGGTAGTTGCCCACGTGCGGGTGGAGCCGGTCGTTGTCGATGGCGTCGCTGAACTGGACGGCGTGGGTGAACTCGCCCTTGTCGGTGCTGCGCCGGATCATGAAGAACGCGTCCTTCACCCCGAGGATCGGGTAGTAACCGATCCCGCTGATGAGGAAGATGTTGCCGGTCCGGTCGTGCGCGTTCAGATACGACCGGTCGTAGAAGTTTCGGTCGGAGGTGCCTGGCCACGCGACCGGTTGCGGCAGTTGGTGAATGGGGAACTCGTCGGCGGGGCCGAGTCCGTAGGGTGCGGGCATGATCAGGATTCCTCCGACAGCAGACGCTCGAGCAGGGGACGGTGGTAGAACAGTTCGGCTTCCATGTCTTTCGGCGCTTCCATCTCGCCGAAGTGGATGCGGCGGGCGCCGGTGCGCATGAACACCACGCACCATTGCAGGGCGGCGAAGATGTAGAACCAGCGCAGGTCGCCGACCTCGACGCCGGTCAGCTCCCGGTAGGTCTCCCGCACGTCTTCCTCACGGAACAGGTGCGGCATTCCCGGCATCTGGAGCATCTGCGCGATCTCCTCGAACACCATGTGCGCGAAGATCACCCATGCCACGTCGGTCTCGCGGGGACCGACCCGCGCCATCTCCCAGTCGAGGACCGCCACGGGCGCGAAGTCGTCGTACATGACGTTGCCGATGCGGGCGTCGCCCCAGGTCACCACCGGCTCGGCGGCCGCGACGTCGTCGGGGAAGTTGTCGCCCAGCCAGGCGATGGACCGTTCGATGAGCGGGGACCGGCCGAGGTCCCCGGCGGCGAATTCGTACCAGTCGACGAACCAGTCCAGGTGCCGGCGCAGCGCGGTGTCACCGGAGGGCAGGGTCTCGTTGAGGAACCCGCAGGTGGTGGGCGCGTCGGCGATCGAGTGGATGCCGGCGATCGCCTTGATCGTCGAATCCTGCAGTGCGCGTTGCTGTTCCCGTGGCGCGTCGAACAGCCAGTTGTTGCCGCAGGTGTAGGGCAGCACGTCGGGCGGCACGATGCCCGAGCATTCCTCCATGATGAAGAACGGCGCGCCGAGCACGTCGCCGGTGGGTTCGAGGGCCACCACCTTGGGCACCGGGACGTCGGTGAGTTCACCGACGAGCCGGATCACCTCGTATTGATGGTCGAGCCGGTACTGCCGGAACACCGGCACATCGTTCGCGGCCGGCGCCATCCGCAGGATCCATCTCGCGTCGGGCAGGTCGTCGTCGGGCCAGCTCGCCTGCACCGCTATGGTCTCCGACGACATCCCGTTGGCCTCCGACGCCCCGGCTGCGGTGATCACCGGGGGTGCCTGAGAGGGGATCACCGACGGCAGCCACGCCGCCAGTTTTGTGGCCAGAACCGCACTGTCCCGGCTGGAGACCTGCATGTGGAAGTCGTCTGCCGTGGGATCGTTCACCGTGGTCATGTGACCACGATGCCACAAATACGGTGCGATTCATCACGTTATTCGATACTTACTCCCCGGTAAGTACGAATCACGCCACCTCAGCCCGGTCCCGCAATCGAAAAATGCTCCCGCGTATCGGTTATTGCGAAAACCGATACGCGGGAGCAAATTTGCGACGCGGGACCGGATACCTACGAGGTGGCGGGCGCCTTGGGTGCGGCGTAGACCGGCTTGCCCAGGCCCAGGATGTACTGGGCGATCATGTTGCGGAACACCTCCAGCGTGCCGCCGTAGATGCCGGTGAGCGGCGACCACCGGTACACGTATTCGGCGCGGCTCAGGTCGGCGCCCGGCTCATCGATCGGCAGCACCGAGGTCGGGCCGGCGATGTCCATCAGCACCGGCGACACGTCACGCATCGCCTGCGCGAGCGCCACCCGGCCGAACATGTGCGGCGAGGCGAGCGCGGCCTCCACCTTGGCCAACGACTGCCCCAGACGCACCGACACGAGGGGATCGTCGATGCGGCGGGTGCCGTCCGGGCCTTCCTTCGCGGCCTCGGCGACGACGGCGTCGGCGGCCTTCGCGATGTACATGCCCTGATGCTGCAGGATCGACACGTCGTCGAGGCCGTCGATCACGGCGTCGACCACACCGTGCTCCTTGTTGAGCGGCTCGCGGACCACGGTCCAGCCCTCGTTGACCTCGCCGAGCCGGTACTTGTCGGAGATGCGCACATCGCTGTAGTAGACGATGTTGGTGCGGTCGCCGTCGACCGTCCACAGCGGCTGAATCTCCACGCCCGGGGTGTCGAGCGGCACCAGGAACATGGTGAGGCTCTTGTGTTTACGGGCATCCGGATCGGTGTTGGTGATCAGGAAGCAGTACTGGCAGTTGTGGGCGCCGGTGGTGAACATCTTGGAACCGTTGATGACCCAGTCGTCACCGTCGCGGACCGCGCGGGTCTTACAGGTGGCCACGTCCGAACCGCCCTCGGGTTCGGTGTAGCCCAGGCACATGCGGATGTCGCCGTCGTAGATACCCTGCAGAACCTCATCGCGCAGTTCGGGTTTGGCGAACATCGCCACCGAGTGCGCGATCAGGACCGTGGTTCCCCAGGTGACCCAGGGAAACTCGGCCTTGCGCCGTTCCAGATGCCAGATCCGGGACTCCACTCGCGAAAAGCCTCCCTCCCAGCCTTCCGCGCCCTTGATCTCCTTTTCCAGCCAGCCCTTTTCGGCCAGCGCGCGGTGCACACCGATGTCGAAGTTGTCGCCGGTGTCGCGGTCGTGTTTGCGCACCTCGTCGGTGACGTAGGTGTCGAGGAACTCGCGCACCTCGGCCTGAAACGCCTTTTCGTCTTCGGTGAGTTCGACTTTCGAGAAATCCATGATCTTGACGTCCTCTTCTTACAGGTCTGGCGCTCAGGCGGAGGCTGCGGTGTCGCGGGCGGCGGCGAGCTGCGCGACGCGCACCGCGGCGCGGGCGGGGTCGCCACCGGCGAGCGGCCAGCCACGGGCGCGGGTCAGGTACGCGGTCGACGCGGCCTCGGTGGACACGCCGAGACCACCCTGGGTGTGCACCGCGACGATCGCCGCCTTCGGCGCTTCCTCGGTCATGTACACGTAAGCGGCACTGGCCAGTTCGGGCCGCGTCTCGGGCTCGTTGTCCAGGAACCAGGCGGCCTTGCGGCCGAGCTGACGACCGCTCTCGACGGTGATGGCGATATTGGCGAGCGGATGGGAAATGCCCTGCAGCGACGCGATCGGCACCCCGAGCGTGTACCGGTTGACGGCGAACTCGGCGGCGATCCGCATGGTCGCCTCCAGCAGACCCACCAGCGCCGACGCGGTCAGCAGCCGCCATTCGTCGACGGCCAGCTCGAATGCCTTGACGGCCTCGGGCCCGCTCGCGATCGCGGTGCGCGAGTCGGCGGCGGCCGGATCGACCCACGCCATCGGCAGCTTCCCGAGATTCTCGACGTGGGCCGGTTTGTCCGAGAAGGACAGGCGCACAACGTCATCGCCGTCGCCGATGAGGATCTCGTCGGCGATCGCCGCCTGCGACACCAGGCGCTTGCCGGCGGTGCCACCGCTTCCGGCGGCGTCCAGGGCCAGGATCCGCGAGCCGGAGATGATCTCCTCGTCACCGGCGAGCGCGCCGAGCCGGGCGAGCAGCCGCGCCGACACCACGTGATCGATCCACGGCACCGGCGCGAGTGAACGGCCCACCTCCTCGGCGATGAGGGTGAGGTCGACCAGCGTCGCACCGTCGCCGCCCTCGGCCTCGCTGACCGCCATCGACGTGGCGCCCGTGGCGATGAGCTGCTTCCACAGCGCCTCGTCGAAACCGGTCGCCTCGGCCGCCCGCACCGCGTCGATGGTGCTGTGCGCCTGGAAGAGCTTGGCGAACGCCGTCTGCAGGTCGGTGTGGTCGGTGGTGAGGCTGTAGTCTTCGCGACGGAGTTCGTAGCGATCCATCACTGCTCCTGTTCGTGGGTGGTGGCGGCGAAGAAGAACTCTTGCGCGTTGTTGTACAGATAGTTGTCGAGCACCTGCTCGGGCAGATCGAGTGCCTCGGCCTCGGGGATCAGTCTGCGCTGGGCCAGCACCGGCCAGTCCGAGCCGAAGATGACCTTGTTCGGCCCGCGGGTGCGCATGTAATGCAGCAGACTCTCGGGCAGGCGTTTGGGCGACCACGCCGACGTCATCAGCCGCAGATTCGGGTACTTGATGAGCATCCGGATCGCCACATCCCACCACGGATCGGCACCGTGGATCATGCACAATTTGAGCTCGGGGAACCGCACGCAGACACGGTCGAGGTGAATCGGGTTCTGCACCTCACCGGGAATCGGCGGTCCGGGGATGCCGGTGTTGACACAGAGCGGCAGGTCGAGCTCGGCGCACTTGGCGTACAGCGGGTAGTAGACCGCGTCGCTCGGCGGGTACTGGCCGTCGCCCCAGAAGCTCGGGCCGACGGTGGCGTAGCTGACGGGCAGGTCGGCGGCCATCGCGGTCAGTTCGCGCAGGTGGGCGACCGGCCGTAGCAGGTTGAAACCGCCGATCGACATCGAGAACCTGTCCGGATGTGCCTCGACGAACTTGGCGACCGTGGTGGACGGCTTGGACAGCGAGTTCATCAGGATCGCCTTGCGCACGCCCTGCTCGTCCATCTCATCGAGCAGCTGATCCAGGTCGACCGGTTCATACATCGACCCCGCGCCCTTGAAGTAGTTGTCGCGCACAGCCAGCATCCAGTCGGGCTGCTGCACGGTCTCGCCGAAGTGGACGTTGACGAGACAGTCGATAACGTTGCGGGGCACCGATTCTCCGAATCCTCAGATATGCACGTGATTGCCGGCCGACGGCTCACGGAAGCCACCGACCACCCTGCGATCTCCTATACTGTATACCTATCGGTAGAGCCTTCCGCAATAACGGGACACAGGCATCGGGCGATTTCACGACACCCGTGTTCAAACGCAGTCGAAAGGCTTACAGTTAGACAGACCGCAAAGGGGTGGGCCGCCGATTCCCACGCCCACACCCACTGCAGAGGGAGCCGCCTTGAGTCAACCGAGCACCGCACCCGAGTTCGCCTTCCCGGAGATCCTCGACGCCGTCGCCGACGCCATCGGTGACCGCGACCTGGTGATCTTCGGCGACCGCCGCTACACCCAGCGGGAGATCGCCGACCGATCCCGGCGCCTGGCAACCTACCTGCACTCGCGCGGCCTGGGCGTACACACCGACCGCGCCGAGCTGACGGGCGATCAGGCCGGCCAAGACCTCGTCGGCCTGTACGCGTACAACGGCAACGAGTACGTCGAGTCGATGCACGCGGCGTTCCGCGCCCGCGTCGCGCCGTTCAACGTCAACTACCGGTACGTCAAGAACGAACTCGAATACCTGCTCAACGACGCCGCGCCCACCGCGCTGATCTACCACGCCACCTTCGCCCCGACCCTGGCCGAGGTGCTGCCGCGGGTGCCAAGCCTGCGGGTCCTCATCCAGATCGCCGACGACTCCGGCAACGCGCTGCTCGACGGCGCCGTCGACTACGAGCAGGTCATCGCCGGCACCGAACCCGACCTGGCCGACGTGCAACCCTCCCCCGATGACCTGTACATCGTGTACACCGGCGGCACCACCGGGATGCCGAAGGGTGTGCTGTGGCGGCAGAACGACATCTTCATGGGTGCGTGCGGCGGCCGCAATGTGTACACCGGCGAAGCCGTGACCACGCTCGCCGAGATCGCCGAACGCGCCGGCGGTGGCGGAGCACTGAAGGTGTTCGTGGTGCCGCCGCTGATCCACGCCGCCGCCCAGTGGGCCGCGCTCACCGCCAGCACCTCCGGGCAGACTCTGGTGTTCTCCGACGTCCCCGAACGCCTCGACCCCGCGGCGATCGCCGCGACCATCGAGAAGGAACAGCCGACGGTGCTGATGGTGGTCGGCGACGCGATCGCCCGGCCGCTGCTCACCGAGTTCGAGAAGGGCCGGCACGACGTCTCCTCGATCAAGATCTTCGCCAATGGTGGTGCGGTGCTGTCGCCGCAGCTCAAGGAGCGGGCGCTGGCCGTCTTCGACAGCGCGATCGTCATGGACGGCACCGGCTCGTCGGAGACGGGCGCGCAGATGACGCACGTGTCCACCGCGGGCGCGGTGTCCACCGGCACCTTCAACGCCGGCAGCAACACCACCGTCGTCACCGAGGATCTGACCGCCGAGACCGCCCCCGGCGACGGCCACATCGGCTGGCTCGCCCAGCGCGGCCACGTACCGCTCGGCTACAAGGGCGACCCGGCCAAGACCGCCAAGACCTTCCCGGTGGTCGCGGGCACCCGCTACGCACTGCCCGGAGATCGTGCCGAACGCCTCGCCGACAACACGATCCGGCTCCTCGGGCGTGACTCGCAGACCATCAACTCCGGCGGCGAGAAGATCTTCGCCGAGGAGGTGGAACTGGCCCTCGCCTCCCACCCGTCCGTCGCCGACGTCCTGGTCACCGCCCGCCCGAGCGAACGGTGGGGCAACGAGGTGGTGGCGATCGTCGAAACCCTCGACGGTGCCGAGGTTTCCGAGGACGACCTGGTCGAGCACGCCGCGACCACCATCGCCCGCTACAAACTCCCCAAGGCCATCCTGTTCCGCCCACAGATCCAGCGCAGCCCCGTCGGCAAGGCCGACTACCGCTGGGCCCGCGAACAAGCCACTCTCTCCCTCGACTGACCCCAGCGCCGACTGATCCGACAGGACCACGCAATGACACGCATGATCTCCCCCGACATCTCCACCTGGCCCGACGCCGACGTCGCCCTGGTGGGCGGCGTCTGCTCCGACTCAGACTGCGGCGCCGCCGTTTTCCCGATCCAGGAGCTGTGCCCACGGTGCAGCAAGGACACCGTGGAGCAGACCACATTCCCCCGCACCGGCACCCTCATCGCCTGGACCACCCAGGGATTCCTGCCCGGCGCACCGTATCTCGGTGACGAGACCCGGGACACGTTCACGCCCTTCGGGGTCGGGCTGGTGCAGCTCGGCGACGTGATCCGCATCGAGGGCCGGCTGACCGAGAATGACCCGGAGAAGCTGGAATTCGGCGCGGCCGTCGAGGTCACCACCGTGCCGCTCGGCCACGACGACGACGGCGAAGAGGTCGTCACGTTCGCATTTCAACCGGTAGGAGCCTGACCCATGACCAACGACGTCGCCATCATCGGTGTCGGCATGCACCCGTTCGGCCGGTTCGACAAGACCGCGATGCAGATGGGCACCCATGCGATCCGCGCCGCCCTCGCCGACGCCGGACTGGAATGGAAGGACATCCAGTTCGCCGTCGGCGGGAGCTGGGAGATCGCCAACCCCGACGCCATCGTCGGCATGATGGGCCTGACCGGGATCCCGTTCACCAATGTGTTCAACGCCTGCGCCACCGCGGCGTCGGCCACCGAGGCCGTCGCCGACGCGATCGCGCTGGGCAAGTACGACATCGGCATCGCGATCGGCCTGGACAAGCATCCACGTGGTGCGTTCACCGTCGACCCGACCCTCGTCGGCATGCCCAAGTGGTACGGCGAGAACGGCCAGTACCTGACCACCCAGTTCTTCGGGATGAAGGCCAACCGCTACATCCACGAACACGGCATCTCCCCGCAGACCCTGGCCAAGGTCGCGGCCAAGAACTACCGCAACGGTGTCCTGAACCCGAATGCGTTCCGCCGCAAGCCGATCGATGAGCAGGCGATTCTGGACTCACCGATGCTCAACTATCCGCTGACGCACATGATGTTCTGCGCACCCGACGAGGGTGCGGCGGCGGTCATCATGTGCCGCGCCGACCTCGCCCACAAGTTCACCGCCAAACCGGTGTTCGTCAAGGCTGTCGAGGTGCGCACCCGCACCTACGGTGCGTACGAGGTGAACACCACCTACGCACCGGTGCAGGAGGTGGCGGCGCCGTCGGTGTTCGCCGCACGCGCCGCATTCGAGAAGGCCGGCATCGGGCCCGAGGATGTGGGCATCATCCAGCTCCAGGACACCGACGCGGGCGCCGAGGTGATCCACATGGCCGAGGCCGGTTTCTGCGCCGACGGCGACCAGGAGAAGCTCATCGCCGACGGGGCGACCGAGATCGGTGGGTCGATGCCGGTGAACACCGACGGCGGCCTCATCGCCAACGGTGAGCCGATCGGCGCGTCGGGGCTGCGGCAGCTGCACGAACTGGTGCACCAGCTGCGTGGCACCGCCGGCGACCGGCAGGTTCCCGGCAATCCGACGGCCGGTTTCGCTCTGCTGTACGGCGCCCCCGGCACCGCGGGGGCGACCGTCGTCAGCTTGTGACATCTCCCACCCGATTATCCGAGTGCACACCGGAATCACCGGTGTGCACTCGTGTTTTGCGGAAACGAATGGCCGGGCACCCGGGCCCGAAGCCAGGTGATTGTCAGCTGTGCCTGCTATCCATAACGAATGAGTAACTGGTGGAGGAACGCGCACGGACAGACCCGGGCGGCCGTCGGCTTGGCCGGGGTGCTCGTCCTGATCGGCATCTACCTGTGCGTCATCGCGGTGGACCCCGGGCTGCGGCCCGACAGCTGGGTGGGCTGGTTCGGTGAGCCGGGTTCGTGGCTGACCGCGCTGATCGTCGTCGCGATTGCCGGGCTGGCCGTGTGGCTGCGCTGGTCCGAACGCGGCCGCTGGCCGGCGGGCTCCGCCGTCACCCTCGCGGGTGCGACCGCGGGCACCACCCTCGTCCTCGGTCTGGCGAGCTACTGGCGCTGCCCCGCCGACCAGGTGCCCGGTGTGGGTTCGCTGGCCTCGACGCTGGCGCTGTTCGTGGCGGGCGGACACTCCCCCGCCGACGGCTCGGCGGGGTGCGAACAGGCACCGGTCGCCTACGATCTCGCGAGGGCCGCCGGGGTTGTCGTCGTCCTCACCTTGCTGTCCGGGGTGCTGTACTCGGTGTTTCGGCCGCAACTCGACCGGGTCGCCATCCGGTTCGCCCGATCCGTCACCGTCATCGACGGCATCGACGACCTCGGCGCTCTCCCCGGGATCGCCGCCACCGCACGCGGATTCGGGGCGACGCCGGTGCTCATCGACCACGGCACCCATCCGGACGCAGCGCGCATCGCACGGTCGGCGGGCGTCCGCATCGCCACCGACCTCGGTCCCGTCACCGCGCCGTCCGGCGGGAACAAGCTGGCCGCGCTCTATCTGCTCAGCGCCGATACCGCCACCAACCTGAGCAGGCTCGCCGGCCACGACGCATCGCTGGACCACCCGGATGAGCCGGTGCCCGTGTCGCTGCGCATCGACGATCCGTGGCAGGCCGAGATGTGGCGGCGCAATCAGCCAGTATTCGATCCGGTCCGCTGGCGACCGGAGGTGATCAGCCGGTACGAGGCGACCGCCGGCCGTATCGCCACCGACCTGGCGGCCAAGGCCCCGAGTACCGTATACGTGTGCGGCTCATCGCAATTGACGTTCGCGGTGTGCGTGGCACTGGGCCGTATCCCGGCGCCCGAGGGACGGCGGGTGCCACGCCTGTGCGTGATCGCCCCCGACGGCACCGGGCTGGCCGCCGACATCACCACCTTCACCGGACCGCGCGGCAAAGGTGCCCCCACCATCAGTTCCATCGACGCCGAACCGTCGACCGAGAAGCTGACGGGGCTGATCACCGCCCGTGGCGGTGACTGCGCGATCGTGCTGGCCGAGGACTCCGAGGCCGCCGCCGGTATCCGCCTGGCGATCCGGTTCCCTGCCGTGCCGATCTACCGGGTGACGCCGACGCGCAGCGCGTCGGCGGACCGCGCTCCCGACGAGATCGTCTCGCACACGGCCGGTTTGATGACGGTACCGCTCGCCTTGCCCTGACCTCCGCTTATTGAGGTGCGAAGAGCCTCTAGGCGATGAGCCTCGATCGCCGGGCGACCTCACACCTCAACCGGCAGCGCGACTGCCTATCCCGTCAGAACAATCGAGTGATGCGGTGCCGGTCAGGCGAGCACGCGGACGGGCACATTGTTCCAGCCGGCCACGTTCTGCATGGTGACGCGCGTGCAGTTGGCGTGGTCGACCTCGAATCGCGGCATGAAATCGAGCATCCGGTCGAGGGCAATGGAGCTTTCGAGCCGGGCCAGAGCCGCGCCGAGGCAGCTGTGCAGGCCGTAACCGAATGCCAGGTTGGGCGCCTCGCGGCCGTTGCGGTTGATGTCGAAGGTGTCGGGGTCGGTCCACGCCTCGGGGTCGAGATTGGCCGAGCCGATGAGCAGGAAGATCGGCTTACCCGCGGGGATGGTGACCCCGTGCAGTTCGATCTCCTTGGTCAGGTAGCGCACGTTGTACTGGTTGGGCGAGGAGATCCGCAGCAGTTCCTCGACTGCGTCGCCGATCTTGCCGCGGTCGTTGTACAGCTCCTGCCACTGGTCCTGGTGTTCGCTGAAGATGACACCGGCGCCGCCGATCAGTTTGGCGACGGTCTCGGCCCCGGCACCGCCGAGCAGCGAACCGAACATCGCGATCTCGATGTTCGACAGCGACGGCGGCTGGTCGTCGGTGCGTTCGACCCGCGCCTCGATCAGCTTGGAGATCATGTCGTCCTGCGGCTCGGCGCGGCGCTTCTTGGTCAGCTCGTGGTAGTACCTGGTGATGGCGACGACGGCCTTGATACCGCGCTCGTCGAGTTCGACCTGGCCGACGTCGCGGTAGAGCAGTTCGTCGGTCCACAGCCGGACCTGGGTGCGGTCGCCCTCCGGCACGCCCAGCATGCGCGAGACGATGTCGATGGGGAACAGCGCCGAGAAGTCCTGGATGAGGTCGAACTGTTCCTTGCCCTTGTTCTGGTTCAGGAAGAATTCGATCCGGTCGGAGACCATGTCGCGCAAGCCCGCGATGGCGCGAGGGGTGAACACCTTGCTGACCAGGCTCCGCATGTAGCGGTGCTCGGGCGGGTCGAGGGTGATGATCGACTTGAACTGCGCGTCCTCGCCGGTACGCACCGCGGACAGGTCGACGCCCTTGGCCGAGGAGAAGGTCTCGTAGTCCCGGTAGGCGGGGGCGACGTCGGCGTGGCGGCTGAGCGCGTAGAAGTCGTACTGCTCGTTGTAGTAGACGGGCGCTTCTTCGCGCAGGCGCGCATAGATGTCCTGGGCGCCGTTGTAGAACTCCATCGAGAACGGGTCGAACTCGACCGCTGTCGTCGTCTGGGTCACTGATTCCTCCTGCCATCCGCGCATCCCGGCTGTCGTCTGCGCTTGGATCGCTCATTCATCGGGCCTACCCCAAATAGTACCGTAAGCCTTACGATAAATATAACAGGCCGGAAGTCCCTGTGTGCCACAACCGAATATCCCAAGGTGGTCACCCATTGCGCGCACCTCACCAGACCCTCGCGTCGGCCTCGGGGATAAAGGAGGTCGTCACCGCATGCACGCTCCTC
>NZ_BAED01000020.1 GCF_000241345.1 Gordonia amarae NBRC 15530
GGCGCGATGAATCGATCCGGGCTACAGTTTTTCGGCGCGGAGTTCGTGGCCCTTGGAGGTGAGGCAGCGACCGGTGGGCAGGTTCCATTCCCAACCGTGCAGGTTGCAGGTCAGCTTGTCGCCGTCGACGACGCCGAACTTGTCGAGGTCGGCCTTCAGGTGCGGGCAACGGCGTTGAATCTCCCAGCCGTCCTTACGGATCGACGCGTCGTCGTCGTGGGCCTCGGCGAACCAGCCGTCGGCGTAAGCGATGCGTTCGTCGGTGAGGCATTTGAAGAACGTGTACAGGTACTCGTTGTAGCCACCGATGCGCCAGGTGGTGAACCGGGTGGACAGGAAGATGGTGTTGACCCAGTCGGGTTCGTTGTCACGCAACACCGTCCGCACGATCTCGGTGGCGATACGGAACCCGTAGCGGTACTTGCCCTCACCCTCCTTCGGTTCGCGCACAATACGATTCGGGAAGTCCAGGACGACGATCTCGGTCTCGTCGGTGACCTCCTTCGACGAACTGTGCGGGGACATCACCAGCCCGACCGGGTAGCCGATACCGTCGCAGATGAGGTCGGACTGCGCCATGATCGGCTCGAACAGTTCCCGCAGCGCCGGCAGCAGCTTGTCGCCCTCGGCCGGTGCCCACGATGCCTTCTCGGCGGCGATGATCGGCGCGAACTTGGCCCGCATCCGCTCCAGGTACGCCTTCTTGTTGGGGCCGAACACCTCCTCCGGCGGATACGGATGCTCGATACCGTCGAGCGTCGGCCCGGTGAAATCGGCCGCCGACCCGGACACCATCATCAGCCCGCGATGCTTCACGCCGTCGTCGGTGCCGTGGATACGCATCTGCTCCAGGAAGGTCACTTGGTCGGGGAAGATCGACGTCACATCGCCGGGCACCGGATTGGTTCCCGGCGCGACGTCGAGGTCGCCGATCGCGTCGTCGGCGATACCCGAACCGAGGTCGTTGACGCCGTACAGGTCCTCGTCGAGGAACATCGGCGGCCCCGCCGACGGCACCACCCACGTCGCCCCGACCTGCTCGATGTAGGAACGGGCCCGGTCCATGCCGCGCTGGCGTTTCTGCGCCGCGAAGTTGGCCTTCGACTTACGCGGGATGTCGTAGACCATCGGGTACCAGATGGCGCCCGAATACTGCAGCAGATGCACGTCGACATGCCCGAACGCCTCATCGATGACGTCGAGGTCGACGGGCCGGGCGTCGTTCATGTTGAAACAGACGGTCTCGCCGTCGGAGACGATGAGGCCGGAGTCGCCGATCGGTCCGTCGGCGGGCGCGCGCAGCGCGATGATCATGATGTCGAGCGAGCCCTTGGGGCCGGTGACGGTGGTCTTCACCGAATCGGTGGTCTCGACGAACTTGTGGAAACCGAGCCGCTCGAGTTCACGCTTGAGGTCGGGCACCGGATAGTCGGGCAGCAGGACGGTCGCGTCCTTGCTGACGTTGTCGCGCAGGTTGGCCTCGTCGAAGTGGTCGCGGTGCAGGTGCGAGACATACAGGTAGTCGCACTGGCCGAGGGCCTTCCAGTCCAGCTCGGAGTTGTCCGGGAAGGGGATCCAGGAGGCGAAGTACGCGGGATTGACCCACGGGTCGCAGAGGATCGATCCGGCGGCGGTCTCGATGTGGAAACCGGCATGTCCGATGCTGGTGATCTTCACGATCTGGGCCTTTCAGGTGTCGCGCGCGGGCTGGCACGCTCCGTACGTCAATTGTCCAGGGTATCGACTCCCGCGGGCGCCGGGACTGGGCCATCGGTCACACCAGGGACGGATGTGACGAGCGGTACACCCGAGTGGTGTGATCGGGGTACCCCGGCAAATCGGTGCGCCGATGTGGGGGGTAGCTGACTAAGCTCGTCGCCATGGAACCCGTCTACGGCACCGTGATCACCGCTGCCCGTCTGTTGTGGCTGGCCGAAGGCCTCAAATTCACCGTGTCCGGCGTCGGGAACGTGCCCAAGACCGGTCCCGGCGTGGTGGCGGTCAACCACACCGGCTACATGGACTTCACCTACGCCGGCATCCCCGCGTTCCTGCAGGGACGCCGCAAGGTGCGGTTCATGGCCAAGAAAGAGGTCTTCGACAACAAGATCGCCGGGCCGCTGATGCGCGGGATGAAGCACATCCCCGTCGACCGCGGCGCCGGTGCCGACAGCTACGCGCAGGCCGTCGACTACCTCAGGCGCGGCGAACTCGTCGGCGTGTTCCCGGAGGCGACGATCTCCCGCAGCTTCGAGATCAAGGAGTTCAAGTCGGGTGCCGCACGCATGGCCCTCGACGCGAACGCCCCGATCATCCCGACCGTCATGTGGGGTTCGCAGCGCATCTGGACCAAGGGTCACCCCAAGCGCCTCGGCCGTACCGGCGTGAAGATCCTGATCAGCGTGTGCGAACCCATCGAGCCTGTCGGCGACCCGGATGCCATCACCGCCAAGCTGCACAAGGTGATGAGCGAGAAGCTGCTCGAATTGCAGGACGCCTACGGCACGCACCCGGCGGGCGAGTTCTGGGTGCCGGCCCGGCTCGGCGGTTCGGCTCCCACGCTGGCGGAGGCCAACAAGCTCGACGCCGCCGACCAGGCCAAACGTGCCCGGCCCACACCCGACTCCGAGGGCCCGGCGGAGTGACGACCAACCTCCCGGGTCCGCCGACGCTCATCGCCAGCGACGTCGACGGCACCCTCATCGACAGCCGCAACCGGGTGTCGCAGCGCACCATCGACGTGCTCGGCGCCGCCCGCGACGCGGGAGCCGAGTTCGTCCTGGCCACCGGCCGCCCGCCGCGCTGGATCCCCGAGATCACCGACCAGCTCGCCGGCACCCGCGCCCGGGTGCGGTACTGCGTGTGCGCCAACGGCGCCATCGTCTACGACCTGGAGAACGACCGGATCCTGCATTCGGCCGAACTCGCCCCCGACGTGCAGCGTCACCTCGGCGATATCGTCGCCCGGCTGCTGCCCACCGCGGGCGTCGCGTCCGAACGGGCCGGGAAGTCGGCACACGATGCCGCCACCCCGCCCTTTGTCGCCACCCCCGGCTATCAGCACGCTTGGCTCAACCCCGACCACGTCGAGGTGTCCGACGACGAGATCTTCGCCGAACCCGCGGTGAAACTCCTGATCCGGGCCCCGGAGATGCAGAGCATCGACATGGCCGCGATCCTCGCCGACGAGGTCGGCGACCTCGCCCAGATCACCTACTCGACGTCGCACGGGCTGGTGGAACTGTCGGTGCCCGGCACCCACAAGGCGTCCGGCCTGCGTTCGCTGATCGACCTGACCGGCCTCGGCGACGTGACATCGATGGCGTTCGGCGACATGCCCAACGACATCGAGATGCTCACCTGGGCCGACCACGGTGTCGCCATGGGGCACGGCGACCCGGCCGCTCTGGCCGCCGCCGACGAGGTCACCGTCGGCAACGACGACGACGGCGTCGCCGTGGTCCTCGAACGCTGGTTCTGAACTCCACCCACTGTCGGTGGGTCTAGGACAGGATCTCCTCGATCGACGAGGCGGTGACGGCGCGGATCGTCCATGCACTGAGCTGATCGGTGTCTGCGCACGCATTGATCTGCCGGCGTGCCGCCTCATCGACCGTGATGCCCTTTGTCTCGAGCACCGTCAGCAGCGTTCGGGCCTGGTTTACCAGTTCGCGGTCGTGACCTTGGGCGATGCCTTGCTCGATGCCTTTCCGGAGCCCCTTCTGTAGGCCCTCCTTCTGGGCATCGGCCTTGAGCTTCTCGATAAGTTCGCGGCCCCAGTCGGTTTCGGCGACCCATGCGTGGGCTTGAGTCTTCAAGACGACCTCCAGTTGGGATAGGACATGGGCGGGAAAGATGGTCTGCGTGATCGCAGCGTACATCCGATGGTTTGGGATGTCAGGGTCGAAAACCGCAGGCAGGGCACGGAGGACAGCCCAGTTACGGGGATGAGTCATCGCCGAGAGCATCGCCAGATCAGGATCTGCTCGCGCCTCCTCCATGTCGGTGACCGGCGGTATCCGTGACGGACCCAGAACCACTGGGATGAACGACCCGTATCCCGTTTCGAAGGGCCCCGAGGCCCAGCGTGCCGTCGGCGTCGCGCAGGACCAGTACGGCGTCGGCGAGGAGCTGTTTGGGGAGGGCATCGGACAGGTCACTGTCGTCGATGATGACGCTGTGGTGGTCCGGCACCGGAACCCCGCCGAATTCGGAGAGCAGTTCGACGCCGAACTCCGCGCGGTTCCGGATGAGTTCCAGCGGCGCTTCGTGCTCGGGCGACGGCATGAGAGAACGGTAAGGCCCTGTTCTCGCGATCGGTCACGAGAGCAGGGCGCACCGCCACATCTGTGGATAGATGTTCAGTTGTGCACAGACAACCGTCAGCCGACACTGCCGGAGCAGTGCGCGCTCGCAAACGGGCCTTTGGCGGTCTGGGTGAACTTGACCTGGCCGTCGACGATGATCTCGCAGGTCGACTCGGTGCCGTCGTCGCTGCTGTTGGTGACGGTCAGCGACGCCGTCTTGCCGAGGCCGGAGACCACCACCTGCTTCTCCCACGGCAGCGTGGCGTCGGTTTCCTGCGCCATGTTGAAGTCCTTGTCGGTCCAGGTGATCGAGCCGGTGCCGTTGCCGGTGACCCGGTAGGTGACGGTCACCTCCCGGTTGATCTCCTTGTCGATCTCGTTGGCGGCGCCGCCGAGGATGGCCATGCAGCCGCCGGCCATGGCGACGAACAGCAGGATGATGCCGCCGAGGATCCACGGCCACTTCTTGCGCTTACGCGGCGGGGCCTGCGGCGGGTACTGACCCCCATAGGGCGCCTGGGGGTACGGCTGCTGAGGATACTGCCCCTGGGGGTATCCGGGATTATTGGTGCTCATGTTCTTCCTTTGCGAGTGAGCGGATGGTCAGTGAGGGCCGTCAGCAGACGGCGACGGCATACCGGCCGGTGGCCGAATCCCGGGATACCTCAACGTTGTTGACGAACACGCGGCATTCGGCGTAGTAGCCGTCGGTCTGGATGGCGGCACCGGTGAGCTGGTAGGTCGAGCGCGAGGTGAACGACTGTGTGCCGGAGCGGCTGCGGCTGCGGTGATCGCGGCGGCCGCGATGAACTGCTTGTTGTTCATGGGGTTCTCCTGAGAGACGTGAATACCCGGAGGGAAGGTCCGGAGTGCCGGCACGTCGGTCTTTCGGGAGCTCCGATGACCGTTCGGCCGGTGACACTTGAGAAGTATTCCTCCCGGGTACGACAAAATGGTTTCGCCCGGCCCGCCGAGGGTCCCTGAACACTGTCAACCGTTCGGTCTAACCTCGGTAGATCATTGGCGCGCACTCTATTTGGCATCCAGGTGCCACCACGTGACACCTCGATTCCGAATAGTTGCGGTGGCCGAAGACGAATGTCGTAGGTGGGTTCTATGTTGATGTGCGGCTGGTTCGGATACCTGCCATATGCGTCGCCGGCGAGGCCCGGCGAATCAGGAGGAAAGCAATGCGAAAGACTTTGATCGCGGGCGGCGTCGTCCTGGGGATGCTGGCGGCCGGAGCCGGGGTGGCAGACGCCGCCGGCACCTACACCCGCGGCGGAGACGTGCTGGTCACCGTCGCGGTGTCGGGCGGCTGTGCAACGGTGACCTGGCCGAAAGGCACCACGCGGACCATCTGCGACGCGTATCAGACGTATCAGCACGACATCCAGCCGGGCGATACCTTCGGTGCGAAGATCGTCTCGTACACCGGTGGCGGCGTGGCCTGCCGGGTCACTGACGTCGAGTCGGGTGGTCTGATCGGTAAGGATTCCGCGGGCCCCGGCTACACCGCGGACTGCATCTACCACGCGAAGACCAAGAAGCGCAGCCGCGGCAACGACAACTCCAGCAGCAACGGCAGCAGCGCCTTCGGCAGTAGTTAGCGGGCGGGCTGGGCGCAAACCACACCGATACGGTCCGGCATCACAATAATTGCGATGCCGGCCGCTATTCGGGGGGTTTCGGTCAGCGGCCTGAGTGGCCGACAATGGCAACCATGAGATGGGACAGCTTCGTCGGCACGCTCACCGGGATCAGGCACGTCACGCCGAACATGATCCGTTCGACGTTCGTCGTCGACGACGGGTACGTACCCATCGAACCGGCGGATGAGTCGGTGGCGCTGTACTTCTCCGGCGACGGGGTCGCGCTGCGGACCAAGCAGAGCGACGGCCCCGACTCGTACGGCGGCTGGGAGGTCGCCGACACCGAGCGCAGCGCGGGCAACCGCAACTACACGATCCGTGACTACGACAGCACCACTCGCGAACTGGTCATCGACATCGCCGAGCATGCGCACGGTCTGGCCATCGACTGGTTCCGCAGGGCCGAGCCGGGCTGGCAACTGCTGATGGCCGGTCCGCGGTCGTGGTACGACCCGCCCGCCGACGCCGCGCACCACGTGCTGGGTGCGGATCTCGCCGCACTGCCGGCGTTGGCGCGGATCCTGGAGAACACCCCCGACCACATCAAGGTCACGGTTCTCGCCGAAGTGCTTGATGCCGAGGAGCTTTCGTATCTGCCGACTCGTGAGGGCGCCACCGTCGTCGAGCTTGTCGGTTCCGGGAATGGCGCGTCGCCGTCGCGGCTGTCGGCGGCACTGGCCGAACTCGCCCCGGAACCCGATGCCTATGTCTGGTACTCGAGCGAGTCGGCCGACATCAGGGCGGCCAAGAAGTCTTTGCGCGCGGCGGGATTCCGCCGCGAAAGCTACGACATCGTCGGCTACTGGCGGCAGGATTCGGAGGCGTGGCTCACGCGGTTCAACGAACGCGCCGACGAGTTCATGACGGTGTACGACGAGGCGGTGGCAGCGGGGCAGTCGGCCGACGAGGCGCTGGACACCTACGAGCAGGCCCTGGAAGAAGCCGGTTTGTAGAGATGGCCGCAGCAACAGATGATCGGACTGCCGGAGCGCTGTGGCGCGCCGGTCACCTCGCCGCTGAGTACACGGTGCTGCCCGACGGCTGCATGGACATCATCTGGACGGGCGAGCACCTGCTCATCGTCGGCGCCGACACCGCTCCGTACGTGGGTCACAGCGACAACGGCTGGTCGCCCATCGGATTCCGGTTCCACCCGGGTGTCGCACCGTCGGTGATCGGGCACGACGCCCAGGCCCTCACCGACAGCAGGATTCCCGCCGCCGACCTCTGGCCGTCGGCAAGGGTGGCCGAATGGACTGAACGGCTCTGGGGCAGCACGGATCCCGCGGCAACGCTGACCGCGCTCTGCACGGAACGCGCCGGGCGTCCACCCCGGGTCGCCGCCGCCGCGACACTGCTCGGCACCGGTCGCCCGATCGCCGACGTCGCCGACCGGCTCGGAGTCACCACCCGCACTCTCCATCGACTGTCCTTGCGGCACTTCGGATACGGACCCAAGACCCTCGCCCGTATCCTGCGGATGCGGCGGGCTCTCGACCTCCTGCCGGGCGACGATCCCACGACCGTCGCCTACGCCGCGGGCTATGCCGACTACGCGCACATGTTCCGCGACCTCACCGAACTGACCGGCCGATCACCGGTCACCTTCACCGCGAATCAGGAAAGCGCACAATAGAAGTCGACGGTATTTCCATCCGGATCGCGGACCGTCGCATACCGCTGACCCCACGGCGCGTCGAACGGCGCGTGGACCGCCGGCGCACCCGCCCCGACCAGCGAGTCGTATACCGCGTCGACGTCCGCCGGTGTCGCGCACGCGAACGCCAGAGCCATCGCATGTCCACCCGAGGGTGGTGTCCACGCCGGATCCAGCGATGCCATCACCGCCCGGGTGTCGAACATGATCCGCCAGTCCCCGGCCTGGGCCTCCGCATGCGGTGCCGACCGGGCACTCTCGGCGTCGAGGTCAGGGAAGCTCAGTCCGCACCGCGAATAGAACGTCAGCGCGGCCGCCATGTCTTCGACGACGATGGACAGTGCGTTCGGGACGGGAGTACCGGGTACGGGAGTGCTCATGACACCGACGCTAACCGGCCACGGACATACCGCGCATGAACGTTTCGGACATCCCGGCCTGCGCCAAGCCTCTCGAACGACGTTTCCCGGGCACGTAGGGTGGCGGCATGAGCGCCGACAACCAGCAGAACACCGCCCGGGGCGCCGCACTCGTGACCGAGGCGTTCCGGCTGGCCGACGAGGTCCTGTTCCCGGCCGCGGGCGAGGTCGACCGGACGTCGACGATCCCGGACTCACACTGGAAGACCCTCGCCGACGCCGGTTTCTACGGCATCGCGCTCCCGGCCGAACTCGGCGGTCCGGGCCTGGAGTTCCCCCAGCTCATCGACATCCTCGAGGCGATGATGAGCGGCTGCCTGACCACCGCCTTCACCTGGCTGCAGCATCACGGCGTCGTCATCGCACTGGCTGTGTCCACGAATGCCGAACTGCGGGAACGCTTTCTGTCGGGAGCGGCGTCCGGGGAACTGCGCGCCGGGGTCGCCTACGCGGGCGCCGTCCCGACTCCGCCGCGGATGCGCGTCACCCGCGTCGACGGCGGCTGGCGGCTCGACGGGCACGCGCCGTTCGTCAGCGGCTGGGGCATCACCGAACTGCTGCAGATCAGCGCCCGCGACATCGAGACCGACGACGTGATCGCGGCGATCGTCGAGACGGACACGCTGCCGGACTCGGCGGTTCGGGTGGAACCGGTCGACCTGAGCGCCGGCAACGGCTCCCGCACGGTGGCGCTGGAGGTGGAAGCCCTGGTGGTCCCCGACGCGGCCGTCGTCAGCCGGACCCCGCTGGACGTCTTCTTCGCGACCCAGAACGTCGGCACGCGGATCAACGGCACCCAGCCGTTCGGAGTGGTCCGCCGGGTCATCCGCCTGCTCGGCGACGCCGGCCGGCCCGAACCGGCCCAGGCCCTGCGCGACCGCGCCGCCGAGATTCGCACCCGCCTCGACCAGGGCCTCGGTGACGAGGATGCCCTTATGCAGGCTCGCGCCGACGGTGCGAGACTCGCCGTCGAAGCTGCATCGACGCTGGTCGTGGCTACTGGAGGCCCGGCCCTCGTCCGTGGCAACCCCGCCGAACGATTGGTCCGTGAGGCCGCATTCACACTGGTGGCAGCCAGCCGTCCCCCGCTGAAGGAACGCCTTGTCGGCAGTTTCAGTGGTGTGGATGGTATCTCGTGATCGCGGCATCGGTGCCCCACCGATCCGGCGGTCCCGCAGAGTCAGGACGGCCCTGCTCCCGCGAACGGTCGCGGGAACAGGGCCTGCCTGCGGTTCTGACGTCGCCCGCTCAGACGTACGAGGCTGTTGTCGATCAGCCCACGCTGCCGGAGCAGTGAGCACTGGCGAACGCACCCTTGGCCGTCTGGGTGTATTTGACCTCGCCGTCGACGACGATCTCGCAGGTTGATTCGGCGCCGTCGTCGGTGCCGTTGGTGACGCTCAGCGATGCGGTTTTACCGAAACCGGAGATGGTGACCCGCTTTTCCCAAGGCAGGGAGGCGTCGGTCTCCTGCGCCATGTTGAAGTCCTTGTCGGTCCAGGTGATGGAGCCGCTTCCGGTGCCGGTGACCCGGTAGGTGACGGCCACCTCCCGGTTCACCTCCTTGTCGATCTCGTTGGCGGCGCCGCCGATGAGGGCCATACAGCCGCCGACCATGGCGACGAACAGCAGAATGATCCCGCCGACGATCCACGGCCACTTCTTGCGCTTCTTCGGCGGCAGCTGCGGCGGGTACTGACCGCCATACGGCTGCTGGGGGTGCCCGCTCTGCGGGTACTGGGGCGGTTGACCGTTGTTCATGATGCTCCTTGGGGTGAGAGGTGGGATGGTCAGCAGACGGCAAGGGCGTATCGGCCGGTCGCCGAATCCGCCGACACCTGAACGCCGTTGATGAGTACGCGGCATTCGGCGTAGTAACCGCCGGTCTGGATGGCGCCTGCGGCGAGCTGGTAGGTCGAGCGCGAGGTGAACGACTTCGTGCCCGAGTAGAGCTTGGCGCCCGAGCTGCGCGAGTACTTCCCGTACTTCGGCAGATACGTTGTGGTGAGCGATGATTGATCGTTGTCGGCATTGAACCAGTTGGACGACATATTGTCGGCGACATCGCTGATGAAGACGTAGGTGACCCGGTCGCCGGCGGTGGGATTGTCGGTGCTCGCCGCGACGGTGCCGACGCCGATGGCGATGTTGGCTGTTGCGGCGGCGGTGATCGCGGTAGCCGCGACAAACTGCTTCTTGTGCATGGGTTTCTCCTGTAATTGGAATGCTGCTGTGTCATACAGCGACGAGTCGCCTTGTAACCGTGCCTATTCGCTATTCCGCCGGTTGAGGTGCGAGGAGCGTTAGCGAACTAGCCTCGAAACCTCGTGACCCGACCAGGTAAGCGACAACAACCCAGCCGCCGTCAGGTCATCGGAACAGACGGCGGAGCGTCTCGCTCCTCGATCCCCGGCGGACCGGCGACCTGGGAACAACGATGACCGATGCAGATCCAATTGCCGAATGAAACTAGTGTTAAGGGGGCTTAACGGCAATTGTGCATCGAAATGTCGCGGCGTGCGGCTAGTGTCATTCGAAAGGTACGACGAGACCACGACCCCGGGGAGGTGAAGCGCCGGTGAGCACGTTGACGATGCAGGACATCGCGACCCTTGCGAGGGTATCGCGACCCGCGGTCAGTCAGTGGCGCAAACGCACCACGGTGCGCGGCGAGGCCATGCCGTTCCCCGCGGTCGTCGAGCGTGTCGACGGCGTCGAACGTTTCGACCAGGCCGATGTCGTCGACTGGTTGCGGCGCACCGGCCGCGGCAACAACCAGGCCGAACAGGCGTTGGACGCCGCCGCGTTCACCGCCCCCGACGAAACCCATTTCGACGATGTGGTCACCCTGCTGGCGCTGTACGCGCTGTCGGGGGCCGATTTCGTGTCGATGTCGCACGGCGAGCTGGTCGAGACCGCCCGCGCCGCCGACCCCGACGACGAGGTGCTGCTACGTGAGGTGCGCCGGCTCACGGTGTCGGCGGGTGTACTCGGCTACATCGACGATCTGGTCGGTGCGTCGTTCGGTCCCGCCGACGCCCTCGCCCGGCTGGAGTCGAGCCGGGTCGGCCGGACACTCGGCCTGCGCGATCTCACCGGCGACGCGATCGACGTGATGCGTACCGTGGTCGGCGCCGCCCGCACCCATGTCGGCGGCGACGGGGTGCCGCTGGTCCCGGCCGGTGACCCGCTGCTGGCGCTGTCGGTGGCCGAACCGGACACCTCACTGGTGGTGCACGCCGGCGACGCGGCGGCCCGGGACCTGAAACGACGCGCACTGGTCCTGGGTGTCGATGTCGATTCGGTGGCGTACGGGCCGACGGTGACAGTGTCGTCGCTGGTCGGGCTTTCGGGGCGGGAAGCGCTCGACGGCCTCGACGACGTGATGCTCGACCTCGCGCCGGGCAGTGTCGCGGTGGTGCTGGGTCCGGCAAGGGAGTTGACCGACCATCTTGCCGGCCCGCTGCACACCCGCCGCTTACAGACCTTGGGCGTCGGCAATCTGGTTGCCGCGCTCCGGCTTCCGCGTGGCCTGTGGCGGGAGGCGCACCGTCAGTGCCTCGGCGCGTGGGTGTGCCTGGGCGGGGCGAATGCGGCGGAGGTGGCGACGGTCGACCTCGCCGCTGACGGGCAGTCCGAGGATCTCGCCGCCGATATCGCGGCGGCGCTGGAGGATTGTTCCGGATACGACGGTCTGTCCGGGTCGCGCCGCGCGTACCGCTATGTGCGATCGCGTGAACTGCAACGGATCCGCACCTCGGCCACCCTCGTACCCCGCGGAACGAGTGCCCCGCGTCTGCTCACCGACGACCCGTCGCACCACACCGACCGCGTGCACGCCGCGACGCTGGTGACCTCCGCATCGCTCCCACCGTTCGACGTACCTGTCGGGCTGTCACCGGGCCGATTCCGGTTGCAGCGGTACTCCTTCCACGAACTGTGCGAACGCGGCCTCATCAGGGTGTATTCGGGCAGCCGGTTCAACACCGACCACCACGATCCCGCCGGAACGGTCCCGGTGCTCCCGGACCGCACCCTCACCTTCGACCCATTCGACGCCGCCCAGCTGTACCCGAAGGCCCGCCGCACCGACCCGGGCGACATCGTGTTCTTGGAGAAGCCGACGCCGCAGGCCTGGATCGACACCCACGGCGGCTCCCTCGTCGCCTCCCCGGCGAAACTCCTGCGCATCGGCCCCGACGCCGCGTTCGGCCCGCACCTACTGGCCACCGCCGTCAACACGCTCGCCGAACCGGGTTCCGAATGGCAGACGTGGAGCATCCCCAACCTGAACGACGACGACGCCCACCACCTCGAAACTGTCTTGGCGCAGGTCGACGCCTACCGACGCGAAGCCGAGGCCAAGGTCCGCGCCGCCCACAACCTGGCCACCGCCCTGATCGACGGCGTCGCCGCCGGAGCTGTCACTCTGGACACCGCCGACACCACCAGCGGAATCGAGGTCACCACCCACACCGCCTGACCCGCCGGCCGAGCCTCGAATCAGTTCCCCGCAGGTTGAGGTGCGAGGAGCGCCGGCGACGAGCCTCGAAACCCAGTGAGATACCCACCAACCCACCCAGAAACTCAGAGGAACTAACCACCCATGCCCCCCCGCCAAAAACAGCCCCCTGCAACCCCTTCAACGATGAAGGAACTCAAGGACACCCTGTGGAAGGCCGCCGACAAGCTCCGCGGCTCGCTGTCGGCGAACCAGTACAAGGACGTCATCCTGGGCCTGGTGTTCCTCAAGTACGTTTCCGACGCCTACGACGAACGCCGCGAGGCGATCCGCGCGGAACTGGTCGCCGACGGCATGGACGACGACCAGATCGTCGAACTGATCGACGACCCGGAGGAGTACCAGGGTTACGGGGTGTTCGTGGTCCCCCCGATCGCCCGCTGGACGTATCTGGCGGAGAACGCGAAAGGCAAACCCGCCTCCGACGACCAGCCCGCCAAGAACATCGGCGAACTGATCGACGAGGCGATGGACGCGGTGATGGCCGTCAACAAGTCGCTTCAGGGCACCCTCCCGCGAATCTACAACCGCGACAACATCGATCAACGCCGCCTGGGCGAGCTGATCGACCTGTTCAACAGCGCCCGCTTCTCCCGTCAGGGCGAGCACAAGGCCCGCGACCTGATGGGCGAGGTGTACGAGTACTTCCTCGGCAACTTCGCGAGGGCCGAGGGCAAACGGGGTGGCGAGTTCTTCACCCCCCGCAGCGTGGTCCGCGTGATCGTCGAGGTTCTGGAACCCAAGAAGGGCCGCGTCTACGACCCGTGCTGCGGTTCGGGTGGCATGTTCGTGCAGACCGAACAGTTCATCTACGAACACGACGGCGACCCGAAAGACGTTGCCATCTACGGCCAGGAAGCCATCGAGGAAACGTGGCGGATGGCCAAGATGAACCTGGCCATCCACGGCATCGACAACAACGGCGTGGGTTCCCGTTGGGGCGACACGTTCTCCCGCGACCAGCACGCCGACGTCCACATGGACTACGTCATGGCCAACCCGCCGTTCAACATCAAGGACTGGTCGAGAAACGAGGACGACCCCCGCTGGCGCTACGGTGTACCCCCGGCCCGAAACGCCAACTACGCCTGGCTACAACACATCCTGTACAAGTTGGCCCCCGGCGGCAAAGCCGGCGTGGTCCTTGCCAACGGCTCCATGTCGTCCAACTCGAATGGCGAAGGCGACATCCGCCGCGAAATCGTCGACGCCGACCTCGTCTCCTGCATGATCGCCCTCCCCACGCAGCTGTTCCGCTCCACCGGAATCCCGGTCTGCCTGTGGTTCTTCGCCAAAGACAAGACCGCCGGCAAACAGGGCACGGTCGACCGCTCCGGCGAGGTCCTGTTCATCGACGCCCGCGACCTCGGCTACATGGTCGACCGCGCCGAACGAGCCCTCTCCGACGACGACATCGTCCGCATCGGCGACACCTACCACTCCTGGCGCGGCTCCTCCTCCGCCGCCGCCAAAGGCATCTCATACGAAGACATCCCCGGCTTCTGCAAATCAGCCACCCTCGACGAAATCGCCGCCGCCGGCTACGCACTGACCCCCGGCCGCTACGTCGGAGCCCCCGAAGTAGAAGACGACGGCGAACCCATCGACGAAAAGATCACCCGGCTCAAGACAGAGCTGTTCGCGGCACTCGACGAGTCGGCACGGCTGGATGCCGTGGTGCGTGAGCAGATTGGACGGATGCATGGGTAACGAACTCACACTCGCCGAGGTGTGCGACGAGATTGTCGATTGCGTGAACAGGACCGCCCCAGAAGACCTGGACGGTGAGTACTTCGCAGTTGGGACACCCGCGATGCGTGGGAACGTTGTCAACCTGTCGGAGGCGCGCACTATCACCAAAGAGACTTTCGTAAAGTGGACGCGACGTCTGGTTCCAGAGCCAGGCGATCTTCTTCTCGCGCGTGAGGCCCCTGTTGGCCCGGTCATTCGGATTCCGGAAGGTGGACGTTACGCTGCGGGCCAACGTACAACTCACCTGCGAGCGAATCCGAATGTGGTGCACCCTCGCTACCTCTACTACCTCCTCATCAGCCCAGCTGTGCAGCTGAGGATCCAGGCCGGGGCGATGGGATCGACGGTGCCTCATTTGCGGGTGGCGGATGTGAAATCGTTGCGTCTGCCGGCATTGCCCCCGCTCCCCACCCAACACGCCATCGCCGAAGTCCTCGGCGCCTTCGACGACAAGATCGCAGCAAACGAGCAGGTGGTGATTGCCGGCGAGGACTTGATGCGCTCGCTTGTTGCGGTGGTTGCAACCTCTGTGCCGGTTCGCGAGCTTGCGACGCATGTTACGAAGTCGGTGGACCCCACTGACTTCGACAAGGTTGTCCACTTCAGTCTTCCCGCATACGACTCCGAGCAAGATCCCGTGATCGAACCGGGTGCCGCGATCAAGAGTAACAAGTTTCTGATCGAGCAGCCCTGCGTTCTCTTCTCGAAGCTCAATCCGCGTTTCCCGAGGATCTGGGATGTGGGGAATCTTCCTGATCTTCCACCTGTAGCGAGCACGGAATTCATTGTTCTTGTGCCCAGGTCCGTTTCGAGGTCGGCTTTGTGGGCGGCGCTGGCGCAGCCCGAGGTGTCAACGACGCTGGTCAGCTATGCAGTCGGCACATCAGGCAGTCACCAGCGGATCAGGCCAGCAGAACTGCTCGAGCTCGCGATCCGGGACGTCCGTGATCTTCCTTCGTCCTCGCGTAGCCTCCTGGACTCTGCCGGATCGCAGGTCGACGCCACCCGCAGACAGTCCCGTGCCCTCGCAGACGCCCGTGATGAGCTACTGCCACTCCTGTTGTCGGGCAGGGTCTCAATCGGTGACTTGGAAAATGTGGCAGCAAGCTCGATCAGATCGTGAGGTCCGTGAATAATGGCGATTGCCTAGATCCGGCAAAGGTAGCGGGCGGCGCTCAGTGTGCGTACCGGTGGGTGGCAGGTCAGTATCAGGTTGTCGCTTACGAGTGGCAGCCGGACCACTGGATATCTATTATAGTGAACTCTGTTTGCCCTTCCAAATGTCAACAAGATAGTTCCGTTCCAGAGGGTATGTGTGTATCGTAGATGCCTACTGGCGAATTATGCTTTTGTGTCCCGTAAAGGATTAATGTTGAAGATTGAATCAAGCGACACCGATCTGGAGAGTCTACTTACAGGTAGATACTTCCACATTCCTCGATTTCAGCGTCCGTACTCGTGGGACGATGAGAATATTCAGGACTTCTGGGATGATCTGAATGCTAGCATTTCAGGCGACTACTTTATCGGCTCGATGGTTGTGTACAAGATGGACAAGCAAGCGGTCGGTGTTGTGGATGGCCAGCAAAGGTTAACCACCATAACAATTATGCTTTCGGTACTCCGGGATGTATTTCTTTCTCTGAAAGAGCCGGACCTCGCGGCTGGGGTTCATCTACTAATAGAACGTAACAACAGAGACAACAAGAAAGAATTTGTTCTCAAGCCAGAGACATCATACCCGTATTTTCAAGAGAGAATCCAGAGGTCGGGCGGTCCGAGGTTTACAAGTAAAGCTCGCGACGAAGAGAAGTCAATTGAACGCGCAAGAAACCTCCTTCAGAAGAAGGTTGAAACGGCGTTATCCTCGATTGAGAGCAGTGCAGATTTTGCTGACGAGCCGTCAAGGGTGCGTGCGAAGGTCGATCAGATTCGACGCCTACGAGACTCGCTGCTGAACTTGAAGATAATACTCGTAGTTCTGGATGATGAGGACGATGCTTATGTCATCTTCGAGACACTCAATACCAGGGGTAAGGACTTGGCTGTCTCCGACCTGTTGAAGAACCACTTCACCAAACTGCTGAAGTCGGACGGAGACGTGGACTCCGTTAAGATCAGGTGGACCGAGCTAATAGAGACAATTTACGGATCGAATGCTGAGATCTCGCCTGATTCATTTCTGTACCACTACTGGGCGTCTTGGTCGGACTACATCCCTTTAAAACGGCTATTTCAAGCAATGAAGGATCAGATCGTAGAGAGTAATGCTGAAATTCACTTGAATGATATGGTTGCAGACGCCAAGTTATATCGAGCAATTTATGAACCCGTTGTATACTGGCCGAGGAACGAGCGTAAAGTAGTTGCCTCACTGACCGCAATCCAGCTTTTCAAATTGTCGCAGCCCATGCCTGCGCTGCTCTCACTGGCCCGTGCACATAGAGATGGGGCAATCAAGACTAGAAAGCTTCAAGAAGCGCTCGGCGCAATTGAGAACTTCCACTTCTTGTTCACGGCTGTAACATCCTCGAGGTCATCTGGCGGCATCTCGGGGATGTACGCGGCTTTTGCGCGTAAGCTATACGAAGCGGGAAATGACTCCAATTTGGCAGCGAAGGAAATTTCTGCGCTCGTTTCGAAGCTTCGTGAACGTAAACCCTCATTCGAGGAGTTCCGAGTCAATTTTGGCCAAGTCACATACACGAACGCCGGATCTAAGCAGAGGTCTCTTGTAAGGTACGTACTGCGTAGATTCTTCGAACACGAGAATCTGCTCTCTGCCGCAGATTTTGAAGAGATGACAATTGAGCATATCCAGCCTCAAGCAACTTATGGTCACGATTGGTCGGATTCTGAGATCGGGCAGCTCGGAAACCTGTTGTTGATTGACTCTCCAATGAATGGTCGTCTCGATAGAAAGCCCTTCCCCGAGAAGAAGAAGATGTTGCTCTCTGAGGGCTACAAGCTTCCGAAGTCGATACTTGGCGAGGAGGATTGGACCGCTGAGATTGTAAGGAGTCGAACTGACCATATGGCGAAGGTCGCGTATGATGACATATGGAGAATATAGACAGGCGGATCCGAAGAACGCATGAAGCGGCATCGAACTCTAAGCGGCGTCGACGTCCCCGGATTCTCGCCGCCGTAGCGGTCAGCTTCATCCAGGAGAGACGCAGGTTCAGTGTCGTTGACGTAACGTTGCGGGCACCGGACGCACGCTTGGACGCAATCTGTGAGGATAGCTCCCGAGCTGTCGGCCGCGGACCTGGGTAAATGTCCAATCTTCACCGCGTGATGGCGATCCGGTCATCTGCCACGGCAGGCCGGTGGTGCGTGGGTTGCGGTACCGGGTCGCGGACCTGCGCGCTGCGGCATGCCGATGACTACATCGTCAAGGACTACCGCGATCGTGAGCGTGAGGACTTGTCGGGTGTTCAGGCCTGATCTGGAGTTCGGTCCGTTGATCGCCGGGAACCGTGCGGCGGGTGTGTAGTTTTATGCTACCTGGGCCAAGCCGCCGTGCAGATTTCTAATTGATACCGTTTGCTGGCCAGGATTATTCGCTACTCGCCCAACTCGGTCACGATGCGGTGCCACTCTTAGTGGCTGTTTTATCGGTGAGGTGGCACGCTGCGGTCACGCAAGCGATGTGCTGGGAGTTTCGGTCCGGCTGCCCGTCTCTAAGGGTGCAGTAGAGGACGCGTGTGTCACGACAGGCATGCCGAACTGAGCGATCGAAACCCAATTCTTATGCATGTCGGATAGACAATCTATTCGGAATCCTGTGTCCACATGCTGGCACCAATATTCCGCTTTGTTCTCGAATCGGTTTGTCAGACACTCGTGAGGTAGTCCTCATCATCGAATGGCTGCATCAGTCGTTCCTTCAGTAGGAGTGAGAAAAGTATGAATTCACAAGAGTTTTCGTCGGCGGATCAGTAGATGATTCTGGCTCATTCGAGCGGCCGCAGCCGGAGTCGCGTCGTCGGCGCAAGGGGTTGCTAGTGGCGCTCGGTGCGATCCTGTTGGTGGTCGTCGGTGGTGCCGGCGGGTTCCTGATCGGGAAGGGGAGCAGTGCTGCGGACACGGATTCCGCTGCGGCCACCTCCAGCGCGACGACGTCCGCCACCCCGACGGTCTACGACATACCGATCACGCCCGACGACTTCCGGATGAATATCGAAGTGCTGGAGAAGAAGTGCTTCGGATCGGCGGGGTGCGTCGTTGAGTTCTCGGTGCGGCCCACGCTCCTGACGTCATCCAAGTACGTCGAAGGACGCCGCTTCCGGGTCGTCTACGAGATCCTCGGCACCGACGACGAGATGACCGACTACTTCACGCTGTCCGGCACGGATCTGAGCATTGACGACAGCCTCCGCGCACAGACCGATTCGAGCGACAGTGAGATCACCGCGAACGTCATCAAGGTCACCGAGGAATGACATTCGGCAGCGTGGCCTGCTGGTTTCGGTGACAGAGACGAAATGTCGTAGCTCGCCGCTATGTTGATCGAGCAGGTTTCGCAGGGCCTGCTTCCCACACCTCTCGCCGGAACGATCCGGCAGATTCTCGAAGAAGGAAAGCAATGCGTAAGACTTTGATTGTGGGCGGACTCGCCCTGGGATTGTTGGTCGCTGGCACCGGATCGGCCGATGCCGCCGGCACCTACACCCGTGGGGGTGACGTCCTGGTCACGGTCGCGGTGTCGGGTGGCTGCGCCACCGTCACCTGGCCGAAGGACACGACGACCACGACCTGCGACTCCGACGGCACATATCAGCACAACATCCAGCCCGGCAACAGGTTCGGCGCGAAGATCACTTCGCATACCGGAGGTAGCGTCGCTTGCCGGGTACGTGACGTCGAATCCAACCGGATCATCGGCGAGGATTCCGCCGGTCCCGGATCGACCGCGAACTGCATGTACCGCGCCAAGGGCAGTACGAAGCAGCGCGGCAGCGACGACACCTCCAGCAGCGGCAGCAGTAGCTGGGGCAGCAGTTAGCAGCGCGGCCCCGTGAACCGACGCGTTCGCCGTGAGGTGTGTTTTCGGCGGCGATGTCGTAGGCCGCATCTAGGGTGTGCCCATGGTGACCGAGGGGGAGTCGTCGGCTGGGGGACAGCCGCATGATGCGTTGTTCCGGTTGGTGTTCGGTGATCCGGATAACGCGGGGTCGGAACTGCGATCGGTGTTGCCGCCGGATCTGATTGCGCACATCGACCTGGACGGGTTGGTGTTGCAGGAAGGCACATTCATTGATGATGCCTTGCGGCACAGCCAGACTGATGTTCTGTTCGCGACCACTGTCCACGGCCGCGACGCGTATCTGTATGTGCTGATCGAACATCAAAGTACTCCGGACCGGTTGATGGCATTGCGGATGCTGGGCTACCAGCTTCGTATCTGGGAGCGGCATCTCGCCCAGCCCGAACAGCGCTCGCGTACCCGTCCGCTGCCGCTGATCATCCCGGTCGTCATCTATCAGGGTCGTCGCCAGTGGATTGCGCCCACGGACCTGGCTGATCTGATCGACGTCGACCAGGACCTGGTCGGCGCGGCATCTGACCTGGTGCCGCGTTTCACTTACCTGCTCGACGATCTGACCGTCGTCGACGATGAGGCTCTGCGTGCTCGGCCGCTCACGGCGACGGCGCGGATCACGTTCGTGTCATTCGTTCATGCACCCGATGACTCCGATGTGACCCGTTGGTTGTCGGACTGGGCCGATGACTTGGCTGCGATCGACTACGAGCGGTTGGTCGCGATTTTCAACTATCTTGTAAGGGTCAGTGTGACACCGGTCGAGAATGTCGTCCGATTCGCCGGGACAGTCGGAGCCGAGGCAAGGGAGGCCGCCATGACGACCGCAGACCAGCTCATCGCTCAGGGCCGCGCCGAGGGTGAAGCCAGGGGTGAAGCGAGAGGGCAGGCCCGATTGCTGATGCGGATGCTGACCAGCAAGTTCGGCGAACTCGACCCTGATGTGCGGGCCCGCGTGGCGCACGCGACTGCCGAAGAGATCGGCGTGTGGAGTGATCGGTTGGTTCAAGGAGCCGTGTCCATCGAGGAGATTGTCGGCCCGCAGTAATACCCGGGGCGCACCGCGATGAGCGGGACGGTATCCCCGCGACCAGCGGCTGAGGTTGCCGCAGTCGACCATATCGGGATCCTGAACACGGTCGGCGTTTCCGCCGGGCGTCGTAGTCCTCTGCCATAGTGTGGGCAGAGTTGACGGAGGGCACCGGCGGCCCCGTACGCCAGGTGAGAGGACGGACTAACGGATGGGCATCATTCCTGAATCCGAGTGGGAGCATTTCACCGTCGATCGGCTCGCCGAACACAACTGGCAGCCGCTCAAGGGGCCGGAGATCGCGCCCGGGACGGAACTCGGGCGGGCATCGTGGGACGATCTGGTGTTGCCGGATCGGTTGCTGGCGGTGATGCGGGAACTCAATCCCGGAGTGCCGCACGAGTATCTGGTGCAGGCGCGGGCGGCGATCCTGGCGCCGCAGTCGCAGGATCCGATGGCCGAGAACTACCGGCTGCACCAGATCGTGACCCGCGGATACCGGGGCATCACTTACAACGACCATGCCGGGATCGAACAGACCCCGACCATCCGGGTGGCCAGTACGCGGCCCGACGACAACGAATTTCTCGCCGTGCAGCAGGTCACCATCCGCAGCCGGGAGCACGAGCGTCGTTTCGATGTGGTGCTGTACCTCAACGGATTACCGGTGGTGATCTTCGAACTCAAACAGGCCGGGTCGGCCGGCGCGACGGTGGCCGCGGCGCACGCGCAGTTGCAGACTTATCTGCGGGAGTTCCCGATGGCGTTCCGGTTCGCCGTCATCACCGTGATCAGTGACGGTATCAACGCGGGTTACGGGACTCCGTTCACCCCGCTCGAACACTTCGCACCGTGGAACGTCGATGACGACGGCAAGCCCGTCGAGATCGGAAAGCCCATCGGTGATGACGATCTGGGTATCGAACTCGAACCCCTCATCGATGGCGTGTTCAACCCCGAACGGTTCGTGCAGTTGCAGCACAACTTCGTCGCCTACGATGCCGGTGCCGACGGATATGTGAAGCGAGTTGCCAAGCCGCACCAGTATTTCGCGGTCACCAAGGCTGTTGGCAATACCGTGGTCGCAGCCGAGAGCAACGGCAAGGCGGGGGTGGTGTGGCACACCCAGGGGTCGGGCAAGTCGATGGAGATGGAGCTGTATGCCCATCTCGTGGCCAAACAGCCAAAACTGAAGAACCCCACCATCATCGTCGTCACCGACCGCCGCGACCTCGACGGGCAGCTGTTCGACACTTTCAATCGGTCCCGGCTGCTCGGTGAGTCGCCGGTCAAGATCGGCAGCCGCGACGAGCTGCGGCACGAACTGGCCGACCGCACCACTGGCGGTATCTATTTCACCACGCTGCAAAAGTTCGGCCGCACTAAAGAAGAACGCGCAGCCGGCGCCGACCATCCGCTGCTCACCGACCGCCGCAACGTGATTGTCATCGTCGACGAGGCGCACCGTAGCCACTACGACGACCTCGACGGCTACGCCCGGCATCTCGCCGACGCCGTCCCCAATGCGACGCTCATCGCATTCACCGGTACACCGATCTCCCTGGCCGAACGCAATACCCGTGATGTGTTCGGGCCGTACATCGATATCTACGACCTGACCCGCGCCGTCGACGACGGTGCCACCGTGCCGGTGTATTTCGAGCCAAGGTTGATCAAAGTGTCACTGGCGGAACAGATCACCGAGGACGATCTCGACCGGGCCGCCGACGAGGCCACCCGGGGACTCGATGATGTCGAACGCGCCCAGATTGAGAAGTCCGTCGCCGTCATCAACGCGGTATACGGTGCGCCGCAAAGACTCACCGCACTCGCTGCCGATATCGTCGCCCACTGGGAAACGCGTTCGACGTCGATGCTGCCGTTCATCGAAACCCCCGGCAAAGCGCTTATCGTCGGTGCCACCCGAGACATCTGTGCCCGCCTCTACGACGAAATCGTCGCACTGAAGCCGGAGTGGCACAACGATTCCGAATCCGCCGGGGCCATCAAGGTGGTCTATTCGGGATCGGCGAAAGATCAGGAACCGATCAGCCGGCACGTGCGGCGAGACGCACAGAACAAGGCCATCCAGAAACGCCTCAAGGACCCCGACGACCCGTTGCAGATCGTCATCGTCAAGGACATGCTGCTCACCGGATTCGACGCACCGCCGCTGCACACCCTGTACCTCGACCGCCCCCTCAAAGGTGCGCTGCTCATGCAGACCCTGGCGCGAGTGAACCGTACTTTCCGTGGCAAACCGGCGGGTCTGCTCGTTGCTTACGCACCGCTCGCGGAGAATCTGAACGCGGCGCTGGCCGAGTACACCGACACTGACCAGAAGACCAAACCCGTCGGCAAACGCATCGACGAAGCGGCCGAACTGGCCCGCGAGACACTCGCACGCATCGATGCACTGTGCGCCGGATACGACTGGCGGAAAGTGGTTCGCGGCGGCGGTGCAAACCCGTGGATGCGGGCCGCTCGGGGCCTTTCCGATCACCTGCTCGCCCCCGACACGCCCGGTGTTGAGATCGACGGGGAGACGAAATCGGCCGCGGCGCGCTACCGCGAGCTGGCCGGCGGTCTCGCCCGTGCCTGGGCGCTGGCAGGCGGCGATCAAGCACTCGCCGAACTGCGCCCCGACATCAAGTTCTACGAAGAAGTGCGCGTGTGGATGGGCAAGATCGAAGCCAACCGGCGCCAGGCCGAGGGCAAACCCATCCCCGACGACATCAGGCGCCTGCTGTCGCGGCTGGTCGCCGACTCCACCGCATCCGGTGACATCGTCGACATTTACGAGGCCGCCGGTCTGCCCAAACCGTCACTGAACGATCTGACCCCCGACTTCGAGGCCAAAGCGCGGGCGGCCGCCAATCCGCACCTGGCGATCGAGGCACTGCGCGCCACCCTCACCGAGGAATCCCGCAAGGCCACCCGCAACAGTGTCGTGCGGCAACGGGAATTCTCCGACCGGATCACCGAGCTGATGCGCCGCTACACCAACCAGCAGATCACCTCCGCCGAGGTGATCGCCGAGCTCATCGCGATGGCCCGCGACATCGCCACCGAAGGCAACCGGGGTCAGAACTTCAACCCACCGCTGTCCGACGACGAACTGGCCTTCTTCGACGCCGTCGCTGCCAACAAGTCGGCTGTCGACCTGCAGGGCGACGACGTGCTCGCCGACATCGCCCGCGAATTGGTGCGCATCATGCAGCGGGACACCAAGTATGACTGGACCATCCGCGATGATGTGCGCGCCAAACTGCGCTCATCGGTGAAACGGGTACTCGTCAAATTCAAGTACCCGCCCGACAAGCAGCCAGAGGCCATCAAGATCGTTATCGAACAGATGGAGGCACTGGCGCCTGCCTATGCCGAGAGGCATGCGGCGCTCTCGTCGTAAACCACACCAATATCGCCTGGCATCAACATAATTGTGGTGCCAGGCGCTTTGGTGGGGTTCAGCCCAGGATCAGGAGGCCCACTCGATGAAGCCGATCTCCACGTGGCGGGTGGAGGCGACGATGGTGGCGCCGTCGTCGGCGTTGTAGCAGCGCAGGCTCACCGTGTGGGTGCCGGGCGGCAGCGGCGGGGTCGATAGGGTGAGTATCCGGCGGGTGGTGGTCTTGTCGCCGAGCTGTTTGATCGGCTCGTAGCTGCCGATGTACTGCCGGGCCACCTGCATCGTGATTCCGCACAGCTTGCGGCCCTCGGGCAGGTTGATGGCGCTCATGTAGATGCGGCCGTGCGACGCCCAGGCCCGCACGATCGGCTTGGACTTCTTCTTGGCCACTGGCTTGGTGGTGGGTTTCGTGGTCGGCTGCGTTGGGGTCGTCTTGGGCGCGGCCACCGCGTCGGGACTGGTCAGTGCGCCGCCGAGCAGACCGCCGAGACCGGCGGCGACGGCGACCGCGGCGACGATGCGCCGTGCCGGACTCCCGCGACGGCGGGCGGCTGATGAAGTGGCCGGTAGCAAGGTGTTGTTCACGCGCATACCGCGCATTGTGCCGTAGATCGCAGCAGAACGCTCGTGCGGGCAGGGGACGTACGCCGGCGGCGGATGTGGCGGCCGTCTGGAGCGGCGGTGGTGTGGAATGACCGATTCGCCGCGAATCTACCGAAATACGTCAGGCCGGTGGCGCGGCTTGGTAATCGACTGGTAAACAGTTCTGCCATTGTTTTGCGGAACGAATTAGTTCTGCGGGTGCGGGTGCGAATCAGGGGAGAAGTCCCCATGTGGCGATATTGACCGGAGGGTACCGAGGTGCGAATCTATGTCATGCCGGACCGATAGATTCAAAGGCTTCAAGTAAAGGGTTACTGATTTTTCGGAATGGCACATCGCATCAGTCAGGGAACTCACTTTCCCACTTTTTAGGAGTGATCTAATGTCCAAGAAACACGCACTCGCAGGATTCGCCGGTATTGCCGCAATCGCCGGAATTCTGGGCGCCGGCGCGGGCACGGCAGCGGCCGTCGCGCCGACCACGCACTTGGAGTCCGGTCACCGGGGCAAGGTGGTGGTCGTGGTGAGCAATCCGAATGCCTACCCGATCGAATGCGAGACCTGGGTCGTCGAGAAGGGCGCTATCGGAAAACGGTTCACCGTCGATTCGCAGGAGGTGGAGGCCAGGACCCTGCGAGGTACCCCCGGCTACCACGAAGTCTGGCTGCACTGCGGAAAGAACACCCTTGCCGGACCTGATGAGGTGCGAGGCTCCATCGGGCTGGTGAAGATCAAGCGCCACTGATCGCACGGCATCTGTCCGTCCGAGTACTTACATAGTCGTGGCGGATGGCCGGCGAATCGGGTAGTCGACTACTCGTGCCGGTCATCCGCACCGCCGCAATACTATTACCGATCGCCCACATCATTTCGATGTCGAAGGAAGATTATTAATGCCTAGAAGAATCATCACCGCTTTTATTGCGGTCATGCTGAGTCTCGGTGTCGCCGGCATTGTGGCCGGACAGGGTAGTGCGACGCCTCTGGATGTCAAGGGACCGGTGACGCCGGTCTGTGAGGCGTGCACGATGACCAATTCGGTGACCATCACCCTGATTCTCCGAAAGGAGTGGGTCGATGACCATCCGGGCTATCGCCCGATCGTGAGTGTGCGTATGCGCCTTCCGAAGGGGTATCCCAAGGAGTACACGGAGCTGGCGCGGGCCGCGTATGTTCGGCGGTCGTTCCATAAGCGCGACGGGCGGACATATCAGATGAAGTACACCGCCCAGAGGTTGCCGGCGGACAAGAGACTGGAGGTGCTGGTCGTCGGCCAGGACGTCTGGCGGTTCCGTGGCGACGACGCGTTCACCATCCGGCAGTTCACCTCTGGAGGGCAGACCTTCCCCGGACACGCGTCGGTGCGGCTGTATCAGTATCCCGATCCCGCCGAATGACTGTCGGTGCGGCCGGTGACCTCGGAGTCCCGCGAGACGACCACGTCTCTCGCGGGACTCCGACGCCTGTGCCCGGAGCCGGCAGGTGGGCACGCCGGCTCAGCCGATGGTTGCGGGAGCCGGTGCGGGCGCACCGGTAGGCGCGGCCGACGGCGTCGGCGGCTCTGCGGTGCCCATCGGGGTGCCACCCGAGGCGATGGCGCGGATGGTGCTCAGCGCCGCATACCCGTTCCGGCCGGGGCAGTCGGTGTGGTTGAGGTCGCGGTGACCGGAGATCGTCGGCACGTCGGCGACGCTGCCCGCCGAGAACTTGCTCTCCGAGAAGTACTGGGCGTCGAGCCGGGATTTACCGACGGGCGACAGGCCTGCCTTACCGAGGCGCCAGCGCAGGAAGCGGCCCGCGGCCGACACCATCTGCGCGGTCGGCCCGACCTGGTCGAGATTGCCCATCAGCGACACCCCGACCGTCGACTGGTTGAAGCCGCCGGTGTGGGTGGCCTCCACGTTGCGGTCGAGACCGCCGAACGCGCCCTCGAAGATCTGCCCGTACTTGTCGACGAGCGCGTTGTAACCGATGTCGCACCAGTTGAGAGCGCGGGCATGGTAGGCGTAGATGCCGCGCACGATCTCGGCCGACTGCTGCGGTGTGTAGTCGTTGGATCCGGCGGTGTGATGGACCACCGCACCCTTGACCCGCGGGATGTAGACCGGCTGTGAACAGCGAATACTCTCGTCGGCACCCCATTGGGCCCGCGAGATCACCGACGGGCCGCCCGCGAGCGAGGTCAGCATCGATGACCCGAGCGACAGCAGGCTCTGCGGCGAGATCACGGTTGCCTGCACCGCCGACAGCGCCGTGTTGAGCAGCGTCGAGATGATCGAATCCGACGATCCGATGCCCAGCTGGGTGAGCAGTCCGCTCTGGGTGACGGCGGCCGGGATGGCCTTGCCGCCCTGGGTCAGCAGGATCTCGGCGACCTTCGCCCCGCCCACCCAGATCGGTTCGGTGCCGCTGACGTACTTGCGGCGGCCCCGTTCACCCGGTCCCGGGTTGCCGGCGGTGTCGACGGTCTCGAGCGCGGTCCACTTACCCCACTTGCCGTTCTTGTCCTGGACCCGCAGAAAGGGGGTGGCCTCGACGGGTTTGTCCCAGGTCAGCGCCACCATCTTGAGGGCCTTGCCCTTGTTGGTGATGCGCTGCACGGCCGCGCCGACGGGCCTGCCGTCGGCCATCCGCGGCGACACCACGCGCTTCTTCGCCGGGGTGCGGGACGTCGGGGCGTCCGGTTTCGGGGCTCCTGGTGTCGGGGCTCCTGGTTTCGAGGTGGTGGGTGGAACCGGCGTGACCGTGCGGGGCGCCGGGGTCCGCACGGCCTCGTTGCCGGGGATCTCGACCTGCGGCAACGCCGGGGCGGTGTGCCCCTTGTCCGGGTCGGGGAACAGCGTCGGAGTGATCTCGGGCAGCGTGATCCCGAGGTCGGCGAGGCCCGCCGTCGCGATGTCGAGGGCGTATGTCGGCAGCTTGGCCAGGGAGATCTGCTCGATCGCGGTCTTCGTCCTGTCCTTCTTGCGGTCGACGGGGACGGGGTCGACGCCGAACAGGGTGACCGCGAACGGGCTCGCGACGGCCAGCGCGGCGACGATCGCGAGGACGATCGGTGGCTTGGTTCTGGGGTATCGCACGGGTGCAGGTCTCCTGGCAGATCGTGGCGGCAGCAGCTTCGGGGCCGGACCGTTGTCATCCTGTGCGTCGGGACCGCGTTGCGGGGTGACCGACGCGCACTTTCGATGAAACTCGTGATGCTGTTGTTATCTCGTGGGGTTGCCGTTGCTGCGAGATATTCACTATGGTCACTACAGTCTCAATCGCAACACTAGTCACACGAGTCACGGTCGGCCACCCCCTGCAACGGCTTCGCAGCGGGGCGGCCTCCCGTGCACCCACTGCGTACAAGCCGATGCGGGGGTAACCCGAGGGGAGTCCAGCGGTCATGCCACGTCTGAGAATGTTCACGACCGGCACCCGGCCAAGGGATGCGCGCACACGCCGACTGTCGTTGACGGCACTGGGCGTGACGCCCGTGCTCATCGCCGGCGGTCTGGCGCTCGGAACCCAGCTCGGTCAGGGCGACGACGATGTCGCCCTGACCGTCGGCGGGTCCGTGACCCTCACCGGTCACGGCCACGGTCACGGTCGTGGCCTGGGCCAGTGGGGTGCCTACGGGTATGCGAAGAAGGGCTGGTCTGCCAACCGGATCCTCAGCCACTATTACGGCGGCACCACCGCGGGGAAGGCGGGCAGGTCCGAGATCGACGTCGTCTTGACGAATCAGAGCTCGGTATCTGTGCGCGCGGGCGCCGGGATGAGGGTCGGCGGGCAGACCGTCGCCCCCGGACAGGCTGTGAGCTTGTCCGGGGGAACAGCAAACATCACCTCCGGCTGCGGGGGGCCTGTCGTGCGGTCCGTGCCCGCGACCTTCGTCGAACCGCTGAACGCCGGGCCCAGCAGGCCCGCCGGTGAGATCCTCACCTTCTGCGGATCGGGCGCCAAGTACCGCGGCAAGCTCGGCTACGCCGGGGGCCGGGTGGTCAACCGCATCCACATCGACGACTACGTCAAGGGTGTCCTGCCCAAGGAGATCTCCCCCGGCTGGGCCGACGGCGGCGGCATGGAGGCCATCAAGGCGCAGGCCGTGGCCGCCCGCACCTACGCGCTCGCCGCGCTCGCCGGCGGTAAACAGATCGACGACACCCAGAACTCGCAGGTCTACGGCGGTGCGTCCGTCGAGGACCCGCGCACCAACACCGCGGCCGACGCCACCGCCGGTCAGGTCCGGCTCGTCGGCGGCAAACCCGCGTTCACCGAGTTCTCGGCGTCGACGGGCGGCTACACCGCGGGCGGCCAGTTCCCGGCGGTTCAAGACGACGGCGACAGCATCTCGCCGTCACACAACTGGTCGATGACGCTGAGCCCCGACACCATCGGCAGCGCCTTCGGCGTGGGTGCGCTGCGGTCGTTCGAGGTTGTCGAGGCCAACGGTCTCGGCCCGAACTGGGGCCGCGCCGCCAAGGTCCGCGTGGTCGGGTCCGCCCGCTCCGTCGACGTGAGCGGCGAGGACGCCCGCACCACGCTCGGCCTCAAGTCGTCGTTCTTCGCCATCAAGGGGCAGACGAGCAAGCCCAAGATCGTCACACCGCCGCGCGGCACCGGATCGAATTTCGGCAGCCTGGAGACCATCTTCGATGAGATCCTGCCGGGCGCGTCGCAGCTGCTCTCGGTGGGTACCCAGCTGATGAGCGGCAAGTTCGACGACCTCGGAGGCATCACCGGCCTCCTCGGCCAGGCGATCGGCGTTCCCGGTCTCACCCCCGACGGCCAGGGCGTCGTCCAGCTGTTCCAGCGCGGCATGATGTTCTTCTCCGCCGACACCGGCGTGCACGCGCTGGCCGGGCGGGCACTGGCCGACTACCAGAGCAAGGGCGGCCAGCCGGTCCTCGGCTTCCCCAAACGGGACGCCCTCAGATAACCGGACTGGGGCACCGCCAGCCGGGCCGGTCCTACCGGAACCCTCAGGATCGGACGGTCGGGTTCCGGTAGGCCCCTATGGCCCGTCTTCCTCCCTCTCTCGCCGGTCGCAGGCTCCCCACTCGCTCGGTCGTCCAGACGGGCCGGTCCTACCGGAACCCTCAGGTTGGGTCCGATAGGCTGAGCACTCGTGGCATCGAGTAATGAGTACGACCTGTTCGTGGTGGGTTCAGGGTTTTTCGGACTGACGATCGCGGAACGGGCGGCAACCGAGCTCGGCAAACGGGTCCTCGTCATCGAACGGCGGCACCACCTCGGCGGCAACGCCTACTCCGAGGCCGAACCGGAAACCGGCATCGAGATCCACAAGTACGGCGCCCACCTGTTCCACACCTCCAACAAGCGGGTGTGGGACTACGTGCGGCAGTTCACCGACTTCACCGGCTACCAGCACCGGGTGTTCGGGCTGTACCAGGGGCAGGCCTATCCGCTGCCGGTGGGCCTGGGCCTCATCAGCCAGTTCTTCGACAAGTACTACAGCCCCGACGAGGCGCGCGCGCTGATCGCCGAGCAGGCCGGGGAGATCGACTCCAAGGACGCCAAGAACTTCGAGGAGAAGGCGATCAGCCTGATCGGGCGGCCGCTGTACGAGGCGTTCTTCAAGCACTACACCGCCAAGCAGTGGCAGACCGACCCCACCGAGTTGCCGGCGAGCAACATCACCCGGCTGCCGGTGCGGTACACCTTCGACAACCGCTACTTCAACGACACCTACGAGGGTCTGCCCGTCGACGGGTACACGGCGTGGCTGGAGAAGATGGCCGCCGACGAGCGTATCGAGGTGCGCACTGACACCGATTGGTTCGACGTCCGCGACGAGCTGCGCGCGGCCAATCCCGATGCGCCCGTGGTGTACACCGGGCCGCTCGACCGCTACTTCGACTACTCGGCGGGCCGGCTCGGCTGGCGCACACTGGATTTCGAGACCGAGGTGCTGAACACGGGCGACTTCCAGGGCACCCCGGTGATGAACTACAACGACGCCGACGTCCCGTACACCCGCATCCACGAGTTCCGGCACTTCCATCCCGAACGCGACAACTACCCGGCCGACAAGACGGTGATCATGCGCGAGTACAGCCGCTTCGCCGATGAGGCCGACGAGCCGTACTACCCGATCAACACCCCCGACGACCGCTCGATGCTCGCCGCCTACCGCGAGCTGGCCAAGGACGAAACCGCTTCGGCCAAGGTGCTTTTCGGTGGACGGCTCGGCACCTACCAGTACCTGGACATGCACATGGCGATCGCCAGCGCGCTCACCATGTTTGACAACACGCTCGCCCCGCACCTGCGCGACGGCGCGGCACTGACCGGGGGAGAAGAATGAGCAAGGCACAGTCGCTTCTGCAGCGGGTGATCTTCCCGCGTCCGGGCGAACCCGTCGACGTCCGGTCGCTGTATCTCGTCGAGGACGACCGGAACTCGCGGCGCGCCCACTCACCGAGCCGCACTTCGGTTGTGCTGGGGCCGGATTCGCAGGTCAGCTTCGAGGCGTATTTCAACGCCTTCGCCGCCGCGTACTGGCGGCGCTGGTCGATCCTGAACTCGGTCGTGCTGCGCGTGGAGGTGATCGGCACCTGCCGGATCGACCTGTACCGCTCCAAGTTCGACGGCGCCCGCATCGGCATCGGTGGCGAACTCATCTCCGTCGACGAATCCGGCCGCGGCAGCATCGAACTCGAGGTCGATCTGGGCCCGTTCGAGGACGGCGGCTGGATCTGGTTCGACCTCACCACCGACACCGATACCGAGATCGTCTCCGCCGGTTGGTATTCGGCGATCGAGGCACCCACTCCCGACGACGAGACCAAGCGCGTCACCGTCGGCATCCCCACCTTCAACCGGCCCACCGACGCCGTCGCCGCGCTGGCCGCGCTCACCTCCGACCCGCTCGTCGACGCCGTCGTCGACGCGGTGCTGATGCCCGACCAGGGCACCCGCAAGGTTGTCGACGAACCCGGCTACACCGAGGCCGCCTCGGCGCTCGGCGACCGGCTGCGCATCTTCGACCAGGGAAACCTCGGTGGCTCAGGCGGTTACGCGCGCATCATGTACGAGGCGCTGCGCCTGACCGACAGCCCGTACGTGCTGTACATGGACGACGACATCGCCATCGAACCCGACTCGATCCTGCGGGCCCTGGCGCTGTCCCGGTTCGCCAAGTCCCCCGTGCTGGTCGGCGGTCAGATGCTCAACCTGCAGGACCGCAGCCACCTGCACTGCATGGGTGAGGCCATCGACCGGCACACCTTCATGTGGACGGCGGCGCCGTTCGTCGAATACGACCACGACTTCGCGAAATACCCGCTGCGGGACCGCGACAACTCCAAGAACCTGCACCGGCGCATCGACGTCGAGGGCAACGGCTGGTGGATGTGCATGATCCCGCGCGAATGCGCGGAGAAGATCGGCCTGCCGATGCCGCTGTTCATCAAATGGGACGACTGGGAGTTCGCCCTGCGCGCGGCCAAGGCCGGATACCCGACGGCGACCGTGCCGGGTATCGCGATCTGGCACATGGCGTGGAGTGACAAGGACGACGCCATTGACTGGCAGGCCTACTTCCACCTGCGCAACCGGCTGGTCGTCGCGTCGATCCATCATGACGGACCGATCGGTGGCATCCTTCAGTCGATGGCCAAGGCCACCGCCAAACATCTGCTGTGCCTGGAGTATTCGACGGTCGCCATCCAGAACGAGGCGATCCGCGACTTCCTGGCCGGGCCCGACCACATCCGCAGCCTGCTGCCCACCGCACTGCCCAAGATCGCCGAGATGCGCAAGGGATTCCCCGACGCCGTCGTGCTGCCGTCGGCGCAGGACTTGCCGCGCACCAGCGGCGAGGCCACCGGACTCGGTGTCAACGAACCGAAGAACCCGGTCGCCAAGATCAAGGCGCTCGCCGGTGCCGTGCGCAACAACCTGCGGCCCGCCGACCCGCGTCACCACGAGGTGCCGCAGGCCAACTACCCGCCGATCGAGGCGCGCTGGTTCAGCCTCGGCCGCGTCGACGGCGTGACCGTGACCACTGCCGACGGCCGTGGGGTGGTTTACCGGCAGCGTGACCGTGACAAGATGATCGCGCTGGCCCGCGAGTCGGCGGCGCTGGTGAAAGAGGTCAAGGACCGCTTCCCCGAGATGCGTGCGGCCTACCGCGCCGCGCACGCGGACCTGACGAGCAAGGAGAGCTGGGCTGATGTCTTCGGAATCGACTGAACAGCCGGTGGCCGGCGTCGCTCCGGCGACCGGTGAGGCGGCCGTTCTGGTCGGCATCCAGTCGGCGATCGGGCATCGGCCCGGGGTCCGGGAGGCCGCCCGCGGACTGTCGCACTTCGGTGAGCACTCCCTCGGCTGGCTGGCGATCGCCGGCACCGGGGCGGGCATCGCCCACCTGAAGGGCGACCGGGCCGCCCGCCGCCGCTGGGTCGAGGCCGGCGTCGGAGCGTTCGGCGCACACGCGGCGTCGGTCATCATCAAGCGGGTCGTGCGCAGGCCCCGCCCCAACCATCCCGACATCGAGATCGGGGTGGGCACCCCGTCCAAGCTGAGCTTCCCGTCCTCGCACGCCACATCGACAACGGCGGCCGCCATCCTGATCGGCCGCGCCGCCGGTCTGCCCCCGGCCGCGCTGCCCGCGGTGCTGGTGCCGCCGATGCTGCTGTCGCGGCTGGTCCTGGGCGTGCACTATCCCACCGATGTGCTTGCCGGCGCGGGAATCGGAGCGGTCAGCGCCGCGGCCGTCGTCGCGGGTGACAGACTGTTGCAGAATCATTCGGGCGCCGCGGACAGCTGAGCCCGCGCCCAGACGACAAAACGGGCACAGACGACAAAGAAGTGACACCCGCACCGGTGCGGGCAAGGAGTGACATGAGCCGAGGACCGCGATGAGTGAGGAACCGATCGAGCACGGCCCCCAGCTCGGCCCGCCGAAGAACCTGGCGAGCGGACTGGTCAAGGCGCTGCGACCCCGGCAGTGGGTCAAGAACGTCCTGGTCCTCGCCGCACCGATGGCCGCGGGCACCGACGTGCTCACCGACGGCGCCACCATGCTGCGCGTGCTGGTGGCGTTCGTCGCGTTCTGCCTGATCGCCTCGGCCACCTACCTGATCAACGACGCCCTCGACGTCGAGGCCGACCGCAACCACCCGACCAAACGGTTCCGGCCCATCGCGGCCGGGGTGGTGCCGCAGAACCTGGCGTTCGGTCTGGCGGCGGTGCTGGCCGTCGCGGCGATCGGTGTGTCGTTCCTGGCGAACTGGCAGACCGCGGTCACCATCGCCGTGTACTTCGCCATCCAGCTCGGCTACTGCTTCGGCCTCAAACACCAGGCCGTCATCGACATCTGCATCGTGTCGTCGGGCTTCTTGATCCGGGCCATCGCCGGCGGTGTCGCCGCCCAGCTGCCCGAGGGCCTGTCGCGCTGGTTCCTGCTGGTCATGGCGTTCGGTTCGCTGTTCATGGCGGCCGGCAAACGCTACGCCGAACTGGTGTACGCCGAGCGCACCGGCGCCAAGATCCGCAAGTCGCTGCAGTACTACACCGCCACCTACCTGCGGTTCGTGTGGACGCTGTCGGCGACGGCGGTGGTGCTGTCCTACGGTCTCTGGGCCCTGGACACCGCTCCTGCGTTGGACGCAGGCCTCGCGCTGGACACCGCAACAGTCGGCGGCCACGACGACAACGTCTTCTACTCGATCTCGATCGTCCCGTTCACCGTCGCGATCCTGCGGTACGCGGTCGACGTCGACGGCGGTCAAGCGGGCGAACCCGAGGAGATCGCCCTGGGCGACCGCATCCTGCAGTTCCTGGCGGTCGCCTGGATCGCCTGCGTGGGTGTGGCCGTCTATGCCTTCTGACGAACAGCCCGTCGGTACCGAGTCGAGCCTGGCCGACCTGTTCGGGACGGACGAGAAGCGGCGCGCGGGGCTGTCGGGCCGGATCCGTGGCCTCGACGCCCGGCAGTGGGTGACCGCGGGCAGCTTCGCGATCGGCGCCGTCGCGGTCACGGTCTTCTTCACCATCGGTGCCTGGCAGCGTCGGTGGATCGCCGACGACGGCCTCATCGTGCTGCGCACCCTGCGCAACCTGTTCGCGGGCAACGGTCCGGTGTTCAACGCGGGGGAGCGGGTCGAGGCCAACACCTCGACGGCGTGGACCTATCTGCTGTGGTTCTGGGCGTGGGTCACCGACGGGAAACTCGAATACGTGGCGCTGTGGGTGGCGCTGGTGCTGTCGGTGACGGCGATCCCGCTGGCCATGTACGGCACCGCCCGGCTGTACGCCGACAGGCTCTCCCGCACCTCCGGCTGGACGCTGCTGCTGCCGCTCGGCGCGATCGTCTACATCGCGGTGCCCCCGGCCCGCGACTTCGCCACCAGCGGCCTGGAGAACGGGCTGTGCATCTTCTGGATCGCGGTCCTGTGGTGTCAGTTCGTGGCGTGGGGGAGACGTGGCACCCGCGGGCGTGGCAACAGTCCCGCGACGCTCGCGCTGGCGTTCACCGCCGGCCTCGCCCCGCTGATCCGGCCCGAACTCGCCGTGCTCGGCGGGCTGGTGCTGCTGGCCATGGTCCTCGCACCCGCGTCGTGGAAGCTGCGCGCCGGGATCGTCGTCGTCGCCGGTGTGCTGCCGGTGGGCTACCAGATCTTCCGCATGGGCTACTACGCGTTGCTCGTGCCCAACCCGGCCGTCGCCAAGGACGCCAGCGGCTCCAAGTGGGCGCAGGGCTTCGACTACGTCGGCAACCTGTTCTCGCCGTACCTGCTGGTGCTGCCGCTGATCCTGCTGATCGTCGTCGCCGCGCTCCTCGGCGTCGACGGCCGGCTGTCGCGCGGCACCGCCGGCGCCGAGGAGTCCGTCCTCGACGCGGCGCGCCCGGGAGTGCGGGACCGGTTGGCGGGCTGGTCGGCGTGGCTGCAGTCCCCCACCGCGGTGACTGTCACCGTCGCCGTGGCGGGTGCCATCGGTGCCGTCTACTGGATGCGGCAGGGCGGCGACTTCATGCACGGCCGGGTGCTGCTCAACCCGATGTTCACGCTGCTGCTCCCGCTGATGACCGTCCCGGTGACGATTCCGTCGAGCTGGGCGCAACTGCGCGGTGCCGCCGGCGCCGTCCCCGCCCGGCGCGCCCGGATCCGGCTCGGCTCCGCGGTCGTGCTGGCCGCCATCTGGATCACCACGCTCGTATGGGGCTGTCTGTACCAGTCGACGGTCCTGCCGAACGCCGGCACCAGCATCGGCCGCAGCGGCATCGTCGACGAGCGGCGCTTCTATGTCACCAACATGGGCATCCAGAACCCGGTGACCGCCGAGGACTACCTCGACTACCCGCGCATGCGGGCGATGGTCCAGCGGATCGAGGAGTACCGCGGGCAGGGCGGCGTGATCCTGCCGTCGGCCAACTACGACGAGTGGTACGTCGCACCGCTGCCCGAATCCACCCCGCAGAACAAGCGCAAGGTGACGGTGTACTTCCTCAACCTGGGTATGACGAGCATGAACGCACCGCTCGATGTGCGCGTCGTCGACCAGATGGGGCTGGCCTATCCGCTCGCGGCACACACCGAACGCCTCGTCGACGGCCGCATCGGGCACGACAAGAATCTGCGGGCGGAATGGGTGGTCGCCGAGGCCAAGGCCGTCTCACATAAACCGGAGCTGCCCAGCTACCTCGATGAGGACGCGGTCGCTGCCGCGAAAGTAGCGCTGACCTGCCCCGAGACCAAGAAGCGGTACCGCTCGTACGAGGGCACGTGGTCGTGGGACAGATTCGTCGACAATCTCAAGAACGCGGTCACGTTCAACAGCTACCGGATTCAGCGTGAGCCGGAGTACGAGATCCTGCGCTGCGGGCTGACCCCGCCCAGCACGCACCGGTAGATATGGCCGGAGTTCAGGGAACCGAAGGGGATTGTGACTCTGGAACAGTTGTGTCCGCGCATCTCGAATCGGTAACGTTCGCGAAGACATCGACGACAGAGAGACTGTGAGTCAGCTGATCGGCATATGTGATCTCGATTAGATAGAGATACGGATCACAGCGTTTGTCAGCCTGCCCGGCTTGCAATAGGCTCGCCAAACGATATGTGCGTCACACACGCAGCTGTCGGCGTGGTCGGGCCCGGATGCGATGCGGGCAACTGTCGCATAAGCAGGGCGGCGGACCACCGGTGATCACCGGTGCTCTGCCCCGAAACGAGGAGTTAGGTAGTCGATGCGCGAAGGTGCAGTTAAGCACACGGGGCGCCGTAAAGGGCGCTCCCGGTTTCTTGTGGGCATGCTGTCGCTGGCCACTGCGATAGGCATGGTGGGGGTCACCGCCGGCGAGGCGAGTGCCAAGGTCAACGACACCCCTCTGTTCAAGGAATACCGCGTCAACAGCTGCGGGATGCCCAGCTACACCAGTGGCCCCTGGAAGAACAAGTCCAAGGGTGAGGCCGACGGCGTGAAGGTCCGGACCTGGAAGAAGGCCGGCAACTACAAGACCGTGATCCTCCTCGACGGCATGCGCGCCGAGTACGGCTACAGCGGCTGGGAGATCAACACCAACGTCCAGAAGCTCGTGAACGCCGGCGTCAACGTCGTCGAACCCATCGGCGGCCCCGCCAGCTTCTACGCCGACTGGGACGGCCCGTCCAACTTCAACGGCCAGCCGTTCACCTACAAGTGGCGCTGCGTCATCACCAAGAGCCTCATCCGCACGCTCGACGCCAACGGCTTCCGCGTCGGCAACGGCAAGTACGCCATCATGGGCCTCTCGTCCGGCGGTGGTGCCGCACTCACCATCGCCGCGCAGAACCGGCAGAACTTCGACCGCGCCGCCTCGCTGTCCGGCTACAACTGGATGACCGCGCCCGGCATGCGCACCGCGATCCGCCTGTCGATGCTCGACATCGCGCCCGCCCCGTTCAACGTCGACGCCATGTACGGCCCGCCGTGGAGCCCCCGCTGGTCCACCAACGACGCCGTCAACAACCTCCAGGGCATGCGCGGCATGAAGATCTACGTCGGCTCCGGCAACGGCATCGTCGGCCAGCACAGCTTCGACACCGGCAGCTCCGCGGTGAGCCTGTTCAACGACGTGTTCAAGGGTTCACCGCTCGAACTGCTCTCGTTCACACAGACCAAGGCCTTCGAAGTGTTCGCCGCCATCAACGGAATCCCCGTGATGAGCAGCTACTCCATGGGCACCCACTCGTGGGGCTACTGGCAGGACATGGTCTGGGACGCGAAGAACCGAGGCTTCTTCCGTTAAATTCGCCGGGCCTGATTTTGCCCCTTGCTCCCCGTTCTTCCTCCGTCGTTCGGGGTCGCAAGCTCCCCGCTCACTCCGTCGTCCAGAACGGGGTCGGGGCAAAATCAACCCGGCTGGGCGGCCAAACAGGTGGTCGCCCTGGCAATGGCCTCTGACGAACTCCGGCATCGTTTCGGTGCCGGAGTTTTGTCGTTTCCGGCCTGTGTTGGTTGAGGTGCCCATTCTCGCTGGTTGAGGCGTGAGGAGCGCAAGCGACGAGCCTCGAAACCCGGTGAGCCGACGTTGTACCGAATCCCCGATCCGTCCACGCTCGGCCATCACTCGTTCATCACAAATCACACAGATCACACGCGACACAGCGTGGCGTGCGTGTGTTGTCGGCTCCGGCAGTGTATGAAACACCTGAGACATTTGTGGTTTGTGGTGCGAATGTGACAGATGCGTTCGTACCCGGCGGAGGAGTTCAGGCTATGTGGCAGACAACGCGAAGCGGGGAGAGCGGCGGCAATCGGGCGGCCCGGCGTAGCACCGCACGATTGGGTGCCGCACGATCGGGACGCTCCAGGGTCGCGGCCGCTACCGCGATCGGTGCGGGAGCGATCGCGCTGAGCCTCGTCGCAGGCGGTGCCCCCGCGATCGCCGACCCCGCCGCTCCGGCTCCGGCCCCCGCGCCCGCCGACCCGGCCAAGCAGACCCCCACCCCGGCGAAGCCGGCCCCCACTCCGGCCAAGACCACCGCGAAGCCGGCGCCGGCGACCACCCAGCAGCCCAAGCCTGCGCCGAAACCGGCACCCGAGGCCAACCGTAAGCCCGCCCCCGAGACGCCGAAGCCGGCGCCGCCGGCGGCGGCCAACGACCGCGCCAAGGTCACCAACATCTACTGGTACACCAGCCGCCGCGTGGCGCTGTGGGTGTACTCGCCCGCGATGAAGACCAACATCCAGGTGCAGCTGCTGCTGGCGCGCGACTGGTACTCCAAGCCCAAGGCCAAGTTCCCGCAGCTCACCATGCTCGACGGCCTGCGCGCCCAGGAGAACCAGAGCGGCTGGATCATCAACACCAACATCATCGACTTCTACAAGGACAAGAACGTCAACGTCGTCCTGCCGATCGGCGGGGAGTCGAGCTTCTACACCGACTGGCAGCAGCCCGACCGTGGCAAGCACTACATGTGGGAGACCTTCCTGATGAAGGAACTGCCGCCGATCCTGGAGAAGGACTGGCGTTCATCGACGGTGCGCGGCATCGAGGGCCTGTCGATGGGCGGCTCGGCCGCGATGATGCTCGCCGCGCGCAACCCCGGCTTCTACAAGTTCGCGGCGTCGTTCTCCGGCATCCTGCAGCTCACCTCGCCCGGTATGGCGCAGGCCATCCAGTTCGCCCAGCGCGACGGCGGCGGCTACGACTCGGAGAAGATGTTCGGCAAGCCCAGCGACCCGGCCTGGGCCGAACACGACCCGTACGTCCTCGCCGACAAACTGCAGGGCACCAGCCTGTACATCTCGTCGGGCAACGGCGTCATCGGCCCGCACGACCAGCCCTCGGACATCCCGCTGCTGGCCACCAACTACTCCGGCGTCGGCCTAGAGGTGCTCTCCCGCGTCACCACGCAGCAGTTCGCCATCAAGCTCAACGAGGTGGGCGTCCCGGCCCGGTCGGCGTACCGGCCGTCAGGCACCCACACCTGGCCCTACTGGCAGTTCGAGATGCAGCAGGCGTGGCCGCAGGCGGCGTCGGCGCTCGGCCTGAGCGGTGACAAGGTGAGCTGCGGTGTGTACAGCAAGTTCAAGAAGGTCGCCGAGAAAAACAAGAAGGTGCTCGGCGAGTGCCTCACCCCCGACTACGCGGTGCCCGGCGGCCGGGCGCAGGACTTCGCGGGCGGGCGCATCATCTCCGGACCCAAGGGCCCGAAGGTGGTGACCGGAGCCATCGGCGGCGCCTACACCGGTGCCGGCGGCCCCGGCGGCAAGCTCGGCCTGCCCACCAGCGACGAACTCGCCACCCGCGACGGCAAGGGCCGCTTCAACACCTTCCAGCACGGCAAGATCACCTGGGATGCGAAGAACGGGACCAAGGTTCTGGGCTGAGTGGTCCTCGGACAGCCCGACCGGAAACACCCGATCGCGCAGTGGGTCGGGTGTACCGCGCGGTGCGCCGGACCACAGTGGGTCCGCCGTCCCTGGGAGTGGGGCGTCGAAAAGACTGAATCTTCGCTGAGGAATTGCGGTGTTTCGGCTGGTGGGGCCTTCTGACGGCAAGAATCGCCGTCACACGGTTGTAGCCTGGCCTCTGGCGGGGTGCACACGGTGAACAAGAGGAAGTGACGATGACGACGACGAGTTCGATCATTCGGTCGGCGATGCTGGCGACCGGTCTGGCACTGGTGGTCGGAGCGATGACCGCCTGCTCGGACGACTCGACGGCTTCGGCACCGCTCACCAGCAACCAGATCACCACGACGTCGATGACGTCGAGCGCCACGGCCGACAAGGTCTCCGCCTCCGAGTCGCGCGAGCAGGAGCCGTCCGCGGAAAGCTCCCCGGCCGGCGAATCCGCGGCCGACGACACCTCGGCCGCGGACGCGCCGTCGGCCGCCGAGCGCGAGACGACCGCCACCAAGAACAACAGCGGCGACCAGAACAGCGGCGACCAGAACAGCGGGGGCCAGGACAACGACACCCCGCAGAGCGTCGTCGCCCCGCAGAACGTCAAGCTGACCGAGAAGCAGCAGAACTACCTGCGCGCCCTCAAGCAGCAGAACGTCACATTCATGGGCGACACCGACAACAATGTCGCCCTCACCATGGGTGCCTACATCTGCAGTGAGAAGAAGAAGGGCACCGACCCGGTGACCGTCAAGGCCTACGTGACCGCGTCCGTCGGGCCGGGCACCAAGTCCGTCGCCGAGGCGAGTTCCAAGGCCGACAAGGTGATTCGGGCCGCGCGCGCCGAATACTGCTGAGCGGGGCGTAGATGGCCCGCGCCAAGGCGGCCCGCCCGAAGCGGCGCCTGCCCAAGTTTCTGCTGTTCCTGGGGTTCCTCGCGGCGATCGCGGTCGCCCTCGTCGTGATCCTGGTATTCGTGCTCCTCAAACCCGGGCCGGTACGCCCGCCCGGACCGCCGACCACGCCACCCTCGACCTCCCGGCCGACGGCGCAGCCGGCGAGCTGTCCCGACGTGCTCACCCTGGTGGTACCGGGCACCTGGGAGTCGTCCGCCGACGACGACCCGCACACCCCGAAGGCCAACCCCAGGTCGCTGATGCTGAAGGTGTCCAAGCCGCTGCAGAAGCAGTTCGCCGAGTCGCGTACCGACGTGTACACGGTTCCCTACACCGCGCAGTTCCGGAACCCGACCAACCTGGCCGACCGGCAGCTGGACTACAACTCCTCGCGTAAGCAGGGCTATCAGCGGGCCGCGGCCAAGATGGCCAAGCTCAACCGCGAATGCCCGCTGACCCGGTACGTGCTGATGGGCTTTTCACAGGGCGCGGTCATCGTCGGCGATCTGGCGTACAGCATCGCCGCGGGTCGCGGCCCGATCGCCGGCTCCGACCAGGATCTGGTCCTCGGTGTCGGCCTCATCGCCGACGGCCGGCGCCAGTCCGGCAATCAGCACGACGTGGGTCCGAGCCCGAAGGGCGTGGGTGCCGAGGTGTCGCTCGGTGGTTTCGGCAGCCTCGTCCCGGGGATCACGATGACCGGTGGCCGCGGCGGTTTCGGGGTGCTCGAAGACCGCGTGTTTTCGATCTGCGCCTCGGGTGACATGATCTGCGACGCACCGACGGTCACCAATCCGCTCAAGGCGATCTCGCAGCTTTCGGGCGCGCTGAACAGCCCGGTGCACGCGATGTACGGCACCACCCGGTACTGGTCGTCCGGTGGCGCGAGTGCCACCCGCTGGCTGTACGGCTGGGCCGTCAAACGCATCGACGAGGCGCCCACACCGGAGCACTACTGAGAAACGGTTCCCACCCTCCCTTACTCGTGAGTAAGATCACGTGTGACAATGGCTGAGATCCACGCGATGCCGGAACGTCCCCGATCGGGTGACTACCGGTGGGGGCCTGTGAGGGCGCGTGCAAAAATAGCCACGTCGTGCACACCGGGAAGAGACCACCTCCGTGGCCGCTGCCCGCATGACGAAAGACAACGGAGGAGTTTTCTTGAGCGAGGTCACCACGCCTGACGGCCTGCGCAAGTTCCGCTTCGGCGCGGGCGGCGAGGGCAACAAAGAGGAGGGTGGCGCGCGCAAGTTCGTCAAACTCGCCCAGACCGCAGAAGAGTACGGGTACGACACCTTCGCCGTGCCCGACCACCTGGGCAACCAGGTCGGGCCGCTGGCCGCGCTCGGCGCGCTGTCGCAGGCCACCGAGCGGATCCGGCTCGGCACCTCGGTGCTCGCCAACGGCTGGCGCCACCCCGCGCTGCTGGCCAAGGAGGCCAACACCATCGACGTCCTGTCGAAGGGCCGGCTTGAGCTGGGTATCGGCGCGGGCTGGATGAAAGAGGAATTCGACAAGGCCGGCATCGAGTTCGAGAAGCCGGGCGCGCGCATCCGCAGGCTCGACGAGGCGCTGACCATTCTCGACGGTCTGATGCGCGGCGAGACGGTCGATTTCGAGGGCGAGTTCTACACGATCAACGGTCTGCAGGGCACCCCGAGGCCGCGGCAGGGTCCGCGTCCACCGATCGCCGTCGGCGGCGGCGGTCCCAAGATGCTGGCGCTGGCGGCCAAGCACGCCGACATCATCTCGGTGGCCACCGGCACCACCGCCGAGGGCAAGCTGCGCCTGTCGGACATGACGATGGAGAAGACGCTGCAGCGGATCGACCGGATCCGCGAGGCGGCCGGCGACCGGTTCAGCGAGATCGAACTGAACTGGACGATCGCGACGATCGTGATCACCGACGACCGTGAGGCGACGGCGGAGATGGCGCTGCAGGCCATCGACCAGGGCTACCCGCCCAACATCGCCAAGGACGTCGAGCTCACGGTCGAGGATGTGCTGCAGTCGCCGTACCTGGCGTTCGGCACGTTCGAGGAGATCGCCGATCAGATCCGTGAGGTGCGCCGCCGCACGACGATGTCGTACGTCGGTGTGTTCCCCACACAGATGGACGCGTTCGCGCCGGTGCTCGACCTGCTGAAGGGCGAGTGAGCGTTCTCAGATATTGAACGGACTCAAGTACGATTGCGGACTGTCGCGAGTAACCTCTGGGACATCTTCGACGAAGTACGACCTGGTCACAGCGAAAACACCCATACAGGCCGTTGAACTGGCAATTTATGATACGGAGTCCGTTTCCACTGAGATAACGATTGCGCTACGGTTGCGTCACTGCCTGGCCACAATTGCTGGGGGGACGCAGGAAAGCAAGGTTGCGCCGGCGCCGGTGGGGACCGGTGGCATGGCAAACGGGGTGGAGACAACAGGTCCACCAGGACCACAGGAGAAGTGATGCTGAACACCGAACTTGCGGAGTTCGTCGACGAGGACGGACATATCCGGCTTCAGGAGAACGTAACGCTCGTCGACTATGTCGAACGCAACGTACACGAGCAAGCGGACACGCTGGCGTACCGGTTCATTGACTACAGCCGGGAACGTGACGGCGAACCGCAGGACCTGACCTGGGCCCAGTTCGGAAAGCGACTTCGGGCCGTGGCCGCCCGCCTGCAGCAGGTGACCTCACGCGGCGACCGCGTCGCCATCCTCGCCCCGCAGGGGCTCGAGTACGTGATCGGCTTCTTCGCCTCCCTCTACGCGGGCAATGTGGCCGTGCCGCTGTTCTCGCCCGACGAGCCCGGGCACACCGACCGGCTCGACGCGGTGCTCGCCGACTGCAAGCCGGCCGCGATCCTGACCTCCACCAAGGCGGCCGAGGCGGTGCGCGACTACTTCGCCCACCTGCCGGCCAAGCAGCGGCCCCGCGTCATCGCGGTCGACGCGGTGCCCGATTCGGTCGGCTCGGGCTGGACCGCGCCGGTCGTCGGCCCCGACCACAACCTCGACAGCATCGCCTACCTGCAGTACACGTCCGGTTCCACCCGGACCCCGGCCGGTGTGGAGATCACCCACCGCGCCGTGGCCACCAACGTGCTGCAGATCTGCGACACCATCGAGATCAACAAGACCGCGCGCGGCGTCACCTGGCTGCCGCTGTTCCACGACATGGGCCTGCTCACGGTCATCCTGCCGGCGCTCGGCGGCAGCTACATCACCATCATGAGCCCGCAGGCGTTCATCCGCCGCCCCGGCCGCTGGATCAATGAGCTCGCCTCCACCGACGGCGCCGAAACCTACGCCGCGGCCCCCAACTTCGCGTTCGAGCACGCCGCCCTGCGCGGCCTGCCGCGCGACGGGGAAGAGCTCGACCTGTCCAATGTCATCGGCCTGATCAACGGCTCCGAGCCGGTCACCGTCAGCTCGATGAAGAAGTTCAATGACGCGTTCGCGCCGTACGGACTGTCCAAGACCGCCATCAAGCCGTGCTACGGCATGGCCGAGGCCACCCTGTTCGTGTCGGCCACCAAGCGCGACAACGAGGCCAAGGTCGTCCACGTCGACCGCGACCAGCTCAATGCCGGCCACTTCGTCTTCGTCGACGCCGACGCCCCCGGCGCGGTCACCCAGGTCTCGTGCGGTCAGGTCGCCCGCGACCAGTGGGCCACCATCGTCGACCCCGACACCGCCCGCGAGCTCGCCGACGGTGAGGTCGGCGAGATCTGGCTGCACGGCGCCAACATCGGCGCGGGCTACTGGGAGAAGGACGACGAGACCGAGGAGACCTTCAACAACCGACTGGTCACCCGTCTCGCCGAGAACAGCCACGCCACCGGTGTCGCCGACGACGCCAAGTGGATGAGCACCGGCGACTACGGCGTCTGGGTCGACGGCGAGCTGTACATCACCGGTCGCGTCAAGGACCTGGTGATCGTCGACGGCCGCAACCACTACCCGCAGGACCTGGAGTACACCGCGCAGGAGGCCAGCTCCGCGCTGCGGCCCGGCTACGTCGCGGCGTTCGCGGTGCCTGTCAACCAGCTCCCGTCCGTGGTGTTCGAGTTCGCGGCCGGCGGCCTCACCTACGATCCCGACGACGCCTCCGAGCAGCTGGTGATCGTCGCCGAGCGCGGCCCGGGCAAGCGCACCGATCCGCAGGAGGTCGCCGACACGGTGCGCGCCGCGGTGGCCTCGCGTCACGGCGTGATGGTCCGCGACGTGCTGCTGGTGCCGGCCGGATCGATCCCGCGCACCTCCAGCGGCAAGATCGCCCGCCGGGCCGGACGCGCGGCGTACATTGACGGCACGCTGCGCGGCGGCTACCAGCAGACCGCCTTCCCCGACACCCGCGAATGACGCGACGGGTGCTTCCGCCCGCACCGGCCGATCGGTTCCCGATCGGCCGGACAGCGCCGGGACGGATCCTCGCACCCGCGCCGATCCCATCTTGTCCTTCACCCGCTGCCGGACCATCGTCGCCCGATGTGCCGGTACGTGAGGCGATCGCGCCTTACAGGCTGTCGCGGGGGCCCCGAACAGTAGTCTGGAAGCAATGTCTGAACTGAATACCGACCAGCAGGTAACCCTCGCCGACGAGGCCGAGCAGGCCGATGCGGGCACTCACGACACCGAGACCGCCGGCGGTATGACGGTCGAGGAGTTGCGCGCCTGGCTGCGCAACTGGGTCTCCAAGGCCGCCGGCCTGCCCGTCGACCAGATCGCCGACGACCGGCCGATGGACGAGTTCGGCCTGGCCTCGCGCGATGCGGTGTCACTGGCCGCCGACATCGAGGACCGCACCGGGGTGGTGCTCACCGCCACGGTCGCCTACAACCATCCGACCATCGCGTTGCTGGCCAAGCGCATCATCGAGGGCGACCCGGATGAGGGCAGGGGCGACGACGACCGCTTCTGGGAGCGTGAGCGCGCCGCCGCCGACGACATCGCGATCGTCGGTTTCGCCACCCGCTTCCCGGGCGCGGGCCACACCCCGGAGTCGACGTGGGAGGCGCTCGTCGCCGGCAAGTCGGGCATCAGCGACCTGCCCGAGGACCGCTGGTCGGAGTTCAAGCAGGACCCCAAGCTCGCCAAGATCATCGCCGACGCCAATGTGCAGGGCGGCTACCTCGACGACGTGAAGTCGTTCGACGCCGACTTCTTCCAGATGAGCCCGCGCGAGGTCGAGATGGTCGACCCGCAGCAGCGCCTGGCGCTGGAGCTGACCTGGGAGGCGCTCGAACACGCGCACATCCCCGCCAGCGACCTCAAGGGCGCCGACGTGGGCGTGTTCCTGGGCACCTCCACCAACGACTATCAGATGCTGGCCACGATGGGCCTGGGCGACGGCGCCTCCGACACCGCCGCCTACGCGCTGACCGGCACCTCCACCTCGATCGTCGCCAACCGCGTCTCCTACTACTTCGACTTCCGCGGGCCGTCGGTCGCACTCGACACCGCCTGCTCGTCGTCGCTGGTGGCGGTGCATCAGGCGGTGCGCAGCCTGCGCAACGGTGAGTCGACGATCGCCCTGGCCGGTGGCGTCAATATGATCCTCACCCCGGCCGCGAGCCTGGGCTTCGACAGCATCGGCATGATCGCCGCCGACGGCAAGATCAAGACCTTCTCCGCCGACGCCGACGGCATCGGCCGCGCCGAGGGCGGCGGCGTGTTCGTCCTCAAGCGTGTCGCCGACGCCCGCCGCGACGGCGACCCGATCCTCGCGGTGATCGCCGGTTCGGCGGTCAACTCCGACGGCCGCTCCAACGGTCTGCCGGCCCCCAACCCGGAGGCGCAGGTCGACGTGCTGCGTTCGGCCTACGCCGACGCCGCGCTCGATCCGTCGTCGGTGGACTACGTCGAGGCGCACGGCACCGGCACGGTGCTCGGCGACCCGATCGAGGCCGACGCTCTCGGCCGCGTCGTGGGCCGCGGCCGCCTGCCCGGCAAGCCGCTGCTGATGGGTTCGGTCAAGACCAATTACGGCCACATGGAGTCCGCGGCCGGGGCCGGTGCGCTCGCCAAGGTGGTGCTGTCGTTGCAGCACAACCAGATTCCGGCCTCCCTCAACTTCACCGAGCCCAACCCGTACATCCAGTTCGCGGCCAACAGCCTCGCAGTCACCACCGAGGCCACGGAATGGCCGCGCTACAGCGGTCACGCGGTCGCCGGTATCTCCGGTTTCGGTTTCGGCGGCACCAACGCCCACATCGTCGTCCGCGAAACCCTCCCCACCGACCTCGCCGACACACCCGCTTCGCCTACCTCGCCGGTTGAGGCGCGAGGAGCGCAAGCGACGAACCTCGAAACCACGCAAGCCGACAACGCCGACGCCGACGCCGATGACGACGAGTACCTGACCGAGGCCGAACGCGCGATCCTCGCCGCCCAGGCCCGAAAGTCCGAAACCGACACCACCGCAACCGAAAAGGACCAGGCCGAAGGCTTCGCCCCCTGCGCCGCCGAAGGATCTGTTGTCCCGCTGGTGGTCTCGGGCTTCCTGCCGTCGCGCCGCCGCAAGAGCGCCGCCGACATCGCCGACTGGCTCGAAACCGAAGCGGGACAGACGGCTTCGCTGGTCAGCGTGGGCCGCACCCTGGCCTCCCGCAACCACGGCCGTTCCCGCGCGGTGGTCATGGCCCGCTCGCACGAAGACGCGATCAAGGGTCTGCGCGCGATCGCCGACGGCAAGTCCAACCCGATCGTGTACTCGGCCGACGCGCCCGACGCGGCGTCGGCGGTGTGGCTGCTGTCCGGGTACGGCTCGCAGCACCGCAAGATGGCCAAGCAGCTGTACACCGAGAACCCGGTGTTCGCCAAGTATCTCGACCGCGTCGACGAGTTCATCGACAACGAGCTCGGCTACAAGATCGCCGACCTCGTCCTCGACGACGAGGAGACCTATAACAGCGAATCGGCGCAGGTCGCGATCTACGCCATCCAGGTGTCGCTGTCGGACACGCTGCAGCACTTCGGTGCCAAACCCGGTGTGCTGGTGCCGCATTCGATGGGTGAGGCGTCGGCCGCCTACATCTCCGGCGGTCTGTCGCTGGAGGACGCCACCCGGGTGATCTGCCAGCGTTCGCGGCTGATGGCCGAGGGCGAGGCCGGTCTGTCCGAGGACGAGATCCGCAACATGGCGCTGGTCGAGTACTCGGCCGACGACATCACCGGCGTGCTCGTGGACTACCCGGATCTGGAGATCTGCGTGTACGCCGCGCCCACGCACACCGTGATCGGCGGGCCCCCGGATCAGGTCGACGCCATCCTGGCCCGCGCCGAGGCCGAGGGCAAGCTGGGCCGCAAGCTGCTCACCAAGGGCGCCAGCCATACCGAGCAGGTCGAGCCGATCCTGGGTGAACTCGCCTACGAGATCGCCGGAATCGGACCGCGGCCACTGGAATACGGCATCTACAGCTCCATCGACTGCGAGGAGTTCTACCGTCCCGGCGGCAAGCCGATCCATGAGGTGGAGTACTTCCTCAAGGGCCTGCGCCACTCGGTGTGGTTCGCCCAGGCTGTCGCGAAAACCGTTGAGGCAGGCCACCGTACGTTCCTGGAGCTCTCGCCCAACCCGGCGGTGCTGATCTCCGTGGCCGGCACCACCTTCGGCGCCGGCGTGCACAACGCCGAACTCATCGAGACGCTGCGGCGCAAGGAGGACGAGAGCTTCGGCGTCATCAACGCGCTGATGAAGCTGTACGTCCACGGTCACCCGGTCGATGTCGCCGCGCTGTTCGGTGTCGATGACGCCGACCGCAGCGGTGGTTACGCCGCCGTGCCGCGCACCCGCTTCGAGCGCAAGGAATTCTGGCTCACCGCAAGCTATTCGGCGGGTGGCACCGGAACCGCGCCGGGCGCGCACGTCGCCCTGCCCGACGGCCGGCACGCCTGGGAGGTCAACGCCTCGGCCGTCACCGACCCGCGAGCGCTGGTCGCCGCGGCCGCCGGTCAGGTCCTGTCCGGCGTCACCGTCGGGGCCGTCGAAACCCACGCGCCTATCCCCGCGTCGGGCACCGTCACCACCACGCTCAGCCCGCACCCGGGTGGCGCGTCGGTGGCGATGTACGCCCAGGACGGCAAGAACTTCCGGCTCCTGTTCGAGGCCGCGGTGACCGCCGGATCGGTGCCGCCACAGACCGCCGCCGACGCCGAGACCTCGCCCGCCGCGGTCTTCGCCGACAACACCCTCGTCGTCGAAGACGAGATCGTCGAGAACGCCGGCGACAGGTGGACGCCCGAATCCGGTGAGTCCGTGCATGATCGGCTCGCCACCATCGTCGGCGAGTCGATGGGCTACGACCCGCAGGACCTGCCGTTCGAGGTGCCGCTGATCGACCTTGGTCTCGACTCGCTGATGGCGGTGCGCATCAAGAACCGTGTCGAGTATGAGTTCGACATCCCGCAGCTGCAGCTGCAGGCGATGCGCTCGGCCTGCCTGGCCGACGTCGAGAAGTTCACGGCGTTCGCGGTCACCCACCGTGACCAGCTCGACAACCTCGCCGAGAACGCCGCCGCCGGTGGCGAACTCAACACCGAGGCCATCAACGCCTACATCGACGAGCAGCTGGCCAAGGATGCCGCCTCCTCTTCGTCGCCGGTTGAGGTCACTGCTTCGTCTGACGAGGCGACCTCGTCGTCGCCGGTTGAGGTCACTGCTTCGTCTGACGAGGCGACCTCGTCGTCGCCGGTTGAGGTCACTGCTTCGTCTGGCGAGGCGACCTCGTCGTCGCCGGTTGAGGTGCGAGGAGCGCAAGCGACGAGCCTCGAAACCCCGCAGGCCGACAATGTCCCGGCAATCCCCGTCGCGGACTCCATCTCCTCCCAGGAGGCGGCGGCCGCCGCGGCCGGATCCGACGTCCCGCCCCGCGACGCCGCCGAACGCCTCACCTTCGGCGTCTACGCGGTGATCACCAAGAAGTCGGCGGGCGGCATCTTCAACAAGTTGCCCGTCCTCGACGAGGACACCGCGCAGGCCCTCACCGACCGCCTCAACGAACGCACCGGCGGCGACATCGACATCGAGGACATCCTCGACTCCGAGACCATCGAGGAGATGTCGAACTACGTCCGCGAATACCTCGACGCCGCAGCCGATGTCGACGGATTCGTGCGCTACCTGCGGCTGGTGCCCGAAGGCAAGAAGTCCTACGACACCACCGCAGGCGACCCGGTGCCGGTGCTGCTGTTCCATCCCGCGGGCGGCAACACCTCCGCCTACGAGACCCTGCTCAAGCGGCTGCCCGCCGACCAGCCGGTCATCGGCTTCGACCGCGTCGAGGGGTCGATGGAAGAGCGGGTCCGCCAGTACCTGCCGCGGATCCGGGAGGTGCAGCCGCACGGACCGTACGTGTTCGTCGGCTGGTCCCTCGGCGGCGGCCTCGCCTACGGCGCCGCGCAACTCATGCGGGAAGAGGGAGAGGAGGTCGCGTTCATCGGCCTCATCGACACCGTGATGCCGGCCGAACGCGAGATCGAGACCCCCGAGACCAAACGGGCCCGCCTCGAACGGTGGAAAGACTTCGCGGTCAAGACCTACGACCTCGATCCCGACGTCCCGATCCCCATGGACCGGCTCGTCGAGGCCGACGACGAGGGCCAGTTCCGCATCATCATGGAGATGGTGTCGATGTCGGGCGCCAAGATCCCCGGCGGCATCATCGAACATCAGCGCACCTCGTTCATCGACAACCGCGCCCTGGCCAACATCGAACCGTCCGCCTACGACGGCAAGGTGGTGCTGTACCGGGCCGACCGCATGCACGACGGCGCCATCGAACTCGACCCGCAGTGGGCCAAGATCGACGCCGACGGCGGCTGGGGCCCCATCGTGTCCGACCTGGAGATCGTGCAGATCGGCGGCGATCACCTGTCGATGGTCGACGAACCGTACATCTCGACGATCGGGGCCGACCTCACCGCGCGCCTGCGCGGCCTTGGTAAGAACTGACAGGCTTGGTAAAAACAAGCTCACGGGCTTGGTAAAACTGAGCAGAGCGGGGGACGTCCCCTTCAGGCGTCCCCCGGCCACCGAGCCACCGACAGCGAAACCGGTGGGCCGAAGGGAAGTGGAGCGCGAATGAACACGACAGCCGAGAAGCTGGCCGACCTGCGGGCCAAGCTCGAAGCGTCACGGGAGCCCGGCGGCGCCAAGGCTGTCGCCAAACGTGCCAAGAAAGGCATCCCGTCCCCGCGCGAACGTCTTGAGATGCTCTTCGACCCCGGCACCTTCGTCGAATTCGGTGCGCTCGTCAAAACGCCCGGCGCCGCCGAATCCGGCTACGGTGACGGCGTCGTCACCGGCCACGGCCGCGTCCACGGCCGCCCCGTCGCCGCCTTCTCCCACGACCAGACCGTGTACGGCGGCTCCGTCGGCGAGATGTTCGGCCGCAAGGTCTGCTACCTGATGGAGTGGGCCGGCAAACTCGGCTGCCCTATCGTCGGCATCAACGACTCCGGCGGCGCCCGCATCCAGGACGCCGTCGTCTCCCTCGCCTGGTACGGCGAAATGGCCAAACACGGCGAACTGCTGTCCGGCCTCACCCCGCAGATCTCGGTCATCCTCGGCAAATGCGCCGGCGGCGCCGTGTACTGCCCGGCCAACACCGACGTCCTCGTCGGCGTTGAGGACAACAGCTACATGTTCCTCACCGGCCCCGAGGTCATCAAACAGGTCTCCGGCGAAGACGTCTCACCCGAAGACCTCGGCAGCGCCCACAACCAGGCCCGCTGGGGCAACCTGCACCACGTCGCCCCCGACGAGAAGTCCGTCTTCGAATGGGTCCGCGACTACCTCGAATACATGCCGTCGAGCGCCCACGAAGAGCCGCCGATCATCAACCCCGGCCTCGAACCGGAGATCACCGAATCGGATCTGACGCTCAACGAGTACATGCCCGACAGCGACAACGCGCCCTACGACATACACGAGATCATCATGCGCGTCTTCGACGACGGCTCGTTCCACGAGATCGGTGAACTGTACGCGCCCAGCATCATCACCGGCTTCTCCCGCGTCGACGGCCGCTCCGTCGGCGTCGTCGCCAACCAGCCCGCCGTCATGGGCGGCGTCCTCGACACCGACAGCTCCGAGAAAGCCACCCGTTTCATCCGGCTCTGCGATGCCTACAGCATCCCGCTCGTCTTCCTCGTCGACACCCCCGGCGTTCTGCCCGGCCTCGCCGAAGAACAAAAAGGCACCATCCGCCGCTCCGGCCGCCTCGGCTTCGCCTACGTCGAGGCCTGCGTCCCCAAGGTCACCGTCGTCCTGCGCAAGGCCTACGGCGGCGCCTACGCCGTCATGGGCTCCAAGCACCTCGGCGCCGACATCAACTTCGCCTGGCCCACCGCCAAGATCGCCGTCATGGGTGCCGAATCGGCCGCCGCCATCCTCACCCGCCGCCAGACCGAGAACATGTCCGCCGCCGACGCCGACCGCGTCCGCCGCGACTTCATCGACTTCTACAACCTGACAATGGCCACCCCCTACCAGGCAGCCGAACGCGGCTACATCGACGCCGTCATCGAACCCGCCACCACCCGCCTCGAGATCCGCAAGGCCCTCGCCCAGATCCGCGACAAACAGCACCACATCATCGAACGCAAGCACCTGCTGATGCCGATCTGATTGGTCGGGTTGATTTTTGGTCCCTTGTTCCCCGTTCTTCCTCAATCGCTCGACGGTCGCAAGCTCCCTTACTCGCTCAATCGTCCAGAACGGGGTCGGGGCCAAAAACCAACCCTCCCGCGGCCAAACATGTGGTCTTCTTGGCATCGGCCTGTTGCGGTGTGTGATGCGGCGGGCCTGAGTTTTTGGGTCCTCGGACCCCTGTCTTCCTCCTGCGCTCGACGGTCGCAAGCTCCCTTACTCGCTTAGTCGTCCAGACAGGGGCGGGCCCAATAACTCAACCCGCCTGGGCGGCCGAACATGTGGTCGTCTTGGCATCGGCCTGTTGCGGTGTGTGATGCGGCGGGCCTGAGTTTTAGGTGCCCCTCGCCGGTTGAGGTGTGAGGAGCGTTAGCGACGAGCCTCGAAACCTGGTGCGCCGACAGTGTTTTCACACGCTCGAAATCGCGGTCACAATACCCGTCGGGCGGCCTCTGCGATGGTGTCGGCGACGGACTCGTACGAGACATGCCCGGTCCCGGCGCGGACGATGGCGCCGGTGTAGATGAGCTCGAGCAGATCGATGAGACCGGGATCGGTATCGGGGCCGGTGGCCTCGGTCAGCCGATCACGGATCTCGGTGTACAGCTGTAACCTCAGTTCATCGACTTCAGGGTCGTCGCTCTGCAGTGCACGGGAGGCCGCGCGGCCGAAGTCCGGTTCGTCGCCGACAGCCAGCGCCAGACCACGCAGCGTGGCGATGACCCGATCCTCAAGACCGTCTTCGGGTAGGTCGATCGTCACCTCGGACAGGCGTCGCAGGTACTCCTCGGCGATCAGGTGTTCCTTCGACGAGAAGTAGATGTAGGCCGTCGCCCGCGTGACACCGGCCCGGCGTGCCACGTCCTGAACCGTGAGGTCCCCGTAACGGGACTCACGCAGCGCCTCCACGGTGGCGGTGCCCAGACGACGCACGGTGTCGGCACGCTTTCCGGTCAGCCGGCGCCGGGTTCCCGGCGTCGGATGAGAAGTTGACATGTGTATGGACACTACTCGGCACGGCGTTTCGCCTCTCGTCGGAGCCGGGCCTGCTCGTCGAACCAGATGGCGGCCTCCCGCAGAACCTCCGGTGCCGGGGTGGGCTGCCAGCCGAGTTCACGAACGGCCTTCCCATGGTCCAGTCTCGGGATCACGTGCATGAGCCGGGCGGTCTGTCTGGTGAGCCGGCCGTTGTCGCGCCGCCGCAGCCGCGCGAACACCTCACCGACCGCACCGGCCGCCGACATCACCTGTCGTGGCACGCCCAGCGCCGGCGGCCTCCTGCCGATCGCCGTGCAGGCGATGTCGTTGATCTCGCGGGCACTCAGGAATCGTTCGGCAACGATGTACCGTTCACCGGGCCGTCCCCGCTCACCGGCCAGTATCAGCGCGCGAGCCGCATCCCGCACCCCGACGACCTCCGATGCCACACCCCGGATATAGAACGGCATCGCACCGGTCAGTGTGTCCGACAGCAGCCGGCCATGTGGAGTGGGCAGCCAGTCGCCGGGTCCGTAGGTATTGGCCACGCACATCGCGACCGCGGGCAGTCCGTGCTCGCGATGGTAGTCCAGCACCAGATTCTCGGCGGCCACCCGGGCGGCGACGTACTCGCCACCTTTGTCGGACCAATTATGGTGCACCACTTCGGTTGCGAGACCGGATTCGGCGATACCGATCGTCGCCATCGAACTGGTGAACACGAACTTGCCCACCTGCGGAAAGGTGATCGCGACGTCGAGCACCTGCCGGAGACCGTCCACATTGGTGCGCCACAGGGGTGCCGGATCGCGCAGCCATGGCCGGGCGTCGACCACACAGTAGTACACCTCGTCGCAGCCGGTCATCGCCCGGCGGATCGACTCGTCGTCGAAGATGTCGCCGTGCACCACCTCGACCGGCAGACCGTCAACGGATCGGGTCGAGCTCGACGGCCGCAGCAGGGCTCGCACGTCATGGCCGTCGTCGGCGAGGAGTCGCACGACGTGTCCGCCGAGGAATCCGCTAGCTCCGATCACCAGCTTCTTTGCTCGCATGCGAGGACGATAGGCCAATTACTTGACGCATGACAAGACACATGTCTATTTTTGTCGGTGGCATCGGATTGTGGTGCCGCACACACCGATGCCCACCGGCCGTATGCGAGGAAGAGCACATGACCAACCGCACGACAGCGGACACGCTCTGCGTGTTCCAGATGCCAACCGGAATGCCTGTGCTGAATACGGCTCCGGCGGTGGCGTCGTGACCGGTGACATTCCCTCGGGCCAGATCCGTGAACTCCTCGACAAACAGGCGATCACCGAACAGTTGTCGGCCTACTGCCGCGGCGTCGACCGCATCGACCTCGACCTGATCCGGTCGGTATTCCATCCCGGCGCGATCGCCGACTACGGAACCATGTTCACCGGAACCGGGCACGAGTTCGCCGACTTCATCGGGCAGGTGCATCCGCCGATGTCCGCGCACAGTCACCTGATCGGTTCGATCTCCATCACGGTCTCAGGTGACATCGCCGGCAGCGAGTCGTATGTCCTTGCGCGACTGCGATTCACCGGTGCCGACGCGTTGGCGACCGACACCGTCACCCAGGGTCGCTACCTTGATGAGTGGCAGCGCATCGACGGTATCTGGCGGATCTCGCACCGCCGCTACCTGCACACCCTCGACGAGACCCGTGTCGTGGAGCGTCCGATGATGGAACCATCCGGTACCCGTGACGGCAGCGATCCCAGTTACGACATCCTGCGACCAGGGAAGGCCCGATCATGACGACGATGAAGGCGATGAGCCTGAAAGAGGGCACGCTGGCCATTCGCGAGGTCGCCCGCCCGGCACCGGGATCGGGCCAGATCCTGGTCCGCACGCTGGCCTGCGCGATATGTGCCTCCGATCATCACTACATGGACCACCCCGAGGTGGTCCGCGCCGACCGGTCCCGGATGCAGATCCACGCACCCCACGACGATGTCGTGATGGGCCACGAATACTGCGGGGAGATAGTCGAATACGGACCCGACACGGCCCGTGCATGGCCGGTCGGCACCCGGATAACCGCCACCCCGGCGCTGTTCACCCCCGACGGTCTGCGGATCATCGGCATGGCACCCGACGCCCCCGGCGGCTTCGGCGAGTACTTCCTCGTGTCCGAGGGTTTCGCCCGCCCGGTGCCGGAATCCGTTCCGCCGGAAAATCTTGCTCTCATCGACGCGATGGCCGTCGGCTGGTACTACACGCGGATCGGGGTCGCCGACGAGAACGCGGTGCCACTGGTCATCGGGCTGGGCGCCATCGGTCTATCGGTGGTCATCGCTCTCAAACAGCGCGGCGTGCCGCACGTGGTGGTCGCGGACTTCAGCGCCGACAGACGTGCGCTGGCGCAGCGTCTGGGTGCCGACGTTGCGGTGGATTCAGCTGTCGAACAACCATTTACGGCGTGGCGGCGGACAGCATGGGGCACCGAGGAGGACGTAGTCGACCGGGTGCGCCTGTTTGGTCTGTCCACCTGCGCGGTCTACGAGTGTGTCGGTAGGGAAGGCATCCTGGCCGACATCATCGAACAATGCCCGATAGGTACCCGTGTGTTCAGCGCGGGCGGCGCGGCCAGCGACACGATTCCCTCGAATACCGCCCATCTCAAGGGAATCAACCTGCAGTTCGGTGGTGGTCCCGACCCGGCGGACTGGTTCGAGATGTGTGATCTGGTCACCGACGGCACCGTCGACACCGGCCCGCTCGTTGGTGAGATCGTCGGTTTCGACGGCCTCGTCGACGCCTTCGAACGGGCCCGATCCTCGACCGCCCCACCCCGCATTGTCTTTCGTCCTGACCGTCGGTAGGGCCTGAACCGGAAGCCGAAGGTTCTCGGAGGTTCGGGCTCCTGCCGACACTCGCATCAATACCCGTTAGTACTGGATGGTGTGGCGGTAGCGTCGAGCAGGTGGAGAACAGTGGCGCCTTAACCGATTCGCCGGGGGATGAAACGGTCCCCGCTTACCGCAGAATGCGCATGGTGGTCTCCCTTGTGGAGGTCCCGTTCGGCGAGATCACCGGCCGAATCGCGAAGTGGCGTTTCGATGAGAACGACGGCCCTCCGACGCCTCTCGGTCCATCGGCCACTCAGTAACGCTCGGAACCGGTCCGCATCATGTCATCGGAACCCAGATGTCGCCAAGTGGCATCAGGGTTCTGATTCGTTTGTGGTGCAGGGTAATCCGGGTCGAATGAAAGATTCTGCGACCAGCCCTTGACAACGTACAACCATATGGTTGTATATTGGAGTCGTGACCGAGACCGATGAGGACAGAGTGGATGCCCTGTTCCACGCGTTGTCCGATCGCACCCGCAGAGACATACTGCGCAGGGTGCTGACCGGGGAGCATTCGGTGTCGGCGCTCGCGGCGAACTACGACATGAGCTTCGCCGCGGTACAAAAACACGTTGCCGTGCTTGAACGGGCTGGTCTGATCACCAAAAGACGCAGTGGCCGTGAGCAACTCGCATCCGGCGACGTCGAAGCGGTACGTGCGGTATCGAGCATGCTCGCCGACCTCGAACAGGTCTGGCGCGGCAGGATCGCACGCATCGATGACCTCTTGCTCGCAGACACGCCACCAATTCAGGAGTAGCCATGCCCGTCACCAATGTCACCCATGACATCGACACCCGCACCATCGTCATCACCGCCGAGTTCGCCGCCCCGCGCGACCGGGTCTGGGAGGTGTACGCCAATCCGCGTCAGCTCGAAAAGATCTGGGGCCCACCCACTTTCCCGGCGACCTTCATCGAGCACAATTTCGTCCCCGGTGGCAAGGTCACCTACTACATGACCAGCCCGGAAGGGGAGAAGTTCGGCGGCTGGTGGGAGATGGTCTCCATCGACAAGCCCAACGGTTTCACATTCAAGGACGGCTTCGCCGATGCCGCCAACGATCTGCAACCAGTCGAGTCGATGCCGGTGTCGTTCAACGACTACCGGTTCACCGACAACGACGGCACCACCACCGCCCTGTTCACCAGCGTGTACGAGACCGCCGAAGCCCTTCAGCAGGTCCTCGACATGGGTGTCATCGAAGGTGCGTCGTCCGCGATCAACCAGATCGACGAACTCCTTGCAAGCTGACACCGGCTCCGCTGGTTGAGGTGTGAGGAGCGCGAGCGACGAGCCTCGAAACCACGTGAGATGACAATGTCGTCTTACCGGGTTTCGAGGCTCCTCGCCTAGCGGCTCGTCGCACCTCAACCAGCGCCGGGTGACAGGGTGACGGCTCGTGTCAGTTGCTGTTGCGGGACGCCCGCATCGGACCCGGTGACCACAGGCCGTGGTGGGTGTCGGTGCTGATGGTCAGGTCGGCGGTGCGTTGCGGCACAAGCGGTTCCAGGCGCATCAACGAACCCCAGTCGCGGGCCCAGTCGTTACGCAGGTACGACGGCAGCACCGTCGGCGACAGTTCGTTCTCGATGATGCCGAGCGGGCCGCCGTAGTCGCCGGCCATCCAGCGCTGCGAGTTGATCTCCTCGCCGATCCGGTCGGGCGCGATGCGCCACACGGGGGTCTCCAGCACGCCGTGGCGGGCGCGGGCCGGTCGCTGGCACGGGAAGGCCAGTGCCACAGACCAGTCCAGCAGCACCGGATCGGTCTTGCCGACGAGTTCGGTGAGTCCCACCGTCGTCGACATGCGCGGAGGGGTGATCGCCAGCCACTGGTCGGGCACGGCGGAGGTGTCGTCGGCGACGACCCGCACCACGGTGGCCCGCGGCGGTGCCTGGTCGAGCGGGAACCGCAGGTTGCGCCACTCGGGGGCGTAGTCGGTGTCCATCGGTACCCGCTGACCCACCGGGGTCACCGAACCGTCGGCCTCGACCCGGCCGTACTCCACGCGCACCGTCTGCCCCTTGTGCGTGACCGACAGGTCGTCGATGTACTCGACCTGACCGGCCACCGACATGGTGATCAGCGGACGATCGGCGGTGCGCTGCGGCATCTGGTACCACGCCGACACGAGATGGCCCGCGCCGCCGGGGCTTCCGTAGGTACCGAGGACCGGTGTCTTGCGGGGCGACAGTCCGAACGGCAGCTTCTGCCGGGATCCGTTGACGCCCACCTGTTCCCCGGTGCCGCCCGCGGTATCGGACGAACTCCCGTTCCCACTCGCCGAGTCGTCGGTTCCATCGGTTTCCGTCGAGCCGGTGTCGGTGCCGGTGCCGGTCGAGTTGGCGTCGGTCGACGGATCCGACGAGGACCGGTCGACCTCGTTCTTGGCTTCCGCGGACTCGTCGGCGGCCAGGTCCTCCCCGACACCGTTCGGATCGAAGCCGGTCATCTCCTTGCCGGCCAGCGCCGCGCCGGGTGTCAGGTCGCGTTGTCCGGCAACGTTCGCCGCGACCAGCAGCCCGTCGTTCGGTTTGTCCTCCACCAGCACAGCCTCGGCCAGCGCGCACGGTTTGCCGCGCAGCGCGTCGACATTCGACTTGCCCCACGACCAGGAATGACGCTGTGTCATATCGGCCTTGGCGAAACTGACCAGGGTGAACGCGAGCATCACGGTAGATACCGCGATCAACGACGGGCTGCGCAGCCGGGAGAAGACGCCGGTCGATGCTCCGCGTCGCTGGTCTGCGGCTACGTAGTCGTCCCGGAAGTGCTGCCACACACCGAGAATCGTCAGCGCTGCCGCGATGGCCAGGAACACCGTCGCGAAGGTGATGCCCTTGAGCTCGGGGGTGCTGTCGCGCCACGGCATACCGTAGTTGCCGACGTACCACCACTGGTTGCGGCCCGAAAACGCCACCGCCAGAACGTACATACATGCGGCGGCGAACAGCGTGCGGTTGCGGCGGCGGCGCATGATGGCGCGGTCGGCGCAGGCGGTGGCCACGGCGGCGAGTGCACCGGCGACGGAGGCGTAGATACCCATCTGGTGGGTCCACTTGGTGGGCTGGAACGCCAGCAGTGCGGTGCAGCCGAGGGCCATCGCCACCAGCCGCCACGTCGGGGCGGTGGCAATGCCGGTGAGCCGCTTGCGGTTCAGCAGCATGATCACCACCAGGATCACGCACACGAAGGTGATCAGCATCCCGAACCGGCGGGCGATCGACCCGTCGGCGGTGGGGTTCATCAGCATGTAGTAGCGCAGCGGCTCTTCCCACCACTTGTTGGTGGGCCCGACTTCGCCGTTGACGCCGACGCCTTCGAGGATCGGGGCGAGCGCTTGGTCGGCGAAGATCAGGTACAGGATCGCCAGACCGGAGGCGAGGATCGGCAGCAGCAGCGGCAGGATCCCGTCTCGCTTGCGGCGCGCCATGAACCGGCGCAGCAGCGGCCGCAGCCCGGCCAGCAGGGCCACCGCGGCCATCACACCGGTGGGGTGGGCGGTCAGGGTCAGCGCGGCGGCCATGATGCCGATGGTCAGCGGCAGGAACCGGCCGGTGGCGATGGACCGTTCCACACACACCCAGGTGAACAGGGCGCCGAGTGCGATCAGCGGTTCCACGCGCAGGCCGTTGTTGTACGGCATCCACACCGCCAGGAACACCAGAGCCGCCGCCCACAGCGCGGGCGTCGACTGCCGCACCGCCCGGCCCAGACGCGGGATCGCGAACCTCGAGATCAGCCACCACGAGGCGAGCGCGAAAATGAACGGCAGCAGCCGCAGCCACGGGGTGGCGGTGCTGATCTGCATCCACAGCGACAGATAGTGGTAGTGCCAGCCGAACGGATCCTGCGGCGCACCGAAGTACCGGTAGTAGTTGTCCAGGTAGCCGGCGTCCTTGGCGATCCGGCCCACCGTCACCTGATAGCCGTCGTCGGCGGTGTTGGCGCCGACGAACAGCCACACCAGCAGGATCGCCCCGACGAAGCCGTCGACCCAGCGGGGCCGCCACGTGGCTGCGGACAGCCGGATGCGGTGGCCACGGCCATCACGGGCGTCGAGCACGGCCAGCGCCAGGATCGACAGCACGGTGGCGGCGATGCCGAATACCAGCACCCAGAACTTGAGTGAGGTGGGGGTGGAGATGAACCGGGTGTCAAGGACGGCGTGGAACGACAGACCCTCTGCGGGAGCCGAGTTCGCGGGCAGCGAGGTGTACACACCGACCAGCTGCGGCCGCTTGTTCGGGTCGGCGATGTCGAAGGTGTACGGCGAACCGTCCTCCGCGGGCGGGATGTTCTCGACGACACCGTGCACGCCGTCGTCGCCGCCACGGATCTTCACGACGCACCCGGCCGTCGACTGTGCCTGTGCGCGTGGCGCATCGAGCAGCACCACGTTGCGGGAGGTGACCTGCAGAGAGTCCTCGGTGACCCGCACGAACAGGCCGACCTTGGCGGCCTCTTCGCCCTTCTCGGGCACCGTCGACAACAGCACCCCGCCAGACCTGGGCAGCTTGGCACCGAGCGAGCACGGCACCGACAGTTCCATCGACACCGGCACGAACGACACCGTCGGCGCGGCCACGTTGGCAACGGAACCGTTTTGCGGCCACGACAATTCGGCCTTGGTGTAGTCGACGGGCAAGATCGGGCTGAGCACCGCGGCCAGCACACCGACGATCCCGGCGATCACCGCGACGATGCGCGCCTTGGGCGCGAGCCGTTCCCAGCGGTCGCCCGCAGCCGTGGTTTCCGGGGTTTCCTCGCTCACCGGCGAAGTCCTCTCGTCATTCGCTGAATCACGCTCTGCGCCTGGATTGTGCTGGGCATCGGGCCTATTCATCGTCTGCCACCACCCGGATAGCTCCCGGACGCGACCAGCCCCATGTCGACTCGGTGCCGGTGTTCACCGTGGCGGGCACCGCACCGTCGTCGAGCGGATCGAGCCGTTGCAGGTCGCCCCAGTCCTGATACCAGTCGTTGCGCAGGTAGGTGGCCATCGACGTCGGGGTGGTCAGCGCCTCCACCACGGCGAGCGGGCCGCCACCGTTGACCGACATCCAGGTCCGCGACTGCAGACCGGCGGTGACGGTGTCGGGCAGGATCCGCCACTTGGGGGTTTCGCTGACGCCGTCGTGCGAGGACATGGGCCGCTGGCAGCCGAACACCGCACCGACCGGGAAGTCGATGAGCGTCGGATCCGACGATCCGACCACCTTGTCGAGCGTCTCCAGCTGGGCCAGCCGGGGCGGGGTCACCGCCAGCCACTGGGTGGAGTCCAGGTTGTTGTCCTTGGCGACGAGGCGCAGCACCGTCGCGGCGGGCGGTACCCGGTCCATCGGCAACCGCAGATTGCGCCACGGACCCTTGGTCTTGGTCACGTCGATCAGCGGGGCGGGACGCCCGACCTGCACGAACTGCCCGTTCTCGTTCTTGCCGAACTCGACGGTCAGCGACTGGCCGTTGCTGACCACACCGTCGCGGTCGGGGGTGGCGATGGCGCCGGCGGCGGAGATCACGATCAGCGGGTTGGCGGCGGAGCGTTTCGTCGGCAACTGATACATGCCGGTCGTCAGCTTGGCCGCACCGGTCGCGTTGGCCGAACCGAGGACGGGGGTGGTCGACGGGTCGAGGCCGAACGGCAGCTTGGCGGTGCTGCCGTTGATGCCGACCGGTCCGGTGCCGCCGGTGGTGCCCGGGTTGACCGCGTACGAGACGAGGCCGGTGGTCAGGTCGCCGGAGGCGTGCATGGCGCCCTGTCGCTGGATCTCGCCCTTCGCGTTGAGTTCGTCGGCGACACCGTTGGGTTCGAAACCGACCGATCCGGTGCCGAGCAGCGCCTTGGACACGTCGCGGGTGCCGACCGGGGTGAGCATGCCCTTGTTGGGGTCGGGTTCGACGAGCACGTCGTCGGCCATGCCGCACGTGTTGCCGGCCAGCGCCGACGTGTTGGTGCCGAAGATGCTGAACGTGTCCTGCCGCGCCGCCGCGGCCTTCGCGAACACCGCCAACTGGGCCAGCACCACGACGACGGCGATCACCGCGATCGGCGACGACGCGACCGCCACCTTCCAGCGGGCCGGTTGCGCCCCCTTGTCGTGGGTGAATCCGGCGTCGGCGACGTAGTCGATCCGCAGATGCTGCCACAGCGCGATCAGCAGCGCGGCCACCGCCAGCACCAGCACGGCGGTGGAGATCTGCTTGCCGGCCAGCACCGGGGCCTTGTCGAACCAGGGGATGCCGAAGTAGTACGGCCACGCCCACGCGTTGCGGCCGGCGGCGACGATCGCACACACGAACAGCAGCGCCGCCGCGAACAGCGAGAAGTTACGGACCGTCCGCCGCGCGGCCTGTTCGACGGCCACGCACGCCAGTGCCGCCAGCGCGGTGCCGAAGCCCGCGAACACGCCGAACTGGATGGTCCACTTGGCGGGCACGAACGAGAGCAGCAGGATCGTGATCAGGGTGGCCCCGACCAGCCGCCACACGACGGCCGAGTCGACGCCGGTGATGCGTTTGCGCCGCAGCATGATCGCCAGGATCACCAGCAGCGCCGCGATCAGCAGCAGCACCGGGGTGCGCCGGACCAGCGAACCGTCGGGCGAGGGCACCAGCAGGAAGTAGTAGCGCAGGAACTCCTGATACCAGGCCAATGTGGGGCCGACGGCGTACCGGATGCGTACGGCCTCGGCGACGGTGGCCAGGGTCTGGTCGCGGAACACGACGATGACGATGGCGGCGAGCCCTGCGGCCATCGGCGCGAGCAGCGGCAGCAGCCCGGCCTCGCCACGGCGGCGGACCAGGGTGCGGATCATCGGCCGGGCACCGGTGAACAGCAGCGCGAGCGCGATGATGCCCTGCGGGGCGGCGGCCAGCGTCGCCAGCGCGGTCAGGCCGGCCAGCGCCGCCGGCAGCACCCGCCTGCTCACCACGCTCACCTCGACGGCCCACCAGGTCAGCAGGGTGCCGGCGACGATGATCGGTTCCGGGCGCAGCCCCGAACACATCGGCAGCCAGAACGCCAGGAACACGGCCGCACCGGTGAGCATCGCCCACCGCGAATGCCGGACGGTGCGGCCCAGCCGGGGCAACAGCACCCGGCTCAGCAGCAGCCAGCTCAGCAGACCGGCCGCCAGCGCGGGCAGCCGCATCCAGACACCGGCCGTCGAGACCTCCGACCAGTGCGACAGGAAGCTGAAATACCAGTCGAACGGTGCCTCGGGGCTGCCGTAGTAGCGGTAGTAGTTGGCCAGCACACCGGTGTGCTGGGCGTCGCGGCCCATATTGAGGATGTAGCCGTCGTCGGCGGTGCCACCACCGAGGAAATGCCACGCCACCAGCACGAACCCGACTGCCCCGTCGACCGGGGTGGGGATCAGCGCCCGCACCCGGCTGACCGATCGGGCGAACCGGCGGTGGTAGCCGTGGATCCGGTCGAGCATCCACACCGCCACCAGTGCGGCGATCGCGGCGAGGATCCCGACGACCATCACCAGCCACTTGATGAGCGACGGTGAGGAGTCGAACCGGTTGTCGACGACGATCCGCGCGGCCAGCCCCTGCGCACCGGTGACCTGTGCGGTGGACAGCGCGGTGAACAGCCCCGCGACCTGCGGCTGCGACGCCGGATCGGTGGTCCCGGCCGGGCCGAGGCCCACGAACCGTGCACCGGTGTCGGTCGAGTTCGCCCAGATGTGCAGTTCGCGGCACTTGTCCAGGTCGGCGCGCGGGGCGCGGGCCGGGACCTGGTTGCGGATCGACACATCGACCCGCTCGGCGCCCGCCGTCACCACCAGTCCGAGCGGTTTGGCCCGCGGCGCGGTCGGCGGCATCGTCGCCAGCACCACCGTCGACGCATCGGCCGGGGTCTGCGCCAGCAACGAGCAGGGGATGCGAATGTCGAGGTCACGGGCGGTCTGAGCGACCAGCGGCGAGGTCACCGACGGTGTCGCCCCCGAGAGTTGCTGCCCCTGCGGCCAGGTGATGGTCGCGGTCACCGTCGACACCGGCAGCAGCGGCGTCAACACCCCCGCAGCCACCGCCACGAGCCCGGCGATCGTCGCGATCAGCGCATACAACCGGGATTGGGACTCGGGTTTTCCTGCGGAAACGTCGTCCGATGGTGTCACTTCCGGCGTTCTTGGCACACGCGCATCGTAGTCAGCCCAGCTGAGTGACACGCAATCACGTCGGGTCCCGCGGACAGCTGGTACCCAACTGAAACGTAGCCCCGGCCGGTCGAGGTGCGACGAGCCGCTAGGCGAGGAGCCTCGAAACCTGGTGAGACGACAATGTTCATCTCTCGAAACCTGGTGAGACGACAATGTCATCTCACGGGGCTTCGAGGCTCGGTCGCTGGGCGACCTCGCACCTCAACCGGCGACCTTTTGCTGGTTGAGGTGCGACGAGCCGCTAGGCGAGGAGCCTCGAAACCCGGTAAGACGACAATGTCATCTCACGAGGCTTCGAGGCTCGGTCGGCGAGGGGGCGACTTTCCGAACGTGTGCGAGCCGCGCAGACGTCAGCGGCACCGCCGCGGTCCTGGTTCAGTAGCCGACCGAGCGCATCGGGGCCGGGTTCCACAGGCCGGAGCGGCGGGCGGTGCCCAGGTGCAGCTCGGCAGGTTGGGCGGGCACGATCTCGGTGAAGCGTTGCAGGCCGCCCCAGTCGCGTCCCCAGTCGTTGCGCAGATACGTGGGCACGAGGGTCGGGGTGAGCATGCCGGTGCTGATGCCGAGCGGTCCGCCCGACTTGCCCGACATCCAGGTCTGGCTGTTCTTCTTGGTGGCCTCGGCGTCGGGCATGATGCGCCACTTGGGCACCTCGAGGATGCCGTTCTGGACGCGCATCGGCCGCTGGCACGGGAACACCAGCCCGACCACCCAGTCGATGAACACCGGATCGGTGTCGCCGACCACCTCGTTGAGCGTCGCCAGCTTCGGCACGCGCGGCGGGGTGAGCGCCACCCACTGTCCGGGGGCGGCCTTCTCGTCGACGACGATGCGCACGACGGTGGCGCGCGGCGGGGCGTCGGCCAGCGGGAACCGCAGGTTGCGCCACGTCGGCGGGTCGATGACGTCGAGCGGGGCGAGCCGGGCGATGGGGACCACCGCGCCGTTCGTGCCGACGCGGCCGAACTCGGCGACCACCTTGCGGCCGGGGACCGCCGCGCCGACGGGATCGGTGGCGGCGACGAAACCGGCGACGGCGAGGGTGAGCAGCGGCCGGTCGCCGGAGCGGGCCGGCAGCCGGTACCAGCCGGTGGTCAGCGACGACGTGCCCGGCGTGGTGGCGTTGCCCAGGACGGGGGTGCGGGCCGGGTCGAGACCGAACGGCAGGCGCGCCGTCGAACCGTTGATGCCCGGCGCCCGGCCGGCGGTGGACGTTGCGGGAGTGGTCGTGGCGTCCCCGGACCCCGGATCCGGGGCTTCGCCGCTCTCGGAGTCGGGGCTGACCGAGTCGGTGCCGGCGCCGCCCGCGTCCCCGGCGCCGCCGGTTTCGTCGGTGTCGTCCTCGGGTTCGTCCTTCTCGGTGGCATCGATCATCACCGCTGCGGGGATGCCGTTCGGGGTGAACCCGGTGGACCGCCCGGCCAGCGCGGCGGCCGCGCCCGGCGCGGGTTTGCCGTCGACGGCGGCGGGGCTGAGCGTGGCCGCGTTCGGATCGGCCTCCACCATCACGTCCTCGGCGAGGGCGCACGGATTGCCTTGGAACGCACTGAGATTCGACTTGGCCCAGGACCACGACTCGCGCTGTCCGTAGGCGCCCTTGGCGAGTGAGGCCACCATGAACAACACCATCAGGAGCGAGATCACCGGCAGCGGAGAGAATTTCAGCTTCGAGTACCAGCGGTCGCCGCCCCGGGCGCGGGTCCGCTCGTCGACGAAGTCGTCGCGGAAGTGGAACCACAGTCCGGCCAGGGCGCAGGCGATGGCCGCGGCCAGGATGAACCAGTACAGGTCGATACCGGCCAGCCGCGGCGCCCGATCCCACCACGGCACACCGTAACTGCCGACAAACCAGTAGCCGTTCGGACCGGCGAACGAGATCCCGGTGATCACCAGCACCGCCGAGGCGAAGAACGTCCGGTTGCGCCGCGACCGCAGGATCGCCGGCGACATCATCGCACCGGCCACCGCGGCGAGCGCCCCGGCGATCCCGGCGTACACACCGAAGTGGTGCGTCCACTTGGTGGGGGTGAACGAGATCAGGAACATGGTGCCGAGGGTGACCGCCACCAGCCGCCAGATGGGGGCGCGGGCGATACCGTTGGGGTGTTCGCGGCGCAGCAGCCGCAGCAGGACGACGACCAGGCACAGGATCATCGCGAGCACCCCGAACCGGCGGGCGAGGGTGCCGTCGGCGGTGGGCAGGTCGAGCCAGTAGTAGCGGACCGGTTCCTGCCACCATTCCATCGTCGGACCGACGTCGGTGGCCACCTTGTTGCCCTCCAGCAGCACCCCGAGCGGCTGGTCGGCGAAGACCTGGAACAGCACCGCGGTGCCCGCGGCGAGGACGGGGGCGAGCATCGCGGCCGGCGACAGCCACCGCTCGCGCGGGTCGAGCCGCACCACGATGGTCTTCACGACCGGGCGGATACCGGCCAGCAGCGCCGCCACCGCCATCAGCCCGCCCGGGGCCAGCGCCAGGGTGAACGCGGCGGTGACCACACCCACCGCGTACGGCAGCAGCCTGCGGGTGGCGATGGCCCGTTCCACACAGCACCAGGTGAGCAGCGCACCGACGGCCTCGGCCGGCTCGGGCCGCAGACCGTTGTTGTACGGAAGCCACATCGCCAGGAACACGAATGCCGCCGACCACACCGCCGGCGACGAATGCCGCACCGTGCGGCCAAGCCGTGGGATCACCTCACGGCTGATCAGCCACCAGCCGAGCAGCCCGAGCGCGAACGCGGGCAGCCGCATCCACGGCCCGGCCACCGAGAGCTGCGACATCCAGGAGATCACCTGGAAATGCCACCCGAACGGGTCCTGCGGCACCCCGAAGTAGCGGAAGTAGTTGTCGGCGTACCCGGCGTCGGCGGTGATGCGGCCGACGACGAAGTTGTAGCCGTCGTCGGAGGTATTGGCGCCCGCGATCCACCAGAAGGCCAGGATCGCGGCCACCACCACGTCGGGCGGGCGGATGGTGAACCAGCCCGCCGGGAGGAAGCGCCGGTGGCGGCGGCCGTCCTGTTTGTCGAGCATGTGCAGCGCCACCAGCGACAACAGTGTCAGCAGCACCCCGAGGACGATGGCGACAAACTTGAGCGTGGTCGGGGAGGAGACGTAGCGGGTGTCGACGGTGGCGTGCAGCGACAGCCCGTCGCGCGGGGTTCCGGCGGGCAGCGCGGTGTACACGCCGACGATCTGCGGGCGCATCTGCTGGTCGTCGAGGGTGAACTCGGTGCGCGGATCGTCGTCGTCGGCGGTACCCGTCGAGGTGAGGCCGGCGAACTTCGCCGTGGTGCGGGTGCCGTCGGCGGAGAACTCGATACGGCAGTCCGGATTCGACTGCGCGGCACGACGATCGGCACTGAGCAACACCAGGTCGCGGTCGGTCACGGTGATCGCGTCGGCCGTGGCCCGGACGAACAGTCCACGCGCCGAGGCGGATTGACCTTTCGACGGCATCGTCGACACCAGCACGCCACCCTCGCGGGGCAGTCGCGCGGCCAGCGCACACGGCACCGTCAGGTTCATGTCGATCGGCACGAACGACGCCAGCGGCGCCGTCACATTGCCGACGGTATCGCGCTGCGGCCAGTTCAGTTCGGCGGTGGTCTGTTTCACCGGCAGCAGCGGCATCGCGATCGCCAGGAGCGCGCCGATCAGGCCGGCGACCACAGCGATGATCCGCCATAGGCGGGTGCGGTCGGGCGCTGTGGAAGCGGTCTCGGGGGCGGCGTCAGTCGTCATCGGTGTGCGGCTCCAGCCTGATTGAACTGGTCCGCGACCAGCCCCACTGTGTGATGTCGGTGGCGCGGACCCGGGCCGCGCCCGGTGCGGGCGCGAACGGGATCAGCCGTTCCAGCGCACCCCAATCGCGCACCCAGTCGTCTTTGAGATAGGTGGGTACGGCCTGCGCCTGTGTGGTGGCCTGCGAGATGCCGAGCAGGCCGCCGTCGGTACCGCGCTCCCACGTCTTGGACTGCGAGTTGGCGACGATGTAGTCGGGCAGGATCCGCCAGCGCGGCACGTCGGCCACCCCGTGCCGCACCTGCATCGGCCGCTGGCACGGGAAGTGCGCCGCCGCACTGAAATCGATGAGGGTGGGGGTGTCCTCGCCGACCACCTGCTGCAGGGTCCGCAGGTGCGGGGCCCGCGGTGGGGTGATCGCGATGAACTGTTTCGGCCCGAGGTTGTTGTCCAGCAACGACAATCGCATCACCGTCGCGTCGGCGGGCACCGCCGACATCGGGATCCGGAGGTTGCGCCACGGCCGGTTCATGATCTGCGGACCCGGATCGATCGGCGTCACCTCCTCACCCGACTTCTCGAAGTGTCCACCTGATACAGCCTTGCCGAACTGCACCACCAGTTTCTGCCCGAAATTGCGCACCCCGTAGGCGTCGACGGTGGACACCGCACCGGCGGTGGCGAACACGAGCAGCGGCGACACCGAGCGCTGTGCCGGCAGCTCGTACCAGCCGGTGGTCAGCCGCGCCTCGCCGCGATAACCGGAACTGCCCAGCACCGGGGTGCGCGCCGGGTCGAGCCCGAACGGCAGCGCGGCAGTCGATCCGTTGACGGTCTTCGGTCCGGTACCGCCGGTGGTGCCCGCGCCCAGACCGCCGCTGACGATGAACGCCTTGGCGACGGTGTAGTCCACGTTCATCCGTCCCGGGCGCCGCACCTCGCCGTCGGGATACAGGTCGTCGGGGATCCCGTCGGGGGTGAATCCGACCGGCCGCGCACCCGACAGCGCCGCCGTCGCCGACAGTCCGCCGGCCGGCGTCAGCATGCCCTCGTTCGGGTCGGTCTCGACGAGGACCTTGTCGGCGAGCCCACAACTGTTGCCGCCCAGCGCGTTCAGATGCTCCGACAGCACGGTCGGCGCGGGGGCGCGGGTGATGGCGGCCTTGGCGAACACCACCACGTCGGCGAGCACGATGAGCGCGGCGACCACCGCGATCGGCGACGACGCCGCGAGCAGCCGCCGCCGGTCACCGGACGCATCGGCGTGTTCGGGTCCGCTGCCGGGCTGGTCGTCGGCGTGCGCGATGCCCTTGTGCGCCACATAGTCCTGGCGCAGATGCTGCCACGCGGCCAGCGCGGCGGTGAGTACCGCCAGCACCAGCGCGATCACCGACAGGTCGACGCCGAGGATCCGGGGTGCCCGGTCGAACCACGCGATGTCGAAGTCGTAGACGTAGGTCCACGCGTTGTAGCCGGCGAGCGCGGCCGCCATCGCGAACAGCAGCCCGGAGATGAACACCGTCAAGTTGCGGGTGGAACTGCGCGCCGCCGTCACCACTGCGACGGTGGCGGTGGCCGCGAGCGCCGTGCCGAGCCCGGCAAGCACCCCGAACTGGATGGTCCATTTGGTGGGGGTGAACGTCAGCAGCACCAGCGTCACACCCACGCCGCCGATCAGCCGCCACACCGGGCCGCTCTCCAGCCCCTGAATCCGGCTGCGGCGCAACAGCACCGCGACAGTCACCACGACGCATGCCAGTAACAGCAACAGCGGTACGCGGCGGGCGAGCGCGGCGTCGTCGGTGGCCACCGTCACGAAGTAGTACCGCATGAAGTCCTGGTACCAGGGGATGACCGGGCCGACGCTCCACCGGACCTTGACCGTCTCGTAGATCGTGGCCAGGGTCTGCTGCCGGAACATCACCACCACCACGAGCGCACCCGCCGCGGCGAGCGGTGCGGCCAGGCTCACCGCCGACAGCCACCGGGAGCTCCGGTCGCGCCGGGCGAGCAGCACGTGCAGCATCGGGCGCGCGGCCACCAGCAGGATCGCCACCCCGATCACCCCGTGCGGCGCCACACCCAGCGTCAGCCCGGCCGTCAGCGCGGCCAGTGCGGCGGGCAGCATCCGCCTGGTGGTGATCGCCGACTCGGCCGCCCACCAGGTGAGCAGCGAACCCAGCACGATGACGGTTTCGCTGCGCAGCCCCGACGCGAACGGCAGCCAGAACGCGGTGAACGTCAGCGCCGCCGCCCACAGCGCCCAGCCGGTGATCGCCGATCCCAGCCGGGGCAGCAGCACCCGCGACAGCACGAACCACGACACCAGACCGGCGACGAGCTGCGGCACATGCATCCACAGCAGCGACGTCGACACCGACGACCAGTGCCCGAGGAAGGCGTAGTACCAGTCGAACGGCGCCTCGGGGATGCCGTAGAAGCGGTAGTAGTCGGCCAGGTAGCCGAAGTTGCCGGCGGTGCGGCCCATGTTGAGGATGTAGCCGTCGTCCGGCGATCCGGCGCCCAGGAACGTCCACACCAGCAGCGTCGCGGTGACCAGCGCATCGGTGGGCCGCATCGCCACCAGCCGACGCAGCGACGGCCGTGACCCGAGGGCGCCGAGTTCGTGCCGGTCGAGCGCCCACAACGCCCACAACGCGACGAGCACCGCGAGCACGGCGACGACCATCACCAGCAGTTTGAGGACCGACGGCGAGTTCTCGTACCGGTTGTCGACCGCCACACTCACCCGCAGGCCTGTGGCCCCGAGTACCTGCCGGGTGCCCAGGTCGCTGTAGATGCCGTTGACCTTGGGCCGTTTGTCGGGTTCGAGGGTGGTCGCGGGGCCGGCGCCGACGAACTGCGCGCCCGGCCCGGTGGGTGCCGACCAGATCCGCAACACCTTGCAACGTGCCAGGTCGGCGCGCGAGGCGCGGGCTGCGACGTTGTTGCGGAAGGTGACGGTGACCGTGTCTTTGGCGGCCACCACGAACAGCCCGGAACCCTTGGCGTTCGGGGCGTCGGCGGGCATCGTCGACAGCACGATCGTGGGCCGGGTGACGGTGGTCCCGGCGGTCTCCCGGATGCCCGGCGCCTGCGTGGTGGCGGGCGCGGCGGCCAGCAGCGCACACGGGATGCGGGCGTCCAGCGTGCGCGGGGTCTGCGCGATCAGCGGCGCCGACACCGAGGGATTCTGGCCGAGCTTCTGCCCGTGCGGCCAGGTGACCGCCGCCTCTGTGGTGGTGACCGGCAGCAGCGGCGTCAGGGCGCACGCCACGATGCCGATCAGACCGGCCACCAGGGCGATCAGCCGCAGCCGGGACACTGCCGGGTCGGCGGACGTAACGCTGGTGGACACGATGACTGATCGTATGCCACATCAACGATGCTCAATGCCGCATGGTGTGCACCGCTGTGATCGGGTCGTCAGTACCGCATGGGCGCCGGGCTCCACAGCCCGCTGCGGGTGACGGTCCGCTTGGTGATCTCCGCCTGCTGCGTCACCCCGTCGTACGGGGTGTACCGCTCCAGCGCGCCCCAGTCGCGGCCGATGTCGCCCGGCAGGTAGGTGGCCAGCGCCGTCGCCTCCTGCGACACCTCCAGCCAGCCGAGCGGACCGCCGCCGAACGCGTTCTGCCACGCCGACACCGCGGCCGCCAGGTCGGCGCCCGGCTTGATCCGCCACTGCGGGATCTCCGCGACCCCCGCGTGATGGGTGAACGGCCGCTGGCACGGGAACGCCAGCCCCGACGTCCAGTCCAGATGCACCGGATCCTTGTCGCCGACGATCTGCTGCAGCGTCGACATCTGCGGCACCCGCGGCGGCGTGAGCGCCACGAACCGGCCGTCGGACAGGTTGTCGTCGACGACGTGCACGCGCACCGCGGTGATGCCGGCGGGCAGGTCGTCGGTCTCGTAGCGCAGGTTGCGCCACGACGGCCGCGGCCCCGGATCGATCAGGGTGGTCTCGCCGGCCTTGACGAGGGTGTCATCGCGGATGCCGGGGGTGATCGGGGTGGTCGAGTATTCGAGCATCACCTCGGGTGTGTCGAACGCACCGGCCACCGACATCGTCAGCAGCGGCCGGTCCCGCCAGCCGTCGGGAAGCTTGTACCAGCCGGTGGTGAGGCGGGCCGGAACCTGATCGGTCTCCGAGTAGCTGCCCAGTACCGGGGTGGTGGCAGGGTCGAGCCCGAACGGCAGCGCGGTATGGCTGCCGTTGACACCGGGGGTGTCGAGGAGCCCGCCGCCGGTGCCGCCCGGATTGGACCGCAGCACGTCGGGGGATGCCTGCGCGTTGCCGGCCAGCACGCCGAGCGAACCCGACGAGGCCACCGAATACAGTTCCTCGGGCACCCCGTCGGGGGTGAACCCGTAACTCGCGTCGGTACCCGGGCGCGCGGGACCGCCCGCGAGGGGGTTCTCCAGCGTGGTGTCGACAGGCTTGAGCATGTCCCGGTTGGGGTCGGTTTCCACCCAGATCTTGTCGGCCATCGCGCACTGCTTGCCGGTGAGCGCGGCCAGGTTGGACTGCGGCACCGAGAATGACCGGCTCTGGTTGATGCCGGTGAACACAGCGGTGAGCAGCTCGAACACGACGATCGCCAGCGCCAGATAGGCAAGCGGGGCGCCTGCCACCGAACGCCACACCCGCCGCACGGCCAGCGCGGCCCGGCCGGGTTCGGGTGCGTCGGTGTGCGGGCGCCGCGGGGTGTCGACGCCGACGAACGGTTCGCGGAAGTGGAACCACAGCGCGACCAGCAGCAGCACCAGCGCCGCGTACAGGAACGCCTCGTGCAGCATCACCGGGCCGAGTTTGGTCTGCGCCCAGCCCCACGGCATACCCCACGACGAGTAGTAGTAGTACGAGTTGGGGGAGGCGAACGAGAAACCGCCGACGAACAGCACCAACGCCGCGAACAGGGTGCGGTTGCGGCGCGAATGCATCGCCGAATGGCTCGCCGCGATCGCCGCGATCGCCGCCAGCGCCGCGCCCAGCCCGGCGAACACCCCGAAGTGATGCGTCCACTTGGTGGGGGTGAACATCAGGAACACCAGCGACGCGAAGGTGATCCCGACGATGCGCCGCGACGGTCCCAGCGCCGTGCCGGGGATCCGGTTCTTACGGATCAGCACCCCCGCCGACACGATCAGCCCCAGGATCATCGCCAGCACCGCGAACCGGCGGGCCAGCGAACCGTCGGCCGAATACGAGAACAAGGCGGTGTAGCGGCTGATCTCGTCGTACCAGTGCATCGACGGGCCGAGCGCGGTCTTCATCGTGGACGAGTCGGTGAACGAGCGCAGCGTCAGGTCGGAGAACACCACGAACAGCACGAACGTGCCGGCGGCCAGGATCGGTGCGAGCAGCGACGCGTACGACCACAGGTCGGCCGGTTTGGGGAAGGCGGGCAGGCTCGTCCGGCCGGTCGCCTTGCCGTCGGGTTCGGTGTCCGGGCCGTCCGCGTCGGCCGCCGCGGTGCCGTCGGGCTGCGGGCTGCCGGTGATGACACGGGCCCGTTTGACGAGCGCGGTGATGATCGGCCGCGCCCCGGCGATCATCGCCGCCACCGCCAGCAGACCGGTCGGCCCGGCGGCCAGGCTGAACGCCCCGAACAGGCAGGCCAGCGCCGCGGGCAGCAATCGCCCGGTGGCGATGGCCCGCTCCACCGAACACCAGGTGAGCAGCGCGCCCAGGCAGATGATCGGTTCGGGCCGCAGACCGTTGTTGAACGGGAACCACGAGGCCAGGAACACGAACGCGGCCGTCCACCCGACCACCGGGCGGGTCAGCGCGGCCCGGCCCAGGCGCGGCAGGATCTCGTGGCTGACGATCAGCCACACGATGATCCCGCAGGCCAGTGCGGGCAGCCGCATCCACGGGCTGGCCACCGAGATCTTGCTGAGCCAGCCGAACACCTCGTAGTACCAGCCGAACGGTGCCTCGGGCGCCCCGTACCAGCGGAAATAGTTGGCCGTGTAGTCGCTGTCCTGCGCCACCCGCGACATGGTGAGCAGATAACCGTCGTCGGAGGTGTTGGGGCCGATCATGTGCCACACCAGCAGCGCCCCGATCACCACATAGTCGCGCGGATGCAGCCGCCACCAGCGGGCGGGGAAGATCCGCCGGTGCCCGCGGCCGTCGGTGGCGTCGAGGGTGGCCAGCGCGCCGAGGGAGACAAGCGTGAGGACGATGCCGATGAGCAGCACCAGCAGCTTCAGCAGGGTGGGCGAGGTGGAGTAGCGGGAGTCGATGACGACGTGCGCGTCGAGCCGGGTCAGGTCGTCGGCGTCGTCGGCGGTGGGGGCGGCCTGATCCAGGGCGCGGGTCATCGTGACCCCGTTGAGCGGAGCATAGGCCAGGTCGGCGACACTGCCGGTCAGATCGGTGAACAGGCCGGTCACCTGCGGGCGCTCGTCGGCCGGATAGGTGGGGGAGACGCGGGTGGCGGTGGTGCCGGCCAGCGGTTTGCCGTCGGGGCCGTTCATGCCGACGAACTCGGCGCTCACCTCGTCGGCGGTGGCCCGCACGGTGATGGCGCGGCAGTCCTGGGCGCGCATATCGGCCACGGCGGCCGCGACGATCGGCACGTTGCGGATCACGACCTCGATCGACGTCCCGTTGCTGCTGCCCGTCTTACGCACCGTCAGGCCGCGCTGTGCCGACTTCTCCGCATCCTTCGGGGTCGTCGACAGCAACACGGTGCCGTCGGGCCCGAGGTGATCGATCACCGCACACGGGATGGTCGCCGACATCGTGATCGGCACATAGGCGGTCAGCGGCGCCGACACCGACGTCACCGGACCGGTCGCCGACGGCCAGTGGATCTCCGCGCTGGTCTGCTTCACCGGCATCAGCGGGGTGGCGAGTGCGAGCACGAAGCCGAGGAGTCCGGTGACGATGGCGAGGAGCTTTGCTCGTCGAACTGTCGGCGCTGGCACAAACAGTGATCGTAGTCGCTGGCTCCCTACTCCCCGGTCAGCCCCGCTGACCTGGCCCCCGCTGGTTGAGGTGCGAAGAGGCGCTGGCCGATTAGTCTCGAAACCCGGCGAGATGACAGTGTCACCGTCAGCTCACCAGCTCGGCCAGTCTCCTCACCGCGAACTCGTAGCCGCGGATGCCGTATCCGGCGACGACGCCCGACGCGATCGGCGACACATAGGAGTGTTGCCGGAACTTCTCCCGCTTGTGCACATTGCTGATGTGCACCTCCATGATCGGCACATCGGGGATCACCAGGGCGTCGGCCAGCGCCACCGAGGTGTGCGTCCAGCCGGCCGGGTTGATGACGATGCCGCTGATCTTGCCGACCGCCTCGTGGATCGCGTCGATCATCTCGCCCTCGTGGTTGGTCTGCAGCGCCCGCACCCCGAAGCCCAGTTCGGCGGCGGCGCGTTCGGCGAGCTCGACGACGTCGGCGAGGGTGTCGGTGCCGTACACCTCCGGCTGCCGCATCCCCAGCGTGTTCAGGTTGGGCCCGTTGAGCAGCAGGATCGGCAGGCGAGGCGAATCAGGGGTCTCAGTCATGGTGACTAGATAACCATCAGTTCTTGAGGGTGAGCGCCCGCTCCGCTGCTTCGGCGACGCTGCCCTGATAGAACGGGCCGTGGCCGGGGAGCAGGGTGTCGGCGTCGAGGGTGGTGAAGTGTTCGACGGCGCGCCGGTTGGCGGCGGCGTCGTGCTGGAATGCGCCGTGCAGGCACTGCGGTCCGGTGATACGGGAGACGTCGTGGCCGCTGACGAGGGCGTCGCCGGAGACCAGCGCCTGACCGGAGGCCACCAGGTAGGCGCTGTGGCCGTCGGTATGTCCGTGCGCGGCAACGGGTTCCGGACGGCCAGGGAGGTCGAGCGGACCGGTCTCGCCGAATGCCAGCCCCTGCAGGCCCTTGCGGCTGAGCACGCCCAGCGGCAGCACCTTGCTCATCCACCGCAGCACCAGCGGCAGGTTGCGCAGCGGGATGCTCGCCAGGGTGGCCGCGTTGGCCTGCTGCAGGTAGTCGCGGCGGGCGTGGGCCACCTCGACCGGATCCATGTACACGTCGAATCCGTAGCGCTGCTGCAGTTTCACCAGCCCGCCGAGGTGGTCGACGTGGGCGTGGGTGAGCAGCGCGCCGCGAATATCCTCGGGCCGCCGCCCGATCCGCTCGATCGACTCGACCACCTTGTCGGCCTGGCCCGGATACCCGCCGTCGATGAGGGTCAGGTCGGTACCCTCTTGCAGCAGAACCCAATTCACCACTCCGGCGTCGACGAGGTAGGCGGTCGACGACCCCGCGTCGACCCGGGACATGGTCAGCTCTTCCACGGTTATCTCCTCACTGATTGTTGCTCCAAAACGCCCCCTCCGCCGGTTGAGGTGCGAAGAGCCGCTAGGCGATGAGCCTCGAAACCTCGCAAGCTGACATTGTCGTCTCACGGGGTTTCGAGGCTCGGTCGCTGGGCGACCTCGCGCCTCAACCGACGGGGTGGGCGACACGGTGATCACTTCCGGACGACGAGCACAAACGGTCCGACGGTGGTGGTGCGGAAACTCTTGTCGGCGAAGGCCGCCTGGTTGAAGGTGACCGTATACCGCTCGACATTCGGGTCGTTCGGGTAGACGTCCTTGGCCAGCCGCAGCGTGGGTCCGTCGTCGCCGTGCCGGAACAGGAACACCCGCGGTGCCGGCCACGGCGACTTGTCGAGCTTGGCGATCAGCTCGGCCGAGGTGGCCGCGGTCGCCCAGTCGGCGATGGTGGCGGCGCGTTTGTCGAAGTCCGCCAACGGATTCGCGTAGTGCGAGGTGAGGCCCTGGAAACCGCGGTACGGGTACACCGACAGGAATCCGTAGTCGGCGGTCAGCACGATCGTGTCGCGGGCGGGCATCCCGGTCTGTTCGGCGATGAGCGTGTTGAGCTGCGGGAAGTACGATTCGGCGCCGGCGGGGCGTTTGTCGGCGCGTACCCCGTTGCCGTCGGTGTCGGTGTAGGCGACGGTGATATCGGTCGACAGATGTCCCGGGATACCTTGCGCCACAGTGATGGCCGCGGCCACGCCGAGCACACCGACGACGGTGCGCACATCACCGAACTGCCGCACCGCCCACGACCCGAGCTCGGCCGCCGCGAAAATACCTGCGGCGGAAAGGATCGCGATCAGCACCGGTTCGAGGCGGAACGCCAGCAGGGTGGTGCCGGCGGCGGTCGCCGCCATCGACAGCAGGCAGAACAGGTACACCGCCACCACGGCGATACCCAGCGCCATCGCCAGGGTGCGCTGGGAGAACCGCAGCACCAGCCACAGGAAACCGGCCATGGTCAGAGCGCCCACCAGCGACCAGTGGAACATCGGCATCGGCAGCCACGACCCGCGTTCGGGCAGGTAGTGGGTCGCCGTTCCGGTGCCGGCGGCCTCGCCCGACACCCGGTCGAGCAGGTACGGCGCCCACACCGTCAGCGCCACGATCCCTGACACCGCGGCCATCGCCACCAGCCGCACCCCGACGGCACCGACGACCCGCATGCGCGCGGCCCGCACCTCGGCGTCGGGCCGGGAGCTGTTGCTGGCGGCAAACCAGGCCGACACCGCCAGATACAGCGCCATCAGGCAGGCGACGAATGCGAACAGTCCGGCGTACAGCGTGTAGAACATCGCGCACACACCCAGGAACAGCCCGGAGGCCAGCACGGCCGCCCAACTGGTCCCGGCGCGCAGCTCGCCCACCACTCCGCCGGCCAGCCGGGACCGGCCGCGCAGCGCGTACAGCATCGTCACCAGCAGCGGAGTGCCCAGCAGGATCAGCACCGCCGAGTACGGCTCGGGCGAGGCGTACATCAGCGTTGCCACCGTCACCGCCAGCGCGACCGCCGAACCCTTGTCGGTGCCCACCATCCGGTTCCACAGCACCACCGCGATCGCCGCGGCGACGGCCATCGAGATGATCGCCCACGGCTTGTAGGCCTCCCAGCCGTCGAGGCCACGGGCGGCGGCGAAGCGGCCCCCCCACCAGAACCAGCCCGCCGGATAGTAGGGCGGCAGGTCGGCGTACGTCATGTCCGACAGCCGCGGCGAATCGGTGAGCCGCGTCAGATACTCGGTGCGGAACTGCTGGTCGACGCTCAGCCCGAACAGGTACAGCTTGGTGGCGCCCAGCGGCATCCCCAGCGTGACGGTGACCAGGCCCGCGACCCCGATCGTCGACGCCAGCAGCTGCCCGATCGCCGACCGCCCGTACCGGTACAGCAGGGCCGCCACCACCAGGAACGCGATCGAGAGGACCTGCCCGAGCGTCGTCAGCGACCGCGCCACATTGGACGAGTTGTAGGCGGGCCAGTCGACGGCGCCGATCACCTCGAGGCCGGCAAAGGACACCAGCCCGCCGACCACGACGGCCACCACCAGCGCCACCGGCGCCGACACGGGCGACGGTCGGCGGGCGTCGGTGGGTGCGGGGGCATCGGTGGCTGTAGCGGTCACGTCCTTCTTTGTAGCAGGCGCCCCCCTACGCTGGTTGAGGTGCGAGGAGCGCAAGCGACGAGCCTCGAAGCCTGGTGAGACGACATTGTCATCTCACCAGGTTTCGAGGCTCGCGGGGCTCGCACCTCAACCGGCGGAGGGCTCACTCGGCGGAGGGCTCACTCGGCGGAGGGTTCAACCGGCGGAGGGGCTCGACCGGTGGAGGGGCTCGACCGGCGGAGGAGTGCTACACCGGCAGCTTGCGGAAGATCGGCCGCGGCACGTGCCGCAACACCGACATGATGAGCCGGAACGGGGCGGGCGCCCACACGATTTCCTTGCCCTTGTCGGCGGCGGCCACCACCAGCTTGCCCACCTCGTCCTTGTTCATGGTGAGCGGGGCCTCGGCGACGTGCGCCGACAGCCGGGTGCGGACCATGCCCGGACGCACTACGAGAACCCGGATGCCGAACTCGCGCAGCGCCTCGCCCAGGCCCAGGTAGAAGCCGTCGAGGCCGGCCTTGGTGGAGCCGTACACGAAGTTGGAACGGCGCACCCGCTCACCGGCCACCGAGCTCATCGCGATGATCTGCCCGAACCCCTGCGCGCGCAGCTTCTGGCCCAGCAGCACACCCACCGACACCGCGGCGGTGTAGTTGATGTCGGCCTCGGCGACGGCCAGCTTGTGGTCCTGCCACGCCTGCTCGTCGTCGCCCTGGATGCCGAACGCGACGATCGACACATCGACGTCGCCACCGGCGAACGCCTTGTCGATGACCTCGGGATGCGTTTCGGGGGCGCGGGCGTCGAAGTCGATGCGCTCGACCGACGACGCGCCGGCGGACTTCATCTGCTCGACGGCCGCGTCACCGGTCGGGTCGCCGGGGACGGTGGCCAGCACCACCCGCATCGGCCCTTTCTTCAGGTACTCCTCGGTGATGGCCAGCCCGATCTCCGAGCTGCCGCCCAGGACCAGGATCGATTGGGGAACGCCGACGGCGTTGAACATGTGACTTGCTCTCTTTCAGTCCGTTGCCGGTTGAGGTGTGAGGAGCGCTAGCGACGAGCCTCGAAACCCGGTGAGACGACAATGTCATCTCACGAGGTTTCGAGGCTCCTCGCCTAGCGGCTCGTCGCACCTCAACCGGCGGAGGGGCGGGGTTGTCATGGTGTCAGGCCAGTTCGAGGCGCCGGCCCATGTCGGACATGAACACACGGTTGGGGTCGATGCGCCGGCGCACCGAGATCCACTCGTCGATCCGCGGGTACATCTTGTGGAAGCTCTCCGCCGAGGTCCGCGAATCCTTCGCCGTGTACAGCCGTCCGCCCATCGCCATGACGCGCTGGTCGAGGTCAGTGAGGAATTCGGCCAGGCCCCGCTTGACGGGGAAGTCCAGGCACACGTTCCAGCCCTTGAACGGGAAGCTCAGCGGCGCCTTGTTGCCGTCGCCGAACAGCTTGATCACGTTGAGGAAGCTGACATGTCCCGACGCCTGGATGTGCTCGATGGTCCGGGTGAATTCGTCCTCGTTGCCCGTGGGCACGATGAACTGGTACTGGCAGAAGCCGCCGCCACGTCCGTACGCGTTGTTCCAGTCCCCGAACACGTCGAGCATGTGATAGAACTGCGCGAGATTTTTGACCTTGCCCTCGCTCGGCGGCCCGATCCGGTAGTACACCTCGCCGACCGCGGAGAAGCTCAGTTTGTTGGCCAGGCCGCGCGGGAAGATGTCGGGGAAGGTCACCAGCGGCTTGTTGTTGAAGCTCAGCGGATCCTTCTGATACTTCGCCGGCAGCTCGTCGACACGGGCGAGGTTGCCGCGGCTGAACGTGCCGCGACCGAGCTTCGGCGGTGCGCTGATCGTGTCGAACCAGCCGGATGCGTATTCGTAGCCGTCCTCGAATCCGTCCGACAGGTGCAGGTCGAGCGTCTCCTGCAGCGAACCCGTCTGCGCGGTGTCGGCGATGAAGTACGCGCTTTCGGTGCGCTTCATCGCGATCGTGGCCCGCAGCACGATGCCGGTGAGCCCGATCCCGCCGATGGTGGCCCAGAACAGCGACGCATCGGGGTCGTCGCCGGAGCCGTCGGGGGTGAGGGTGAGGATGCGGCCGTCGGCCACCAGCAGCTGCAGTTCGACGATGTGGTTGCCGAAGCTGCCCTGGCTGTGGTGGTTCTTGCCGTGGATGTCGTGGGCGATGGCGCCGCCGACGGTGACCTGCCGGGTGCCGGGGAGCACCGGGACCCACAGTCCGTACGGCAGGGCCGCCTGCATGAGGGTGTCGAGGCTGACTCCGGCGTCGACCTCGACGGTCGCGGTGTCCGGGTCGATGGCGTAGATCCGCTGCAGCGGTGTCATGTCGATGGTCAGGCCGCCACTGTTCTGGCCGGACTCGTTGTACGAGCGGCCCAGGCCTCGGGCGATGACTCCACGCTTGAGGTAGTCGGGTTTGTCGGCGTTGTCGTCGGCGACTCGGGCGACGGCCTCGGCGATGACCTCGGGGTACGGCGTGGACAAAACGTGCCCGGTGATCGGGGTGGTGCGCGACCACCCCACCAGTTTCCGGGTCTCGATCGGCAGTAGCTCTTCTGTAGACATCGGGGCACAGACTACTCCTGCCATCCTGAGGATTTGGCATCTTGACGGTGTGACCTGCGGCGATGGTGGCGCCCGTCTCACCCGAAAACGGGCGATACGGGGACTCCGACGGCCATATGTCCTTGCGAACCGCTATATCGACCGACAGTGTGCACGGGATCAGCCCAGGACCAGGGAGTCGCCCTCGGCGCGCACCGACTTCGATTCCAGGGGGCTCGACGCCGGGCCCTGCTTCACTGAGCCGTCCAGGCCGAATTTGCTGCCGTGGCAGGGGCAATTGATGGTCCCGCCGCTCACCTGGGACACCTTGCAGCCGGCGTGGGTGCAGGTGGTGGACAGGGCGACGAACCTTCCCGAGGTGGGCTGGGTCAGCACGGTGTCGCCGACGATGATGCCGCCGCCGACGGGCACGTCGGAGGTCTTGGCGACGGCGTTCGCCGCGGCCCCGCCCCCATCGTCGCTGCCGCCCCCGCCCCCGTCATCGACGTTGCCGGTGGTCTCGTCGGCTCCGGTGTCCTGCGGGGCCCGCGGTGCGGGTGCCGGGTCGGAGGGTTTGTCGCCGTAGGTGGCGCATGCCGCGGCGGTCAGTGCGACGCCGCCGATCAGGACGGCGCGGCGGGTGGTGCCCGGCCTGCGAGCGCAGTCCTGACATGGATCCGGGCTGGGGATCATTGGAGTCCTTTCCGGTCAGAGGACGAAGCCGGCGTTCTGGAAGAACCACAGCGACGAGGTGGACCAGATGCCGACGAACGCCGCGAGCAGCACGCCGCCGAAGAGCGGAACCGCCCACGACGGCGTGGATTTCCGGGTGAGGAGCAGCATTTTGGCGACGAACACGCCGTACAGGAAGCAGCCGAGGATCGAATGCACCATCACCCGGGTTTCGTGGTCGGCGTAGCCGAGTGCGTATAGGCAGTGCACCGCCACCGGCACCGACACCAGTACGGCGAGCCGTCCGGTCCACACATGGACGATGCCCAGGGCGGGTTTGGGGGCTCCGAGTTTGCCGTACATCGCGGCGGCCGACAGGAGCTGTGTCAGCGCGAGGGCCGCGGCCAGGGTGGCTATCCACGCCTTCACCGACACCGGGCTGGAGAACCCGGCCACGTTCACCGAAAAGAACTGCGGGTCATGAACTTTCGCGAACACGCCGAGGCCGGTGCTGACCGCGGCGCCCACCAGTAGCGGAACGAACACAGCGGCGGCCGACGGGGTGTCGGCGGGGGGCGGAGCCGGGTGTCCACCCGGATCTGCTTGTGACCCCGGATCTGCTTGTGACCCCGGATGATTGGGAAACACGGCCTGCCGGGTCGGACCGCCGAACGCGCCCTGGCCGGCGTACTGGGTGGGCGGGTAGGGCGGTGCGGCCGGGGGCTGCTGCGGTCGCATGATCCGGTCGGTCCGCTGAGCCGGTCCCTGCGGAGGGCGTGCCTGCGGAGGGGGCGCGGCGTGCTGGGTGGGCGGGTACCCGGGTGGCGGCCGCTGACCGGCCCGCTGTGCGGGTGGGGCGGAGGGCATGTCGGGGCGTGGGGCGGAGGGCATGCCGGGGCGTGGAACGGGGGGCATGCCGCGACGCGGGGGCTGGTCAGGATACATCGTCGGGACTTGTCACCTGGATCACCGACGGGTCGGTGAGCTTGCCGTCGCGCAGCGGGATGTCGGGTGCGGCGGTGGTACTTCCGTCGGCCAGGAGTTTCACACCGGTGACCGAACCGGCGGCGTCGACGATCCAGGCGGTGACCTCGCCGTTGCTCTTCTCCACGTACAGGCCGGCGGGGGAGCGCACCTGGCCGACGGTGTAATTCCACCGCTTCTGGCCGAGGTTGAGCACTCCTACGACGTCGGTACCGTCGAGGGTTCCGGTCATCCGCGCGTTGTTCTTTCCTGTGAGGTCGAGTTTTCCGTCTTTCGCCGACCCGCTCAGCCACGATTCGACGGTGTCGCCGTCGCATGCATACGCGAGTGCCTTGTCGCCGTCGACGGTGACCGACAGGGTCATGGTGCCGCTCGGCTCGGGCGGCAGCGTTCCCACGTACTTCCCCTTGGACGGGAAAAGATCCCCGGCCGGACCGCCGTCGTTTCGGGTGTCATCGTTTCCGGTCGCGCCGGCTCCGGTCTTGTCACCGGACGGCGCCGTACCCGACCGATCGGCGCTCGTGCTCTTCGTCGACGCGGTGGGCGTGGAGTTGTCGTCGTTGCCGTTGAACACGTTGACTGCGATCAGGATGAGACCGAGGAGCGCGACGGCGGCGATGGTGAACAGAGGTCCGCGCTTACTCATAGCGACGCCTGCTCACGACAGCGCGTGCTCATGGCAACCACAGGGGCGCCGCACGAGGGACGATGATGCCATGACGGACTCCGATCGGTGGCGTGGGCTGGGTTTTGCCCCGATCTGGTCAGCGTAGGTTTGTGCGATGCGGCCCGGCAGCGTAGTCGACTACTCGACCTACCCGGCCGTACTACCCGATTCGTGTGGCCGGCTACTCGTGGCCCGGGACGCGGCTCACCGCAGAATGCGCGCCACGAACGGGGTGGAGTCCTTCAGCGAGGTGAGCACGGTTCCCGAGTGGTCCTTGTCCGGGTAGACGTGCAGTTCGACGGGCTGGTTGTTCGCCTTCATCTGTGCGTACAGCGACAGCGCCGACGGCGCGGGCACGTCTTCGTCGAGCAGGCCCTGCCCGAGGAAGATCGGCCGGTCGTAGCCGGAGTACGGGGTGCCCATGTACTTGTTGAGCGCGACCCGGGCGTTCGGCAGGCTCGACACCGGTTTACGGAACATGGTGCTCAGGTTGACGCCGTCGACCACGGCGGCCATGTCGTCGTAGCAGAGCCGGGTGGCCTGCTCGAGGACCTTCCGGCCCTGTGCCGTGAACAGCCCTTTGACGTCGAGGTCGGGTCGGGCGTCGGCGAATCCGGCGAAGATGTATGCGGCGTAGGCGTTGAGTGCGGCGGGCAGCGTGACCGGCGGGAAGCTCGGCCCGCCCATTCCGATGATCAGCTCGATGTTGGCGGGGGTGCCGGTGGCCACCACGCCGCGGTAGTCGAGGCCGCTGCCCGCCGAGAACGCCGTCGCGTACCGGGCGCCGGACAGTGCCGCACCCGCGCCCTGGGACTGCCCGACGATCGCCCACTTCCGCGCCAGCGGCAGGCCGAGCTGCCGAACGGCTTTGACGGAGTCGACAATGGAGTGGGCCTCGGTGGTGCCGTTGAGGTAGCTCATCAGTCCGGGTGTGCCCAGGCCGACGTAGTCGGTGGAGACGATCGCGTAACCCTGCTTCAGCCAGTGCGCCAGGTACGCCGAGTCGCGCGGGCTGCGCGAATGCGTCGACGGCGAGCAGTCGTCACCGAGTCCGGTGGTGCCGTGTGCCCACGCGATCACCGGCCAGCCGCCCTTCGGGGCGGTACCGCCCGGGAGGAACACGGCGGCGGTGCTGGTGGCCATTGTCCCGTGCACGTCCCGCGTCGAGTACAGGAAGCGTTGCGCGCGTGCGGTATCAGGAACCCAAAGACGTTTGTCGAGATCGACGGAACGGATGACGGTGCCCGCCGTGGCGGGGATCGCTCCCGCGTAGCCGCGGGTGTCCATGCCCGACCAGCTGCGGTACCGGGGGGCGTCGGCGGTGGCCATGCCACCGCCGAGACCCAGTGTCAGCGCGGCGATCACTGTGCACGCTCCGGTGGCCAGTCCGGTTCGCCGGCGGCGGCCGATCGGTCGTGGTCGCCGGGGCAAAACGCGCGTGCCATTCATCTGATCGACCCTATAGCGCGAGTTGCACCGCGTATACAGCGAGTGCACCGTATCGTTACCAAAGTGGACATACCGACAGTTGCACTCAACAACGGGTATTCGATCCCATTGGTCGGGCTCGGGACCTCTCCCATGTTGGGGCGCCCCTGTATCCGGGCGGTGTCGACGGCGCTGCGCAGCGGTTATCGCCTCGTCGACACGGCCACGAGATATAGCAACGAACTCAGCGTCGGAATGGGTATCACCGCGTCGGCGGTGTCCCGCAACGACATTGTGATCCAAACCAAACTCGCCGGTGGTGATCAGGGTTTCGACGAGGCCATCAACGCGGCCAAGGAGAGCGGCCGCAGGCTCGGCGTCGACCATCTCGACATCTATCTGATCCATTGGCCGTGCCCGTCGCTCGGCAAAACGGTCGAATCGTGGAAGGCGCTGCTGACACTGGTCGACGAGGGTTATGTGCGGGTTGCGGGTGTCTCCAATTTCAAACGGCATCACCTGCAGATGCTCTATGACGAGACGGGCCGCTGGCCCGCCCTCAATCAGATCCAGTGTTCGCCCGCCGTGCAGCGTAAAGAGCTGCGGGAGTTCATGACCGACAAGGGCATTCATACGCAGGCGTGGCATCCGACGGGAAGCAAGGAAGGCTTGCTCAGCGACCCGTCGATCATCACGCTGGCACGCAAGTACGGAAAGTCGCCCACCCAGATCGCTCTCAAATGGGCTGTCACACACGGCATCGGCGTGGTCCCCAAGTCGTCGCACGAGGGCAGGCAGATCGAGAACGCCGACCTGTTCGATTTCGAACTCGACTCCGACGACCTGGCCACCCTCGCCGCACTCGACCGCGGTGAGCAGGCCGCCCGCGACTCCGACATCGACGAAGAGTTCTGACTCCAGGCGCTAGGGTTGTCGTCGTGTCACACCCCGAGCCCGGCGAGCGCCACCACGAGGACTTCTCGACGCGCCACGCGCCGATGCCGATCGAACTCCCGATCGACGACGAGGAAGCCTCAACCGATGTCGACCTGAAAACGCAGCTCGTCCGGTTCGTCGTCACCGGAGCCGGGTCGGGCGTACTCGACTTCGGTCTCACCTATCTGCTGCAGGGGGCGGTGGGGTTCCCGCCGTGGCTGGCCAAGGCCTTCGGCTTCATCCTCGGCACCACCACCGCCTACCTGATCAACCGGCGCTGGACCTTCCGGGCCGAGCCGAGCACCGCCCGGTTCATCGCGGTGATGTCCCTGTACCTGGTGACGTTCCTGGTGCAGGTCGGCCTGTACGCACTGCTGATGCATCTGTGGTCGCACACGTTCATCTATTCGCTGCTCGCCTACGGCATCGCGCAGGGCACCGCGACGGTCATCAACTTCGTGGTGCAGCGGGCGGTGATCTTCAAGATCCGCTGACCGCCGCGCTGGCACCGCCGGTTCAGGCCGCGGGTGCCGGGGAGCCTGCCTTCGCGGCGGCCCGGCGCAGGCCGAGGAAGTAGAACCCGAGCCCGACGACAAGCCAGCAGATCAGCACGACCAGCGCGTGGGTGGTGCCGTGGCCGTCGAACAGCCCGACGCCGCGCAGCAGCGCCCCGGTCGCACCGGGCGGCAGCAACTGCCCGATCTGTCCCCACGGGCTGGGCAGCATCTCGGGGGCGCTGGACAGTCCCGACAGCGGGTTGCCGAGCAGGATCAGCAGGACCGCGGCGATGCCGATGCCGACGCCGCCGAGGAGTTCGCGCAGGCCGAGCACACCCATCGCGGTGGCGGAGATGCCGAGCATGGCGGCCAGCGAGGTCAGCAGGTAGTTGCCGTCGAGGGTGCCGAAACCGAACTGGATGATCGCGGTGAGGGCCAGCCCGCCGACCACGGCGAACGCGAACACCGCGAGCAGCCGGTTCCGGGTGGTGGCGATGAGCTGCATGATGAGGATCGCCGCGATCCAGCCGCCGAGGGCAAGTGGTAGTGCGCCGCCGGACAGGCCTGCGCCGCGCGGGTCGTCGGCGGGGAAGGGCCGGACGTCGGTGATCGTCCATCCCTTCTTCATCCTGAGGGCCAGCGGCGGGCCGGCCTGCCCGATGACTTGCGCGGCCTGCGCACTTGCGGCGCTCGCGGTCATGATCTCGATGTTGTCGTCACCGACGATGAGCGCGCCGTAGATCTTTCGCTGTTCGATGGCCGTGCGGGCTTCGTCGGCGCTCGAGTACTCGCGGACGTCGAAACCGTCGAGCGCGCGGACCTTGTCGACGGCGTCCTGCGGTCCGGCCACGCCGAGCGTGATGCCGTGTGCGCCGGTGTGGATGGCGGGCAGCGCGAAGGCGCAGAGCATGATCCCGAGCAGCAGGGTCAGGCCGACGACGACGCCCACGACCTTCTTCCTCTCAGGAACGGTTTTCGCCGGAGGTGGCGTGTCGGCCGGTGCGCTGTCAGTCGACGTGGTGGCCGGTGGTTCGGTCGCGGTAGACATCTGATTCCCCTTTGGGTACGGAACGTATCTTATTTTCGGGAGGTTAGTGAGTAAGGATGTAAAGCACAAGCCGACGACCGAAAGTGAGGCGTGATGCCCCCGACGCGAAGGCGCGGTGCCGATCTGGAACGCGCACTGCACCAGGCGATACTCGACGAGACGGCCGCCGTCGGCTACGACGCCGCGACCGTCGAAGGGTTTGCAGCTCGGGCGGGCACCAGCAAACCGGTGCTCTACCGCCGCTGGCCGACGAAGTTCGAGATGGTGCTGGCCGCGATCGCCGCGGCGTCGGTGGAGTCGGTCGCGGCGCTGGCCGCCGATGCCGGGAACCTCCGCGCCGACCTGTTTGTCCTGCTGAACGGGGTCACCACGATCTTCGCCCCCGACAAGCGGCGCACAATGCTCGGCCTGCTCGCCGCCGCTGACGCCGACAACGCCGACCCCATCGACAGGCTTCTGCTCACCCGGGCGTCCGGACTTGTCGCCGACATCGCGGCCCGCGCCCGCACGCGCGGTGAACTCGGCCCCGGCGACCTGACCGCCGACGTTCTCACCGTGCCGTTGGATCTGGCGCGCAACGACATCGTGGTCCGCGGGACGATCGGCGATCTGCGGGTCGCGGCGATCATCGACGACATCACGATCCCGCTCTGGACGCGGCACTCGCACCTCAGCTCCGGGGCGCGGTGACGGCCGGCGCGCCGTCGACGGCCGTCGTCGTGGGCTCCGGCCCGAACGGTCTGGCCGGGGCGGTGGTGCTGGCCCGCGCCGGTCTCGACGTGACGGTGCTGGAGGCGGCCGACGAGATCGGCGGCGGCACCAGAAGTTTCGTACGCAACGGCATGGTCCATGACCACTGCTCGTCGGTACATCCGCTCGGCGCCGGATCGCCCGCGTTCGCCGGGCTGGAGCGCCACGGTCTGCGCTGGGCGTGGCCCGAGATCGACTGCGCCCACCCCTTCGACGACGGCACCGCCGCCGTGCTGAGGCGCGATATCGACAGCACGGCAGCAGGATTGGGCACCGACGGTGATCGCTGGCGCGCGCTGTCCGGTCCATTCGGAGACGGCGGTGTGCTCTACGACGACGTGCTCGGCCCGATGCTGCGCATCCCCGGTCATCCGATCACGCTGGCCCGCTTCGGTATTCGTGCCCTCGTCCCGGCGACAGTGCTGGCCCGGGCCTTTCGCGAGGACCGCACCCGCGGCCTGTTCGCGGGGATCGCGGCGCACGCCACCACCCGCCTCGACCGGCCCGGTTCGTCGGCGCCCGGGCTGGCGCTCATCGCCGCGGGCCACCGCAACGGCTGGCCGGTCGCGGTCGGCGGTTCGCGGGCCATCGCCGACGCCCTCGTCGCGGAGCTGACCGCGCACGGTGGCCGCGTCGAAACCGGGGTCACGGTCACTGATTTCAGCCGGCTCGACGCCGACATCGTGCTGCTCGATGTCGCGCCGCGTGCCGCGCTCGGCATTCTCGGAGACCGGGTGCCGTCCCGGATCCGCCGCTCCTGGCTGCGGTTCCGTCGCGGCCCCGCCGCCTTCGCCGTACGCGTCGTCGTCGACGGCGACATCCCGTGGCGGGCAGCCGAATGCGGACGGGCGGGCACGGTCCATCTGGGCGGCGCCGCCGAGGAGATAGCCGCCGCCGAATCGGCCTGCGCCGCCGGCCGCCTGCCGGCGCGCCCCTTCACCCTCCTCACCCAGCAGTACGTCGCCGACCCGACCCGCCTGCGGATCCACCCCGAATCGAAGGATCCTCCGTCAACGAATGGTGGATCCTGCGGTTCGGGGAGGAACATCATGGCCTACTGCCATGTGCCGCACGGCTATCCGGGCGATGTCACCGACGTTGTACTCGGCCGGATCGAACGCTTCGCCCCCGGCTTCCGCGACCGCATCGTTGACGTCGAGTCCGTCGGCCCGGCCGCCTTCGAACGCTTCAACCCCAACAACGCCGGCGGCGACATCGGCGGCGGGGCCAACGATCTGCGGCAGCTTCTGGCCCGCCCCCGGCTGTCCCCGAACCCGTACGCGACGGGCGTCCCCGGTGTCTATCTGTGCTCGTCCTCGACGCCGCCGGGTGGGGGAGTGCACGGCATGTGCGGCTACCGTGCCGCCCACATGGCGCTTGCGGCTATCCGTTGACCTTGGCGATGACGTTGTCGGCGTACCAGTTCAGGTGGTCGATCTTCTTCTGCAGCGGCTCGGTGTCGGGGCCCTTGATGTAGGGGACGCGGAAACCGACGATGACGTCGGTGATGCCCTTGTCCTCCAGGCGTTTCACCCCGTCGACGGTGTAGGCGTCGAGGGAGATGACGTGAATCTCGAACGGGTCGTTGAGTTTTCCCTCCGCCTTGCGGATGTCGGCGATCTTCTCCAGCAGCGCGTCGAGTTCCTCGCCCGGACCACCGCCGTGCATCCAGCCGTCGCCGCGGACCACCGCCCGGCGCAGCGCGGCGTCGGCGTGCCCGCCGACGAGCAGCGGGATCGGCTGTGTGGGTGCGGGTGTCATCTTGATCTTGGGGATGTCGTAGAACTCGCCGTGGAACTCGAAGTAGTCGCCGGTGGTGAGGCCGCGGATGATGTCCATGCATTCGTCCATCCGCTTGCCGCGGCGGCGGAAGTCGACGCCCATGATGTCGTAGTCCTCCGGCCACGGGCTGGTGCCCACGCCGAGGGCGAGCCGGTTGCCGGTCAGGTACGCCACCGACGCCGCCTGCTTGGCGACCAGGGCCGGCGGGCGTACGGGCAGCTTCAGCACGAACGGGGTGAAGCGGATCGTGGAGGTGACCGCCCCGAGCGACGCGGCGATGATGAACGTCTCGATGAAGGCCTTGTCCTCGAGGAACTCGCGGTTGCCGTCCTCGGTGTACGGATACTTGGCGTCGGACTCCTCGGGGTAGGCGAGGGAGTCGGGGATGGTGAACCCGGCGAATCCGGCCTGCTCGGCGGCCTGGGCGAGCGGGGCGTAATAGGCGGGATCGGTCATCGCTTCGGCGAAGGTGAATCGCATACCCGATACTAGAACACGTTCTAGTTTTCCCGCCAGGGTTGAGAAGTTTGGCGGGAAACTTGGTGTGGCGTGCGTCACGCTTGGGGTTCCCGTTGGTAACGCTCAGGTATCGACGGATAGATTAGCCAGTCGAACCTCACTTCATGCGCGCCGATCGGCGTCCTATGGCTCACCGTGAAAGGGTCCAGGTTGTGTTGAAGAAGTCGATCGTCGCCGTGTCCATGCTGGCCGCCCTCGCCGTGCCCGCCCCGGGAATCGCCGCCGCCGCACCCACCGGCTCCAGCGACGTCGTCTCCTCCGGCTCCAGCGACGCCCTCGTCACCGGCTCCAGCGAACTCGGCTCCTCCAATGCTGGCTCGAGCACCGGCTCGCTCGGCTCCACCGGTTTCGGTGCACCTCGCACCCTCAACGACTGCCGCAAGGTCGGGCTCGTCGGCGCCAGCCTGAGCGCCGGATCGTGGCGCGGTGGCGGTGGCAGCATGCAGCGCCTCAAGGACAACCTCCGCAAGACCGGCAAGCCGTTCCTGTTCAGCGCCGCCTCCGGTCGCTCGGTCACCCAACCCGGCAACTACACCGTCGGCTACCGCGGTAACGCGATCCAGGTGATCCGCTGGATGCGCGGCCAGGGCGTCAACTGCTACATCGTGCAGATCGGCACCAACGACGCCGCCGCCACCAAAGGCGACGCCACCCAGCTCCGTAGCCGCATCGACCAGGTCATGAACGCCGTGGGCTCCCGCTCCCGCGTCGACTGGATCACCCCGCGCACCATCGTCCAGTCCTCATCGCCGCGCTACATGAACCACGCGTTCCTCGACAAATACATGGCCGTCATGCGCCGCGAACTGATCATCGCCGACGTCCAGTACGCCAACCTCGACATCAACCACTGGGACCGCGCCTTCACCTTCTACCCCGGCTTCTGGGCCCGAGACGGCGTCCACCTGCGCCTCGGCCGCACCGTCTTCGCCGACTACGTGGTCCGCTCCCTGTACATCGCCGGCACGCGGTAGTTTCGCGGCCAAACAGGTTGTTGCCTTGGCATGGGCCTGGTGCGCTAGGCGGTGGTGACGATGTCGTTGAGGGCTGCTGTGGGTTGACCGCGGAGCAGTGGTGTTGCGTGTTCGGGTAGCTCCTGGACGATCTCGATCCCGGCGTCGAGCACGGTGTCGAGGAAGCGCGGCAGGTGATCCATAGCGCCGGTCGGCACGTCGTGGGTGACCAGCACATTCCATTCGCGCTCGTCGAGCCGCGCCAGCGCCCGGTCAGCCCAGAGGTCGGGTTCGTGTGGATCGCGGACATACAGGTCCCACATCACGACGGTGAAACCGTTCTCGGCCAGATAGTCCGCCGCGTCCTGGCTCAGCAGGTGGTGCCCGACGCTGCCCGCACCGTTGGGGCGGAAGAATTTGTCGGGATGGGCGAGGTCGCCGAGCGATTCCTGGGTGAGCGCAATCTCGCCGACTTCCACGGCGCGATCGCCGCGTCTCCCGAGCGGCACCCCATGGGTGTAAGTGTGGTTGCCCAGCCAATGGCCTTCGGCATGAACCCTTTCGGCGAGTTCTCGGATGCCGGGTGAGTCGAGCCACGAGCCGACCACAAAGAACGTGGCCGGCAGGTCACGCTCGCGCAAGGCGTCCAGAACGCCCTCGGTGACACCGGGTGTGGGGCCGTTGTCGAAGGTCAGCGTGAGTCTGCCGGTCATGCGGTCTCCTCAGGGATGGTGGCGACGATCGCATCGAAACACTGCGCCAGCTCGCGCTGATGCGACAGGAACAGCGAATGGCCGCCGGGCAGTTCAATCGCGGTGACACCGAGCCGTTCGGCAGCCGCGGCGCGCATCCACGCCGGGTCCACCACCGCGTCGTCCTCGCCGAACACGTACGACACGTTGACCGGTGGCCAGATCGTGTCGGACGGACTGGGCAATTCGTGCTGGGGCCGAAGCAATCCGACGGCCCTGTCGACGATCTCCGGTGAACATCCGGCGAATACTTGCTCTGCACCCGCCCGGGTCAGCACCGATCGTCCCAACTCGTCGGCCGGTGGACCTCCGGCGGTCGGCCCGCCCGATCGCGGGCGCGGTGTGCTCACATACGGCGGGGGCAGCAGGCCGCCGGGAATCGCCGCCGCCAGCAGGATCAGGTTCCGGTACCCACCGCGTTCCAGGAGCCGCGGGACCATCCGGCCCGACCTCGAATGCGCGACGACGACCGTCCCCGGATCACCGAACGTGCCGAGCGCGGAGTCGACGTGATCGTCCCACGACGCAGTCACGTCATCGATGGGCAGATCGACGGCGATTGCCCAGTGCCCCAGCTTGTTCAGTTCGGGGATGAGAAGGTCCCAGCACCAGGCCCCTTCAAAGGCGCCGTGTAGCAGCCCGAATACCGCCATGACAACGAAAATCCTTGTCTTTCAATTATTCTCAGAACAACGATGGATGAGTGCCGCCGTCGACGTGCAGATTCTGTCCGGAGATGTACCCGGACAGGCTGCCGCACAGGAAGGCACAGGCCGCACCGACCTCCTCCGGGCGGCCGAACCGCCGGGCTGCGATGTCGGAGGCGACGAACGCGCGGGCCTCCTCGTAGCTGATGCCCTGCCGTTCGGCCTCCAGTTCGGAGATCTGTTTCATCCGGCCGGTGTCGACACGTTCGGGGAGCACATTGTTGATGGTGACGTTGTACGGCGCCAACTCCATCGACAGGGCCTTCACCACCGAGGTCAGTCCGGTCCGGACCGCCGACGACACCGCCATGATCGGTTTCGGTGCCGTGACCATCGCCGAGGTGATGTTGACGATCCGGCCGAACTTCCGCTCACACATGTCGTCGGTGACCCGGTCGATCAGCCGCAGATGGTTGAGCAGATTTCCTTCGATACCGCGCTGCCAGTCCTGCGCCGTCACGTCCCGCAGCCGGGCTGGGCGTGGGCCGGCATTGTTGGTGACCACGATGTCCGGTTCCGGGCACGCCGCGAGCAGCGCGTCGGTGGCGGCGGGGGAGAGGAGGTCTGCCTGCACCTGGATCACCGTCCCCGACGCCCCCGTCTGCCGGATGCGATCGGCGGCGGCGGCGAGCCGGTCGCCGTCCCGCCCGTTGAGAACGACGTTCACGCCCTCCGCCGCCAGCGCCTCCGCGCAGGCCAGGCCCAGTCCCGAGCTGGACGCGCAGACGATCGCCCAGCGCCCACTGATACCGAGATCCATTCAGCTACCTATCGTGTCGTCTGATTCAGGCATTCAGTCGGCCTGCGGTAGCAGCCTCAGTTGCCCGATGTCCCGGTGGTACAGGTCGATCTGCACGACGTACACGTGGGTGCGCGCCGTCGACATGTCCCGCCAGATCCGCTGGATCCGCGAGCCGTCGCCGATGGCACCGGTACCGGCGCCGGGAAGGATGATCTCCTGCACCGCATCCCAGGCCAGGGTGAACGCCTCACCCGCCAACGCCGATGTCTCCAGGTCGATCAGGGCGGTGAACTCCTGGCTGCCGTCGGCCTGGTCGCGGCACGCCTGCTGGTGGTGCTCCCCGCCTTGGCGGATCAGGGCTTCGGCCGCGAACAGTTTCGAGAATGCCCGCCCGTACAGTCGCTGATAGTCGGGGTCTTCGGCACGGATGATCTGCGGCGGCCGCATGGTGCGTTTGGTGGCCAGCAGCGTCTCGTACTCGTCGAGGGCGCCGAGGGCCATGCCGGTCATCAACGCCGCCATGTCGAGGGTGATCGGGCCGACGGTGCGTCCGGTGTAGATCGGGTTGTCGTGCAGCCGGAGGCCCGGCATCCCCTGGCCCACAGGGAAATCAATGGCGAGGGTGTTGGGAACGACGTAGTCGTCGGGGATCACCGCACCGTCGAATTTGATGCTGTTGGAACCACTTCCGCGCAGGCCGAGGGTCCAGCCCCAGTCGTCCACCATCTCCCAGGTGCCGGGAGGTGCGATGAACAGGGAGGGTGGCCCGACAGGCGGACCGTCCTCGCTCTCGACGGGCAGCGCCTGCCCCATGTAATAGGTGGAATACGGTATTCCGGAGGCGAACTGGGCGGTGCCGGTGAGGCTCCAGCCACCCTCCACCTTGCGGATACGCAAGGTCGGGGCGGCCACCTCGGCGGCGCGGAACTCGGCGGACAGGACCTGGTCCTGCACGTGTTCGGGAAAGATGGTGGCGGCCTGCACCACGTGCCGGGCGGCCAGGCAGAATCCCCAGGCCGTCGACGGGCAACCGCGGGCGAGCTGCTTGACGATCTCGGTGAACGTCGTGATGTCCTGCTCGTAGCCGCCGTAGCGGCGGGGGATGAGGGTGCGGTACAGGCCGGCCGCGCGGATGGCCTCGTGCACCTCGGGTGAGCAGCGGGTGGCCTGCTCGGTGCGGTCCTGATTCTCGATCAGCAAGGGAATCAGGTCTTTTGCGCGCTGGATCAGTTCGCCGGCGGTGGGCTCGTCGGTTGCGACGGCCGGTGCCGACTCCGAAATGGTGGTCATGGTGGTCCTGTCGGGGAAAGCGGAGGTGGCTGCTGGCGCGGTGCTACGAGACCGCGGGCGGTGGAGGGGCTCCGGGGGTGACGATCTCGGCCTTGGCCATCAGGGTGGATTCCCAGATCCCTTCTCGAACATAGGGATCCTGCTCATAGAAGGCCTGGGCCGCAGCGGCCGAATCGGTGTCGAGAAGGAAGTGTCCGCCGATGAGGGTGGTGCCGTCGGTATCGAACAGCCGACTCAGCGAGGTGACCAGCCCGGATTCGACGTTGCGCTGGACGTGTGCGATGTGGGCGTCACGGAACTCGGTGCGGGCGTCGCCGGAGGCATCGGCGCGCAGTGTGTTGACGAGGAGGAAGGTCATGCCTGATCACCGGGGACCGGGCGCGGAGTGACCTTGTAGAGGGCCTTGCCGGGGAACACCTGGGGTCCGGTCCGCACCTCCCAGTCGTGGTTGGGGGAGTGATCGCCGGCCACCCACCGGTCCAGGTCCGGGCGGGCGTTGACGCGGGCTTTCTCCGCGATCTCCTCGACGTCCTCGGGGTCGACGCAGACCTCGAACTGCAGGCCGTCGGGCGAGAGCACGTACAGCGACTTGACGTAGCCGTGATCGATGATCACGTGCTCGACACCGGCGTCGAGCAGTCGCTGATGTACGGCGTCCTGGCCGGCCTGATCGGTCTCCAGGGCGATGTGCTGGAAGATGTTGGTGTGCCCGATGAGAAAGTCGGGTGTGTCGATCTGGAAGAACGCGACCGCGGACTTGTCGGCGAGTTCGTAGAACGTGTGCGTCATCGTGGTGCCCGGCTTGGTGATCAGCCATTCCGTCGGCATCGGGATGGGCTCGGCGTCCTCGGGCAGGTCGAGGCCGCCGACCTGCTCACTCCAGGTGGCCACCAGCGGGATGCCGAGCAGATCTTCCATGAACTGCCGGGTCGCCTCGGAGTCGGCGATGGGGAAGGCGCTGTGGTGCAGGCGGCGCAGCCGGGAGACGGGGCGGCCGGTCTCGGAGTCGGTGATTGTCATCGGATCATCTCCAGATCGCAGGGTGCTGTGAGGAATCGGGGTGAGGTGAGTGCGCGGTGGTGGGGGCGCCGGGCGGCGCATCCTGTCATTTCCGGCGGGCGGGTGGGGTCTGGTGTGACCCACCACACCATCATGCTTCCGGTGTGAGGCCGAGTCGATATCGGGAATGTATGCCCGGTGATGCGTGGCGTGCATGATCTTCCCGGCGCGCGGGCATCCGCGCGAGCCGCACGGAAAGAGCCGGCCGGTACGTGTGGCACACGTACCGGCCGGCGATGAAAAACATTACGGTGCAGGAGAATCCCGCGCCCAAACGACGGACCGGACTTCAGACGGCCTTGCTCAGGGTGCGTGGGGTGGCAGTGCCGGGGTCCCGTCCGGCCCCGAAATCCGATGTCTCGGCGACAAATCGGAGAACCTGGCGGGCGGCATTGCCGTGCGGTCCCGAACGACGCACCACGGCGCCGTAGGGGCGGAACGCGCCCGGATCACTGATCACGATGCGTCTGGTGGGGATCAGATGCTCGTCGGGGGCGACGGGAACGATGGCGATACCCGCGCTGTGCCTGACCAGCGCGCGCAGCGTCGATAGTTCGGTTGCCTCCATGGTGATCTGGGGTTTGAGGCCGGCCGCCTCGAACAGCCGGTCCACCGTCTGCCGCAGGCCGTACTCGGTGCCGAGGGCCACCATCGGGCGTTCGGCGATCTCGGCGATCGACACCTCGGTGCGGTCGGCCCACTCGTCGGTCTCGGGCACCTCCAGGCAGAGCCGTTCCTTGCCGAGCGGAACCCACACCAGATCGTCGGTGGTGGGTTCGGGGGCGACGAAGCCGATGTCGATACGTCCGGAGCGGACGGCCTCCACGATGGTGTTGGCGGGTCCGCCCTCGAGCTCGAACGTGGTGTTGGGTGCCTTCGCGCGGTAGCGGTCCATGAGGGTGGGGATCAGCCAGCCGCCGAACGAATGCAGGAAGCCGAGGGAGACCACCCCGCTCTCCGGGTCGACAAGGGTGCGGATCTCCTCCTCGCAGTCCTCGAGTTCCTTGATCGCCTTGATGACGTGGGACTGGAAGATCTCGCCGTACTTGTTGAGCCGGAGGCGGTTCTGGTTGCGGTCGAAGAGCTTGACGCCGAGCTTGCGCTCGACCCGGCCGAGGGCTCGCGACAGGGTGGGCTGGCTGATGTGCAGTTCCGTCGCGGTGTTGGTCATGCTCTGACTCTTCGCGAGGGCTAGGAACCACTGAAGTTCACGTACCTCCATGCCTGTCCACGATAGAGGCCGTAGTGACCCGTGTCACGGGTCTGAGGCAAGAAATCTCTGTTTTCAGAGAAAAATTGTCAGACCCGTGACCGGTACGGCGATCGTCAGCCGATCGGCCCCCAGAACGTCTCGCCGGCGTAGGTGTCGGACATCGGTTCGAGGGCCTCCGGCCAGGTGCCGGTCTGCACCTTCCGGCGCTGGTCGGCGGGGCGCACCCGGCCGTCCCAGCCCACCTGCTCCATCGAGTAGTACAGCGCCATGACATGCCCGGCCGGGTCGACGGCGTGCACCACATAGTCGATGCCGGGATGCAGTTCCTGCGGCAGGTCGATGAGCTTGACCCCGTGCGACTCCAGGAACGCCCGCGAATCGCGCAACTGGGCGTACGAGCCGAGCTGAATACCGAAGCTGCACAGGGTGCTCTCGTCAGACAGGCCGAGTGTCTCGCGGGCCTCGAGCGGCAGCAGCGCCAGGCTGTGATGCTCGGTGTTCACCCGCAGAAAAAGCGCGCGGTGGCCTGCGACGACGGTCTCCTCGGACTTGGTCATGCCGAGGGTCTGGGTGTAGAAGCGTTCGGCGGCGTCGAGGTCGTCCACGAACAGGCTCACCGGCCCGAGTCGTACCGGGACGAAGGGGCGGCCCAGCAGCACCCCGCCGACGTCGTACTTCTTCTCTGACTTGTCGAGCCAGCGGAACCCGGAGGCGAGATCGATGCCGTCGGCGATCGCCGCGGCCAGCTCGGTACCCTCCGAACCGGCGGGCAATTCGGGATGCTCTTGCACCCACGGCCACATCGCCTGTGGCTTGCTGCGCCCGTCCCAGCCCACCTGCTCGATGCCGTACTCCAACTCGTTGGTGTGCCCGGTCGGATCGGGGAAATAGGTGTGCCAGTTGGACCCGGGGTCGCGGCCGTACCGGTCGATCTTGCGTCCCTGCTCCTGCAGCCACAACCGGGCCTGCACGACCTCCCGGAGCGTGGACACCTGCCAGGTGACCTGGTTGACGGTGATGTCGGGCCGGGCCGGGGGTTCCATGTGCTCGATCCACGGACGCGGCATCAGCACGAACGTGTGATGGTCGGAATTGTGCCGCAGGAAGTACACATTGGTGTCGGGCAGGCCCTCGTGCCAAGGGCCGGGATCGGTGACGGCGGTGTCGATCACGTCGGCGAGTTTGAAACCGAGCAGATCCCGGTAGAACGTCAGGGCAGCACCGGTGTCGTGCACCGAGATACCGAAGTGGTTGAGCCGGCGGATCTTGAAGGGCCGCTCGTACAGGATGCCGCCGACGTCGTGCAGCGTCTGCGCGGTCATCAGTCGGCCTTCACGATCTCGTTGGTCAGGGTGCCCAGCAGAGGGGAGAACACCTCGACGACGTCACCCGGCTTCAGGAAGGCCGAATCATCGAGGAAGGTCCCGTCGGGTTCGCGCTTGGACGAGTCGACGGCGGTGCCTTTCGGGGTACCCGAGAGGATCATGTCGCCCGGGTACAGAGTCAGATCCCGGGACAGGTGGGCACCGAACGCGCCCCAATCGTGCACCATCTGGTCGGTGTTGCCGTCCTGGCGGACCTCGCCGTTGACCTTGAGGCCCACCGGGATATCGAGGGGGTCGATGGATTCGTCGACGACGATCCACGGGCCCAGGCCGGTGCCGGTGTCGAAGTTCTTGGAGTACTGGAAGTCCGGGCCGAAGGAGACGTTGCTGCGGATCGACCAGTCGTTGGCCAGGGTGTAGCCGTAGATGACCGGGGTGAAGTCCCCGGCGGCGACGTCGCGGACCTGCTTGCCGATCACCACGGCCACCTCGGCCTCGTAATCCATCAGGGTGGTGCGGGCCGGGTAGCGGACCGGATCACCGTCGGTGGACGCGGCGCGAGCATCCTTCATGAAGTACTTCGGGCCGCCGGCCTGCAGTTTGTTGATGGTCTCCACGGTGGCGGCGTCGGTGGTGTTCTTGGCCGCGGCCTGCATGTGCGCCGAGAAGTTCGCCAGCGCCGCGAAGATCCGTGACGGACCCTCGATCGGTGGATGCAGCCGGGTCTGGCCGAGAGCGAAGACGATCTGCCGGCCGTGCACGCCGGTAGTGCTGCCGGTGGACTCACCGGTGACGTGCTCGACGGCGGTGCGGGACGCGGCCAGGGCTGCGGCGCCCTCCTCGATGAAGCTGTTGAGGCCGGCCGGGACGAAGGCGTCGGCGTGCTCCTGCGCACGGACGGCGCCGGTGTCGGCGAGGTACTTGGCGTAGGCGCCGTTGGCGTCGATCACCGAGTCGTTCTCGATGATGCCGACACGGCGGTCAGGTCCGAATACTGCGATCTTCATGGATTTCTCCTCTGTGCTGGAAGGGTATCTGTGCCGATTGCTCAGATGCGCGGAAGATGTTGTGCGCGAGGGCTACTGATTGCCCGGATCCTTACCGACCTTGTCGAAGAGCTTGCCGTCGGTCAGGGTCAGGCTGTAGATGGCCAACCGGCTGATCTTGCCGTCGACGACGGTGAAGAAGTCGGCCAGCGTCACCGTGGAGCCGCCCGCGTCCAGGTCGATTTCGACGCTGACGTGGTTGCCGTCGACGACCATGCGGCGCGGACTCGGCCGCATCGCTCCGGGTGTGACGCCCGTGCGGTACATCCGCGCGATCGCCGCGGCGCCGTACAGGGTGCCGGCGGCGTTCTGCAGCACCGCGTCGTCGGCGAACAGGTCGGCCAGCGCCTCCGAGTTGCCGGCGGTGACGCACGCGAAGTACGCCTCGACGACGTCGGCCGCATTGCTCGGGGCGGTGTCGGCGGGGCTGGGCACCGCCGCGCTGTCCTGTTGCACCGGAGCCGATTCCGCCGCAGCGGGGGTGAGGTACTTGGCCGAGGCGTAGATCGACTTGTACTGCAGGTAAGGCTCCAGCCCCAACTCGCCGCCGAGTTCACGCCCGATACCCGATTCCTTGTAACCGCCGAACGGCGCCCCGAGGTCGAGCAGGTAGTAGTTGAGTCCCACTGTGCCGGAACGGATTTGCTGGGCCACCCGCAGGGCGTGGTCCTCGTCGGAGCTGTAGACGACCGCGGCGAGACCGAAGTTCGTCTCGTTCGCCAGGCGGATCGCGTCGGCCTCGTCGTCGAAGGGCGTCACCGCGATAACCGGGCCGAAGACCTCTTCCCGGGCCAGCCTGTCGCCGGGGGCGACGTCGGCGAACACGGTCGGTTCCAGGAAGTATCCGTCCGGCAGATCTTTGGGCCGGCGCCCACCGGCCACCAGACGCGCTTGGGTCTTCTTGGCCGCCTTGATGTATCCGTGCACCCGGTGGTGATGTCCGGCGCTCGCCATCGGACCCAGCGTCACCGCCGGGTCGAGCGGATCGCCGATGGTGAAGTGCGAATCGGCGTAGTCGGCGAGCGCGTCGACCACTTCGGCGTAGCGGGACCGGTCGACGAGGATGCGCGACTGCGTGGTGCAGGTCTGGCTGTTGTTGAGGAACGACGCCCCGTCGAGGGCGGCCAGGAAGGTGTCCAGGTCGGCGTCCTCGAGGAACAGGCCCGGCGACTTGCCGCCGAGTTCGAGGGTGACGGGGCGGATCAGGCGGCCGCATTCGGCGCCGATCGCGCGCCCGGCCTCCGTCGAACCGGTGAAGGCGATCTTGTCCACCAGCGGATGCGACACCAGCGCGGCGCCGGCGTCCCGATCACCCAGGACGACGTTGAATACGCCCTCGGGCAGTCCGGCCTCGGCGGCGGCATCAGCGAAAATGTATGCGTCGAGCGCGGTTTCGGGTGACGGTTTCAGGACCACGGTGTTGCCGGCGGCCAGCGCGGGCGCGAATTTGAAGGCGGCGAGTGCCTGCGGGAAGTTCCACGGCACGATGGCGCCGACCACACCGAGCGGTTCGCGGCGCACCAGGGTCGACCCGGCGCCGCTGGGCTGGGCCACCTCTAGGTCGAGGCCGGCCACCATATCGGCGTACATCCGGACCAGGAAGGCGGGCACCCCGCCGTTGACCTGCTCGGAGAAGCCGATCGGCATGCCGTTCTCGCGGCTGACGAGGGTGGAGGTGCCCGCGGCGCGGCGTTCGAGGCTGTCGGCGAAGCGGTGCAGGACCGCTGCCCGTTCGGCCGGGGTGGTGCGGCCCCAGGGGCCGTTGTCGAAGGCCCACCGGGCGGCCCGGACGGCGGCGTCGATGTCGGCCTCACCGCCCAGCGAGGCGGTGCCGATCACCTTGCCGGTAGCGGCCTCGGTCTGCTTGTGAACCCGGTCGCTCACCGAATCCACCCACCGGCCACCGATGTAGAAGCGCCTGCGGTCCAGGCCGCCGGGTTGCCGGGTGGTGAGAGGCATGGTGTAGCTCCTGCGGTAGAAGGTGATTCGGGTCACCTTCTACATTCGGCGTGTACAGCCCTCCCGACAATGCGCAGAAGTTCGCCGGGTCGATGCACCGTTTGCATCGACCGGCATGGTTGGACCCGTCCTGCCGGGTCAGTCCGTCAGCCCGGCGTCGAGCCGGCCCAGGACAAGCAGGACCGCGTCGAGGTCGGCATCGGGTCCGATGAGGGGTCCCAGGGTTTCCGCCCAGATACTGCGGACCTCGGCGACCTCGGCGTGAGCCGCCTCGGTGAGCCGGAAATGGGAACGGCGGCGGTCGGTTTCACCGACATCCTTGGTGATCAGGCCTTTGGCCTCCAGCGACCGCAACGCTGTGCTCGTGTTTCCGCTGCGCAGATCCAGATCGGCGCTGATCTTGCCGGGAACGATGCCGGGATTGACGTCGATATGCCGCAGTATCAGGCTCTCCACATTGCTCAGGTACATCGCCCGATCACCGAGGTTGATCCGCTGGATCTTGCGGGCCAGGAAGAAGATCGACTGGATGATCGAGGCGATCGCCTGTTCGCGGTCCAGGGGCGGCTCCGCGCCGGGTGCATTCTCGTCGGCGCGGTCCACCTCGTCCTGTTGTGCGGTATCCCGATGCGATTGAGTGCAGCCCGGGCCGTCCGGGCTGTATTCCTCGTCCGGTGGGCTCCCCGCCACGTCACCGTCGTTGGCCATGTCGACTGACGCTAGCAGTCAAGGCCCCCGGGTTCTGGATGAACCCGGGGGCCCTGACTGGGGTGTTGCCGCCTAGCCGTTGACGCCGGCGGTGGCCACGTGGATGACGTGCGGAGGTCCGGCGCAATAGGACTTCAGCACCTCGAACACCTGCTGCCCGGCCTCGGAGGCGGGGAAGTGTTCGGTGTGGTCCTCCAGCCGTGCCCAGTCGACACGCAGCACGTACGTGTCGGGAACGTCGACGCTGCGCAGCAGTTCGGCGCCCAGACAACCCGATGCGGAGCGCAGTGCCGGCAGCACCTTGCCGAAGGCCGCCTCGAACTCGCCCGCCGAGCCGGGGACGATGGTGAGCTGAGCCAGCTCCTGAACGGCGCTCACAGCGAGGTCGGGGCTCACAGCGAGGTCAGGGCCGGCTCGGGATCGCCGAGCAGCACCGCGCCGTAGGCCTCGCGGCCGAGGGCGGAGGTGACCAGGGCGTGCCGGGCGGCGGTCTCCGAGTCGCGCCAGATCCGGCTGAGCACGTTGGCCTCGGCGAACGAACCCGAACCGGCAGCCGTGAGCAGCAGGTTGATCGCGTCCTTGCACAGTTCGGCGATGACGCCGGTGTTGTTGCGGATGCGTGCTTTGTCCTCCAGGTCGAACGGCACGCCTGCCTCGACGACGCGGTCGACGTCGTCGGCGGACTGGGCGAGCAGCAGGCCGGCGAGGTTGATTTTGGTGGCGGCGTCGGCGACGGCGAGCTGGTGCGTCGGCGACAGGCGGCCCTGCGTGTACTTGGTGTACAGGATCGGCTTGCCCACGATCGACTGCCGGACGATCTCGAGGGCGTGCCGGGCCAGACCCAGTTGCGGGGCGGCCAGGATCAGCGCGGCCACCGAACCGAACGGCACGCGGGCGATCCGGTCCTCCTTGTGCGAGGTGGCGAAGTCGCCCGCGAACATCCCGGTCAGGCGCTGGATGCGGTGGTCGGGGACGAAGGCGTTGTCGACGACGATGGTGTCGCTGCCGGTGCCCTTCATACCGGTCACGTACCACGAGTCCTCGATGGTGAAGTCCGAGGCGGGGATGTGGGCGAGGGCGACGGGGTTCTCGGTGGGGTCGTCGACCTCGACGAGCATGCCGAGGGAGGCCCAGGTGGCGGCGAAGGAACCCGACGAGTACGGCCAGCGGCCGCTGATCACGTAGCCGCCGTCGACGCGCTTGACGTCGGGGGTGGGCTGGAAGGTGCCGGACAGCTTGGCGCGCGGGTCGGCGCCCCAGATCTCCTCCTGTGCCTGATCGTTCCAGGTGGCGCCGAAGGCGGTGCCCGAGGACAACAGCGTCAGCACCCAGGCGGTGGCACCGTCGCCACGGGCGACCTCGGCGATGGTCTCCAGCGCGGTGTGCATCGACACGTCCAGGCCGCCGAGCCGCGCGGGCAGGAAGATCCGGAGGAGTTCGGACTCATCGAGGGCGGCGACAACTTCGGGGGAGATCTTCCGGTTCTCGGCGCCTTCGGTGGCGTGTTCGCGGATCAGCGGGACCAGTGCGGTTGCGCGGGCGACGATCTCGGGATCCAGTCCGGGCAGGGTGGTTGCGGGCGGGGTCAGCGTGGTGGTCATTGTCGACTTCCTTTGCGTGGGTTGGATTCTGGATAGGTTCAGGGGGAATGTCTGTGTGCCGGATGGTCGGTCAGGGGACGGTGGGCGGGGTCAGGTCGAGGAATCCGCCCTGCACGAACACTAGTGGCGGGTCGGCCGCCCGCACTTCCAGCGATTCGACCCGGCCGACGACCTGGTAGTGATCTCCGATCACGTCGACCTTCACGCGGGTGCATTCGAGGGCGACGATCGCCTCGTCGAGCAGGGGGATGCCGTGCGGCGATGGCTGCCAGTCGACTCCCTCGAACCGGTCGGCGACGGGGCGGGAGAAGGTGCGGCACAGTTCGCTGTGCCGGTGCCCGAGCACGTTGACCCCGAAGCGGTCGGATTCGTACATGAGCGGCCAGGTGGAAGAGCCCTTGTCGATGAAGAAGGCGATGAGCGGCGGCGTGAGCGAGACCGAGGTGAACGACCCGATCGTCATCCCGATCGGGCCGCCGCGGCCCGTCGCGGTGATGATCGACACGCTGGTGGGAACGTGGCCGAGCGCCTTGCGATAGTGCGCCGGGTCGGACACCGCGGGGGTCTGGGGGGCTGGGCTGCTCATGGGCTGCTCGTCTCCTTCGCAGGACGGGGCTTTCAGAAAGACGGGGCTTTCAGAGGACGATGGTGGGTTGGAGGTTGCCGAGCAGGACGCGCCCGTAGGTTTCGCGGCCGATGTCGGGCGTGACCAGCGCGTGGCGGGCACCGGTCTCCGAATCACGCCAGATCTGGTTCAGCACATTGGCGTCGGCGAACGATCCGGCGCCGTTGGCGGTCAGCAGTTGTGCGATCGCGTCATTGACGAGTTCGACAGCGGTGCCGCAGTCGTTGCGGATGCGGGCCTTCGTCTCCAGGTCCAGGCGCTCCCCGGTCACCGACGCCGAGTCGATCTCGTCGCAGATCTGCCCGACGAGCAGCTCGGCGATGTGCAGGTTCGTGGCCGCCTTCGCCACGCTCACCTGGTGCGTGGGCGATTGCCTGGCCTCACCGTAGATGCTGTACGCGACGGGTTTCGACGGCAGGTGCGCGCGGGTGAGTTCCAGGGCGTGCCTGCCGAGTCCGAGCTGCGGGGCCACCAGGATCACCGAGGCGGCCGCGTTGAACGGGATGTTGGCGATCGCGTCGTCGGTGTACGGCGTGGCGAACTCGGCCTCGAACATGTCGGAGACCCGCTGCAGCCGGTACTCGGGCAGGAAGTGGTCTTTCACCACGATCGTGTCGCTGCCGGTGCCCTCCATCCCGGCGACGAACCAGGTGGGCGCGATGGTGAAGGCCTCGCGCGGGATCTGGCCCATGGCCAGTGCCCCGTCCTCCAGCTCGATGGTGATCGACGCCCAGTCGGCCGCGAAAGAACCTGAGGCGTAGGGCCATTGGCCGCTGACCCGGTATCCGCCGGGAACTTTTGCCGGCTTGTCGCCGGGGGAGAACACGCCGCAGATCTTCGGCCGGGCGCCGACACCGAAGATGTCGTCCTGACAGGGGGCCGACCAGGTGGCCGAGAACGCGGTGCCCATCATCATGAGGGCGGCAACCCAGCCGGTGGAGCCGTCGCCGCGGGCGATCTCGCTGGTCGCATCGACAGCGGTGCGCAGACAGACGCCGGCGCCGCCGAGGCGGGTGGGCACCATCGCGTGGAACATCCCGATCTCATCGATGGCGGCGATGACCTCGGGGGCGACGCGACGCGCCTCGGTGCCCTGCGCGGCGTACTCCCGGATCAGCGGGATCAGTTCGGTGGCGCGGGCGGTGAGGTCCGTGCCGGCCGGATCCGTGTCGGCGGCCGCGACAGGCCTCTCGGTGCGGGTGGTGGTGACGGTCATTGCTGCCCCTGGGGTTTTCGGCGTGGGTGGGAGAGCCGGTGCGGTCGGGAGTTCCTGGTCGGATCGGGTGACCGCTGTCACATCGGCGATGGATTCAGCATGGGCGCGCGGCTCGGTCCCGGCAATGCCGCGAAAGTGACCGGGTCGATGCGTTTTCTGCATCGAATGCTTTTTTCCGCGGCGGGAAACGCGGGGTGCACGGGGTATTCACCTCGCGCATGGAGCAATGAACAAAACGATGTTTGTCGTCGCGACGTGACCCGGCTCACGATGGACGGGAACCACGGGCCGGACATCCCACGCCCGATCGCAACGACGAAGGAGCTCCCCGTGATGAGCGCCCCCACCATCTTCGATCCGTTCGCCCCGGACACCGATCAGCATTCCGGCGGCGCCTTCCACGGACAATCCATTGTCTCCGGCGACTACGGCTACGCTGTCACCGATTACGAGACCGCTGGAAAGGTACTGCGCGACAAACGGTTCCGAAACTCCGCCCTGAGGCTGATGGAGGAGATCGGCATCACCGACGGCCCGGTCCACGACTTCCGTGAGCGCAGCATCATCATGATCGAGGGCAAGCCGCATCTGCACCTGCGCTCCCCGCTGGCTCGCTGGATGGGGCCGGCGCGGGTGAAGAAGATCCAGGATGTGCTGCGGGGCATCATCGACGAGATCGCCGACGAACTCGACGACACCGCGCCGATCGACGTCCACGACACCGTCGCCCGGCGCATCCCGTCGATGGTCTACTGCTATCTGGCCGGTGCGCCGATGTCGGACGCGCCCAAGGTGCAGTCGATCTCCGAGCGCACGCTGTCGCTGCTCACCCGCGACCGCACCGTCGCCGACACCGTCCGGGGCGCCTACGTCGAGCAGTGGGAGTATCTCGACGACCTGATCGCCCGCAAACGGGCCGCGGGTCTCGGCGAGGACATGCTGTCGTACCTGATCCAGCAGGGCGACGAGGGCAAGCTCACCGAGGAGGAGGTGGTCACTGAGGCGACCTCGATGCTGGAGGCCAGCTCGGTCAATACCGCCCACCAGGCGTCGCTGGTGGTCTGGGCGCTGTTGCGGGAACCGGAGGCGTGGCAGCGCATCGTCGCCGACCCCGGGCTGATCCCGGACGCCGTCACCGAGGTACTGCGCCTGTACCCGCGGACCGGCATGATCAGCAAGATCGCCACCGAGGACATCGAGGTGGGTGAGGTGACGATCCCGGCCGGCAGTGATGTCCACATCGCGGTGTGGTCGGCCAATCGCGACCCCGAACGTTTCGAGAACCCGGATGTCTTCGATCTCGACCGGGAACGCAATGTGCCGCTGACGTTCAGTTCCGGCCCGCACAACTGCCTCGGGCAGGCCCTCGCGACGGCCGAGATCGCGGAGGTCGTCGGGATGCTGGCCCGCCGCTACCCGGAGGCGACGATCGTGGAGTCCGAGACGAGTGTCGGGCAGGCCGGGGGCCGCTGGCTGATCGACAAGCTCACGCTCAACCTGCGGGGCTGAACCAGCATGTCCCAGAGTCCCGTCCGGGAGAACCCCACACTCACGCAATCCCTTGCCGCGCACTGGTCGCGGGTTACCTTCGATGATCTGCCGGCCGAGGATGTCGCCGGTATCAAGGACCACATCCTCGACACGCTCGCGGTCGCGATGTACGGCGCCGCCACGCCCGAGGCCGGCCGGGTCATCCGCGCGCTCACCGGCATTCAGGACTCCGCCAGCGGAAGTCTGGTGTGGGGAACCGGGTTCCGGCTCAACCCCGCGCAGGCGGCACTGGCGAACGGAACCTCGGCACATGCCCGCGATTTCGACGACGGCGGCGGTTCCGGGCATGCCGGTGTGACCGTCCTGCCCGCCGCGATCGCCGCCGCCGAGGTGGTGGGTGCCTCCGGGCGGGAACTGATCACCGCCACCATCGCCGGCTACGACATCGGCTTTCGTGCCCTCGCCGCACTCGGCGGGTTCGGTGCGCACACCGACCGCGGCTGGCACACGACCGGCACGATGGGCAGCCTGAGCGCCGCTGCTGCCGCCGCGAAATGCCTTGGCCTCGACGCTGATCGGTTCACCGACGCCCTCGGCATCGCGGGTTCCTTCACCGGTGGCATCTGGGCGTTCAAGGATGACGGGGCGATGACTAAACGCCTGCACCCCGGAAAGGCCTGCGAGACAGGCGTCGACGCCGCGGTCCTCGCCCGCGCCGGAATCACTGGCCCGAGCAGGCTTTTCGAGGCCGAGTGGGGAGGTATCATCGCCACCTACAACGGCGGGACCGGTTATCCCGAACGGGCCGTGGAGAACCTCGGCACCGACCTCAACGTCGCCAGCTCCTACCTCAAGCCGTACGCCTGTTGCCGTGGTTCGCATTCCGCGGTCGATGTGGTGATGGCGCTGCTCACGCGGCGGTCGCTCACCGCCGAGGATGTGCGGTCCGTCAGGGTCGCGCTCGGCGAGACCGCGTACAACATGCTGTCGGTCGAGCGGATCGAGACGGTGTTCGACGCCCAGTTCAGCCTCCCGTACGCGCTGGCACTGGCCCTGTGCGGCGGGCGGCTGGGTCTCGACGAGTACGAGCCGCTGCGGCTCGCTGAGCCGCGCATCCGCGGGGCCATGGCCAAGGTGTCCCTCGAGGTCGAACCCGGTATCGGTCTGCTCGACGGTCCGCGACTGGAGTTCACCCTCACCGACGGTGAGGTCATCGTCCTGGAGGCCGGCGACCCCACCGACGCCAAGGGTTCGGCGAAGAACCCGATGACGCACGCCGAGGTCGTCGCCAAGGCCACGTCCCTGCTCGGCCCACTCGGTGACGGCAGGGCGCAGCGGCTCGTCACCGCCGTCGAGAATCTCGACAACGCAAGCGATCTCACCGAACTTCTGCACGCACTCGGCACCAACTGAAGGAAGCTCATGACCACCACCGAAGACGCCACCACCAGCACCACCCCGGACCAGATCGAGCGGACCGAGATCATCGCAGCTGAACCCGCCGAATCCCTCGCCGCGATGCTCGACATCGAGGTGCCGTTCGGTGCCGGTGACACCATCGCACCCCTGTGGCACTGGATGTACCTGCTCGAACGCAGCCCCGAACGCGACCTCGGTTACGACGGCCATCCCGTGGTCGGCATCCCGGCGCCGCCCGGGGAGGGCCGTCGCCGGATGTTCGCCGGTGGCCGCGTCACCACCTACGGGCTGCTCAAGATCGGCGCCCCCGCCACCAAGGTGACCTCGGTCAAGAAGTCCGTCGACAAGCAGGGGCGCACCGGTCTGCTGACCTTCACCACGGTTGCCCAGCAGATCTTCCAGGACGATGAACTCGTCATCCACGAGGAACAGGACATCGTCTACCGGGCAGGCGGTTCCAATGCCTTGCCCACACCGCCCACCCCGCCCGCACCGCCGGGCGGACCCACCCTCGACCTGGCCGTCGACGAGCGGATGCTGTTCCGGTTCTCGGCGCTCACCTACAACGCCCACCGCATCCATTACGACGTCGACTTCTGCCGCTCCGAGGGCTACGACGGTCTGGTCATCCACGGCCCGTTGCTGGCGCTGATGATGGGCGAGCACTATCGCCGCGAGGGTATCGACCTGGTGGGCAAGACCTTCGGATACCGGCTGGTGTCGCCGATGACCCGGCCGCAGACATTCACCGTCGTCCCGGGCACCGACGGCCTGGACGCCGGCGCGGAGGCCCGCAGCGCCGCCGGATCGGTCTGCGCGGTCAGTACCTTGACCGGGATGTGAACGCCGCGCCCGCCGAGTCGATGCGCGCCGAGCATGACCACACCGAACGACGGTTATTGGCGCCCGGCGCGGTAGTGCGGGATGGTGAATCCGTGGCCACGATGTGGCCTGTATTACATTGATAGGAGAGTGAACTCGTGGCAGACGATCAACAGGTCATCGTCGCCGGCGCCGGGCCGACAGGCCTCCTCAACGCGCTCGGACTCGCCCGGCAGGGAGTCCGGGTGACCGTGGTGGAGCGATTCCCGGAGATCCCGAGCGCTCCGCGGGCACCGCTCTACCACTGGTCCGTCCTGGAAGGCCTGGAACGACTCGGTGTGCTCGAGGACGCTCTGGCGGCCGGATTCACCAAGCAGGACTACGAGTATCGCGTCCGGGAGACCGGCGAGATCGTCGCCTACGGCCTGCAATGCCTCGAAGGGCACGTGAAGTACCCGTTCAATCTACATCTCGGTCAGCACCGGCTCGCCGAGATCGCCCTGCAGCACCTGGAACGGTACGACAACGCCCGGGTCCTGTTCGGGCACAAGGTCACCGGTGTCTCGCAGGACGACGGCGGCGTCGATGTCACGGTGTGGTCCGACGCCGGCGAGCATACCTTGCACGCGCAGTGGCTGATCGGTGCCGACGGCGCGCAGTCCGCGGTCCGCAAGGCCCTGCCCGTCGAGTTCGACGGCATGACCTGGCCCGAACGCTTCGTCGCCACCAACCTCCGCTTCCCGGACAACCGGGAGGGCTGGTCGCAGACCACCTTCTACCTCGACGGCCCTCGCGGGGCGATCATTGTCAAGATCGACAACTCGGGCGAGCACGGGCTGTGGCGGTACACCTGGATGGAGGACGCCGCGCTGCCCGAGGAGACGGTCGGCGAGCGCCTTCCCGGCATGCTCGCTCACGTCTTCGGCGAGGATGTGGCCGCCAGGTGTGAGATCGTCGCGACGGCACCATATCGCATGCACCAGCGGGCGGCGTCCAGCTTCCGCGCCGACCGGGTTCTCCTGGCCGGCGACGCCGCGCACATCACCAATCCCTCTGGGGGACTGGGCCTCACGATGGGCCTGTTCGACAGCTACGTGCTCAATGAGGCGATTGGGGCCGTCATCGCCGGGGACGCCGACGAGAGCATTCTCGACCAGTATGCCGAATTGCGCAGGGCCGCCTTCCTGGACAAGGCCAGCCCGCGGGCCGTGGCCAACAAGACACTGATCTTCCACTCCGACGACCCGTCGGAACGTGACCGGAACCTGGAGGTTTTCCGACGTATGGGCAGCGATCCCGACCTCGCGCGCGAGGTCCTCTCCTTCACGAAAACACTTGAGACACCGTCCCTTATCGGGGCGTGGTGAGTGCCATGACACCATTGCGGGGAATCACCGTCGTCGCCCTCGAACAGGCCGTCGCCGCGCCGTTCGCCACCCGTCAGCTCGCCGATCTCGGCGCCCGCGTCATCAAGGTCGAGCGGCCCGGGGTCGGTGACTTCGCCCGCGGCTACGACGAAACGGTCAAGGGCATGGCCAGCCATTTCGTCTGGCTGAACCGGGGCAAGGAATCCATCGCCCTCGACCTCAAATCCGAGGAGGGGTTTGCCGCGGTCAAGGCGCTCGCCGAGACCGCCGATGTGTTCATCCAGAACCTGGCCCCCGGCGCCGCCGAACGGCTCGGCCTGGGCGCCGACGCGCTGCGCGAGATCAATCCCGGGCTCATTCACGTGTCCATCTCCGGCTACGGCGCGGGCGGACCGTACACCCAGAAGAAGGCGTACGACCTGCTCGTACAGTGCGAGGCCGGCCTGGTCTCGATCACCGGCACCCCCGACGAGCCGTCCAAGGTGGGCATCTCGATCGCCGACATCGCCTCGGGCATGTACGCCTACACCGGCATCCTCACCGCGATCATCGAACGCGGGCAGACCGGCACCGGCGCCACCATCGAGGTCGCGATGCTGGAGGCGCTCGCCGAGTGGATGGGCTACCCGCTCAACTACGCCATGTACGGCGGCAGCGCACCCGACCGCACCGGCGCCCGGCACGCCTCGATCTACCCGTACGGTCCGTTCACCTGCGGCGAGGGACTGGTGTTCCTCGGCCTGCAGAACGAACGCGAATGGGCAACGTTCTGCGACAAGATCCTCGGCAACCCCGATCTCGCCGCAGACCCGCGCTTCGTGCGTAATTCGTTACGGGTGGAGAACGCCGACGAACTGCGCGCCGAGATCGAGCGGGTGTTCGCCGACCGCACCTCAGGGCAGGTCGCCGATGAACTGGAGGCCGCCGGCATCGCCAACGCCATGCTCCGCGACATGGGGGAGCTTGCCGATCATCCGCAGCTCGAAGCCCGGAACCGTTGGCGCACCTACGATTCCCCTGCCGGTGAACTGCGCGGTCTGATACCGCCGGTCACCTTCGCGGGCACGGAACCGCTCATGGGCGCGATCCCGGAGGTCGGTGAGCACACCGAGGCTATCCTGGCCGAGCTGGGTCTGCGCTCCGAAGCGGCGACGGCGGCATCGTGAACACGCGAAACGAGGACACAGTGATGACTCGACGAGTAGCCGCGGTCACCGGCGCTGCCCAGGGCCTGGGCGCCGAGATCGCCATCCGGCTGGCCGCCGACGGCTTCGATGTCGCCCTGCTCGACATCCAGGCCGACCGGCTGGAGAAGACCAGCGTCGACGCGGAGGCGGCGGGCGCGCGGACGCTCACCCTCGCCGCCGACCTCACCGACGAGGACGCCGTGATCGCGGCGTTCGCACGGATCGATGAAGGCTTCGGGCGTCTCGACGCTCTCGTCAACGTCGCGGGCGGCAGCGGCTCGGATCAGGTCCGGTCGCTCGCCGACCTGTCAGGCGACATCTGGCGCAAAGTCCTCGACAACAATCTCACCAGCGCATTCCTGTGTGCCCGTGAGGCTGTCGCATTGATGCAGCGAAACGGGTACGGACGGATCGTCAACTTCTCGTCGGCGGTGGCCAACGGCAAGTTCGGGCCGTCGGGCACGGTCGGTGCGCGACTGCCGTACGCCGCGTCGAAGGCCGCGCTGAACGGGTTCACCAAACAGCTCGCCAAGGACCTCGCCCGCACCGGTATCACCGTGAATTCGGTTGCGCCGGGCCTGATCCTGCCGACGGTCGGCCGGGTGCGCGACATCTTCGAGGCCCAGTCGCCGCAGGCGCGGCAGGCCACGCTCGACTCGCTGCCCGCCGGCCGCACCGGCACCGGCACCGAGGTGGCGGCGGCCGTGTCCTATCTGGTGTCCGAGGATGCCGGTTTCACCACCGGTACGATTCTCGCTGTCGACGGTGCGGAGGTCTGAGATGTCAAGCATTCCTGTGGTATTCGTTCCCGCCCTCGGCGCGGACGAACGGCTGTGGCAACCGGTGATCGACCGTCTCGGCGACGGTGTGCGGGCGCACGTGCTCCGTGGCAACGGAGCGTCGATCGCCGACATGGCCGACGACATCCTGGCCCGTGCCCCCCGCGAGTTCTATCTGGCCGGTATCTCGATGGGCGGCTACGTCAGTCTCGATATCGCGTTGCGCGGCACCGGCCGGGTGCGGGGACTCGCACTGGTCAACACCTCCGCGATCGCCGCACCCGAGGACAAGCGGCAGAACTCGCTGGGCCTGATCGACATGATCGGCTCCGGTGGGTTCGAGCAGGCCGCCGACCTGGTGTCCGGCGCCGTGGCACCGCACCGGCCGGACGTCGTCGAGACCGCCGGCTCCATGGTCCGCACCCTCGGCGCCGACGTGCTGCGGGATCAACAGCTGGCCGTTCTCGACCGTCGTGACCGCCGCGCCGAACTGGACACGATCGATGTGCCCACCGTGATACTCGTCGGCAGCGCCGACACGATCATCCCACCCGAACTCGGCGCCGAACTCGCCGCTGGGATCGCGGGCGCCGAACTCGTGTCCGTCGACGGTGCGGGCCACTTCTCGCCGCTCGAAGATCCCGCCGCGGTCGCCGCCGCGCTCACGGCGTGGCTCGACCGGGCCGAATCCCGTTCGGCTGCACGGTGACCGGCATGCGGTTCGATCACACCACGCTCGGCCAGCGGATCCTGTTCGGCTCCGGACAGGCCGCCGACAACGTTCGGCTCGCCGCCGAGGGCTTTGGGGCCGGGGCGTCGCGGATCCTGCTGATCGCCGACGCCTTCGCAGCCGAGATCGCCGACGCCGTCGTCGGCAAGGTCGCCGTGGTGGCCCGGATCTCCGACATCGTCCAGCACGTTCCGGCCGGCAACGCCCGGGCGGCGGTGAGTGTCGCGACCGAGTCCGGTGCGGACGCGGTTGTCAGCATCGGCGGCGGCTCGGCCGTCGGGCTGGCCAAGATCATCGCCCGCGACCTTCATCTGCCCGTGATCGCGGTCCCGACCACCTTCGCCGGTTCGGAGGCCACCGACGTGTGGGGCCAGACCGAGAACAACCGCAAGGTCACCGGTAGCGACCCACATGTACTGCCCAAGGTCGTCGTCTACGACGCGACGCTGTCCCGGTCACTGCCAGGGCAGCTGGCCGTCGCATCCGGGCTCAACGCCGTCGCCCACGCGGTGGACGGTTTCTGGGCGCCGCGGGCCGACCCGATCAACAAGGCACTGGGCACCGAGGGTCTGCGGGCCCTGATACCGGGGCTGCGCGCCCTCGGCGCCGACCCCGACGACCTCGCGGCGCGGGAACAGACGCTGTACGGCGCCTACCTCGCCGCCGTCGCCTTCGCCTCCGCGGGTTCGGGCCTGCACCACAAGATCTGTCATGTGCTCGGCGGCGCGTACGGGCTGTCCCATTCGGAGACGCACGCCATCGTCCTGGCCTATGTCACCGCCCTCAACGCACCCGCCGCCGCCGATGCCGCGCAACGGATCTCCCAGGCTCTGGGGAAACCGGACCCCGCCACCGGCCTGTTCGAGCTGCGCCGCGACCTCGGTGTCGTCGGTTCCCTCGCCGAGCTCGGCATGCCCGAGTCCGGGATCGACGATGCCGTCGCCCCGATCCTCGCGGCCGCACCGGTGAGCAATCCGGTACCGGCCACGGAAGAGAACATCACCGCCCTGTTGCGGAAGGCATGGGCAGGAGAGGACCCGACATGAGTACCGGAACCTTCGTGAATCCCGGTTCGGCGCAGGTCGATACGGCCGCAAGCGGGCACCGTGACGTGACCCCCGCGCAGGAGCGGATCGAGCAGAGGCTCGTCGACAACGTCGTCGCGAGCTTCGGTGCCTGCGAGAATCCACGCCTGCGGGAGATCATGGTCTCGTTGACCAAGCATCTGCACGCGTTCATCCGCGACGTGCGGCTCACCGAGGAGGAGTGGGGCAAGGGAATCGAATTCCTCACCGCCGCAGGACACATCACCGACGATGTGCGGCAGGAGTTCGTCTTGCTCAGCGATGCCCTCGGGGCGTCGATGCAGACCATCAACGTCAACAACGTCGCGTACAAAGGCGCCACCGAGGCAACGGTTTTCGGGCCCTTCTTCGTCGAGGACGCCGCCGACGTCGAACTCGGCGGCGATATCGCGTTCGGGGCGCCCGGCGAACCCTGCTGGGTCGAGGGCTCCGTCACCGACACCGACGGAAAACCATTGCCCGGCTCGGTCATCGAGGTGTGGGAGGCCGACGAGGACGGCCTGTACGACGTGCAGCGCGACGCCCAGAGCCGCACCGCGCGCGGTCGGCTGATCGCCGACAGCAACGGCGAATTCCGGTTCTGGGGTCTCACGCCCACCCCGTACCCCATTCCCGACGACGGCCCGGTGGGCAAGATGCTCGCCGCCGTCGGCCGTAGCCCGATGCGCGCGAGCCACCTGCACTTCATGGTCAGCCACCCCGGCGCCCGCACCCTGGTGACCCACATCTTCCCGACCGGAGATCCGATCGGCAAGAAGGACACCGTGTTCGGGGTCAAGGACTCTCTCATCAAGGAGTTCGGGCCGCAACCGGCGGGCACCCCGACCCCCGACGGCCGAGTCCTCGACGGCCCGTGGAGCCGCACCCGCTTCGACATCGTCCTGGCCCCGGCGAGCACCTGAACACGACAGCCTGAACTCAACCATACTGTGTCACAGGTGATCTGACAGAGACAGGTAGCGGCCCGGGCATAGTGCCCGGGCCGCTTACCGTTTCCGGACCGTCAGAAGTTCTCCTGCGCCCCCGATACCGTCCAGTGCCGGTGGATCAAGGCCCTGCGTTCGGTCTCGTCGCAGACGGCCAGCGCCAGGTCGGGGACGTCGATGCCGGCCGGGTGACCGTTCTCCATCGGCACGTAGTCGATGCCGAGGTGGTAACTCCCCGAACCCTTTCCGGGCCGGTACAGCCACGGCGGCGACAGGAAGCTCCAGTCGATGTCGGTGCGGTGCGCGAACAGGTCGAGCGCGATCCGGCATCCCTCCAGCAGGGGAATCGCCTCCCATGAGTCGACCACGCCGACGATGACCGGGTCCGACTCGCGCGGGCCGAGTTCACCCCGCTCGCGGCGTTCCGCGGACTCGTGAAAGAGCCCGACGCCTGTGATCTCGCCCAGCCAGTGCAGGAACGGCGCGGGCGCGGTACCGAAGTACGTTCCCGGAAAGCCGGGGGAGTCGTAGACCTGTACGCCCGGTTCGGTATAGAGACTCGCGACGCCGCCGATGTACAGTAGGTACCCGGCGCCTGACTCCTTGAACGCACCGATGATCCGGCGTGTGCCCTCCGCTTGCCGGTAGAAGGTGTCGGGGGAAAGGTCGTGGCCCGCGGCGAATGCCGATACGACCACGTCGTGGCCCCGTAGCGCATCACGCAGCGACGCGGGGTCGAAGATGTCGATGCCGACGTTGGTCAGGCCATCGATCTGTGGGGCCTTGTCGGCGTTTCGCGCGAGCCCGGTGACCTGGTGGCCGCGCCTGACGAGTTCTTCGGTGATGGCTTTGCCACCCATCCCGGTGTGGCCTATGACTGCTACCCGCACTGCGTCCTCCTTGAGGTTCACCCCCAGCCCGCCTCTTGCGGACTGAGACGTACACCACAATCCTTCGCCGTGACGAGGTCGGTGGAAACAGCCGAAATGTGGGTGCTCCCATGCGTTTGCGACATGAGGAGCGGTTGCTCGCCGGGCGCGGGTAACCTGGACCCCCGTGGCGTACGTGCGGACGGTGAAGACGGCTTCGGGGGCGACTGCTGTGCAGATCGTGTACGCCAACCGGCGCGGATCCCGGCAGATCGAGCATCTCGGGTCGGCGCACTCGGAGAAGGAACTCGACATCCTCAAGCGGGTCGCCGCGCAGCGGCTCAGCGAGGGGCAGGGGCAGCTCGACCTCGGACTGCCCGAGGAGGAACCGGCGATGACGCTATTCGGGCCGGATGAACCGTTCCCGCCGGCCGAGCCGTCGTAGCCGCACCCATTCGGCGAAACCCTTCGGGTCGTGCTGCTGGATCAGGAAGTACCAGCCGAACCGGGCGTACTCCTGCGGCAGCAGCTTGCGCATGCCGGGCTGGCTCATCAGGTAGCCGCGGTTGCGGTAGGTGAAGAACCGTTTCACCTCGTTGTCGGGGTACTGGGTGTGCATCCGCCCGCCCAGGATCGGCCGGAACTCGTCGGCGCCGTCCGGGTGCAGATACCCGGTGGTCAGGCAGGTGCCGAAGGCCAGGCCCGAACGCTGCAGCCGACGGTGGATCTCCACCTCGTCGCCCCGGAAGAACAGCCGCAGGTCGGGCACACCGACCACCTCCAGCGCGTGCGCTGAGAACAGCGCCCCGTTGAACAGCGACGCGATGCCGGGCAGCAGGTCGTCGTCGGTGGTCTCGTCATCGGTGAACAGTTCCGACCGTTTGCGCCGCCACACCAGCCCGCGGCGCAGCGGGAAGGCGAGGGTGTCGGGGTCGTCGATGCGCGCCACCACCGGCGACACCTCGTCGAGCCCGTGCTTGTGCGCGCACGCCAGCAGCGTCGAGAGCACCGACGGGCCGTCGGGGCGGCCGTCGTCGTCGGCGCACCACACCCAGTCCGCGCCCAGCGCGAGCGCCTGCAACATGCCCAGGGCGAAACCGCCCGCGCCACCGAGGTTGCGTTTGGAACCGATGTAGGTGGTCGGAATAGGCTGTCCGGCAACAAGATCCGCGGCCACGGACTCGTCGGCGTTGTCGACCACCACCAGGTGATCGACCGGACGATCCTGGGCGGCAACAGCTTTCAGTGACTCGGCCAGCAGCTCAGCCCGCTTGTGGGTGACGACGACCGCGACGATACGTTCGCTCACTCGCTGTCCTCACCCTCGGCATTAACAGCATCGTCGGCGTTGCTGTCCTTCTCCATGTCGGCCAGCACCCGGCGCACACTCGCCGCGGCCTCCGGGCCCTCGTACGCCTCCACGACCTCCTCGATCCCGCCCTCCTGCCGGATCCGGCCGTGATCGATCCACAGCGCCCGGTCACACAGCTGCGCCAGGAACTCGTTGGAGTGGCTCGCGAACACCAGGATGCCCGAGCGTTCCACCAGCTCCTGCAGCCGCTTGCGGGACTTTTTCATGAACGCGGCGTCGACATTGCCGATGCCCTCGTCGAGGATCAGGATCTCCGGGTCGGTGCTGGTGACCACGCCGAGCGCCACCCGCACCCGCATACCCGCGGAGTAGGTGCGCAGCGGCATCTCCAGGTAGTCGCCGAGCTCGGTGAACTCCGCGATGTCGTCGACCTTGCGCAGCATCTCCTTGCGGCTCATGCCCAGGAACATGCCGCGCACCAGGATGTTCTCGTAGCCGGAGATCTCCGGATCCATGCCGACGCCCAGGTCGAATACCGGCGCCACCCGGCCCTGTACCCGGCACGACCCGCTCGTCGGCTCGTAGATGCCGGCCAGCAACCGCAGCAGTGTCGACTTGCCGGCGCCGTTGTGGCCCACCAGGCCGACCCGGTCGCCGTGCTTGAGATGAAGGTTGATGTCCTTGAGGGCCTCGACGACCATCACCTTCGACCCCGTCGACCCGATCACGCCGCCCGCGGCACCGATCACCGACTTCTTGATCGACCGCGTCTTCGCGTCGAAGATCGGGAAATCGACACCCGCGTTCCAGGTGTCCACCCGCACATCCGAGGTTCCCATCAGTTCTCCTACACCCAGTAGGGCACGCGGGCCCGGTAGTTACGCATCACGAACAGGGCCAGCAGCCAGCCGAAAGCGGTGCAGCCCAGGACCACCAGCCAGTGATAGAGCTCGACGTGATGGCCCAGCAGCGGCCCACGAGCCACCTCAAGGTAGTGGAACATCGGGTTGATCTCGACGATCTTGAGCCTGCTCGACGACTCGTGCGTCGTGCTGCTCAGGCTGTCGGCGGACCAGATGATCGGCGTCATGAAGAACACCAGCTGCACCGACGTCGTCAGCAACTGGCCGATGTCGCGGAAACGGGTCGACAGGATGCCGAACACGATCGCCACCCACACCGAATTGAGGATGTACAGCGCGAACGCCGGAAAAACGAGCAGTACACCCCACCCCGGATCCTGCGGGAACACGATCAGCACGATCACGAAGATCACCAGGTTGTGGGCGAAGATGATCAGCTGCCGCCACACCACCCGGTACACGTGCACGCTCACCGGCGCCGGGATCTGCTTGATCAGGCCCTCGTTCTTGCTGAACACCTCGGCGCCGTCGAGGATCGACATCTGGATGAAGTTCCAGAAGATGAAGCCGAGCGTCACATACGGCAGGAACGTCTTGATGTCCTGGTCGAACAGTTCGCCGTACAGCAGACCCATCGCCAGCGCGGTCACACCGGTGGCGATGGTGATCCACAGCGGGCCCAGCACCGACCGCCGGTACCGCTGCCGGATGTCCTGCCAGCCCAGATGCAGCCACAGCTCCTGATTGCGCAACCCCGCCACCAGGTCGGCGAGACCACGCCGCAGCGTACGCGAATCCGACACCTCGGGGGCGGGGGGAACGTCGTCACCGACAACTATCGACACGGAGACTCAGCATACAAGCGGAACACCCTTGACCGGTGTGGCCCGCTCAGGCGGCTATAGATACTGTCCGGTGCTGTCGTGACCGTGACCCGGCCCGCCCGGACCACCCAGTCCCGGCGGCAACGCACCCTGCCGCATCTGCTCCAACTGCGCCCGCGCCGCCATCTGCTGCGCGAACAACGCCGTCTGGATCCCGTGGAACAGCCCTTCGAGCCAGCCGACGAGCTGCGCCTGCGCGATCCGCAGCTCCGCATCCGACGGCGTCGCGTCGTCGGAGAACGGCAACGCCAGCCGCTCCAGCTCCTCCCGCAACTCCGGTGCCAGCCCGCTCTCCAGCTCCCGGATCGACGTCTGATGGATGTCACGCAGCCGGTTGCGGCTCGCATCGTCGAGAGGTGCCGCCCGCACCTCCTCCAGCAACTGCTTGATCATCGTGCCGATCCGCATCACCTTCGCCGGCTGTTCCACCATCGCGGCCACACTCTGCGACTCGCCGTCTGCATCGGAGTCGACGACCACGATCTGTTCGTCGTCACCGGCCCCGGCCGCCGACGACGCGTCACTGCTGAACGGATTAGGAATCATGGGTTCGAGCTTAGGGGGTGCTTGGGGTGGCTTTGCGTGGGTTTGGTGTGGGGTGCGCGTTAGGGTGGTGGCCATGTCGTTCGATGTCGCGTATGTGCGTGGGCTGTTCCCCTCACTGGGCGACGGCTGGATCCACTTCGATCCACAGGCCGGGATGCTGATTCCCAACTCGGTGTCCACGGCTGTGTCGACGGGATTCCGCCAGTTCGCGGCCCCTCCGAACCCGCTCTACCCGTCGGGCCGGGCTTCGGCCGACGTGACCGACCGGGCCCGCCGGGCCATCGCCGACCTCGTGGGCGGCGACCCGGCCGGTGTCGTCCTCGGCAACTCGCGGTTCTCACTGATGTCGGCGCTCACCGAGTCGCTGCTCGCCTCCCACAAGTCCGTCGGTGATGTGGTGGTCTCCCGCACCGACGACGAGGAGAACATCGTCCCGTGGCTGCGGCTGGCCAAACGCAGCGGCTGGAGCCCCCGGTGGGCGGAGATCGACGTCGAGACCGGTGAGCTGCCGGCGTGGCAGTTCGAGAAGCTCCTGACCGGCCCGGTGTCGGTGGTGACGGTGTCGATGGCGTCGTCGGTGACCGGTGTGATCACCGACCTCGAACCCATCGTCGACGGCGCCGTGCACGCGCGTGCGCTGCTCGTCGTCGACGCCACGAGTGCGGCACCTTTCGACACCCTCGACATCAACGAGATCGGTGCCGACGTGATGGTCGTGTCGGCGCAGCGCTGGGGCGGGCCGCCGGTGGCGGCGATGGTGTTCGCCGACCCCGACCGTCTGAACGCCCTCGAATCCGTCAGCCTCGACCCGTCGGCCACCGGCCCCGCCCGCCTCGAACCCGAACGGGTCTCCGGCGCGCTGCTCGCCGGCACCGTCGCGTCGGTGGAATACCTGGCGAACCTCGACGAGGAGGCCAAAGGCAAACGCCGACAGCGCCTCACCACCGCCATCAAAGGGCAGTCCGAATACCTCGACCGGCTGCTCACTTACCTGCGTTCGACGCTGGAGAATCTCAACCAGGTGCACGTGATCGGCGAATCCGCCAACCGCGTCCCGCTGCTCAGCTTCACCGTCGCCAATGTCGGCGCCGACAAGGTGGTCCGCCGCCTCGCCGACAACGGCGTCCGCGCCCTCACCGGGATCCCCAGCCGCGCCTTCGACGTGATGGGTGTCAACGACTTCGGCGGTGCCGTCACCATCGGCCTCGGCCCCTACTCCACTCCCGTCGAGGTCGACCACCTCGTCCGCACCCTCGCCTCCCTCGGCTGACCACCACACCACCCCGAAACACTCACGCACCGACGCGCAGCAGCACCTTCCCCACGGCATCCCCGCTGTCGAGGCGCGCATGCGCGGCGGCCGCGTCATCGAACCCGAACACCGAGTCGACGATCGGCACGATCCGGCCGGCCTCGATCAGCGGCCAGGTGACTTCGAGCGTTTTGGTAACGGCCTCGCCCTTGCCGCCGGGCCCGTCGACGGGCCGCGACCGCAGCGTCGTCCCGAACACCGACAGCCGTTTGGCCAGCAGCACACCCATGTTCAGCTCACCCTTCACCCCGCCTTGCAGCCCGATGGTGACCATCCGGCCCCCGGTGCGCAGCGCGGCGATGTTGCCGGGCAGGTACTTGGCGCCCATGATGTCGAGGATGACGTCGGCGCCGCCGTTGTCCTTCATCACCTGCGCGAAGTCGTCGGTGGTGTAGTCGATGAGAATGCCGGCGCCGAGTTCGGCGCAGCGGTCCAATTTGGCCTGGTTGCGGGCGGTGACCGCGATCCGGGCGCCGAGCGCGGAGGCGAGCTGGATGGCGTGGGTGCCGATCCCGCTGGACCCACCGTGGATCAGCAGCAGTTCCCCGGCGCGCAGATTCGCGGTGAGAATCAGGTTGGATACGACTGTGCACGCCACCTCCGGCAGCGCGGCGGCGGTCTGCAGGTCGACGCCCGCCGGGACCGGCAGCACCTGCGCCGCGGGCACCGCCACCTTCTCCGCGTAACCCCCGCCGGCGAGCAGCGCACACACCTCGTCGCCGACCCGCCAACCCCCGGCATCCGGGCCGACCGCACTGATCCGCCCCGACACCTCCAGCCCCAGGATCTCCGACGCCCCTTTCGGCGGCGGATACGCCCCGCGCCGTTGCAGCAGGTCAGCCCGGTTGACCCCGGCGGCGACGACGTCGATCACCACCTCACCCGGCCCGGCAATCGGATCGGGAACCTCGGACACGGACAGGGACTCGGTATCGGCTACGGCGCGCACATCCTCCACTCTGGCAGAACCCGTATTCGCTTTGTGGCCGGATGCCGGCGTCTTGTAGCCTCTTGACCGAAGGAAGCGTGGCAGAGCGGCCGAATGCACTCGCCTTGAAAGCGAGCGTCGTGAGAGCGACCGGGGGTTCAAATCCCTCCGCTTCCGCACTTAAAATTGCAGGTCAGGGCCGGTCTCTGGGGAGTTCGGGAGTCGTCCCTTGGCTGTCCCTGACCTGCGTCAGCGGGTGGCGTCGTACTGGTAGGACCCGACGACCTTGTTCGAGTCGGATGCTCGGGTCAGGCCAGCTGCGATTCGAGGGTGACGCCGGTCAGTCGCTCCGCCTCGGCCCATAGCTGCGCGGCGACCTCGGGATCCTGGCCGGCCTTGGATACTTTGGCGACTGCAGGCGCACCGATGAGCCCGAAGCGGGGACCGTAGTAGCCGGCTTGTTCGACGCCGGTAGAGGTTGCGGCCATCAGCATGGGAGCGGCACCGGCGGCCGCCGAGTGGCGCGGGGTGATCTTCCAGGCGATCCGCAGAACCAGGATCGGCTTGCCGCCGTACTGGGTGCCGTTGTCGTAGATGCTGGTCGCCGCGTTGCCCGGGTGCGCGCCGAGCGAGATCAGGTTGAGCCCCTTGGCCTCGGCGACCCGCGCCAGCTGGCGGCTGAAGAGCAGGTCGGCGAGCTTGGAGCGGCCGTAGGCGCCGTTCGCCGAGTATCTCTTTTCCCAGTTGAGGTCGTCGAAGTCGATCGGCGCCTGATTGCCGCTGGACATGGTGACCACGCGCGGCGCCTTAGCCTTCAGCAGCAAGGGCAGCAGGCGCAATGTCAGCGCGAAGTGCCCGAGGAAGTTGGTGCCGAACTGGGTCTCGAAACCATCGATGGTCTCGTGCCGCTCGGGCAGCATCATGACGCCGGCGTTATTCAGGAGCAGGTCCAGCGGCCGCCCTTCCTTGATCAACTGCTCGGCGAACTCTTTGATGCTGTTCAGGTTCGCGAGGTCGACGCGGCGGACCTCAATGTCGGCATTCGGGGCCGTCTTGAGGATGTCGGCGCGGGCGGCCTCGCCCTTCTCCACGGTGCGCACTGCCATGATCACGCTGGCTCCGGCGGCGGCGAGAGCGCGGGCGGCTTCCTTTCCGGTACCACTGTTGGATCCGGTTACGACGGCGAGCTTGTCGGCTTGGCTTGGAATGGTGGTTGCCACGAGATTCTCCTTAATAGATCTGGCGGTCTGTTGTATGCGATCGACACTAATGAACCGCCGGTCTCTTGTCAATAGGTCTGCCGGTCTGTAATATTCGCCCTATGGATTTCCAACGTGCACGCAGCAATGAACAGCGGGAGATGCGGCGCGCCCGCATCCTTGCTGTCACCAGCGAGATGCTCGAGGAAATGCCGGTGGCCAAGGTCAGTCTCAACGAGCTGAGTCGCCGCGTCGGTCTCGCAAAGTCGAATGTGTTGCGGTACTTCGAATCGCGCGAAGCAGTGCTGCTTCAATTGCTCGATGCCGAGCTCCACGAGTGGGCAGCACAGGTTGACGCTTGGCTTGTCGAATCCCCCGCGGATTGCCTCGAGCGGATTGCGCAGGTCGCCGACGTGGTGGCGAGCTCGATTGCCGAGCGCCCGGTGATGTGTGACCTGATCAGTGCGCAGTCGGCCGTCCTCGAACGCAACATTTCTACCGAGGTGGCAGTGCAGCACAAGTACGCGATCGCCGGCGAGGTGGAGACGATCACGCGGGCGATGGTGCGCGCGCTTCCCGAGCTCTCCAACGAGCAGGCGTGGCAAGTGGTCGCCTACACCATCCTGCTCACTGCCGGAGCCTGGCCGCAGTCTCGGCCGGCGCCCGCCATCCAGGCCGCATACGACCTCGAACCGGATCTTGCCGCCGGCCAGATGGACTTCACCGAAACTCTTCGCGATCTGATTCGCGTCACGATCACCGGGCTACTGGCCTCAGCGTAACCACCAGAAGACCGCGCGGACCGGTGCCCTCACTCCCCGATGCCGCGAACGCAGCAGTTCGAGGCCGGCCTCATACTCGGACTGAAAGTTGAAGACGGACAGCTCTTCTGCCGACTCCGTGATGATCGGCACTTTATGCAGGTGAGGTGGCTTTTCATTCGTCACAGCTATTCATAGACCGAGCTGCCGAATACTCGTAGTTCGCGGTAGGCGACGCGGAAGTGGGCACGGGTGTGTAGGTCGCCCTCCTCACCGTCGTGGGCGACGCGGAAGGGGGCGTCGGATTCGATGGTCACGACCGGCGCCTGTAGCTCGCGGTAGATCTTGGAGTTCCGGAGCCGGCCGCTGATCCACGAAGTGAGCAGCCGAACCGTCGCGTTGCGGTGCCCGTCTTCGAGGTAGCGGACGTCGAGTACGCCGTCGTCGAGACGGGAGCGCCGACCCGGAAGAAAGCTCGGCGACCCGTAGACCGAGTTACCCAGAAAGAAGAAGGAGACTGTGGCCGCGCGGCCTTCGATGCGCACCTTTTTCGGCGACGAGTCGCGCAGCACCTTCAGTACCGCGCGCATGGTCGCCGTGGGCCGCCCGATACGCAGGCGCTGGTAGCGAGTTCGCGCACGCACGAACTCCGGGTAAGCGCCGATGCCGGCCGTGTTCAGCAGGAGCGTTTCGTCGTTTAGCCACACCACGTCGACCCGCGTCACCCGGCCGGCCTGAAACGAACTGATGGCTGCGGCGACGTCCGGTGCCTCGATGTCCTTCGCGAAATGATTGAACGTTCCGGCGGGAAACACCGCCAGCGGTTTGCCCGCTTCGATAGCGTGCCGGGCGATGGTCGCGACTGTGCCGTCACCGCCCGCGACGCCGAGGAATTCGGCGCGGCCGGCGGCATCGGCGGCGATCGCGTCGATATCGGAATCCTCGTCCAGGTCTACGATTTCGGCCGCGGGGAGACTCCCCCGTAGCTCGTCGACGATGCGCGCACCCGACCCGTCGCCGGAGGCCGGATTGAGCACGACGACCAGCCCGGCACCATCGGGATTCGGACCCAGGTCTTCGACGTTCGGGGCGGGGATGAGGGTCCGGCTGTCGTCGACAGGTGGGACCACCCGGGCACCGGCGACCGCGACGCCAGCGCCCACCGCGAGCCCGGCGAGCACATCACCGGGAAAGTGCGCACCCGTCGCGATACGGGAGAGCCCGACGGCTCCGGCCAGACCTGCCAGCAGATAACCGGCGGTGCGGTTCTCCAGGCCGACGCCGATCGCGAACGCGGCCGCGCTGGCGGAATGACCGGACGGGAAGGAGTTGGATGTGGGCTGACGCCGCAGCCGGGAGAGCGGCACACCTTCGTATAGCGGACGGTTGCGTGGGTAGAGCCGCTTGAATCCCTGATTGACCACCAGGCTGGCGACTGCAAGTGTCGCCAGGCCGCGCACCGCACCGCGCCGCATCGACAGATTTCCCGACGATCCCAGCCCTGCGGCGATCAGCACCCACAGCTTGGAGTGGTCCGCGGCCGAGGACAACGGGCGCATGGTGAGGTCGAGCAGTGGGCTCGGTGACTCGGCGACGGCGTCGAACAACCGACGGTCGAGGTCGTTGAGTCCCTTGTCGAGGGTCCGCAGCGGGTAAGAGCGTGAACGCGACATGGTCTCGAACGTACCCGCGGACCTCACGTGAGGATCTTGACTCGGGGTCGTCCCGCTGCGCGTCCGGCACGCCGCTCCTGCGCATCGCGGATCAGCCAGCTCTGTTGGTCCACCACGGACGGGCAGCGTGAGCGGATCACCGACTCGACGTCGGCGGCGGTCAGTGTTCTGGCGGTCGGAAGCCGCTCCAGGTCGTCGAGGAGGGATCGCACGGTGTCGCGGGCGCAGACCTTGTTGGTGCCGATGATGCCGCGCGGTCCTCGCTTGGCCCAGCCGGTGACGTAGCGGCCCGGCATCGGGGTGCCGTTCTCGATGATCCGGCCGGCGGCGTTGGGAATCACGCCGCGGTGGTCGTCGAAGGGCAGCCCGGGCATCGGGGTGCCGAAATAGCCGATCGACCGCAGCAGCAGACCTGTTGCGAGATCCTCCTCGACGCCGGTGGGTTCGGTGCGCACGGTGTCACCGTCGAGGACCGCCCTGTTGGTGCCGAGTCGGATACCGGTGACCCGGTCATCCCCGAGGACCCGAACCGGGGAGCTGAGGAACCGAAGCACTATTCGACGTTCGTGACCGTGCTGCGGCTTGGTGGCGTACCTCTGCAAGGTCGTCACCTTGCGTCGTACCGTGGCGTCGAGCGCGTCGCGGAGACCATAGGAGAGATCATCGTGTTCGACCACGACGTCGACGCCGGGCAGTCGCCCGAGTTCCTCCAATTCCGGATTGTTGAACGATGCGTGAAGGTGGGCTCGACGAGCCACGATGACAACCTCGCGTATCCGGCTGCGGGACAACGCGGACAGGGCGTGATCGGCGATGTCCGTCCGGGCGAGCTCCGCGACCGGGAGGGTGAGGATACGGGCGATGTCGAGTGCGACGTTGCCGTTGCCGATGAGTACGACCCGCTCGCCGGACAGGTCGGGATCGAGGTCGGTGGCATCCGGGTGGCCGTTGTACCAGGCGACAAAGGCCCTCGCGGAGATACTGCCGGGGAGATCCTCGCCGGGGATTCGCAGTCGGGTATCCCCGGCGGCTCCGGTGGCGAAGACAACGGCGTCATACCACTCGGACAGCTCCGCGGCTGATACATCCCGACCGAGCTCCACGTTCCCGAAGAATCGATATCCGCGTCGGCCCGCGGTCTCCTCGAACACGCGCTGGACCAGTTTCTTGTCCGGATGATCGGGTGCCACGCCGTGACGCACCAGTCCCCAGGGGGTGGGTAGCCGGTCGAGTACATCGACCTCGACGTCGTGGGAGACCAGTTGTTGGAGGCGGCCGTCGAGGTAGGTTCCGCCGGGGGCCTCCAGCAGATGTCCCGCCGCATACATGCCTGCCGGACCGGCGCCGACGACGGCGACGCGGGTAGGCCGTTCCGATTCTGTCACCGCGACTCCTCGAACCAGGCGACGTTGATCGAGGCGTACTCGGCATGTTCGGGAGGTAGGCGGAGTTCATGATGAATCGCATCGACCGGGCAGGCCGGTACGCATGCCTCGCAGTTGACGCATGAGCGCGGGTCGATGTAGAGCTGTTCGGTGGTTGTGAACTCCGGGTCGTCCGGGCGTGGACGGATACAGTCCGCAGGACAGACCTCGAGGCATGAATAGTCGGCCACACAGGCCGGGCCGACGACGTATGCCATTCAGACCACCGCCGTCGGGCCGGGCGCCGCGTTCGGCACGACGGCCTCGGCACGCACGCGGACACCGTTGAGGTGCGACATCCCCGACAACGGATCGAGGTTCTCGGGTTCGGTGCTCATCAGGTCGTTGATACTCACTCCTCCTTCATGATTGGCGATCGACCACTGTCCGCGACCGCGGTGGCCCCAGCCATGCGGAACGGCCACGACACCCGGCTTGATGTCATCGGTGATGAGCGCGGGTATCTCGATCGACCCCCATAGGGAGACCAGCCGCACCGGGCCGCCGTTGACGATGCCGAGCGTCTCCGCGTCGCCCGGATGCATCCGCACGGCGTGCCTTGGTCGAGCCGCACGAAGTCTCGGCACGTTGTGAAGCCACGAATTCTCTGACCGTGGTTCACGCATTCCGATGAGGCGCAGTGGAAATGCCGGATCCTCGGTGCGAGCCGTGAGCCGCTGCACCTCACGGCGCATCGCGGGCTGGTCGAAATGAATCTTCTTGTCACGGTGTGTGATCACCTTGCGCAGCTGGCCGGTCGCCGCGTGGTCCCGTACTGCCAGGCCGTGCGGGGCCTTCTCGGCGAGCGAGCGGAAGTTGTAACCCCGACGACGCAAACCGAAGAGGTCGCCATACGAGCTGATCCTGATCAGGAGGTCGAAAAGGGTGTGTGGGGTCAGCGGGCGACGGGCGAAATCGGCTGCCCGGGCGGCGATTCGGGCGGGGAGTGTGGGCAGGGCGCGGGTGCCGAGGGCGCGGGCGATCGAGTCGATTACCTCCCATTCGGGGCGAACCTCTCCCGGCGTCGGAACCACGGGCAGTGTTGCCTGTGCCCACGGCACGGCCATGTGCATGGTGCCGAAGTAGGGAAAGTCGTCGCGCTCATACATCGCCGCGCCCGGCAGGATGTAGTCCGCGTGCGCCCCGGTTTCGTTGACGTACAGATCGAACGACACCATCAGATCGAGTTCGTCGAGCGCGTCTTCGAGCCTGTCCCCACCCGGGGTGGATACGACGGGGTTGCCGGCGGATACGAACATCGCGCGGATCTGTCCCGGGCCGGGAGTCCTGATCTCGGCCGCCATGATCGCGGCGGGTGCCATGCCCATCACCTCGGGAAATCCGCCGACGCGGCTGCGCCACGTGTCATAGGTCGCCGTGCCGGACTGGGCCAGCATCTCCCGGATGGGTATCCCGGGGCTGCTGAACACGGCACCGCCGGCGGCGTCGAGGTTGCCGGCGAGGAAGTTCACCGAGTCGAGGAGGTAGTTCACCAGTGTCGGGGTCGCTCCCAGGCACGTTCCGAGTCGCCCGTAGGCCACCGATCGCTTCGTGGCCAGGTCGCGGGCGAGTCGGTGGACCCGCTCGGCGGGGATGCCGGTCTGCGCCTCGGTGGAGGCGGGCGGGAAGGCGGCGGCGAGTTGCTCAAGACCGTCGACCCCGCTGGCCTGTGCGTCTGCCCGTTCGCGGTCTACGAGGTTTTCGGCGAACAGCACGTGGATCAGGGAGAGCAGCAGATAGGCGTCGGCGTCCGAGGCGATCGGAAGCCACTCGAACTCCTGTGCGGTTTCGGTTCGACGGGGATCAACGACCACCACCCGCCCGCCTTTGCCTACTACTGCGTGGAGTTTCTCTGCGAAGGTCGGGATTGTGGCCAGGCTGCCATGTGACACAACGGGATTCGCGCCGATGATCAACGCCATCTCCGTTCGGTCGAGATCGGGGACGGGCACCGCCGGGCACGTGCCGTACAGCAGGGCGCTGGCCGCCCACCTGCTGTTGGTGTCCTGTGAACCGGCGCCGTACGAGTGTTTGGAACCGAGGGCGCCGATGAGACCCAGCGCCCACATCGAGTGGCTGTAGCTGCCGGCGGAGGGGTTGCCGTTGTACCAGGCAACCGACTCGCCGCCGTGGACGGCGATGATTCGCTTCAGGCGCGAGACGATGTCCCCGATTGCTTCATCCCAGCTCACACGGGCGAACGAGCCGTCGGGTTGGCGCTTGAGCGGGTGGAGCACCCGATCGGGATCGTTTTGAACCCCCGGATACGCGAGCCCTTTGGCGCATGCAAATCCTCGTGATGCCACGTGGTCGGGGTCCGGCCTCAATCCGATCAGTCGATCGTCCTCCACCGTCGCGATCAAGCCGCAGTACGGCTCGCAGATTCTGCAAAAGGTCGTCTGCTCACGTGTCGTCATCGGTTACCTCCATTGCCTTGGTGAAAGCTCGCTGGGCCTGGGCGATCCCGGTCTCGGGATCGAGGATTCCTCGGGCGACGAGGATGACCGCGTTCTTGATGACGCTGGTGTACATTCCGGCGACGTAGGCGGGGTGGTAGCCCGGGTCGATCTCGCGCTGTTGTTGGGCCCGGATGATCAGGGCCTCGAGCGACTCCGAGAGTGCGACATCCACCGCGCGATCCTGGGTGGCCGCGGTTGCGTGGGTCACCACGAATGCGTAGCGGTTCCCGAGCCCGATGAACGGCTCGATCAGCGAGGTGAGCACCGGCAAGGCGGGTCCCTCGGTGGGCAGGTCGACGAGAAGGCCGCCGATCTCGTCGAATGCGGGCGGCGCGACCGTCTGAAACAGGGCCGCGCGCGTAGGAAAGTGGCGATAGAGGGTCGCGCGGTCGACACCGGCTGCCTTCGCCACCTCCTGCAGAGGGGCGTCGGGATTCACCGCCCAGACGGAGGTTGCGGCCTCCATGATGCGCTGGACGTTCCGACGTCCGTCCGAACGTGAGGGGTTGGGTAGCGTCACGTGGCAAGTGCAACACATTGTGTTGCAGATAACAACACTATCTGCGATAGTCGATGTCGCATATAGCCCGCCGCAGGCCGTACCCGATGGGGGTGACCGTGTCCATGTCAACTGCGATCGAGCCATCCGACGAGTACGTGCACGAGTCCGGCCCGGACCCGCGGTGGCAGGAGAGCTGGTACTTCTCCTGGTTCGACACGGCCTCGAGTGCGGCCGGTCTGGCGCGGATCGGATACCTGCCGGGATCGCACGAATGGAATGCGGGTGCGCTGATCGTGGGATCCTCGGGGGTGCGGCGGCTGTTGGTCAGGTCGAAGCAGCGGGGCGGCCCACAGGACCCGCGGGCGCTCACGGTTGGCCGACTGAGTTTTCGGATGGTCGAGCCGCTCTCCAGCTGGCGCCTCGTGATCGATGGGCGTGACGGGCTCGATCTCACATTCACCGCCCTCAACGGCGCCTTCGATTTCGCCGACGGTCCGGCCGGGTCGGCACTGCTGACCGGTACCGCGGACCGCCATTTCGAGCAGTCCGGCCGCGTCGAGGGCACGGTGCGGGTGGGCGGCACGACGACGCTCATCCGCGGCTACGGCCAGCGGGACAAATCGTGGGGCCTTCGAGACTGGGCCGGCCTGCAGAGGTGGAACTGGATACCGGTGCTGTTCGACGACGACCTGGCGTTGTGTGCAACGCGCGTCACGATGGACGGGATCACCAACGTGGGCGGCTACATCTGGCGGGACGGCGCAAATCACCCGATTCGGGATCTGCGGGTGGAGCCGGTGTGGGCCAATCGCCGTGTTGCCTCGGCAGTTCGCGTCACCGCCACCGACATGTCGGGATTCACCATTGAGACATTCGGGACCGCCCACGCGCAGGCGCCGTTGCTTGTCAAAGGTGCGATGCTCCAGCAATCACCATCCACCTGGGTCGCCACCATCGGCGACCGTGACTACACCGGCGTGGGAATCTCCGACTACCTCTATCACCCCGGCTTCTGCGACCGATGTGCCCACATTCCACGTCATCTGAAACTGCTCACGTCGCTACGAAGGCTGTGAATCCTCGTCGGACTGCGGCAGTCGACTTGGTCGTGACTCGACGTCCGGCGGCGGACGAACCGGACTCACCTACCTCGGCGGCGTGATTCAATACGCCCGTGTATCGACTCGGGAAGCGCGCATTCGGACTCGCACTGTGTGGACTTGCCGCGCTTCTGGTGGCGGGTGTCGTACCGGCACATGCCGCACCCGGCTCAGCGCACATCGAGGCCGGGCCTCCCGCCGACCCGGCCTGTCAGCCGCTGTTCTTCGGTACAACCGGTGTCCTGGGCGTCGGTGACGAGCCGCCGCCACTGTCCGCGGTCACCGGGCAGGGTACGTGGGGTGCACCCGCACCCGCCGCACTGAAGTTGCCGTCGCGAGTCCTACTCAAAGACGCCCGGCACGCGGTGTCGGAGACCTATTCGTTCGCACTCCGCGAGGGCCGGCTGTTCGCGCGGCGTTCGACACACGGGATTCCTGATCAGGGGTCGACGTGGCGTGAAGTGAATCTGCCGGAGTGCCTCGACGGCAAGCTCACCGGAATCTCCGCCGACCGGAATCTGCTGCTCGCCGTCGGCCCGGGCCGGCAGGTGTACAGCCACAGCATGCCGGACGGCGACCTGAATCCCGGCCGGTGGACGTGGCGTTGGGGCCCGTACTTCTGGATGGGTTCAGGGGCCCGGTTGCCGGCGGATCTGAACGGGTTCGCCACCTCGGACCTGTCCACACCGGACACGTTTACCGACGGCGCCGGCCGCCGCCACGAACCGATCGGCGTGGCCACCCTGTTTCTGCTGCGCGATCAGGGGCGTCGTATTACCTATCTCGATCCGTGGTTGCCGACGGACGGCAGTCGCGAGGTGTGCCTGCCCGACGCCGGCACCTCACAGTTGGCGGGCATGGACGCCACCGGCTCGACGCTGATCGTCGCGGCCCGGTCCGGGGCGATCTTCACCCGGATGTACGACTTCGACCTGACCGGCGCCAACGCCGTTTTCGGCAAGTACACCTGGGAGACCGGCCTGCCCGCCGATTCCGCGGCGTGGCAGTTGCCGATCCCCGACTGGAAGCGACAACCGACTCCGCCCGGCGAGTTCACCGACCGGGTGACGATCGTGTCGACCGGACCGGATGCCGGTGACCGGGAGCTGCGGGTAGAAGGGCGCGCCGGCGGTGTCACCGGTGTGTGGGTGAAGCAGATCGACGCCGCACAGTGGCGGTTCGTCGAAACCGGCGCCGCCCTGACCGGGCAATCGCTGCCGGTTGCGACCACCCCGATCGACCGCAAACCCCGCCGTTACCTCGGCGCCATGGGCGGTGCGCGCGCCGAGATCGCCGCCTTCGACTGGGCGTGCACACCTACCAGGGTTCAGGTGCGGATCGGGAAGGGCGCCGAGTTGACCCTGCTGCTGCACGCCTACGATGGCATGCGGCAGGCCCCGCGTGCCCGCGGACTGAACGACGAGCCGCGCGAGTACAACGCGGCCCTTGAGGTCCCTGAGTCCACGTGGGATGAGCTCGATCACGCCGATCCGAGGGTGCGGGCGTGGGTCAGGGCGAACCTGACCGGACGATTCACCGTCAGCCCGGTATCGGCGACGGCCACGCGTTTACGCTTCCTCGGTCCGTGCTGGGAACTGACCCTGGACGGGAAACCGCCGCGCGCCGACGTCCTCTCGCAGGTCGACGTGGGGCAGCTCGCAGGTCGGCTGTCGCAGATCGTGAACGACGGGCGCGACCCGGGGGAGTGCTTCGCCGGATAGGTCCATCGAGCGGCTCAGGCCACCAAAACTATGTCAGGCTACGGAAACTTCCGGGGCCTGACATAAGAATCGTGGCCTGGATCACGAAGTACCGGTCCTCGCCCTCGACCGGCCGGAGGAGTTCGAACTCCTCGAAACCCTCGGCGTCGTCGCGATCTGGCTGCCGAACCGCGTCGAACTCCTCGTCGCCATGATGGCGGCGTGGCGGCTCGGGGCGATCGCCACACCGGTCAATCCCCAGTTCCTCATCCCGGAGGCGCAACGCCAGCTCGATGACTGCGACGCCGCACTCGTCGTCGTCGAACGATATGAGCTCGACATCAATCGGCCCCAGCTGCTCGTCGATGATCTCGACACCACCCGCAACCCGTCGTGGCAGCCGCCCGCGCAGCCCGCTACCGACGACAACGCGCTGCTGATCTACACCTCCGGCTCGACCGGCCGACCCAAGGGTGTCCGCCTGGCGCACGCGAACCTCCAATACATGGGCAGCGCGATCGGACTGAACTCCGACCTGTCGTCGACCGACCACGCCCTGCTGATCCTGCCGTTGTTCCACGTCAACGCGATCGCGGTAAGTTTCCTGGCGCCGATCCTGGCCGGCGGTCAGCTCAGTATCACCGGAGCGTTCTCGGTCACCCGATTCTTCGACGACGTCGCGACGCTGCGGCCCACCTACTTCTCGGCCGTCCCCACCATCTACGCACTGCTGGTGTCGTCCAAACCCGATGACACCGACACGTCGTCGCTGCGCTTCGCGATCTGCGGTGCTGCACCGATCTCGCGGGAGCTGCTCGCCCGTGCCGAGGAGGTACTCGGCCTTCCGATCCTCGAGGTTGGTGTACCAGCAGGAGTTCCCCATGCGGGTGTAGTCGTAGTTCTCATCGGCAGGGTGGCCCAGTCTGGCGGCCTTATCAGCGTCGGCAGGGGCGATCGGTGTGCCCTTGGGTACGGCGAAGACCATGTCGCTGGTATTGCCAGTGGATCCGAACCAGAGCTGGTTGCTCTGGAAGAGTGGGAAGATCTCCTTGGTGGTCGGAAAGCTGTTCGGACCGATGATCGCGAACTTCTTGCCGGCGTCGAGGACCCATCGGATGAACTCTCGCCCAAGGGAGAAGGGGGGATTCGTCAGAATCACATCGGCCTCGTCGCGGAGCGCGGAGACCTCGGCGGAACGAAAGTCGCCGTCGCCGTCAAGGTACTCCCATCTGAGGTCGTCGATGTTGATGACGCCGTCGCCGTTAGTGTCCTCTCTGGTCAGTACGAACTTCTTGCCGTTGATGCGGGTCTTGGACTCGTCGAACTGCGGCGACTCGGCCTCGAACAGCGTGGGCTGGTACGAGACCAGGTCGAGGTTGCTGTCGGGTGCGTAGCTAGTGGAGATCAGCTTCTTGAGGCCGAACCTGCTGAAGTTCAAGGCAAAGAACTTGGCGAAGTTCGACCACTCGGGATCGTCGCACGGGAGCAGGACCACCTTGTCGCGGAAGACATCCGGGTCGTAGTCGCGATAGGCGTTGACCTCGTTCTCGATGGTGGTCCACAGGGTGTAATACTCATCGAAAGCCGCGTTCTTCGCGGCGACGAGGCTGCTGTTGCCGCTGTTCCGCTTGGTCGTCGGGGTGGTCACTGTCATGTTCTGATCGTAGTCAGCGGGACCGACAACGCCGGTGAGCGACCTCGGGTTTGTCGAGAGAAAAAGAAGGAGAACCCCATGAGGGGTTCTCCGGTCGCGGCGGGCAGGGAGCAAGTGAAGACCCCGCGAGCGCGCTGCCCACGGGGTCTTCAGAGATCGAGGTCGACGGCGGCGACGATGGCCTCGGCTCGATACAGCGCGTTCAGCGCGTTGCCGATGTGCTGTGTGGCTTCGAACGCTGCGTCGATTTCTTCGGGGGTCATGTCCTCGTTGTCGTCATCCATGTGGCCAAGTAGATCGCAAGCGGGATAACGATGTTGATGGTTCAGTCGTCGCCGTAGAGGAATCGTCTGAGGAACGTCTCCTCGTCGATCAGGCCGGCCTTGTAGTCGTCGCTGAGGCGCCGCTGCCGCTGCTGCCGCTCCACCTCGTCGGGATCGACAAGACCAGCTTGTCGCCGGTACTCGTCGTGGGTGATTCGGCCCGCGGCGAAGTCGCGGGCGATGGGGCGGACGGACGGGTCGAGGGTGCGCCCGGCGGCACCGAGAACGCCGTCGGCGAACTGCATGGCGGCGTCAGTCTCCTCGTCGCTGCGGCGGCGGGTATTGGGGAACGCCTCGTCGAACGCGGCCTCGATGGCCAGGTCTTCGGGGCTCCCGGGCGGCGGGACGATGCCGTCGCCAGTGCCGACGGTCGCGGCGAGTTCGTCGGCGATGGATTCGAGGCGGGCGGCCACGTCGGCGGCTCGGTGGTCGTAATCGTCGGTGTTATCGCTGGTCATGGTGGTAGTATCTTCCTTGTTCTCAGGGTGTGATGCTGACCCCGCACCGATTCGTCGGTGCGGGGTCAGTGCTATCTCCAAGTCCATGGCCGGCGCTTGCGCCTGCCATGGGTGCCCCCGGCAGGGCGGTTACAAGTCAGGGTGATTCGGCCACATCCTGACTAGATCCTCGTAGGCCGGTACGGGATCGGTCCATGCGTTGTCGTCGAGAATGTCGGAGATGGTGGCGTCGACGTCGATGGATTCACCACGACTGAGCCACAAGATGTCGATCAGATCCTCATCGTCGTCGGTCATTGCTGGGATCATCCATCAGGGGTCCGACAGCGCGACGTACGCGGCGGCGATGCCCAGGGCGTCGAGCAGCTCCCATGAGCCAACACCGTGCGGCGGGAAGCACTCGTCGAGACGTTGGCCCTCGCTCATCGCCCACCAGTCGGGGTCGTCGTCGCGGTCGTCGAAGTGGTCCAGAACGCGGGCGATGGTCGCGGCGTTTGGGCCGTCGGGTGCAGCGACGTAGCGCACGGTGCAGTCCTGGGATTGGGCGTCGGCGAGGATGTCGTCGTGCCATGCCTCGGGCAACAGATCGACGGCGGCGTCGAGCAACTCGTCGTCGGTCGTCATCAGAAGCACCGGAAGATGTAGACACCGCCGTCGGGGTTTGGTGTCGTGCTGTACTCGCCGGACAGCCGGAGATCACGTGCAAACGCCGAATGGTCAAAGTACGTGACCAGCGGGCTGTCGTCGGGAATGCCCTCGAACAGACCCATGTCCTCGACGTAGGAGTAGGCGTAGTCCTCCATTGAATCCCAAGTGCCGCAATAGCGCTCGCGGAAGTCGGACAAGCAGGGGATGTCACTGTCACCCTCGGCGATGTAGTCGCCGGATCGCACCCACGCGCTGATGGCCTGCCACTCGTCGGCGTCGTCGACCTCGTCGTAGAGCGCGCCCCACTGAGCGGCCTCTATCGCGTCCATCTCGCGGTGGACCGCGATGTTCTCCACATCGAGCCCCCAAATCTCCTCGCAGCCCTCGCTGGCGAAGTCGACCCGGCTGCCGCGGTGCACATCGGCGAGAGTGACCTCGTCGGCGCCGGACGCGGCGAACCAGTGGCCGACGAGCCGACCGGAGTTGTAGCAATGCAAGCAGCCCAGCCAGATAGCGGGTTCGTCGGCGTTGGTCCGGCGTCGGGCGGTGGTCTCGGTCATGGTGTGCCTCCTCGGCGTCGGGATGTCGAGGAGGGCTGGCCGGCGGCTGTGCCGACGGGTGCGAAAGCAGACCCCGCACCGGTCGGAACGGTGCGAGGTCGGGAGGTCAGCGTCGGTAGCAGGCGTTTTCCAGCGCGTCGGCGAGTCCAAGAGCCACATTGGGACGCAGGATCAGCACCTCGGCACCGTCGGCGGTGACCACGATCATGCCGCTGGCATCAGTGGTGACGTGAAGTTGTTGTCCTGACTGGGATTTCAGCGTCGGGTCTACGTCGATGTCGGTCACGTCGTCTACCCCTGCCCTGACGCGGTGATGCCGATGAGGTCGGGACGGGCCGGGCTGGCGACGACGGTCGCCTGGTAGATCGCTTCTACGCCGCTGTACTGGTCGCCTTCTCCCGTGTAGGTGAGCAACTCGTCAGTGGCCCATTCGTCGAGGTCAGCGCCGGGAGTCGGCGGCGGGACGGTCACGTCGATGGTGCGGTTGAAGAAATCGCCGGTGATGTAGGTGCTCTGGACGCGGATGGTGAGCGGGATGGTGGCGATGGTCATGGGGAAGTCCTCTCCTCAGTGGGTTGAGGAGGGCTTCCGGCGGCGGCTGCGCCGCCGGGATCAAGGGGCGCGGCGGGGTGGCCGGGCGCACACGTGCGGCGTGGTGCCGAACCGGTGTGCCGGGCACCGGGGCGGATTGTGCTGTTCAGCGGCCCGCGGGGCACCGCAGACGCCACAGATATTCTCGGTTTTCTCGTGGGCAGCTTTGATCAGTTCGCGGACGCCAGGGTGATCGTCGAAAGTCGTCAACCATCGGAGGCCGAAGTGTTTCTGGCCACCTTGGATCACTTCGTAGGGGCCGACGAGATCGACGATAGATCGGTGGAGCTCGTTGGCCACCGGGACCCATCCGGCGGGTACGGAGATGACGCCGAAACGGACATCGCCGGGCGGCGCGTCAATCGGGGTGATCGACGGGTCGAGGGGTTCCTGGCATGCCTCGGGCATCTGGTCGGCCCAGACCACACGGGTGCGTCTGAGGGAGCGGACCCAGGCTTGCAAGGCTCGGGTTGTTTGTTCGTCGAGGCCCAGGGCTTCGAGCTGCTCCGCCACTTCGTACCAGGGCTCGGTGAGTTCGTCGGCGAAATACTGCCGCATGAGTTCCCGGGCACGAGGGTCGGCGAGGGTGTGGGCGTGGGGGGCGTTGCGGCCGCGCATGTAGTGGCCGCGTCGGTCGATGTGTGCGAGAAGAGCCTCGACCTGTTCGGGGGTGCGTTCGAGGATGGTGGCTCCTTCGTGTGGGGGTTCCAGTGTGCCGAATCGGCGATCAGGATGGAGTTGACACAGAGTTGACACATTGACACGAACGCCAGGCCGAAGGCCCAGAAAGTGCCTCTGACGTTTGTCGACAGGAAAGTTCTGGGCCTGGTGAAACCCTCAATGCACTCGCCTTGAAAGCGAGCGTGCCTAAACAGCACCGGGGGTTCAAATCCCTCCGCTTCCGCACAGTTCAGGGGCGGTTTCCGGGTGATCCGGAAGCCGCCCCTGACACGTCTACGGACCGGACCTCAGGACCCGATGCCGTGTGATTGGCGTTCACGGCAACCTCACATCGGTGTCCCGCTCCCGATTTTCTCTCCCCTTCTACAGTCCCAGGTTCCGGATGATGGACTCGGCCACCTCGGCGGGTGTGCCGTCTGCCGGAGCCACCACCGCTTCGGGGTTCTCGGGTGCCTCGTAGGGCGAGTCGATGCCGGTGAAGTGTGTGATCTCACCGGCCCGGGCGCGCGCATACAGTCCCTTGGGGTCGCGGCGTTCGCACTCTTCGAGCGGGGTATCCATGAACACCTCGTAGAACGGCAGCCCCTGCTCCTCGTGGATCTCCCGGGCAAGACGACGCTCGGCCGCGAACGGACTGATCAGCGATACCACCGACACCGCACCGGAATCGGCGAACAATGCCGCGACCTCGCCGGTGCGGCGGATGTTCTCGCGGCGGTCGTCGTCGGAGAATCCCAGGTCGGAGTTGAGTCCATGACGCAGATTGTCACCGTCCATCAGGTACGCGGGTCGTCCCGATGCGACGAGCCGTCGTTCCAATTCGATTGCCAGGGCTGACTTTCCGGCACCGGACAGACCGGTGAGCCACAGCGTCGCACCCTGATGCGGCCGCTGTTCGCGGGACACCTTGGTGGTCTGCCAGACGATGTTGGGGTCCTTCGCGACCGGTGCGGTGATCATGCCGGCCCCGACGGTGTTGTTGGTGGCCTCGTCGATCAGGATGAAGGAACCGGTCTCCCGGTTGCGGCGATAGGCGTCGAACATCAACGGCTCCTGCGTCTGCAGGGCCACTCGGGCTATCTCGTTGAGCCGCAACGCCTCGACCGTCTCGTCACGGTGCAGGGTGTTCACATCGAGCCGGTATCGCAGCCCGGTGATCTCCGCGCGCGACTCGCGCGTGCCACACAGCACGCGGTACCGCGTCCCGGCGGTCAGCTCGGCGTCCTCGGCGAACCAGCACACCATGGCGTCGATGTCCCGTCCCACCCAGGGCCGGTTGTTCGGCCGTGCCAGCATATCGCCACGGGCGATGTCGATCTCGTCGGCCAGCTCGAACGACACGGCCATCGACGCGAACGCCTCGTCGACTTTCGCCCCGCCCGGACCCCAGATCGTGGTGATGGTCGTCGTGAATCCACTTGGCAGCACGACGATCTCGTCTCCGGGTGCAAACACGCCCCCGGCCACTGTGCCGGCGAAGGCGCGGTGGTCGGCGCCATCGCCGCGCTGGGGCCGGATCACGTATTGGACCGGCATCCGCGCGTCGATGAGGTTGCGGTCGGAGGCGATGTAGACGCTTTCCAGATGGGACAGCAGCGAACGCCCCTCATACCACGGCATGTTCGACGAGGCGTCGACGACATTGTCCCCGGCGAGCGCCGACACCGGGATGAATGTGACATCGGTGACGTTGAGTTTGGTCGCGAAATCGACGAATTCCGAACAGATCTCGTCGAACCGCTGCTGCGACCAGCCGACCAGGTCCATCTTGTTCACGCAGATCGTCAGGTGCGGGATCCCGAGGAGTGTGGAGAGGAACGCGTGCCGACGGGTCTGTTCCAGGACGCCTTTGCGGGCGTCGATGAGGATGATCGCGAGGTCGGCCGTCGACGCTCCGGTCACCATGTTGCGGGTGTACTGCACGTGCCCGGGGGTGTCGGCGATGATGAATTTCCGTTTGGGCGTGGAGAAGTACCGGTAGGCGACGTCGATGGTGATGCCCTGCTCACGTTCGGCGCGCAAACCGTCGGTCAGCAGGGCGAGATTCGCATACTCGTCGCCGCGTTCGGCGCTGGTCCGTTCGATCGACTCGAGCTGATCGGAGAAGATCGATTTCGAGTCGTACAGGAGACGCCCGATCAGGGTCGACTTCCCGTCGTCGACCGATCCCGCCGTCGCCAGTCGCAGCATCTCGTTCCGTGGTGTGCCGCTCATCAGAAGTAGCCTTCCTTCTTGCGGTCTTCCATGCCGGATTCACTGATCCGGTCGTCGGCGCGGGTGGCTCCCCGCTCGGTCAGCCGGGTCACCTCGATCTCGGCGATGACCTTGTCGACGGTGTCGGCGTCGGAGAGTACGCAGCCGGTGCAGGTCGCGTCGCCGACCGTCCGGAAGCGCACCGTCTCGGTCTGCATGGTCTCCGTCGGAAGAGGATGCAGGAATCGGGTTTTGGCGAGCAGCATGCCGTCGCGCGGGATCACTTCGCGCTGGTGCGCGTAGTAGATGGGCGGCAGTTCGATGCTCTCGCGCGCGATGTATTCCCAGATGTCGAGTTCGGTCCAGTTGGAGAGCGGGAACACACGGATATGCTCGCCCCGGTGGTGCCGTCCGTTGTACAGATGCCAGAGCTCGGGACGCTGCGCCCGCGGGTTCCAGGCCCCGAATTCGTCGCGGAAGCTGAACACCCGTTCCTTGGCGCGCGCCTTCTCCTCGTCGCGGCGCGCACCACCGAACACGGCATCGAACTTGTGCTCGGTGATCCCCCGCAGCAGCGCGGTGGTCTGCAGCCGGTTGCGGCTGGCCCCGGGGCCGGTCTGTTCGACGACCCGCCCGGCGTCGATGTCGTCCTGCACCGAACTCACCAGCAACCGCACTCCGGTCTCGGCGACGATCCGGTCCCGGTACTCGATCACCTCGTCGAAGTTGTGACCGGTGTCGACGTGCAGCAACGGGAACGGGACCGGCGCCGGCCAGAACGCCTTGCGCGCCAGGTGGAACATCACCACCGAGTCCTTGCCGCCGGAGAACAGCAGCCCGGGCCGCTCGAAGGTCGCGCCGACCTCCCGGAAGATATGTACCGACTCCGCTTCCAACGCATCCAGGTGCGACAGCTCGTAGCCGTGCGCTTCCATCCAACCTCCCTCAACCGATCGTTTATCGACACTGCCCGGGGTGGCGGTGCCGGCCGTCACAGATTTCGCCAGGGTCCACCGGCGTAACGCACCGGTGTCCCGGTCAGCGCAGTTCCTCGGTGGGGACGCCGTAGCGTTCCTGGTAGCCGGTCACACGTGCCCGCACCTGCTGCGCATCGAGGCCGGTGTCCGACCAGGTGTAGCGCTTCGCGCCACCGTCCCCCGGATGCTCGGCGAGGAACCGGCGCATCCGGGCGTCGGCATCGTCGGTCAGGTCCCGGTCGAGGCGCTCGTAGATGCCTTTGATGGTGGCCCAGGGGTCGGCCATGAAGTCGGCGAACCGGACGTCGACGACCTGTACTTCTGGAATCAGACCACTTGAGCGCCAGGCTATTTCGCGATCCAGTCCGACGGTGATCTCCTCGTATGCCTGCGCTGCGCAATCGGTGATCGACGACTCGTCGCTACTCATCCGCCGGAGATGGTGGGTCAATGCCGCCACCGACGACATCACGTTGAGCGGATCGCGGTGGGTCTGCACGATCAGTGCGTCCGGGTACTCGGCCAGCAGGGCATCGAGGTGCCACAGGTGCGCCGGTGACTTGAGCAGCCAGTCGCCGGGCACACCGGACTGCAGATGCTGCAGGAACCCACGATGGTAGGCGTAGGCGCCGGCCTGGTCGGCCTCATGCACCCACCACCGCTGATAGCTCGGGATGCGGTACTGCACAGAGAAGATCATGCTGTTGAATTCGCTCGCGGTGATCCGCACACATTCCTGACCGACCCGCGCATCCATCGGATGATGTTTGAGGAAGCCGGGAATGATGTGTTCGGACATCTCGATCGAGGCCTGGACCTGGGCGATCCGCGGATCGGTCTCGTAGGTCTCCGGCCGCGGCACGGGACACGGCTCATCGACCTCCCAGGTCAGTGGGGTGCGCAGTGCCGGGTCCTGCGCGAGCAGGTCGTAGAGGATCGTCGTCCCCGTCCGCGGCTGTCCGACGATGAAGATCGGACGCGAGATCTTTTCCTCGGCGATGCGCGGATTCTGGTTGCGCCAGGCGATCACGCCGAGGCGATTCTTCAGGGCGCGCATCATGTCGGCGTATGCGACCTCCACGCCGATCTCCGACAATCGTGCCTCGGTGACCAGCGCCTCAGTGACCCGTTGCAGGCCGTTCTGCCAGCCGTCGGCACCGAAGTCGTCGGCACCGACCTGTTCACAGGCCGCGTCGATCAGGGCCTGCGGCTCGAACCGTTGCTCCAGGTTCATCACTTGTCCTCCGATTCGGTCGTGGCCGCCCGGTGCACCGAGGTGATCACCGCGGGTGGCTCCGGGTTGTCCAGCCAGCGCAACACGACGAATCCCCGCTCACGGCCACCGGTGTCGAGCCAATGCCCCAGCCCGGGATCGCGCGCGCCGATGGCGATGCGGACGCGCCCGTCGTCGTCGGGCGTCACGGCACGGTTGGTCACCGAGCTGTGCCGGCTGCGGGGTTCGAGACATTCATGCCAGATGTTTTCCAGCGTGACGTTCCAGTAGCGGGTTTCCGGTGGTTCGATGTCGAGGACCAGCGCCTCGTCCGGTGAGAGTCGGAACGTCCCGATCATGTAGAGGTTGTCGGGTGTGGTGTCGGCGGCACCGAGGTCGTCGGCCGCGGCGGTGAGCAGCGTGTTGGGATTGTCGAGGAGCTCGGGCTTGATGGTTCGGTGCAGCGTGGTGAGTTTCAGCAGGGTCCAGCCCATCGCGGTGAACTGCTCGGCCAGTTCGGCATCCGTCAGCGGCGCCGGAGGCGGCGGGTCCAGGTTGACGATCCGCAATGCGGCCGGCTCCTCGTCGGAGAAGTCCCCGATGTACTCGCGAACCACGATGGCCGACGCATCATCGGGGATCTGAATCCACTGGGCACCACCGCAATCGGCAGGCTCATCGGGTGCGAGGAGCAGCTCGAACCCGCCCTCCTCATCGAGTTCGAGATCGGTGTCGCTGAGGTAGCCCGCCATCCGTCGCGGCGTGAGGCCGGTCCCGGCGAGGATCTGCAGCCCGAGGTAGGCGCTGCTGCCACGGTGCCCGGTGATCCGGTAGCGGGCGTCTCCGCGGATCATGCCCAGGTAGTAGTTGCCGTCGGGGTTGGGGCCACCGATCTGACGGGTGGGTGAGCACATATCGAAGAAGACCGGCCGCACCGGGTCGGCCTCCACCGACAGTTGCGCGCACAACGACGACACCCGGGCGATGACGCGCAGGCCTTCGAGAGCCTCACGGGTGTTGATGGCGTCCCCGGTGACGACCTCGGTGGCGTCGGCGAGGGCTTTCCGGACGAACTCCCAGGCAGGCATGGACTGATCGAGTTGAAGCGTGGTCATGAACGACAAGATATAATCTCAATTGAGACTATGTATCAGAATTCAGATTTTCATTTGCCCCTCGACCCCGCCGCCGGTCTACGTGAACAGAAACGGATGGCCACCCGGTCGCGGATCGCCGCGGCCGCGGCCGAACTCGCCACGGCCGACGGCCTGGAGAACACCGGCGCCGACCAGATCGCCGCCGCCGCCGAGGTGGGCCGGGCGACGTTCTTCCGCTACTTCTCCTCGAAGGAGCATGCCGTGGCCGAAGGCATGAATGCCCGTTGGCTCAACCGGATCGTGGCCGCGCTGGATCATCAGCCGGCCGACTACGCCGCCGCCGAGGCGGTGGTGGCCGCCTTCGCCGAACTCGCCCACGACTTCGACGACATCTCGGGCCAGATCCGGGAGCTGGCGACGATGGAACGGTCGTCGCCAGCCCTGCGCGCCTGGGGCCTCGGCGTGTACGCCCACTACGAGGGCGTCATCGCCGGCCTGATCAGTCCACGGATCCGCGACCTGCGGCAACCAGACCCCCGGCCACGCCTGATCGGCGCGCTGGCCATGTCGTCGGTGCGGATCGCCCTCGACGACTGGCTCGCCCACGGCGGCTCACTGCCCGATCGGGTTCAGCAGGCATTGCGATCAATCACCGTCGTCGACACCGGCGTGCTGCGCGAATCCGGATCGCGAACTTCTCGGCCACGAGTTCGGCCGCGTGATTGAATACGCCTGTGTGGCGGTTCGCGCGCTGGGGTCGCCGCCTTCGACTGGGCATGCACACCCACCGAGGCCTGGTCAAGTAGTGGGCCACCGCCGGGTCAGCGGATGTTCTTCCACCGAAGGCCGTTCACAGTGCCCTGACGGCGTGCACGTCGAGGTCCGCGAGATCACGCTCGCGCCCGGCGGCACCTCCGGGTGGTCGGCACCAGCATGCTCGTGCTGCTGCGGGTCGTGCACTTCGGGCTCACGCCCCAGCAGTTCGAGCCGCACTATTGGGTGGCCATGGGCGCGATGGCGATCGCGGTGGTGGCCGGCAGCAATATCGTCGCCATCGATTCCACACCGATGGTCGACGCCACCCGTGGACTGATCGGTGGCACCATCGCCGTCTTCTGGACCTTCTGCCTGTGGCTCATCCCGATGCTGATCGGCGGCGGCGTCTGGCGGCACGTGGTGCATCGCGTGCCGCTGACCTATATGCCGACACTCTGGTCGATGGTCTTCCCGATCGGCATGTTCGCCGTCGCCTCCATCCAGCTGGGCCGGGTGGACGCGTTGCCGATCGTCGAGAACATCGGCACGGTGACGATCTACATCGCGCTGATGGTGTGGACACTCGTCTTCATTGCCATGCTGCGCGGGATGGTCCGGGTTCTCTGGCGCTGACCGCTCCGGCGCGAACGGTCACAATCTGGCACGGATCGGCCGATGTGATCCATCCCGGCGTTTCGGGAACAGTTCACCGATCAGTCGTAGCAGTGTGGTGGCTGAGCGCAGACCTTCAGAGAGGGGAACTGACAATGACGAAGAATTTTCGACGACCCGTACTGCTCTCCCTTGCCGGCGTGGCCGGCACCCTGGGGCTGGCCGCGACCATCGGTGTGGCGCCGTCCGCAGCCGCTCCGCTGCACAAGACGGTGTCGCTGCCGGTCAACAGGCATCTTCCCGCCTATCTCGACAGCGTCGGTGCCACGGTCGCCTTCAATCCGGCGAACAACCGGTTGACGGTCACCGTCAGGCACCGCGCGCCTCGTCCTCCGCAGGAACTCGGGTTCCGGTTCTATGAGGAGACGGTGGCGATTTCCAACGGATCCCCGGCCACGAACGGCATCTACCTGTCGGTGGGACGGCAGCCTTTCGGTGCGCCGTACGGCAGCGGTCTGCTTTCCGTGCCCGGTGTGGAGCAGAAGAAGATTCCGGTGAAGGTCACCGAACACGGTGCTGTCACCACTTACGTCGCACAGACACCGAAGCTGGCGAAGATCGGTAAGAGCCGAATCTCCGGATGGACCACCGACGGTCCGTTGGGCTTCCGCTTCCCGAACAGTGGTGACGATATCCCGTCCACTCGCCTGTAGAGAGGCACATCGCGTCGAACTCGTGGGCGCAGAGATCGTTCCTCGACCAGCGCACGGGCACGTGCTGGGAGCTGACTCTGGAAGGTAAACCGGCACGCCCGACCGTGATGTCCACCTGCTGACCCAACGTGTGGTCACCGGTCGCGGCCGACGGTCGGTTGCCTATGCTTTCCGGGTGCAAGATCTGGGTTTGGGTAACGAACGCACCGTGCGGATGATCAGCGGTCGGGTATGGGATGAGATCACCGGGCTACTCGCCGGTGCGCGGCGGGTGACGGCGGCGGTCGCCTACGTCGGCGAGGATGCGGCCGAGTTGCTGCCGTTGCGGAGCGGGTCGTCGATCATCGTGGATGCCTCGGAAAAGGCTGTGGCACAGGGGAGTACAGCACCGATTGCCCTGCTCGCCTGGAAGGATGCTGGTGCGGTGATCTATTCGCTGCCCGGGCTGCATGCGAAGACGATCGTGTGCGAGCGCAAACCGACCCACGGGAATCCCGATCCGGACCCCTTCCTGATCGTCGGGTCGGCGAATGTGTCGGCCAATTCCGCCCGGCGCCTCGATGAATGTGCCTTGCTGACCGACGATCTCACCACGCTGCGCGAGGCGTTCGAGGCACTGACCGCGTGGAAACTGCGGGCGGGGGAGCCGCTTTCCCGCGAGGACCTGGTCGCGTTGGCCGCCCTGTATCGGACAGTGGCCGGCGACGATCCCGCAGATGACCGGGCCGCAGATGACCCGGACCGCGACATCCCGAACAGCGACATCCCGGACAGCGACGCCCACGGTGTCCCGGACGACGACGATCCGGATGACCATGTCGCAGCGACCGACGACGCCGTCGAGACGGACGACACCGCCGCGGACGTGCCGCCCGCCGACACGACACCGGCACCGCGACCGAGGAACCTCATCCTCACCTCGGTGCGCGAGGACACCCCGTCCGAGGAGGCGAAGTACGAGGCCGAGGTCCTGGCCAGGGACAACGATCTGGCCATCGCCGACACCGCCACCGTGCTCACGCCCGGCCGGGAGTACCTGGACTACTTCTGGCTCGATTTCGACAGGGACTACTACGGCGATCCCTTCCCCGAGGGCGCGACCGTCGTGGCCACGTTCAGGAACGAGCGCGGGCAGCTCACCAAGACCTGCTCCGTCTCTCCCCCGATGCGCATCATGTCGACGTTCCGTGACCACCAGGCCGAACGAACCTACTACTACGGCGTGGTTCGGCATTCCGGCACGGACGTCACGTACACCGACCTGCAGGCGGCGGCCGGTGGTGCCGGCCGCACGGTGAATCTGGCATCCGAGGATCCGGCCAAGGTGTTCCGGCCGGGAGCGATCACCGCGATCATCGGGCTGTGGGGTGACCTCGTCTTCGAATGACGAGTCCGCGGAGTCTGTGAAAAGTGACATCCTCCCGGCCCTGAAGGACCGGGAGGATGTTCAACAGATCAGCGTGTGGTATCTCAGCGTTTGGTGACCTTGTAGATGTGGTCGCCGCCGAGCGGGGGTAGCGGCATCTTCACCATGCCGGACGGCAGTTCGGTGATCGACGAGGCCTTGTCGATCACCAGGAAGGTGTTCTTCTTCCAGGCCAGCAGCTGGTTCGGCAGCAGGCCGGTGGTGATCAGCTTGGTGACGCCCAGGGTCTTCTGGTCGATCACCGAGATGAAGCCGAGGAAGTAGTTGGCGGCGTACAGCTTTCCGTGGAAGATCAGCATCGAGTTGGTGCCCGGGCCGGTGGTCACATCACCGATGTGCTTGCCGGTACGCAGGTCGAACACCGACAGTCCGTTGTACAGGTTGTTGACGTACAGGCGGTTGGTGGTGGTGTCGGCGGCAACGCTGCCGTGCCCTTCGGTGATCGCCTGACGGGTGTTCCACCGGACCTTCGTCTGCACTTTGTCACCGTTGCGCGTCACCCGGACCTGGGTGAGGTCGGTGTAGTACGAGGTGACGGTGACGGTGGCACCGCCGGGACCCTGGTCGGTGACCACGACACCGGCACCCAGTTTCTTGCCGCCGCCCGAGAACTTGACCTCGCCGAGCCGCTTGTAGGTGTCCATGTCGAAGAACACCAGGCCTTGGGTGACGGAGATGATGGCGATGCGCAGGTCTTCGGCGAAGACGATGGAATGCGAATGTGACAGGTTGCCCAGGTTGGCCAGCCGTCGGCCGGTGTTCTTGTCCCACACGTTGGCTTCGCCACCGTTGGCGGCGGCGGCGGTGGTCCACACGGTGTTGCCGGTCTTGGGGATGCCGATCTCGTACTGGGCTGCGATACCGCCGTGACCTTCGGTTTCGGCCCGCTGGGTCACGTTGATCCGGCTCTTGACCGACATCGTGTCCGGGTTGAGTCGGTAGATGATCGACTTGGTGGGCCCGTTCATCGGGGATACGGTGGTCAGCCACAGGTCACCGCTCTGCGCGTCGATGGCGCCGCGGTAGTTGCCCTGGGTGAAGTTGTAGCCGTGAATGCTGTAGCCGGCCGGCTGCGGCACCGCGGGAGCCGGGGCGGCGGGTGCGGCGTCGGCGGCAGGTGCGGCGGTCAGGCCGAGAGCGACGGCAGCGGTGACGGCGAGCGCGGCGGTGCGCACATTCGAGAATCGGGAAGCCATGATGATTAGGCTAACCTATAAAGTTTTGATTATCGGGCCGCTCGCTGCGACCTCCGCCACACCGGGCTCCTCCGATCAGGCGAAGCGTTGCGGTGACACCATCGCGGCATCGAGGCCGCGGGCGGCGATGTCGGCGGGCACCGGTTCGCCGCGGACGAGACTCGCGCCGAGGCGGGCGGTGGCCGGTGAGGTCTGGATGCCGTAGCCGCCTTGCCCGGCGCACCAGAAGAAGCCGGGTCGGCGCGGGTCCTCGCCGACGACGAAACGATGGTCGGCGGTGAAACTGCGCAGTCCCGCCCACGGGCTGCGGATCGACCGGATGTTCAGGGTGGTGGTTTCGTTGATCTGCTCGATCGCTTGGGCGATCGCGAGTTCGTCGGGTTTGGCGTCGTGCGGCGGCACCGGTGTTTCGTCGCCCGGTGAGCAGAGTAGCTGTGTCGCTTCGGGTTTGATGTAGAAGCTGTAGTCGAGGTCGCCGAACAACGGGAGCGTGGCGGTGTCGAGGCCGTCGGGGCAGGCCACCATGAACGCGGTCCGCCGCTTGGGCTGCAGGCCGATCGGCACGGCCCCGGCCAGCGCGCCGACGGCATCGGCCCAGGCTCCGGCCGCATTGACGACGATCGGCGCCCGATACTCGCCGCTGTCGGAGGTGCTGACCTGCCAGAGTCCGTCGCGGCGCGCACAGCCGACAACCCGCGAATCCCGGTACACCCGGCCGCCCCGGGCGGTCATTCCCCGCACGAATCCGCTGTGCAGCGCGTCGACGTCGACCGCCATCGAACTCGGGTCGTACAGGCCGAGGGTGGCGGCGCCGTCGCGGACGTAGGGGACCAGCGTCGCGATGTCGGCGGCGGAGACCAGCTCGACGGCCGGTACCAACGACACCACCTCGCGGTAATGCTCCTCGAGTTCGGCCTCGTTACCGGGGGCGGCGTAGGTCAGTTGTGGCCCGGGCGTCATCAGCGGTGAATGAAAACAATCCGGCGGTGTGGTGAGGAAATCGCGGCCCGCGGTGGTCAGCGCCCGGATGTCGATGTCACCGAAGGTCTCCAGAAATGTCGCGGCCGAACGTCCGGTGGTGTGGTAGGCGAGCGTCGGCTCGGCCTCCAGAAGCGTTACCGCACAATCGGATGCGAGTTCGTAGCCGATGGACACCCCCGCGATCCCGCCGCCGATCACCACCACATCACTGTCGATCTGGGCCACGGTGTCCTCTCACGATTGTTCGGTAAGTCCGTCCGAGAACATTGTGCGGGCTGGGACGTGGCGGCGTGCGGTGTTGACACGCACCGATCCCCGGGACGTCAGCGGCTCCCCGGCGAGAACGACAGGAGTTTGCCGTAGGGGATCGACATCTCGTCGATGCGGAGCACGGCGGTCACCTCCTTGCGGTCCACCGTCAGGTCCACCACCCGCACGCCCTCACCCACGGCGGTGGCGATCGGTATCGACGAGATCGCCGACAGCCGGTCGCGCCGCAGCCACTGCCCCCACCCGGCCGCGAGGGGGCGCAGTTCGATGCGCCCGCCGTCGACCACCAGCCGGGCGTCGACCCATCCGCTGCGCGATCGCCGGCCGTTGTAGCGCACCCGGAGTTGCTGTGTGCCGAGCGGTTCGATCTCCAGCTTGTCGACGTACTGCTTGAGGAAAGCGGTGGTCTGCGGCCAGTCCGCCACCACTACCACCTCCAGTGGCGCGGCGACCAGGACGGGGTTGATCGCCGGCCGCGTGTGCACATTGCGCGCGGTGACGGTGAAACGCTGCGCGCCCAGCCCGTCGAACACCGGCTCGACGGCGGCGAACGACAGGTCGTTGACCTGCCCCATCGCGGCTCCGAAGGGATCGAAATCGGCATCGAGGTCGTCGATGGTGAACGCCACCGGCTTGTCGGCGAGCGTCGTCTCGATCCGCTTGCCGACGACCTGCGTGCGCAGCGTGTCGAAAAGCCGCTCGATCGACAGCGGGGGCCCGAGCCGCGGCGCGTTGACCCCGGGCAGCGTGGCCAGACGCGGCGGAATCTCGCGGCCGTGCATTGACGAACCGAGTTCCGTCAGCCAGCCCGCAGGGCTCATGTACCAGGGTGGTTCGGGCACGTCTCTCCACATCCTCGTCGTCGATTTCAGGAACTGTCGACTCCCCAAAACGTACGCCGTGACCTACCCGAGCGCCCGGCAGTTCGGCGGCAAGTGTGTGTCGTGTCACGCTCGCGCCGAGGCGCCGTCGAGCATGTCCATAATGTCGGGAATAGACGAATCAGGCTGGGCGGGAAGGATGTCAGCGGTTCTGTTCCTATCCATTCTTTCTTCTGCGGAACTAATTACTTCTCGGTACGGTGCTGTGAACCATCTGTGAACCGATGGTGCCGTGCACGATCCGTACGGCCCGGACGCGGGGGCGTCCGCAGTGACGCCGGCACCCCCGCATCGATGTCGAAGGGTGCTCCCCGTGAAGTCGAACCGATTCAGACACGCTCGATTGGGCGCGGCACTCGTGGCCGCTGTCGCGATCTCGCTCAGCGCGTGCAGTACCTCCGACTCCGGTGGGGGCGGGGGCACCGGTGCCGACGCGATCATCACCGTCAACGGCACCGAGCCCCAGAACGGTCTGGTCACCACCAACACCAACGAGAACGGCGGCGGCCGCGTCGTCGACGCCCTTTTCACCGGTCTCTACGCCTACAAGGCCGACGGCACGCCCGAACTGGCCAACGCCGAGTCCGTGGACACGAAGGACAACCAGAACTATACGATCCACCTGAAGAAGGACTGGACGTTCACCGACGGCACCCCGGTCAAGGCCCAGAACTACGTCAAGGCATGGAACTTCGGCGCCGACAGCACCAATGCCCAACTGCAGCAGAGCTTCTTCGCCCCGATCGAGGGATACGAGGCCGTCGCCGGCGAAAAGCCCACCACGCATGAGATGTCGGGCCTGAAGGTCGTCGACGACTACACCTTCACCGTCAAGCTGACCCAGCCCAACATCGACTTCAAACTCGGCCTCGGGTTCACTCCGTTCAAGCCGCTGCCGGACGTCTTCTTCACCGAGGGCGCCGAGAAGTTCGGCCAGAACCCGGTCGGTAACGGCGCGTACAAGCTCGCCGACGGCAACGCCTGGGAGCACAACGTCAAGCTCAACGTCGTGAAGAATCCCGACTACAAGGGCCCCGACCAGCCCAAGAACGGCGGCATCAGCTTCGTCTTCTACAGCAGCCTCGACACCGCCTACTCCGACCTGCAGGCCGGTAACCTCGACGTGCTCGACACGATCCCGCCGAGCGCGTTCAAGACCTTCGAGAAGGACCTCGGCGACCGGGCGCTCAAGACCCCGACCGCCCAGAACCAGCAGATCGGCATCGGCGAATACCTTCCGCACTTCGGCGGGGAAGAGGGCAAGCTGCGGCGGCAGGCCCTGTCGCTGGCGATCAACCGTGACGAGATCACCAAGACGATCTTCGACGGCCTGCGCAATCCGGCCAAGGACTTCTCGGCCAAGTCGCTGCCGGGATACGACGCCGGCCTGCCGGGCAGTGAGGTGCTCGGGTTCGACGCCGCCAAGGCGAAGGAACTGTGGGCCAAGGCCGATGCCATCTCCAAGTGGTCGGGCAGTTTCCAGATCGCCTACAACTCCGACGGCGGCCACCAGGAATGGATCGACGCGGTGTGCAACCAGATCAAGAACACCCTCGGCATCGACGCCCACGGAGCTCCGGCCCCGACGTTCAAGCAGATCCGCGATCAGGTGACCCAGCGCACGATCAAGACCGCGTTCCGCAGTGGCTGGCAGGGCGACTACCCGTCGATCCTGGAGTTCCTGCAGCCGCAGTTCATCACCGGCGCCGGGGCGAACGACGAGGATTACACCAACCCGGCGTTCGACAAGAAGCTGAACGAGGCTCTGGCGGCCACTGATCCGGCTACCTCGTACAAGCTCACCGCCCAGGCGCAGGCGATCCTCCTGAAGGATCTGCCGGTTCTGCCGCTGTGGGACTACACGAACGCGGCGGGCGAGGCCGAGGGCGTCACCGCCGAGATCGGCTGGCAGGGACTGCCCTACTACACCGGCATCGCGAAGAGCTAGCCCCCACCGGTTTGACCACACCACGGTGACGGCGCCGCGGAGAACGCAGGCGGCGCCGTCACCGCGTGGTCTCTAGGAGCCCACATGTTCAGTTACCTGCTGAGGCGGCTGGGGCAAGCGGTCATCGTGTTCTTCGGTGCGACCCTGCTCATCTACCTCGCCGTGTTCACCCTTCCCGGCGACCCCATCGCGGCGCTGTCCGGAGGAAAACCACTGTCCCCCGCGGTGATTGCCAACCTGCGGGCCCAGTACCTTCTCGACCAACCGTTCCAGGTGCAGTACTGGCATTACATCAAGGGTGTCTTCACGCTTGATTTCGGGAAATCGTTCTCCGGGCAGCCGGTGAGTGATGTGATGCGGCGCGCGTGGCCCGTCACCATCGACATCGCCCTGATCGCGCTCACCGTCGAGGCCGTGTTCGGGGTCGTCTTCGGTGTCATCTCGGGCCTGAAGAAGGGATCCTGGTTCGACAGCACGATCCTGTTCGTCTCGCTCATCGTCATCGCCGTCCCGATCTTCGTGATCGGCTTCCTCGCCCAGTTCGTGCTGGGCGTCAAGTGGGGGATCTTCCCGGTCACCGTCGGCGGCAACCTCGACCTGTATCACCTGCTGCTCCCCGGATTCGTGCTCGGCGCTGTGTCTTTCGCCTACGTGGTGCGGCTGACCCGATCGTCGGTGGCCGAGAATCTCAGTGCCGACCATGTGCGGACGGCGACGGCCAAGGGACTGTCCCGGCGCCGCGTCGTCACCGTGCACGTCCTGCGCAACTCGCTCATTCCCGTCATCACCTTCCTTGGTGCCGATCTCGGCATGCTGATGGGTGGTGCGGTGGTCACCGAGGGCATCTTCAACGTGCCCGGCGTCGGCGGCACGATCTACCAGGCGCTCATCCGGGGTGAGGCTCCCACGGTGGTGTCGTTCGTGACCGTGCTGGTGCTCGTCTACCTCGTCTGCAATCTGGTCGTCGACCTGTTGTACGCGGTGCTCGATCCAAGGATTCGATATGCCTGACAAGACTTTTCCCCCAGACAAGACGCCTCCGGCAGACAAGACGACTCCGGCAACTGCCTTGCCCGGTCAGGAGCGCTTCGTCGCGCCGCCCGCCGAGGTCACGGTCGGTGTCGTCGACGCGGTGGATCTCGATGTCGAGCCGGCCGGTTTCTGGCGGTCGGCGTGGCGGGAACTGCGCACGAAGCCGACCTTTCTCATCTCGGCCGCGCTGATCTTCCTGATTCTGCTCGTCGTCCTGTTCCCGGGGCTGTTCGCCCATCAGGACCCGCACTACGCGGAACTGTCCCGGTCTCTGCAATCGCCGAGCTCCGAGCACATCTTCGGCACCGACAAGCAGGGTTACGACATCTATGCGCGGATGATCTATGGGGCTCGCGCGTCGGTGCTCGTGGGTGTCCTGACGACGATCATCGTCGTGCTGATCGGCGGGATCGTCGGGACGGTCGCCGGATTCTTCGGCAGCTGGGTCGACGCGATCCTGTCCCGGATCGCCGACATCTTCTTCGGGATTCCGCTGATCCTGGCGGCAGTGGTTGTGTTGCAGGCCTTCCCGAACCGCAACATCTTCACCGTCGTCGCGGTGCTGTCCGTGTTCAGCTGGCCGCAGATCGCGCGGATCGCGCGGTCCTCGGCCATCGCTGTCCGCGGGGACGAATTCATCACGGCCGCCAAGTCTCTGGGTGCGTCCCGGTTCCGGACGATATTCACCCACGTCATCCCCAACGCGATCGGCCCGGTCATCGTCGTCGCGACGATCTCGCTCGGCACCTTCATCGTCACCGAGGCGACGCTGTCCTATCTGGGCATCGGGCTGCCGTCGACGTCGGTCTCGTGGGGCATCGACATCTCCGCCGCACAGGTCGAATTGCGCAGCGGCTCACCGATCCTGTTCTATCCCGCCACCGCCCTCGCGATCACCGTGCTCTCGTTCATGATGCTCGGTGATGCCCTGCGGGACGCGCTCGACCCGAAGGCGAGGACGCGCTGATGACCGACCTCAACAAGGCAGAACCGGCGCAGGCCGGCACACCGAAGCCGCTGCTCGACATTCGGGACCTTCAGGTGGCGTTCCGCTCGCAGGGACGTGATGTCACGGCCGTGCAGGGCGCGAGTCTGACGGTGTACCCGGGCCAGACGGTAGCGATCGTCGGCGAGTCGGGTTCGGGCAAGTCGACGACGGCCGCCGCGGTGCTCGGCCTGCTGCCCGGCAATGGCCGGGTCACCGGCGGCGAGATCTGGTTCGATGGCCAGGACCTCGCCACCGCCTCGTCCAGGCAGTTCGAGAATGTCCGCGGCAGCGGCATCGGCCTGGTTCCGCAGGACCCGATGTCGAACCTGAACCCATTGTGGCGAGTAGGTTTTCAGATTAAGGAAACCCTGGAGGCCAACGGCGCGGCGAATGGCGGAGAGGCCCGCGCCCGGGCGATCGAACTACTGCGCGAAGCCGGGATGGCCGACGCCGAACGCCGCGTCAACCAGTATCCGCACGAGTACTCCGGCGGCATGCGTCAGCGTGCGCTGATCGCGATCGGGCTCGCCTGCCGGCCCAAGTTGCTCATCGCCGACGAACCGACGTCGGCGCTGGATGTGACTGTCCAGCGGCAGATTCTGGACCACCTCGAATCGCTGACCGGTGAACTCGGCACCGCCGTCCTGCTCATCACGCACGACCTCGGGCTCGCGGCCGAGCGGGCGAGTCACCTGGTGGTGATGTACAAGGGTCAGATCGTCGAATCCGGTCCGGCACTGGAGATCCTGCAGGATCCCCGGCACGAGTACACCAAACGCCTTGTGAACGCGGCACCTTCGCTGGCGTCGCGGCGGCTCGGCAGCCCCGAGGCCGACCTCGAGGTGAAGGTCGCGGCGGATTCGACCGTCGCCCAGGAACTGCAGGACGTCGGATCCGACGGTGCACGCAACGTGATCGTCGCTCGGAACCTGGTGAAGGACTTCAAGATCCGGGGTCGGGTCCCGTTCCGGTCCACCGCGTTCCGGGCCGTGGACGATGTGTCGTTTGCCCTGCGGCGCGGCACGACAACCGCGATCGTCGGCGAATCCGGGTCCGGCAAATCGACGGTGGCCCGGATGCTGCTCGGCCTGGAACGGCCGACGTCCGGTTCGGTCGAATTCGACGGTGCCGCCGTCACCGGGATGAACTCCGCACAGGAGAAGGAGTTCCGCCGTAGGGTGCAGCCGATCTTCCAGAACCCTTACGGCTCACTGGATCCGATGTATTCAGTGTTCCGGCTCATCGCCGAGCCGCTGAAGATCCACAACATCGGCGACTCCGCCTCCCGGACCCAACGGGTCAGGGAACTGCTCGACCTGGTCGCCCTGCCACGAAACACCATGGAACGCTTCCCGTCGGAGCTGTCCGGTGGTCAGCGACAGCGCGTCGCGATCGCCCGGGCGCTGGCCCTCAACCCCGAGGTCGTCGTGTGCGACGAGGCCGTCTCGGCTCTCGACGTACTCGTGCAGGCCCAGATCCTCAACCTGCTCAGTGCCCTGCAGCAGGAGTTCGGGCTGAGTTATGTCTTCATCACCCACGACCTGGCGGTGGTCCGCCAGATCGCCGACGACGTCCTGGTGATGAAGAAGGGCCAGGTCGTCGACGCCGGCCCCACCGACGACATCTTCACCACCCCCACCTCCGACTACACCCGCAACCTGCTCGAGTCGATCCCGGGCGGCTCCATCGACTTCGCCAGGTCTTAGCCTCGATCCACCGATCGGGTTGGGGCGGTGCAGCGCCTTACCGCCCACTTCGGGGTGCCCGGTTTGAGTAGGCGTGTCGGTGGGTATTCCCCGGAGATGACCACAAATGAGAAGCGGGAAGGTGGCGGTGACCGTGCGATGGGCCAGTAGTGGAATCATCGGAACAATCGTGTTCGTCTGGTTGGTGAACGGAGTGATCGCAGCATTTCAGCGCGACTACTTCAAAGAATCTGACGCGAACTGTGCGACTGCGGGAACCATCGCAGTGACGGTTATCGCGGGTCCCTTGAACTACGCGGGTGTCAACCCCAAGGTCGACGACTGCGACGTCGAGATCCCTGAGCCGAGCAAATAGTTAGGTAAGCGAATCACTGTGGCCTGCCAGGTCACTGGTTGAAAGGAATGCACAATGATTGTCGCAGGATTGATTTTTCTGGTCCTGGGTTGGGTTTTCTCACTCGCGATCTTGACATACATCGGCGTGGTGCTCCTCGTCATCGGAGCGGTCTTCTTCGTTCTCGGCGCAGTCGGCCGGCCGATGGGCGGACGAAAGGTCTGGTATTGACCGCAGTATGCAACGTCGAAGGGGATTCGAATCCCCTTCGACGTTGGCTACGCGCCCGCCAACCGCATCGTCTCCTCGGCGAGCCGGGTGGCGTAGGCGTCGTCGAGGGGGAGCCCGAACACCGCGTGGTGGTAGATCGGGGCGATGATGTGGTCGAGGATCTGCTCGACGGTCGGCACCGTTTCGTCACGGCCGGCGGCGCGGGCGATCATCGATGTGGCCTGTTCCCGGCGGGTTTCCCAGCAGGGGCACGCGTCGATCACGGCGTCCCGGGCGAAGACGAGGGCGCGCAGATATTCGCGTCGGCTCGTCTGGGCGACGTCGGCGGCGATGATGCGTGCCCATTCGGCGAGGTCGGTGCCGAGGGCTCCGGTGTCGGGCAGGTCCTCGCCCTGGGTCAGCGCGGCGACCGCCACCTCTTCGAGCAGGTGGGTGATCGATCCCCAGCGCCGGTAGATGCTCGTCGGGTTGACGTCCGCCTCCTCGGCGACCTGCGGGATGGTCATAGTGTCCCGATGTCCACGCGCGACGAGGTGACCGACCGCCCGGTATACCGACTGCTGCACCCGGGCGCTCCGCCCTCCCGGACGTCGGGCGGCAGGCTTGTCGGTGGTGTCGTGCTCCGTACCCATGGGGAAATTATCGCAAACCCACTTGCGTTAAGACACGTAAGAGGGTATCTCTTAATGCAACGAGTATTGCTTTAAGGGGGACGTATGTCACGTCTGCATCCGCATCGCGCCTTCTGGGTGGTCGCCACGACGATGGTCACGGTGCTCTTCTCATCGGCCGCCCCGTCTCCGCTGTATCCCGTTTACCAGCAGCTTTGGGGATTCTCGTCGTTCACGCTGACCGGTGTGTTCGCGATCTACGTTGTCACGATGCTGCTCAGCCTGCTGTCGGTCGGGTCCCTCTCCGATCACATCGGCCGACGGCCCGTTCTCGCAATCGCGCTGACTCTGCTCATCGCGAGTATGGTGCTGTTCCTCGTCGCCGACGGGGTGCCGCTGCTCATGGCAGCTCGGGCGCTTCAAGGCCTGGCGACCGGAGCGGCGATCGGGACGTTGACCGCCACGGTCATCGACACCCAGCCCAGTCCCCGGCTCGGCTCGGCCATCTCCGGGGCGGGCCCCAGTGCGGGGCTGGCCGCCGGGGTGCTCGTCGCCGGCATTCTGGTCGAGTACGCGCCGGCGCCGCGTTTCCTCATCTACGAGCTCATACTCGCCGCCTACGCCGTGTTGCTGATCGTCCTGCTGATCGTTCCGGAGACCTCGGAGCAGCGGGGGTTCACCTCCCGCCGCCACGCGCTGCGCACGGTGGCGCCGAGTGCGTCGCTGCCCGCGGAGGTGCGCCACGTATTCTGGCGGGCCGCACCGGGTTTCGTGGCGACCTGGTCGCTGGGCGGTCTGTTCCTGTCGCTTGGATCTTCGGTGGTGGCACGGGTTTTCGGGGTCGGCAATCATGCCCTGGTCGGGCTGGTGCTGGCCTGCTTCTTCGGTGCGGCCACCCTCACCTCGCTGCTCACCACCGGCCGCACCTCCGCCGGCAAAGTTCGCTACGGGTATCCGGCGCTGGCCGCCGGCGCCGTCGTATCCCTGGTGGGGGTGTGGATCGACGCGCTGCCGGTCTACATCGCCGGATCGGTGATCGCCGGTGCCGGATTCGCGATGACCTTCCTCGGCGGCCTGGACGAGGTCTCGGCAGTGGCGCCGCCCGCCCAGCGCGGCCAGGTGTTCTCGGCGGTCTTCATCCTCAGCTACATCGCGTTCAGCGTTCCGGCCGTGATCGCCGGGCTGGTCGTCGGCACCTTCGGGCTGCGGGAAACGGTGGTCGGGTATGTCGGTTACGTGCTGGCCGTCAGCCTCATCGGAGGTGTCCTGAGTCTGGGCCGCACCAGGGCCGCGGTGCGCCTGGATATCCCCGCTGAGACCGGCTCACGTGGTGATCTGATCAGCTGCGGCGGGACATGTGTGGATCAAGCTACTGCTGAACTGCGAGGGCCCGCGTAGCCCGCCCGTTCGTGCGCTGACTGCGCACACCCTGTGCCCGGTGTGATCCAACTCATATGATCTGCATCTCAATGCCGCGAAAATGAGTACTTCAACTCTGCCACTCCATGCGGAAGGGTTCTCTACAGACGCCGAACAGCCCTTCGGCGGGAGGAGAACCACCGTGACACCGTTCATGTGGAAAGTGCAGGAACTACTCGAAGGCGACACCGCCGAACACCCGGACACCGAGCCGTCCGTCGAGGTCTCGGTCGCCGAAGGCGCCGACACCCAGGTCATCGTCCGGTCCCTCGCCGAGCAACTGGTCTGCGAGGCCAACGCGGTCCTCGCCTGGCATGCCGGCGAACACCCGCGCGAGGTGACCCTCGTCGACGACACCGGTCCGGGGACGCTCGCCTTCACGCTGGCCTGCGGCGAACGCAGCGCCCGAATCGAAACGCAGATCACCGGCCACACCGCGACGGCGCGGCTGATCGGCACCGACACCACCGCTGAACCCCGTCGCCTCGCCGACGAGGACCAGTTGCAGTCGCTGGTCCTCGAACTCATCGCCGACTGACCACCCATACTCCCGATCCAGCCCATCAGAGGAAGACGCCGATGCAGTACGAACTCAAGTACAAGGTCATCGAACCCAAACGGCACACCTACCAGAACATCATCGACCGCTTCGGTGACCAGCCCGCCTCCCGGTATCAGGAGGCCACCCTCGACATCGAACCCCGCGAGAACTTCCACTACCGCCCGACCTGGGACGCCGAACGTGAACTGTACGACGAGCGCTATTCCGCTCTGCGGCTGACCGATCCGTACACGTTCGCCGATCCGCGCCAGTACTACTACACCCCGTACGTCACCAACCGCGCCGGTTTCCACGATGAATTCGGAAAGACCCTCGGCTACTTGGAGTCCCGCGACCTGCTCGCGAAGATGCCCGACGGTTGGCAGACGGTGCTGGGCACCGTTGTCCTGCCGCTGCGGCATTACGAGTCGGGAGCGCAGCTGGTGAGTGTGGCCGGCGCACGTTTCGCGTACGGTTCGTCGCTCTCCCAGTGCGCGAGCTTCGCCGCCTTCGACCGGATCGGCAATGCGCAGATGCTTTCTCGTGTCGGTATCGCCCTCGGCAGCGGCACCGCCGACCGGCTGGCACTGGCCAAGACCGAATGGCTCGATGGCGCACACCTGCAGCCGATGCGCCGGCTGATCGAGGAGATCATGATCGTCGACGACTGGGCCGAGGGTCTGCTCGCAGTCGACGAGATCGACAAGCGTCTGTATCCGGCGTTCTATTCGGGTCCCGACGAGGCGGCCCTGCTCGGTGGGGCCGGTGCGTACAGCCTGTTCGCGCAGCATCTGAGCACCTGGTTCACCGATCAGCGCAAATGGCTCGACGCCCTGATCAACTGCTGGCGGGCCGACGACACCCACGGCGGGGCCAACTCCGAGATCCTCGACCGTATCGGTCGTGAGTGGGGCGCCCGCGCCCAGGAGGCCGTCGACGCGCTCATCGCGGTCGCAGCGGAACACATCGACATCGGCCCCCCCGACAACAACCTCACCGACAACAACGCAGGGGAGACAGCATGACCACCGCCCACACGCGTCCCGTCGGCATCGACATCCAGGAGTCCGACGACAACCGGGCACTGGTCGACGCCATCGCCCTCGACAATCCGGAGATGACGGTCCGCCACCTTCCCGGTCTGATGAAGCTCTCCGCACCGGGACGCATCGAGATCAACCGCGAAACCATCGAGGACCGGCTCGGACGGGAATGGGAGACAGGCGAATTCCAGCTCGCCATTGTCACCTACACCGGCAACTTCGCCGAATGGGACGACGACCAGATCATCGTCGCCTGGGATCACTGACCCGCGGCCGCCACCCGAGACACCGAAGCGAGATTCACTGATGACCACCGCGAAAGCACCCCGCCGCGCCAAGAAACTCCCCATGAAGCAGCGGTATTCGCTGCTCACCCGAGACCTCGACTGGGAACCGTCGTACGTCGACCGCGACAAGCTGTACCCCTACACCTCCTACGAGGGCATCAAGGTCCACGACTGGGACGGCTGGGAGGATCCGTTCCGGCTGACCGTCGATGCCTACTTCAAATACCAGGCCGAGAAGGACAAGCGCCTGTACGCGGTGCTTGATTCGTTCGCGCAGAGCCAGGGGCACCTGTCGCTCTCCGACGCCTCATACCTGAACGCGATCAAGCTGTTCATTCAGGGCGTCACCCCGCTCGAATACCAGGCGCACCGCCACTTCGCCTATCTTGCACGGTACCTGGAGGGCCCGGCCCCCCGGTTCGCGGCGCTGTGCCAGAGCGTCGACGAACTGCGCCACTGCCAGACGCAGATCCACACGATCAGCAACTACAACAAGTACTACGACGGTTTCCACTCCTTCTCGCAGATGCACGACCGCGTCTGGTACCTGTCGGTGCCCAAGTCGCTGTTCGACGATGCGATGACCGCGGGCCCGTTCGAATTCCTCATCTCGATCTCGTTCAGCTTCGAATACCTGCTGACCAACCTGCTGTTCGTGCCGTTCATGTCGGGCGCCAGCTTCAACGGCGACATGCCGACGATGAGTTTCGGATTCTCGGCGCAGTCCGACGAGAGCCGGCACATGACGCTCGGTCTCGAGGCGATCAAGTTCCTGCTCGAACAGGACGAGGGCAACGTGCCGATCATCCAGGAATGGGTCGACAAGTGGTTCTGGCGGGCGTACCGGATGTCGGCGCTGGTGGCCGGGATGATGGACTATATGCTGCCCAAGCCGGTGATGAGCTGGAAGGAGGCGTTCGAGCTGTACTTCGAGCAGCAGATGCTCGGCGGGCTGTTCCCCGACCTGGAGTTCTACGGCATCAAACCGCCACGCCACGTCGCCGACGCCGTCGCCGAGAAGGACAAGCTCTCGCACGAGGTGTACAAGATCCTGCACAACTTCTCGTTCGCCGCGTCATTCACCACCCAGACGCCCAGCGAGGAGAAGATGGCGTGGCTGTCCGAGCAGTACGGGCAGACCTTCGACGAGTACTACGCACCCACCTGGGAGAAGCATCGCCGCATCGAGGAGAACGGTGGCCGCGTCTTCTTCCAGGGACTGCCGCAACTGTGCCAGGTGTGCCAGGTGCCGATGGCCTTCACCGAGCCCGACGACCCCACCACGATCTCCTTCCGCAGCACCGAATTCAAGGGCGAGACCTACCACTGCTGCAGCGACGGCTGCCTGTGGATCTTCGAGCGTGAGCCCGAGAAGTACATTCAGGCGTGGCTGCCGGTTCATCAGATCCTGCAAGGCAATTGCGGTGGTCCGACCGTTCCCGAGGTCCTCGAATGGTATGGCGTCCAGGAAGGTGACAACGGCGAGTACAAGGGCTCCCGCGATCACCGGTCGTGGATCGAATGGCATGGCGGCGAACCCGCGGATACACCCGCGCAAGCGGCCGCAGCAGAGACAGGGGCATGAGAGATGACTGTCAAGGCACTGTACGAGTACGACTATCCGGCCGCCGACCGCGCCGAACTGTTCGGCGACGACCAGATCGTGTACGTCCACTGGATCGGCAACCTGTTGTTCTGTTCCGCGGCGGCGGTCCGGGTACCCCAGGGCATGCCGTGGGGAACCTTCGTCACCGACGTGGTACATCCCTGGGCGGCAACCGATCCCGACTTCGACCCCGGGACGATCACCGGGTGGACGCTCGGCGGGGAGGCGTTCGCCCCGGACGACGGCACCTCACTGACCGATGCCGGTGTGGGACACAAGTCGCTGCTGAAGTTCACCACCGCGAGCTGAGCGACCATGTCCGAAACCTTCACTGTGACAGTGGAACCCCTCGGCACCGAACTGAACTGCCGCGCCGACCAGACCGTCCTCGACGCCTGCCTGCGCAACGGTGTGTGGCTGCCACACGCCTGCACCCACGGAACGTGCGGCACCTGTAAGGCGGAGGTGCTCGACGGCGAGGTTGACTTCGGTGACGCCTCACCGTACGCACTGCTCGAGAGCGATCGCGACGACGGTTTCGCGCTGATGTGTGTGGCAAAACCCAAGGAGGACATCGTCATCGAGGGTGACATCGAGCTGGAGGAGGGCATCGAGATCTATCCGGTGCGCGACTTCTCCGGCACCGTCACCGTCCTCGACGAGCCCGCCCCGAACGTCAAGCGGCTGGTCATCGAGCTGACCGAGCCGATGCCGTTCAACCCGGGACAGTATGTGCAGCTGAACCTTCCCGGCGGTGACAACCGGCCGTACTCCATCGCGAGCACGCCGAGCGACCCGTCGCGAATCGAACTGCACATCAAGCGATCCGAGGGAGGGGCCGCCACCGACGGCTGGATCTTCAAGGATCTCGCGGCCGGGGACGCCGTCACCCTGTCCGGCCCGTACGGGCAGTTCTTCTTTCACCCGACCAAGGACAAACCGCTCATCCTGCTCGGCAGTGGGACCGGCCTGGCGCCGTTGAAGTCGATCCTGCAGCACGTCGCCGAACTCGATGACGAGGGCGAGTGGGAGCACGACGTCGTCTTGTTCCACGGCGTCGCCACCGGTGCCGATCTCTATGAACACGACTGGCTCACCGAGTTCGCCGACGAGCGGGACTGGTTCTCCTACCGGCCCGCGGTCTCTCGCGAGGAGTTCGACGGCCGGCAGGGCAGGGTGCCGCAACTGCTCGCCGAGGACTTCCCCCGGGCCGGCGGCAATTCCGCCTACATCTGCGGCAACCCGGCCATGGTCGAGGACACGATGAAGGCACTCATGCAGGCGCGGCTGTTCCCCCGCGACATCTACCGCGAGGACTTCTTCGACTCCGCCGACCGCGCCGAGGGCGGTCACGTCGTCCGGAGTCCGCTCATCAAGCGGTAGCACTCCGCCATCCCCTGCCCAAAACCCCACGTATAACGGTCGGCATCAACATAATTGCGATGCCAACCCTTATACGTGGGGTTTTGGGCAGGGGTGGCGCTACGACGGCGTGGCCCGCCGGAGTGTCAGGTAGGAGACGCCCCCGAACAGGACACAGGCTGCCGCCGCGATACCGGTGACGGTCAGCGGCCGGACGTCGGACAGCCACCGACCGACGGACGGCCAGCCGTCAGCCATCGTGATGGCCCCGGAAACGAGAATCGCCAGGACGAGCAATCCGATGAGCGCGACGATCACGGCGGGGAATCCGAACCGCTTGTAGATGGTGGCCGCCCAGAATCCCAGGATGAAGGCGAGCATCGACGTGACGAGGAACAGCATCATCGCGACCACCGGACCCTGTTCCCAGATCCACGGCAGGTAGAAGAAGTACCCTTCGAAACCCCATCCGTCGGTGGCCTTTTCGATCAGTCCACCGATGAGGTAGATGACGGACAGTCCCAGCGCCGACATCCCCGCCGTCAGCAGCGTGCCCGCGTAGAACTCGCGCCGGGACACACTCATCGCCTGTGAGAAGGGGAATGTCAGCGTCATCGCCTGCACACCTACGGCGGCGAAATACCAGAGCGGGGCCTGCGATCCGCCGCCGTAGATCGGGGCCGCGCCGTCGCCCGCCGCTCCGATCACGATCCCGTACACCGCCATCGACACCGCGAACGACGACCACAGGATCGCCGCCGGCATCCAGATGAAGGTCATCCGGTTGATCAGCTGCATCCGGATCACCGTCAGGGTCCTGTTCGGCATCGCCGGTTCGGCTGTCAGTGTGGGTACGGCCGCGTGGGTGATGGTCATCGGAGTGCTCCTTCGCTGTAGTGCTGGGTCATCCGGACGATCAGCTCCTGCATGGAGACCGGACCCGAGGTCAGGCCCAATGCGGCGATGCGGGCCTGGTCGTCGTCGGTGATGTGGCCGCGGATCGTCGCCGACGCCACCGGACCGAGCCGCTCCCGGTGCAATTCCTCACGGCCTGCGGCGAACTCGTCGACGGCGGACTCCTTGCCGACGATCGAGAAGGCCTGCGCGCGCAGTTCGTCGGCCTCGGTGTCGACGACGATTCGCTTGCCGTCGACCACGAGTACCCGTTCGATGAGGTCGGCGATCTCGTCGATCAGGTGGCTCGACAGCAGAATGGTGCGCGGGTGTTCGGCGTAGTCGGCGAGCAACCGGTCGTAGAAGGTCTGCCGGGCGATCGCGTCCAGGCCGAGGTAGGGCTCGTCGAAGAAGGTGATGTCGGCGCGTGAGGCGAGGCCGATGATCACCCCCACCGCCGACAACTGGCCACGGGAGAATTTCTTGATCCGGGTGCACCTCGGCAGGTTGAACGCGTCGACGAGTTCGTTGGCCAACTCGTCGTTCCAGTTCGGGTAGAACAGCCGGGCCATCTCGAACGCATGGTGTGGGCGCGCGTCGTCGGGATATTTCTGGTTCTCCCGGACGAAGCACATGCGCGGCAGCACCCGCGGATTCTCGTACGGGTCCTCCCCGAAGATCCGGATCTGCCCGCCGGACGGGAAGTTCTGCGCGGTCAGGATCGACATGATGGTGGTCTTGCCCGAGCCGTTGCGGCCGAACAATCCGCAGATCACGCCCTCGTCGAGGGTGAAGTCGACGCCGTCGAGGACCACATTCCTGCCGTAGCGCTTGGTGAGCCCGCTGACGCTGATCGCCGGGACTGCGGTGGATTTCATGTCGCTCAACTCCTTGCGGTCGATGCTGCGGCGGTGGCGGTCTGTTGACCGATCAGGGCGATGACGTCGTCGGGACTCAGGCCCAGGCGGCGGGCTTCGATGAGCAACGGTTTGAGGTAGCGATCGGCGAACACGTCTTGCCTTTCCCTGCGCAGAAGTTCTCTGGCGCCGACGGCGACGAACATGCCGATCCCGCGCCTTTTGGTCAGTACGCCCTTGTCCACCAGCAGATTGATGCCTTTGGCGGCGGTGGCCGGATTGATCCGGTAGAAGGCGGCCAGCTCATTCGTCGACGGCGCTTTCGTGTCCTCCTCGAGGGTGCCGTCGATGATCGAATCGGCGACGTGATCGGCGATCTGCTGGAAGATCGCCCGCCCATCGTCGATCATCGTCCCACTCCGTTCGTTGGTTAGTTACTTGACTAATTAACCATGGCACCGGTTCGGGCGGCTGTCAACACCGAACTGACCTGTCCGCAGCCGAAAGACAACGAGGTTGACGCTGCCGCTAGCATCCGGACATGGATGTCGAGATTTCCCACGCCATCAGGACCGAGCTGACAGCACGGTGGAACGAGCCGCACCGGCATCACCACAATCAGCGGCATCTCGACGAGGTCCTCGCCGCGCTCGGGGTGCTGCGCGAGGCGGGCGTCGCCTTCGATGAGCGGCCGGTGGTCCTGGCCGCATGGTTCCACGACGCCGTCTACGAGCCGTTCAGCGCGACCAACGAGGAGGACTCCGCGGACCTGGCCCGCGAGCTGCTCGCAGGCGACCCGGACCGCGACGAGGTGGCCCGTCTCGTGGAACTGACCAAGACCCACGAACCGGCCGCCGACGACCGCAACGGGGTCGCGCTGTCGGATGCCGACTTCGCGGTGCTGGGGGCCGATGCCGTCCGGTACGACGAGTACGCCGCGAACATCCAGGCCGAGTTCAGTCAGGTTCCGGCGGAGATCTTCCGGACCAAGCGCGCCGAACTGCTCACCGAGTTCCTGAGTCGCCCAAGAATTTTCGTATCTGCACCGGCCAACCAAAGGTGGGAGTCGGTGGCCCGGGCCAACATCGAACGCGAGATCGGGGAACTGCGGTAGGCGCTCAGGCCTCGCTGTCGGTGCGGTCTCCGACGTAACGCAGGAGGTCCGGGTCGGCCGAGATCAGCCGGTCCACCTCCTCGCCGCCGTCGCACCGGTACAGCCCGATGATCAGGGTGTCCCGGCGACGTCCGTGCACCCGCCAGGTGCCACCGACGTCGGTCCAGCGCCGCAGCGTCTCCACGGGATCATCCGAATCGACCACACGGTCATCGTAGGCAGTGTCTCAGGCGAAGACCATCTTCTCGGTGACGTCGTAGCGGCGGGCGTCGACGGCGTCGATGATCGCGTTGTGCCGGACCTGCCAGGGCGCGGTGTCGGCGGCCTTCGGCAGCCGCGACCCGGCCCGCTGTACGTAGCTCGAATCGAGTTCGAGCAGCGGATGCGTCGGCGGCTTCGCGCCGTCGAGGGTCGGGTAGGCGCGGGTGTAGCCGTGCGCTCGCATATGCCCGATCAACTCGGCGACGGCCTTGCTGGTGAGGTCGACGCGCAGCGTCCATGAGGCGTTGGTGTAGCCCACCGACCACGCGAAGTTCGGGACGTCGTTGAGCATGTAGCCGCGATAGGCGTACCTCTCACCCGGCTGCACGGCCTCGCCGTCGACACTCAGGTCGACGCCGCCGAACGCGATCAGGTCCAGGCCGGTCGCGGTGACGATGATGTCGGCGTCGAGCTGCTTGCCGGAGGTGAGCCGGATACCGGTCGGGGTGAAGGTCTCGATGGTGTCGGTGACCACCTCGGCCGACCCGTCGGCGATCGCCTTGTAGAAGTCGGCGTCCGGGATGATGCACAGACGCTGGTCCCACGGCTGGTAGGCGGGCTTGAAGTGGGTGTCCACCGGATAGCCCTCGGGCAGGTGACGCCGGGCGATCGCGCGGAACAGCCGCCGCGCCGCCTTCGGGAAACCACGGCAGAACAGGAAGATGCCCAGCGTGATCAGCATGTTCCGGTAGCGGGTGATGTCGTGCGACCACTGCCGTGGCAACACCTTCTGCAGCCCGGTGGTGATGGGGTCGGTCCACGGGTACGGGAACAGATAGGTGGGTGAACGCTGCAGCATGGTCACGTGCCCGGCGGTCGGGGCCATCGACGGGATGAGTGTGACCGCGGTGGCACCGCTGCCGATCACCACCACCCTCTTGCCGGCGTAGTCGAGGTCGGCCGGCCAGAACTGCGGGTGCACCACGGTGCCGGTGAAGTCGGCCCTGCCGGGAAACTCGGGCAGGTAGCCGGCGTCGTACCGGAAGTAGCCGGTGCAGCTGTACAGGAACCGGGCCTGATAGGTGGCCGGTTCGCCGTCGATGCGCACGTCGACGGTCCACAAGTCGGTGCCGGTGTCGAAGTTCGCGGCCACCACCTCGGTGCGGAACCGGATGTGCGGCGCGATCCCGAAGTCGCGGGCCGAGTCCTCCAGGTACTGCCGGATCTCGTGGCCCTGCGCGATCAGCCGGTTCCCCCGCCACGGATTCCACGGGAAGCTGAGCGTGAAGATGTCCGAGTCGCTGCGGATGCCCGGGTAGGTGAACAGGTCCCAGGTGCCGCCGATCCGTTCGCGGTTCTCCAGGATCACATAGCTCAGGCCGGGGTTCTTCTCACGCAGCCGGTACGCCGCGTCGATACCCGACAGCCCGGCGCCGACGATCAGGACGTCAAAGGTTTCGGCCTTGGGGAATTCCACGTTGGGGGTCTCCATGGTGGGACATTGTGTCCCAGATGTCACCCAGCGTTGATGCCCGGGCCACGAGTTCGGGCTGGAACACCGGATTCGACGGAACATGCTTGGCCGGTGCGGTATTGGCGGCTATCAGCAGATCGATTGCGGTGGAACCGATCCGGGCGGTGGGCTGCCGGATCGACGACAGCGGTACGACGGCCGAGTCGGTGAAGGCGATGTCGTCGTATCCGATGAGGGCGATCTCCTCGGGAACCCGCACCGACGCGCCGCCCGTGGTGAACGCCTGCAGGACGCCGAGGGCCAACAGGTCGTTGGCGCAGAACACCGCATCGGGCCGGTCGGCGCGATCGCGTCGCAACAATGCGGCTCCGGCCTCCCGTCCGGCAAGCACGCTCGGCGCGGCCGTGTCGATCACCTCGAGCGTCGCCCCCGGAACCTCGGCGACGGCACCCTCGGCCCCCCGGCGACGGTCGGCGACCTGCCGCAGCGTCGACGGGCCGCCGACGTACGCGATGCGCCGCCGCCCGATCTCGCACAGATGCGACACGGCAAGACGCCCGCCCGCGATGTCATCGACGGCGACGGAGTCGAACGGTGTGCCGGTACCGTCTCGGTCGACGAGGATCACCGGCGTGCCGCGGCGGCGCAGCGCGTGGAGGCGGCTCAGGTCGTCGCCGATGGGGGTGACCAGCAGCCCGAACACCCGCTGCTCATCGAACGTGTCGATATAGGCCTGCTCCCGCGACACATCGTCGTCGGAAGTACCCAGCAGTACCGTCAGGTCATGGTCGCCTGCCCGCTTCTCTGCGGCGCGGGCGATGTCGGTGAAGAACGGGTTGCCGACGTCGAGCACCACCAGACCCACGCAGCGGGACCGCCCGGCGCGCAGCTGCCGCGCGGCGTCGTTGCGCACGAACCCCAGCTTCTCGATGGCCGCGAGAACCCGCGCGACCGTCGCCGGCGCCACCTTGTCGGGGGAGTTGAGCACGTTGGACACGGTGCCCACCGACACCGACGCGGCGGCGGCGACGTCACGCATGCTCGCTCCCATGCCTTCATTGGACCAGACCAGCCCCAGGGGCGGCGTGACCGGTCAGCGTGCCCGGGGCACCAGCCGTTCGAGCTGGACGACGTGGCCGGGGGTGAGTTCGTCGAGCGAGGCCACGCCGAGCAGGCGCATGGTGCGCTCGATCTGCTCGGACAGGATCGCGATGGCCCGGTCGACACCCGCCTCGCCGCCGGCCATCAGGCCGTACAGGTACGCCCGTCCGATGAGGGTGAACCGTGCGCCGAGCGCGACGGCGGCGACGATGTCGGCGCCGGAGGTGATGCCGGTGTCGAGGATGATCTCGGAGTGCTCACCCACCTCGCGTGCCACGTCGGGCAGCAGGTGGAACGGGATCGGTGCCCGGTCGAGCTGGCGGCCGCCGTGGTTGGACAGCACGATCCCGTCGACGCCCAGCTCGGTGACGGCTACCGCGTCGTCGACGGTCTGGATGCCCTTGACGACGACCTTGCCGGGCCACTGGCTCTTGATCCAGGCCAGGTCGTCGAAGGTGACGGTCGGGTCGAACATGGTGTCCAGCAGTTCGGCGACCGTCCCCGACCAGCGGTCCAGTGACGCGAACGCGAGCGGTTCGGTGGTGAGGAAGTCGATCCACCAGTGCGGCCGGGGCAGCGCGTTGAGCACGGTCTTGGCGGTCAGGGCGGGCGGGATCGACATGCCGTTGCGTTTGTCGCGCAGGCGGGCCCCGGCGACGGGCACGTCGACGGTCACCAGCAGCGTGTCGTATCCGGCCTTGGCCGCCCGGTCGACCAGCGCCATCGACCGTTCCCGGTCTTTCCACATGTACAGCTGAAACCAGTTGCGTCCATGTGGATTCGCGATCTTCACGTCTTCGATCGAGGCGGTGCCCATCGTCGACAGCGAGAACGGGATGCCGGCGCGGCCCGCGGCCCGGGATCCGGCGTATTCGCCTTCGGTGTGCATCATCCGGGTGAAACCGGTGGGCGCGATGCCGAACGGCAGCTCCGAACGCCCGCCGAGGATGGTGCACGAGGTGTCGACCTTCGCTACATCCCGCAGGATCGACGGCCGGAACTCGATGTCGGAGAATGCCTGTCGGGCCCGTGCCAGGGACAGTTCGGCCTCGGCGGACCCGTCGGTGTAGTCGAACGCGGCCTTCGGGGTGCGCCGTTTGGCGATGGTCCGCAGATCCTCGATGGTGAGCGCGGCGTCCAGACGCCGCTTCCTGGCGTCGAATTGGGGCTTCTTGAACCGCATGAGCGGTGCCAGGTCACGCGGCCGCGGTACCCGGCGGGCGGCGGGATTGCGCAGTGTGGTCATCAGCAGGCCTTTCCGGCACCCACCACCGTGCGACGGCGCGCACGGGTGCGGGGTGCATACAGTTGGGGCGGGAAATGTTTGGCGACAATAGTTCTCATCGCCTCAAGATCGCCGTCGAGGAGGTTGTGGGCACGCGCGGTGATCAGCACATTGCCCAGGGCGGTCGCCTCCACCGGTCCGGCGAGGACGGGCAGCCCGAGTCGGTCGGCGGTGAGCTGGCACAGCAGCCGGTTCTGGCAGCCGCCACCCACCAAGTGCACTGTCTCCACGGATTTTCCGGTCAGCTCAGCGGCCTGCCGCACGCTGCCGGCGAAGGCCGCGGCGAGGCTTTCGACGATCGCGCGGATCATCTCGGGCCGGGTCATCGGCGCGGGCAGGCCGCGTTCGAGATACCAGTCGCGGATGCGTCCGGGCATGTCACCGGGCGGCAGGAAACGCGGGTCGTCGGTGTCGAACACGTCGAAGGCGGGCTCCGCCTCGGCGGCCTGGGCGAGCAGTTCGCCGAGGTCGGCGCGGTAGCCGGCGCGCCGGTACTCGCGGATCGTCTCGCTGAGCAGCCACAGGCCCATCACGTTGTGCAGGTAGCGGATCCGGCCGTCGGCGCCGACCTCGTTGGTGAAGTTGGCCTTCCAGCCGGCGCGGGTCAGGTTCGGCGAATCGAGTTCGACGCCGACGAGTCCCCAGGTGCCGCAGGAGATGTAGGCGGCGGTGTCGGCGTCCATGGGGATGGCCGCGACGGCGGAGGCGGTGTCGTGGGAGGCAACGGCGGTGACCCGGGTTGATCCGGGCAGCCCCATCCTGTCTGACAGCTCGGGCAGCACCCGGCCGCGGTCGGTGCCGGGCTCGGCAAGGTCGCCGAACAGGTTGTGCGGCAGGCCCAGTCGCCTCATGAGTGCGATATCCCACTCGCCGTTGACGCCGAGCAGCCCGGTGGTCGACGCGTTGGTGCGTTCGGTGCCGCGGTTCCCGGTCAGCCAGTAGCTGATCAGGTCGGGGATCAGCAGGGCGCTGTCGGCCTGGTCGAGCAGGCCGTCGGCCTTCTCCGCGGCCAGTTGGTAGAGGGTGGTGAACGGCAGGAACTGCAGGCCGTTGCGCAGGTACAGGTCAACCGGATCGAGGTCGGCGTGCACTGTCTCCACTCCCACCGCCGTCCGGGTGTCCCGGTAGTGGTGCGGCAGACCCAGCATCCGGCCGTCGCGCAGCAGCGCGTAGTCGACGGCCCACGAGTCGACGCCGATACCGACGAGATTGTCCGACCGGCGGGCGGCCTCGGCGAGTCCGGCGCAGGCCTGCCCGAACAGTCCCGGCAGATCCCAGTGCAACGCGCCGCGGCGGCCGTTCCAGAGGTGCACCGGATCGTTGGCGAAGCGCGCCACCTGCTCGAGTTCGAGACGGCCCCGGGAGATGTTGGCGATCATCACGCGGCCGCTGGTGGCGCCCAGGTCGATCGCCGCGACCTGGGCGGAGCGGGTCGCGGTACTCATCGCAGGAAGGCGGCGGCGACGCCGGCGTCGACCGGCACGTGCAGTCCGGTGGTGTGCGAGAAATCGGAGGTGCACAGCGCGAACGCCGCATTGGCGATGTTCTCCGGCAGCACCTCGCGCTTGAGCAGGGTGCGCTGGGCGTAGAACTCGCCCAGGTTCTCCTCGTCGACGCCGTACACCGCGGCCCGCCTGGCACCCCAGCCGCCGGCGAAGATGCCCGAACCACGCACCACCCCGTCGGGATTGATGCCATTGACCTTCACCCCGTGCTCGCCCAGTTCGGCGGCCAGCAGCCGCACCTGATGCGCCTGGTCGGCCTTGCTGGCCGAGTAGGCGATGTTGTTGGGGCCGGCGAACACCGAGTTCTTCGACGAGACGTAGATGATGTCACCGCCCATCTTCTGGTCGATGAGGGCGCGGGCTGCGGCCTTGCTCACCAGGAATGAGCCGCGCGCCATCACATTGTGCTGCAGATCCCAGTCGGCGGAGGTGGTGTCCAGCAACGACTTCGACAAGGACAGCCCGGCGTTGTTCACCACCAGGTCGATCCCGCCGAACGCCAGCACGGTCTCGTCGATCGCGTTCTGCACCGCGGCTTCGTCGGTGACGTCGGCGGCGATACCGATCGCCACATCGCTCGACCCGATCTCCTCGGCGGCTGCCCGCGCCTTCGCGGCGTCGAGGTCGGCGATGACCACGCACGCACCCTCTGCGGCCAGCCGCACCGCGGTCGCCTTGCCGATGCCCGACGCAGCACCGGTGACCAGTGCGATCCGGGTCGCCAGCGGCCGCGGCTTGGGCATGCGCGCCAGCTTGGCCTCCTCCAGAGCCCAGTATTCGATCCGGAACTTCTCCGACTCGTCGATGGGCGCGTATGTCGACACCGCCTCGGCCCCGCGCATCACGTTGATCGCGTTGAGATAGAACTCGCCCGCAACGCGCGCGGTCTGCTTGTCCTTGCCGTAGCTGAACATTCCGACGCCGGGGACCAAGACGATCGCCGGGTCGGCGCCGCGCATCGCGGGGCTGTCGGCGTCGGCGTACCGCTCGTAGTAGGTGCGGTAGTCGGTCCGGTATGCCTCGTGCAGTTCGGCGAGGCGGCTTTTGCACTCGTCGACGGTCGCGGTGGCGGGCAGGTCCAGCACCAGCGGCTTGACCTTGGTCCGCAGGAAGTGATCGGGGCAGCTTGTGCCCAGCTCCGCGAGTCGCGGGTGCTCCTGCGCTGCGACGAACTCCAGCACTGGATCGACGTCGGTGAAGTGTCCGACCTGCGGCCGATCGGTCGATGCGAGGCCGCGGATGAACGGGGCGAGCGCGGCGGCCTTGGCACGACGCTCACCCTCGGACAATGCCGCGTAGCCCTCGATCTCGGGCCCGAACGGCTGCGGTCGCCCGTTGGTGGCGATGTAGTCCTCGGCGCCGGCGATGATCTCCAGCGAGTGGGACTCGGCCTCCTCGGAGGTATCCCCCCAGGCGGTGATGCCGTGCCCGCCGAGGATGCAGCCGATGGCCTGCGGGTTGGCCGCCTTGATCGCGGAGATGTCCAGACCGAGCTGAAAACCGGGGCGGCGCCACGGCACCCACACCACCCGATCGCCGAAGATCTTCTGCGTCAATGCCTCACCGTCGACCGATGTGGCGATGGCGATACCGGAGTCGGGGTGCAGATGGTCGACGTGCGTGGCGTCGACAAGCCCGTGCATGGCGGTGTCGATCGACGGCGCGGCACCGCCCTTGCCATGTAGGCAGTAATCGAATGCGGCAACCATCTCGTCTTCACGCTCGATGCCCGGGTACACGTCGGCCAGGGCCCGCAGCCGGTCCAGCCGCAGCACCGCCAGGCCGCTGTCGGTGAGAGTGCCGAGGTCGCCTCCGGAACCCTTGACCCACAACAGGTCTACGTCGTCGCCGGTGACGGGGTCGGTGTCGGTGCCCTTGGCGGAGGTGTTGCCGCCGGCGTAGTTGGTGTTCTTCGGGTCGGCGCCGAGCCGGTTGGATCGCGCGATGAGGGCGGCGACGGTCGGGTGGGTGGTCATGAGGAATCTCCTTGAGGAATCGAAAAGTCTGTGTGTCAGCGTTGAGGAGTCATGCGCCCCAGGAGGACTGGGTGCCGCCGACGCGCTGTTCGGCGATGCGGGCCGCGTGACCCGATGCGGCGTAGGCGGCCATCGGATCGGTGGGCAGTCCGCGCTCGGCGCGACGCCGGGCCAGCAGCGGACGCACATCGGTGTAGAAGGCGTCCATCAGAATTCCGTTGGCGCCGAGCACGTCTCCTGTCTCCTGCGCCGCGGCCAGGGAATCGGTGTCGACGAGCAGCGCCCGCGCTGTCATTTCCTCGACGTTGAGCACCGAACGGATCTGGCCGGGAATCTTTTCCTCCACGTTGTGGCACTGGTCGAGCATGAGCGCCACCGGTGAGCCGAGATCGATCCCGCCGCCGCGGATGACCTCGAACAGAATTCTGAACAGCTGGAACGGATCCGCCGCGCCCACGATGAGGTCGTCGTCGGCGTAGAAGCGGGAGTTGAAGTCGAACGAGCCGAGCCGGCCGAGCCGCAGCAGCTGCGCGACGATGAACTCGATGTTGGTGCCGGGGGCGTGGTGCCCGGTGTCCAGGCAGACCATCGCCCGCTCACCGAGCGCGGTGACGTGCACGTACGAGGTGCCCCAGTCCGGGACATCGGTGACATAGGTGGCGGGCTCGAAGAACTTGTACTCCAACACGAGCCGCTGCTCGTCGCCGATGTGCTGGTAGATGGTCGCCAGCGACTCGGCGAGACGGTCCTGCCGGCCGCGGATGTCACCCTGCCCGGGATAGTTGGTGCCGTCGGCGAGCCAGATCTTCAGGTCACGCGAACCGGTCGCGTTCATCACCTCGATGCACTCGATGTGATGATCGATTGCCTTCTGCCGCACCGTTTTGTCGGTGTGGGTGAGGCTGCCGAACTTGTAGTCGTCGTCCTGGAAGGTGTTCGAGTTGATGGTGCCGAGGCGAACGCCGAGATCCTGGGCGTAGGTGCGGAGTGCGCCGTAGTCATCGACCCTGTCCCACGGGATGTGCAGGGCGACGGTGGGGGCCAGCCCGGTCAGCTCATTGACCTTGGCGGCATCGGCGATCTTCTCGTGGACGGTACGGGGGGTGCCGGGGGTGCCGAACACCTTGAACCGGGTGCCGGAGTTGCCGAAGGCCCAGGAGGGGAGCTCGATCGCAAGGTTGTCGAGTAGGTCGAGATTCGGTGTGGTCATGGTGGTTGTTCCTTGGGTTCAGGTGCCACCCGCGGCGTCGGATTCCTCTACGTCGCCGCGGGTGGCGGATCAGGTGTCGATCACACGGTCAGCCGGGCACCGGTGGTGTCCGCCGACTGGGCCGGGATATCGACTGTGGAGGGGGCGTGCGGCACGGTGGCCGCGTCGGAGACCGGCACTCCGTATCGCTCGACCTCGATCTGCCGCAACGACTTTCCGCGGGTATTGGGGGCCCACACCGCGCCGATGATCAGATGGATGGTCAGCAGGGCCACGAGTAGCGTTGCCACGAAACCCAGGCCGGTGGCCGAGAGCAGCGTCGGGAAGAAGAAGCTGAGCAGGCCGGTGAAGGTGCGGACCACGAAGAACATGACGCCTTGGGCGCTGGCCCGGTACGGGGTGGCGAACAGTTCGCTGGCCCACAGTCCGTAGAACGCCTGCGCACCGATGCCGCTCGACAGGCCCCACAGGACGGCGAAGACAAGCAGGGTCGGCAGGCCGCCGCCGGTGAAGGTCACCAGCACGATCCAGGCGGCGATGCCCAGACCGGCGCCGATGACGAACAGCAGTCGCTGCGACATACGGTCGGCGTACCTCATGAAACCGAAGTAGGTGGCGACGACGGTCAGCGCCCACACGAGCACCTGCAGCAGGTCCTGCTGGACGGTGCTGTCGAGCCCGGCGGTCTCGTACACCCGGGGCATGAAGATGCCGGCCTGTCCGGCGACGGTGTTCCAGAACAGGTAGATGCCGCCGAGGAACAGCAGCGCGGTGATGTTGACCCGCTTGGAGAACAGGCCGCGCAGACCCTGCGCTCCCACAGTCGATTTCATCGATGCGGTCTCGTGTTGGCCCTCTTCCTTCCAGACCTTGGATTCCTGTAGACCCTGCCGGATCCACCAGACGACGGCCGCGACGACGAACAGGTGCAGGAAGATGAGCCTGGATCCGAGGAGACCGAGCGGTGCGAGTGCGGCCGCGAGTGCGAAGCCGATGAGTGGCCCGACGGACCAGGCGAGCTGGGCTGTGCCCACATGTTTGGCTCTCGCGTCGTTCGGTGCCTGCTCAGCGATATACGTCCACGATGCCGGAACACCGGCTCCCACCGCGAGTCCGGTGATCACGAACGCGATGAGCAACATGCCGAAGTTGACGGCGCACGCCGCCAGCAGCACACCGGCCATGTACACCAGCAGGTCGTAGGTGTAGATCGCCTTGCGGCCGAACCGGTCACAGAGCGGTCCGCCGATCGCGGCGCCGACCGCCGCGCCGAAGGCGTTGGAGCTGAGAGCGGCGAGCAAGCCGACGGCGAAGTCGGTGATGCCGAACTCGTCCTGCCAGTAGGTGAGGCTGGTGGCGATCGCGATGATCGACCCCGCCTCGATGTAGTTGGCCATGGCGACAGAGATGGTCGCTCGCCATCCCGTCGTCGACTTGGCTCCGATTTTCATGGTGGTTCCTTCGGGTGTGTGGTTCAGGTGGATGAAAGATGTTGTGGGGGAGTGTGATCAGTCGAGGTGGAAGTACTCGGTGAGCTGATCGCGGACGGTGTCGGGGTTGGCGCCGGAGTCGCCGGGTTCTGCGGGTGCGAAGTAGCCGGCCATCGTTGCCTGCCAGCGGTCGTTGACCGCGGTGGCCTCCATGCGTGCGGTGGCACGGGCGAAGTCGTCGGTTTCGAGGTAGCCGACCACCATGCCGTCGCGTTCCCGGAGGAACAGCGAGTAGTTGTGCCAGCCGGCCTCGCGGAGGGTGTCGAGCATCTCGGGCCACACCGTGGTGTGCGCGGCCAGGTAGTCCTCGACGCGCTCGGGCTTGAGCTGCAGCACGAAGCAGACGCGCTGCGCATCGCCGACGGTGGTCTGGGTGCTCGCCGTGTGTGTCATCTGCTTGCTCCGTTCCTGTGACGCTACTCGGGTTGCGTCGCTCCGGTGATCACAAATTGAAACGTTTCAATTTGTGATGGGAAGCACATTAGGTCAAGGTCGTATGCCGCGTCAAGAGGGGTGCGTTGTAGCGACTGAGGTACTGCAGACGACCCTGGCAGGATGGTCGGGGTGAGCACGGACATCGACTACGCGTACGGGGTGCTGTCGGTTCTGGACGAGGTGGACGGCGTCGCGCATCTTGGCCTGGCCACCAGCGGCGGCGCCACCCCGGACGGGCATGTCGCGCACCCGTACTTCCTGACAGCGTTCGTCGAGTATCCATGGGTTGTCGCCGATGCGCTGCTGATGGTTGCCCGGGTGGCGCGCACACGCTTCTACGTCCCACCGAACTCTCTGGCCGCGATGCTGCGAGCAGCCGACCCTGTTGTCACTGCGACCGCTGAGGGGGTCCGGTTCGAGTCGTTCAGCGCCTGTTGTGGGGTGTACGCGCGACTCGATGTGGACGCAGATGCGCTCGACGCCCGCCATCTCGCGCCGGGCGTCACCAACGTCGACGTGAATCCTCCACTGCGGCAGGCACTTGCCTCACTGCGTCCGGGGGAGCCGCTACGTCTGGACGTCGGCAGCGAATCGCTGACGGTCACCACGTTCGATGCATCGGTGGTCGAGGAGAAGGTGACGCTGCCGAAGCGGTGGCTCAAGGGTTTTGCCGAAACCCAGGTGCTCAGCGTCGGAATGATATTGCGGTACAGCCTCGACAAGATCGATGCGGTCCGCTTCGTGCAGGCATTGCCGAAGAACTCGCCGACGCGCTCGGTCATGTGGGCCGCACCGGCAGTGCGAGGCTTACGGCTGGGCACCCGGCCCACCGCCGGAGCCGTCTGCGTTGCCGGACCCGAACGGCTCCGCGCCCTCGAACCGCTGCTGCGGCATGCCACCGGTCTGAAAGCATATGGGCCAGAATCTGATCGGTCGTCGTCACCCATGGCGAGTGCCTGGGTGTTGGAGGTTCCCGGCGGTCGCATCACCGTGGCACTCTCACCGGAGAAGTCGCGCGGCTTCTCCGGAGAGGGCGCGGTGCTCCCACTCCTCGCAGGCGGAGACGTCGCCGAGGACGCCGACCTGATCTCGGCGTTCCTCGCCTTCGACCCGCGCATCGACCTCGTCCGGCTGGCCACCGCATCGGGTCTGCCGGCCAAACGGGTTGAGGGTGCGCTCGCGGTCCTGGCGTCGTCTGGGCAGGTCGGCTTCGACGTCACGACCGGCCACTACTTCCACCGTCCGCTGCCGGTGAATCCCGATGCGCTCGCGACACTCCACCCGCGGCTGGTCGACGCCCACAAACTCGTCGACGCCGGTGCCGTCACCCCGGCCGCCGACGGACGCGTCACCGTCTCCTCGGGTGGCGTCGACTACACGGTGCGACCATCCGGATCGATCACCGACGCCACCTGCACGTGCCCCTGGCATGCCAAACACCGCGGAACCCGTGGGCCATGCAAACACATCCTGTCCGCTCACATTGTGTCTCAGGGTGATTCATGAACCACGACGACAGCAGCGCAGCGTCGAACCTGTGATGCTTGTCGTGAACTCTGTGACCGTGTCGCCGGCAGGTCTAGTCGGCGAGTAGCTGTTTGGCGTGCCGCGCAGCCAGCGAGGAACCCTTGAAGCCGGTAAGCCATTCTCGCAGAACGGCGTCGTCGGCAACGCGGCCGAGGCGCAGCGATTCGTTGAGGAGGACTTCGAGTAGTTTGCCGATTCCTCGGGTGCTGCGATCGACTTGCGGCAGAAGGGCGCTCAGTACATCGACTACAGCCACTGATCCGGCGGTCGAGATCGATGCGGCGTCGGCCAGCGACGATGCCCATCGGGTGAGGATGCAGGCCGGGACGCACGCGGCCATCGAGGTGGCCGTGTCGGCGGCGGAGTAGCGTCGCGGGACGGCTTCGGTGAACAGTTCTGCTGCGGCGGAACGAACTTCGGCGCGTTTTGCCGACAGCGTGAGGGCGAGTAGCTGCGCGGTGGCGTCGAACCACCGTCCGGGATGACGGCGCAACGCGGTCACGTATCGCTCATCGGAGTAGCGGGCCTCGGACAGGTCGATCCCGTCGTTGGCCGCCCGCAGACCGTACGCCACCACATGCAGGGTCGACGGCGGATGCACGATTGCCAACTCGTCGATCAGCAGCGGATGGAGTTCGTCGCCGAATTGGGCTGAGTGGGAACGGATCAGGCCGGGATTGGAGATGAGTCGGCCCGTGAACCCGGAGGCTCCGCGAACCGCCGGCCACCACGCGGTGCTGGTGCCCTTGTTCTCGCCGGACCCCCACGACCACGTCTTGCTCCGCCATTCCACCGCGATCGAGTCGGTGATGGTGCTACCGGTGTCGCCCGACTCCAGGGCGGTCAGTATGCGCTTGCCGGATACCGACAGTTTTCCGCTGGTACGCAGATCGGCGGCCGCTTCCGCTCGGCCGTCCTCGCCCAGCCGCAGCAGTGCCTGGGTCAGATCGGCCGGGAGCGGTTCAACACCGAGCTCGACGACGGAGCGATACCGCCGAACCAATGCGGTCGGGGCAACCCAGCCCGCTTCGTCGGTGGGTGTGGCCAACAGCGGCCGCCGAGGCTCTGTCCCGGTGGCCATCCGGATGACCTCGTGGATGCGTTCGTCGAAGGCCCCCCATCGCCGCGACCTTCGTTCCGGTGAACGCGGGTGCACAGGAGGCGACGAACGCGTCGGCGTCGAGTAGCTTCGCCTTCTGGACCGCCGCCAGTTGCGAGACCGCCAGCGACACACTCGCACCCATGCGGCTGCCGAGGGTGGCGCACAGGACGTCCTGGTCGCGGGCGGCCTCGTGGGCATTCGATTGCAGTGCCTTGTATGTGCGCGAGTACCAGCCGGCCCGATAGCTCGAATAGTCCCGGTCGAGTGCTTCGAGGCAACTACGCAGCACCCGAGCGCGGTCGAGGGTGCCGTCGCCGCAAAGCTCGACGATGGCGGTGCGCCACGAATCCCGTTGGTAAGTATCGACGTTGGTCAGCGAAACCTCGCCACCCCGCCCGGCCGGATCGAGACCGTCGACGAACACACGGGGCGACGGGTCCTCGACGTCGCGCAGTGCCGTGTACAGGTCGTGAAGTGACGCACCGCCTGCCACGAGCGACGGCAACGCCGCCAGATACGACTGCAGGTTCGGGTAACTCATCACGGCAACCTTAACGGAGATCGCTTGAACCAGGCACGTGGTCCACGCCGCGTGGGGTCAGACGGCGTGCGCGAGCCGCACCAGTTCCTTGACCTCGGCGTCGAATGCGGAGACCAGCTTCTCCGGTTCGGCGACCTGGTCGGCGTCGGCCTTGAAGCCGACCCACACCTGGCCGTTGTAGGTGTAGATGCAGGCGGCGATGGTCTGGTCGCCGGCGGTGGGCGCCCAGGCCAGCATGCCGTCGATGCGGCTGCCACCGAGGTAGCGGGCCTCGCGCGGTCCGGGCACGTTGGTGGTGACGCCGGTGGCCTTGCTTGAGAAGAACCCGACCAGCACCTTTTCGAGTTCTTTCACGGTCAGCCCGATGACGCGGATACCGCTGAACACGATGAACGCCTCGGGTGAGTTCTTGATCGCGTCCATCCGGCGGTGGGTTTCCATCAGCCGCTCGATCGGTTCGCGCAGTCGGGTCGGATATTCGACGACGACCAGCGCGAACTCGTTGCCGAGTTCGGCGGGCGGGGCCTGCCCGGGGGTGCGGACGTTGACCGGCACCATCGTCGGCAGGTCACCGCGGTCGGCGCCGTGTTCTTCGAGGTAGCCGCCGAGCGCCCCGGCCATCGCGCACATCAGTACGTCGTTGACGGTGGTTCCGGTCTTACGGCCGAGCAGTTTGATGTCGGCGAGAGCGAACGGTTGGCACCACACCGCCCGCTTGGATCGTCCGGGCGTGCCGGTGAGCGGCCCCTGCGGCGCCCCCTCGGCGAGCAGGAGTTTGTCGGCGACGTCGCCGGTGCGGGCCACCTGCCGCAGCGCGCCGGTGAGCTGGTCGATGGCACGGATCGCGGCCGTCGGGCCGAACTTCGACGGCACCGACGCGACGGTCCGGGCCGCCGAGGTCAGGATCTCGAGCCCGTGGTCGGCGGCGTCCTGGACCTGGGCGACGAGCGAGGGCTGTGCGTCGACCGGGGTCTCGCCGGCGGCCGGTTCGGCCGGCAGATCGCCGTCGGGGGTGGCCTCGGTGAGCGAGAGCATCACCTCGTTGAGGGCGATGCCGTCGGCGATGCAGTGGTGGATGCGGCTGTAGATGACCGAACCCTTGTGATAGCCGTCGATCAGATGCGCCTGCCACAGCGGTCGCGTCTGTCGCAGCGGGATCTGCATCTGCTCCTCGATGTAGCGCTGCAGCGTCGAGTCCTCGCCGTCGGGGAGGGTGTGCCGGATCAGGTGTTTGCTCAGCAGGAAGTTGGGGTCGTGATTCCAGTGCGGTGAGCCGATCCCGGCGCGCGGGCGCTTGACCCGCTGCCGGAACGACGGATAGGCCTCGACGAGGCGCTTCTGGAACAGTTCGGAGACCCGGTCCCAGTCGGCGGGGCCGTCGAGCACCATCAGGGAGTCGATCACCATCAGATTCTCGGGCGTGTCCATGTTGAGCCAGATGGTGTCCACCGGGCCCATGGTTCGATCCGTCATTTCCCCACCTACTTCGAACTCGACTGGCGCTGGTCACTCTACCCCGGACCCAGCACCCGAATCCACGAATCCCCGGACCGGTGACCTTGGGCCCAATGCTGCTCCCGGTGATCAAAAACCGTTCCCGCTTATCGGATTTCGCGATACCCGATAGGCGGGAAGAGCTTTGCGACGCGGGAACCCGTGAGGTGTCAGCGGGACCACAGGGTGGTGATGTCGATGTCGCCGGCGATGTTCGCCGCGGCGCGGTGGCCCGACAGCAGGGCCGCGGTGACGGTGGCCGGGTCGTCGGTCCAGGTGGCCTCGCCCGCCAGCTGCAGCACGCCGCCGATCGGGGTGGCCAGGTCGTCGTGGTCGGCGGTGGTGGAGCCGGGCAGCATGTAGGCGTACGAACCACGGGAAAACGGATCGTCGTGCCAGTGCGTGACGACTATCGACTCGGGATCGATTGCATCGCTGTAGATCTCACGCAGCGATGCCATCACCGACGTGGCGACCTCGTCGTCGGACCAGGCTCGGATGGCCTGTGCGCACGGTCCGGCCGCGAAGGTCAGCAGCGTCGGCTCGCCGTGCAGCCGGGTCAGGTCGTAGAACGAATGCCACCACACGCCCGCCTCGCCCTGCCTGCGGATCGCGTACACGCCGTCGTCCCAGAACTTCCGCGGGAAGCGCAGGAAGATCTTCTCGAAGTTGTTCATCGCCAACCGATTCAGCGCGCCGGCGACGGGTTCGGGCAGCGGGGGAGTGAACGTGATGGTCCCGGATCGCAGCACCCCGACCGGAACGGTCACCACCGCCGTCGAAGCGCGAAACTCCTTGTCGCCCACCGTGATGGTCACTCTCGAGGTATCCGACGTGACACCCGTGACCACATGTTCGAGCCGGATGTCGAGACCGGCCGCCAGTCGTGCGGCCAGCACGTCGTATCCGTCGGGGAACACCACCTCGTCACCGATGGTCTCGTCGTCGTCGAGCCCGTGCGCGTCGAGATCATCGATCCATACCCCGTACTGTTCCTCGGTCCGGTGCCGCAGAAACTCCCGTACCCGCTCGACCCGCTCGACGGGCCGATCAAGGGACGCCAGCACGGTGTCGGCGGCCTGCCCGTAGCTGGTACCCGACACCGATGACGCGATGGCGTCTGTGAGCATCTCGTCGACACGAGCCAGGTCGTCGACGAACGCGGTCACCTCCGCGTCGGACAGCCGCCGCCCCTCCGGGTCGTAGTACGCGGTCGGCCGGCTGTACGGCTGATAGCTCCCGACGCTGAATTCGACGGTGCGCATACCGAATCCGCGCACGGCATCGTAGAGCGGCGCGTCGTCGATGCCGTGGACCCAGGACGCGCCCAGATCGGTGACCCGGCCGCCGGCACGTTCGGTGACCACCCGCCCGCCGATCCGGTCCCGCGCCTCCAAGACGACGACACGCCACCCCGCGCCGTGCAGCAGCCGCGCTGCCGTCAGCCCCGCGATCCCGGCGCCGACCACGATCACGTCGTACTCACTCATCGACACAGAATGCCCGATTCAGTCGGAGTCGGTATCGAGTATCGGCCACGGCGTCCGGTATGGCCAGCAAGAATACTATTGTGCATATATATGAAAGGGAGTATATATGGACGGGTGACGACGACGGATGTACTGGAAGCAATCATCGATCCCACCCGCCGGCGCATCCTCGACGCGATTCGGGACGGGGAGCGTTCAGTGGGCGAGTTGGTGGAGATCGTCGGCATGCACCAACCGGGTGTATCCAGACATCTGAAAGTGCTCCGCGATGCCGGGCTGGTCGAGGTTCGCAAGGATGCGAACCGCCGGCTGTATCGCCTTCGCCCGGAACCGCTCCGCGAACTCGACGTATGGCTGGAACCCTACCGGCTCGAATGGTCCAACCGTCTCGATTCGCTCGAACGTCACCTCGAACAATCCGCCGCACCGAAGGACAAGTGAGGACCCACATCATGAATACGCAACCGGCCCCAAGCCGATTCGGCACGATCGAACGCACGCCCGACGGCGGACTGATCCGATACGAGCGGCTCCTTCGTTTTCCGATCGGCGACGTCTGGTCGGCGATCACCGAGCCCGCACGCTTGGCCGAGTGGTGGCCACCGTTCGCCACCGAGGTGACAGTCGATCTACGTGTGGGAGGGTCGATCTCGTTTCCCTGGCCCGACGATGATGGCGACGATGACAACGACGGTATGCAGACGTTGTCATTCACCATCTTGCGGCTCGAGCCGCCGAGGCTGCTCGAACACTCCCACACAGGTCCCGGATCGTGGCTGCGGTACGAACTCGAGGAACTACCTGAGGGCGCCGGAACACGCCTGATGGCAACCTATTTCGTGCCTGATCCGGATCTGGCGGTCGAACGCGGTGATATCGTGGGCGCCCACTACGGCCTGGATCGTCTCGAAGCCGCCCTCGCCGGGCAGGCATCTCCGATCGATCGGGACGTGTTCGCGCGGCTGCAGTCGGCCTACGCCGAACGGGGTCTGGCGCGGGTGCCGGACTAGGCTCATAGATCGAGCGGGCCACCCAGGCTCGGGCAGACACAGGAGAAAGCATGACGATCTTCGCCGTCCACTACGACTACGCCCCCGACAAGGCCGCCGTCCGCGACGAGCACAGGCCGCTGCACCGCAAGTGGCTCGGCGAGGCACACGAGGCGGGCACGGTGCTGACGTGCGGCCCGTATCCGGACGGCACCGGCGCCCTCATCCTGATCCGCGCCGAGAGCCTCGACGCCGTCCAGGCGTTTCTGGCCGACGATCCCTTCCACACGCACGACGCGATCGCCGCCGTGCGCATCAACGAATGGACCCAGGTCTACGGGCCGTTCTGACAGGGTCCGGTCACGCCGTCCGTGTCACTTCTCCAGTTCAGGCGACCTCACCCCGTGGGTGTCGGCGCGCTTGGAGCTGATGAGGCTCGCGATCGTCGTGATCACGAGGGTGCCGACGATGATGCTCAGCGACAGCGGGGTGCTCACCTCCGGCACCGACACGTGTTCGCCGCCGTTGATGAACGGCAGGGTGTTCTCGTGCAGGGCGTGCAGTACCAGCTTCACGCCGATGAAGACGAGGATGAACGACAGCCCGTACGACAGGTAGACGAGGCGGTCGAGGAGGCCGCCGAGTAGGAAGTACAGCTGCCGCAGACCCATCAGCGCGAACGCGTTGGCGGTGAACACCAGGTAGGCCTCCTGGGTGAGGCCGTAGATCGCGGGGATGGAGTCGAGGGCGAAGAGCACGTCGGTGAAGCCGATGACGATCAGCACCATCAGCATCGGGGTGGCCAGGCGTTTGCCACCGACACGGGTGAACAGCTTGTCGCCGTCGTACTCGTCGTGGGTGCGCAGGTGCTTTTTCACGAACCGTTCGAGGCGTGATTCGCGGTCTTCCTCATGCTCGACGGGGTCGTCGGATTCGCGGAGCAGTTTGATGGCGGTGACGATCAGGAATGCGCCGAACAGGTAGAACACCCAGCTGTAGGCGTTGATCGCGGCGGCGCCGACGGCGATGAACAGACCACGCAGGACCAGCGCCATTACGATGCCCAGCAGCAGCACTTTCTGCTGATACTCCTTGGGAACGGCGAACTTCGACATGATGATGACGAACACGAACAGGTTGTCCACCGAGAGTGCTTTCTCGGTGACGAAGCCGGCGTAATACTCACCGCCGTAGGTGCCGCCGTATTTCCACCACACGAACCCGCCGAACAGCAGGGCGATGGTGATGTAGACCGCCGACCAGAACCCGGATTCCTTCAGGGTCGGCGCGTGCGGCACCCGGACATGGGCGAAGAAGTCGAAAATGAACAGTCCGAGAATCACGGCGATCGTGATTCCCCAGACGAGCGGGGACACTCCCATGGGCTGATCTCCTCCAGCAGGCGGTCACGGCATAGTGAGCCGTGCGAGTGGCAAGCCAGAGGTCTCTCCCGCCGCTCACCGGTGACGGTGGGCGACCGACGCTTCCGGGACAACCTCTCCTGGCGACGATCGGCGTCGCCGGAGCAGGAAACCGTACTGACGAAAACGTCGCGACCGGGATACTCCCCTCATGGATCTGGTTCAGCATACCGGATCTCGATCAAAATACGCATAACAGACATTTGCGAGTCCGGGGTAGGAGCTTTGGTCGCCTCGCCCGCAGGTCGTGCGCCCGGAACCGGGTCGATACCCGCCGCCCATGGTGGCCTGCCCCGCTAGCATCCACTGGAACGTGTTTCAGTTTGGTGGAGGGTGTGCGATGAAGCGGAGCATGACCAGGTCGCTGGCCGGGCTGGCGTCGGCCATGGCCGTCGCGATCGCCGGTGCGGGTGTTCCGGCACACGCCGCACCCGGATCGTCGGCGCCCACGTCCCAGCCGCTCTCGTGCGTCCCGCTGCTCAGTACCTTTCAGGTGGTGCTGCCGCTGCCGGGGCTGTTCCTGCCGCTGCCCAGCATCAAGGGACTCTCGGAGTTCAGGGACCTGCCGGCCGCGAGACACGTGCAGGGCCTGCCCACCCGCGTCGACTACCGTGACTCGAACCAGGGTTTCAACAGCTACGCCGAGTTCGCGCTGCGGTCCGGCTCCATCTACACCCGCCCCCGTGACTCGGGCGACAGCTGGCGCAAGGTGACCACCCCCGGCTGCCTCGACCGTCGCGTCGTCGCGATCTCGGTCGACAGCAACATGCTCGTCGCGCTCGACCGCAACGGCTGGATCTACTCGATGGACAACGTGCTGTCGGGTCCGCTGCTGTGGAACTGGACACGGCTGTTCGGTTCGCCCATCTGGTTCTGGCCCGGGGTGCAGGTCCCCGGCCAGGGGCGGGCCCGGCACAAGTGGGCGATCAGCCACCGCATGTCCACGAGCTTCGTCGACGCCCGCGGCTTCACCCATCCGACGACGGCCGGCCTGGTGCAGTTGATCAGCCTCACCGGCGGCGGCACCCGCATCGTGTACCAGGATCCGTGGTTGCCCGCCGACCACAGCTACGAGATCGGCGGCCCGCTCGGCGGACGCTTCGTCTCGGAGTCGGTGTCATCGTCGGGATCGGTCACGTTCGTGATGAACAAGTACGGCGACATGTACACGCGCAAATACGATCTCGACCTCGCCGGTTCCAACGAGATCCCGGGCCGGTACACGTGGCAGCTCCAGCGCCGCGACAAGCCTTCGGCCCCGGACCAATTGCAGGAACGTTTCAACCCGGCGTTCGCCGCGATCTCGCTGCCCGCCCAGGAGTGGCAGCACGTCCCCAAGATTCCCGGCGAGGTGACCTCGCGCATCTCGATCAGTGTCTCCGGCCCCCGGATGGAGGACCGCGAACTCCGCGTCGAGGGACGCAAGAACGGACGAACCGGCTTCTGGCACAAGGGATTGTCGGAGACGTCCTGGAGGTTCACCGACACCGGCGGAGCGCTTGCCGACCCGATCCTGACCGACGCGAATCCCGCTGTCGACCAATCGAGGTCGACGCTGGTGGCACCCACCGGCATCACCTTTGCCGGTCGCCTGCCCGGTGGCTGGCGGGCCCGCACCGACGACTTCGACTGGGCGCAGACCTCGCACACGGTCACCCTCACCGGACCGTCCGGCACGACGTACCGGGTGACGATGCACACCACCGACGGCCTGCGTCTCATTCCCCGCGGACCGGGTCTGGACAACAACCCGCGCACTCTCGCGGGCGCCCTCGACGTCCGGTCCGCGCAACCGGATCGGTCGCCGGAACTCGCCGGGTTCGTCCGCACGACGCTGTCGGGCCGCCAGATCTTCGAGATCAGCGTCCAGCTCACCCGGTCCCGGCTGACGGTGTCCCCGGCGGGCCTGCTGACCCGGCCGCTGGGCACCTGGACGAGGTCACGGTGACGCGGCGTGGAATGTGAGCGGCGACACGGTGGTTGTTCCGGTATGGCTGAGAACATCTTCGACCCCCGTGACCTGATCGCCGCAACCAAGATCGGCATCCTGGCTACCCTCAAATCCAGTGGCCTGCCACAACTGTCGCCGGTGACCGCGGTCTACGACCGCGACGCCGACATCATCTACGTCTCCATGACCGACGACCGCGCCAAAACCAAGAACCTGCGCCGCGACCCCCGCGCCGCGATCGAGTTCACCGGCCCCGACGGCTACACCTGGGCGACAGCGGAAGGCGCCGTCGAGTTGATCGGCCCCGGCACCGACCCCGACGGTCCGGAAGCCGACGCCCTCGTCGACTACTACAGGCGCGGCGCCGGCGAACACCCCGACTGGGCCGAGTACCGGCAGGTGATGGTCGATGACCGGCGCGTGCTGATGGTGCTGCGCGTCGGCCACGTGTACGGCGCCAAGCTCCGCTGACCTCCGCACCCGCCGACGTCGGCGAATTAATTCAGTTGTGCAACACCGTGGTCGGTGGGAGAGTTCTCCCTCGGATGTACGGCGTGAAGCGGTCCGGCCGGGTTACCGCAACCGGGTTCCGCGCGTTACTCGCCGCACAGCCGCCACTGGTAACGGCCTGACACGCCCGAGGTTCGACTCCTCTCTCCCTGAAACGCACCGCCCCCGGGACCCCGGGGCGCGGCGGTCCTGCGGTGCCCGGATTCTTCGCCGGTCACCCCACCGCCGCACTCTGCCCGCGGGCGGTGCCCCAGGACTTCATCGACACAACTGAACCGAACCGGACGTCGCGCACGAAAAGGAGGAATCGCCATGTCCCTGATCAACACCCGCCGGGTGGTCAACCCCGGTGAGACCGTCCTTGAGTACCGCGACGGAAAGCTCGCCCGCGTCCTGTCGCCAGGCGTCTACCGCGAGCGCCGCCGGGCCGCCTACACCACCGTCGACACCCGCGAGCGGATCGTTCCGGTTGCGCTGCAAGAGATCCTGACCTCCGACGGGGTGCCGGTGCGGGTCTCGCTGTCGATCACGCTCGCCGTGGCCGATGCCGTGCTGAACACCGAGCGGTCCGGCGAGCCGGTCGCCGTCGTCTACCTGGCGACGCAGATCGCGCTGCGCACCGCCTGCGCGTCGGTCACCGCCGACGAACTCATCGGCCGCACAGACGTTCTCGACGTCGGCACGCTGATGACGGCCGCTGCCACCGCCGGTGAGCGGGTCGGCATCGAGGTGCGTTCGGTCGCGGTCCGCGACGTCGTGCTGCCGCACGAGATCCGTACCGCAGCCATGGAACTCATCACGGCCAAGGTCCGCGGTCAGGCGAAGCTGGAGGCCGCCCGCGCCGAGACCGCCGCTCTGCGCAGCATGGCGAACGCCGGCCGGCTGCTCGACGCGCACCCCGCGCTCGCCCAGCTCCGGATGGTCCAGGAGGTGCCCTACGGTACCAAGGTCGTCCTCGCCGTCGGCGCCCCCGACACCCCGGCCGACGACTGACCGCTCCCGCGTCGACAACTTCGTCCCGCTTATCGGATATCGCACCATCCGATAAGCGGGACGAAGTTCGCGTCGCGGGAACGGACACAGAGCGGCGCTGCTAGGTTGGCTCCCATGCCGGAGATCGCCAAGTCTGTGAACGACCTGTTCCTCAACCCTCGCACCTACGATCCGTCCCAGTTCGACGCCGAGACCGCCCGCCTGCTGCGCGCGACCATCGACTACTTCGAGGGCGTCGGCAAAACGGAACTGCTGCGCCGCGACCACGACGCCGAGTGGGTCACCGACTACCTGGACTTCGTCAAACGGGAGAAGCTCTTCTCCACGTTCCTGACCAGGGCAGATTACGCGGACGGCGACGAGAACCGGCGCTGGGACACTTCCCGCAACGCCGCACTCAGCGAGATCTTCGGCTTCTACGGCCTGGCCTACTGGTACGCCGAGCAGGTCACCATCCTGGGCCTCGGGCCGATCTGGATGAGCGACAACGAGGAGGCCAAGCGCAAGGCCGCCGCCCAGCTCGCCGACGGCGGCGTGATGGCGTTCGGGCTGTCCGAGCGCGCGCACGGCGCCGACGTGTACAGCACCGACATGCTGCTCACTCCCAATTCCGACGGTGGGTTCACCGCGAACGGCACCAAGTACTACATCGGCAACGGCAACGTGGCCGGCATGGTGTCGGTGTTCGGCCGCCGCACCGACGTCGACGGCCCCGAGGGCTATGTGTTCTTCGTGGCCGACAGCCGGCGCCCCGACTACCACCTCATCGACAACGTCACCCACGGCCAGATGTACGTGAGCACGTTCTCGCTGGAGAACTACGCGGTCACCGACGCCGATATCCTGCACACCGGCCCGCAGGCCTTCGCCGCCGCGCTCAACACCGTCAACATCGGCAAGTTCAACCTGTGCAGCGGCTCGGTGGGCATGGTGGAGCATTCGTTCTACGAGGCGATCACCCACGCGCACAACAGGATTCTGTATGGCCACCCGGTCACCGACTTCTCGCACGTGCAGGGCAACTTTGTGGAGGCCTTCGCCCGCATCGCCGCGATGAAGCTGTTCAGCAACCGCGCCATCGACTACTTCCGCAGCGCGAGCCTCGACGACCGTCGCTACCTGCTGTTCAACCCGATGACCAAGTCCAAGGTCACCTCCGAGGGCGAGAAGGTGATGACGCTGCTGCTCGACGTCATCGCCGCCAAGGGTTACGAGAAGTCGACGTACTTCCATCAGGCCAACCACTACATCGGCTGGCTGCCGCGGCTGGAGGGAACGGTGCACGTCAACGTGTCCCAGATCCTCAAGTTCATGCCCAACTACTTCTTCAGTCCCACCGAGTACCCGGAGATCGGCACTCGCACCGACGCCGTCGACGACGGGTTCTTCTGGGAGCAGGGCCCGGTCGGTGGTACCGGGAAGATCCGGTTCGCCGACTGGACCAAGCCGTACGAGGAGTACACCCACCTGCCGAACGTCGCGGTGTTCTACGAGCAGGCCAAGGCGCTCAAGCAGCTGCTCACCACCGCCGGGCCGTCCGCCGACCAGCAGAAGGATCTCGACTTCCTGCTCACCATCGGCCACCTGTTCTCGCTGGTCGTCTACGGTCAGCTCGTCCTGGAGCAGGCCAAGATCCTGGATCTCGATCCGGCTCTGGTCGACCAGATCTTCGTGACCTCGGTGCGTGATTTCTCCGCGTACGCGGTCACCCTGCACGGTTCGACCGCCGCCACCGAGGCGCAGCAGCAGTGGGCGCTCGGCGCGGTCCGCGCCCCGCACGTCGACGATGAGCGTTTCGGCCTCGTCTGGGACATGGTCGTCTCGTTCGATGGCGCCTACGAGATGCCTGCCTGACCCTCCGGGGATTGATCAACTAATCGGAATCCAGGTGTCACCTAGTGGCACCTGGATTCCGATTAGTTTGTGTTCAGCCGACTTTCGCACCGGTGCGGTAGGCGAGGTCGTCGCGGTTGGCCGACATCGCGCCGAAGAACACGTCGATCAGATTGCTGAGGTGGTTCGGCACGAACGGTATCGCGACCATGTCGATTTCCTGCCAGATGTCCCGCTCGCGCAGTGACCACTTGACGAAGTAGCCGCGGCGGTTGAGGATTCCGATCTCCACCTCACTCGCACGCCGCGAGTACACGCCATGTGCGACCCGCGCCGAGATGCTGATCGCGGGGCTGTTCGGATGCGCGCGCACCCACACTGCCTGACCCATGTGCGACAGCACGAAGTCGCCGTCGTCATCGAGGACCGGCATCTCGCCGAACTTCTCCTCCAGCGCCTCGCCGACGAATCGCTTCAGTTCCTGGCAGTCCTCGGCGATGCGGACCACCGCGGCCGGCGCCTGGGCGCCGTCTCGCGCGGTGTTGTTGAACTCGCGCCACAGATCGTCGGCGCCTTCTCGCGGCGACCGTTCACCGCGCTTGTCGATGTCGCTCATATCGACCTCCTTTAGCTCTTCAAAATCACTAAATGAAGTTTAGCATGCCACTCGCGCTAAAGCCACCCGATTTATCGTCGCTCAGGCGACTTCGCGCCGGTGCGGTGCGTCAGGACAGTGAGCAGAGGCTGGTAGAGCAACTGCCTGCGCGGGTGAGGTCGACAGACTGGCTGCGATTCTCCACTCCGGCGCCGTGCAGCCTGTTCTTCGAGGGGAACGACACCCGCCACTTGTTGCGTGAGTCGCATCCGGTGCCCGATGTCCGGGTGAACTGCACCAGGATGGTGTTACGACTACGCGAGATCTCCCGCCATGTCCCGGCGCACTTGCCGGGGACGTTGATCGAACCGCGAAGTGGCTTCGACCGGGAGATGTTCAGCGTGGTGGGCGGGGTACCCGCGTTGCCCCAGTCGAGGTTGCCCGACCAGGTGCCGGTCAGATTGGTGGGCACTGCCGCATCGGCCGTAGGCGCGGCGACCACGAGGCCTCCGAGCGTCAGGACCGAGGCGGCCAGCACCGAACCTACACGTGTATTCACTGTCTTTCCCCTGTCTCCATTGCGCCGTCGGCGGGCAACTGCGTGACTTTGCCTGGCTTTCCTGCTTCATTAGTATCGCGAAAGTCCCTGATCGGAGGACGAATGGGCACTTCAGCAATCTCGGCCGGGCAAGACGTGTTCAGTGTGCGCATCGCCGTCCCACCTGCGGATCGCCGATGCCGAGCCGTGCGGCTCCGCGGACGGCAGCAGGGCGAGCGCGGTGCCCACCTGTTCGGCGGTCATTCTGCGTGCCAGGGTGATGTGCGGTGTCCACTCGCCCGGCAGCCCGTGTGCGAACGGGTCGTCGACGGCGGCCAGCCGCAGCGTCGCCGCGTGGATCGACAGCAACTCCGACGACGCGACGACCAGGCGCGCCAGTACGAACCGGTTGTGCCCGCCGAACACGACGAGACCGCCGAGGCGGACAGGTACCGGCAGCCGCATCGCGAGCGGAACCAGCGCGGCGTCAACTGAGGATGAAATCGACGGGGCGGCAACCAGGGTCACATGCGGCCGGTTGGTCGGTGCGGCCACGTTCGCACGACTGGGCAGCCCGGCCTCGGCGAGCGTCCGCCACTGGGCGCGGATGATGCCGTCGAGCGCGTCGTCGACGAGCAGTTCCAGCGAGTGTGCCACCCTGACGAGGGTATCGGGCTCAGCGGTCGGCGTTCTCGAGAACGCGCAACGCCACCTCGACGTCCAGCCGGTCCTCGCTGATCTCCCGGCCCCGGCGTTCGATGGCCCGGTGGACCCGGTATTTGACCGAATTGGGGTGTAGCAGCAGCTCTTCGGCGGTGGCCTTGTAGCTGCCGCCGGTCCGCAGGAACACCTGCAGTGTGGCCCGCATCCGGGCGTCGGGTTCGGTGTCCGATGCCAGCGGGCCGAGGATCGTCTCGGCCCAGCTCCGCGCGGCGTGCTCGTCGTTGCGCACCAGCGCGGTCAGCATCACCCCTGGATCGGCGGCGTGCAGCACGGCGCGGGTGCCGGCGACCCGGCGCAGCGCCATCGCCTCCCGATGCGACCGGCGGAATCCGGAAAGTCCGGATTGCACTGTGCCGAAAGTGAATCGGGGACCATCCTGCTGTTCGGCCAGGTGCACGGCGGCTTCCCGGATGCGGGGCACGATCGCGTAGTCGGTGACCGGCAGCCAGCCCCAGGCGGCGTGGTGGTCGGCCGCGACGAGGAGCGGGCTGTCGACGATGGAGGCGAAAGCGCGGATCAGGGCCGCCGGCAGATTGGTGGCATCGGCGATGACCTCCTCGGGATACCACGCCGTCAGCGCCAGGTGAACCCCACGCAGTCGGTAGCCGATCTCCACGCCCGCGGCATCCTGATCGACATCGTCATCGTCGGCGAGGAGTTCGCGGACGCGGACGGTCCGGGCACCCGACCGGCCCTGAATCCACAGGTCCCGTTCCACCTCGTACGCGTCGATGACCCGCTCGGTGACCGCGTCGACCTGCTTCAGTGACCACAGGGTCACCCATTCATGCGCCAGGAGTTTCAGTTCGTCGCTCGACGACATGGTGCGCAGGTGGGTCAGTATCGCGGGCAGCATCACCGCCTGCCCGAGCCGGTACGCCCGGACCAGGGCGGTGACCGGCAGGCCGCGCTGAGCCAGCCACCGGGTGTATTCGAGTGCGGCGTGCGGAAGCCCGGTGTCCGTCGGCGGCACATCCTCGTCCAGGGCGTGCAGGACGCTGTCGATGTTGGCGCGCACGCTCGCCGACAAAGGCCCGGGGTCCCGGCTCCCGGCCAATTCCGGCAATTCGGCTACGATCCGCGCCGTCACCTCGGCGGCCGTTGCCGCGGGATCCATTGCGGCAGCGGCGGTCAGCACTGAATCTTTCACCGCAGCCCGGTCGGCATGGTCCACGTCCACAGCCTAGATCTTCGCCGCAACGGTGTTCGCGGTTCTCGTCTTCCCGGGACGAAAAGGGGGGCGGGTCTTTGTCGCCGCGAGACAATGTGATTCACCTCACATGTGCTTACGCTTGTCGATTGCCGAACCCGTTTCTGACCAAGGAGCCCAGGTGACCTACGCATCCCTGCCCGATCAACGCGCCGTCGCAGCACCCCACGCGCCGGCCGTCGCCGACGACACCCTCGACCTGGACAACACCGCGTTCGCCGACGCCGTCCGCCGTGCGGCGGCGACGCTGCGTGCCGCCGGGGTGGGTCGGGGTGACGTCGTCGCCATCAAGCTCCCGAACACGGCGGTGCTGGTGGTGGCGATGTTCGCGGCCTGGCGCCTGGGAGCCGCGGCCACCCCGATCAACCCGAGCCTGACCACGGCCGAGGTCGAGTATCAGATCTCCGATGCCGGCGCCAAGGTGCTCGTCAGTTCCGACGGTGCGGGGACGAGCGTTCCCGTGCTGGAGGCCGACAGCCTCACCGCGGCCGAGCCCGATGGCGGCGAACCGGAGGCCGAACCCACGGATGTGGCTCTGCTGATCTACACCTCGGGGACCACCGGCCGCCCCAAGGGCGTGGTCCTCGCACACGCCAATCTGGTCAGCATGGTGTCGACGAACGCGTCGAGCTCGGACATGTCCGAGTCCGATCACAGCCTGCTCATCCTGCCGCTGTTCCATGTGAACGCGATCATCGTGAGCGTGCTCGGCCCGCTCGCCTACGAGGGCTGCGTGACCATCGCCGGCCGCTTCGATCCGCGCACCTTCTTCGATCGTCTCGAATCCAGTGGTGCCACGTACTTTTCGGCCGTCCCGACCATCTACACGATGCTGCTGGGGCTGCCGCCGGAGGTCAAGCCGGACACCTCGAAGGTCCGCTTCGCCGTGTGCGGCGCGGCCCCGGCCAGCGTCGAACTCCTCGAAGGCTTCGAAAAGCGTTACGGCATACCGCTGATCGAGGGCTACGGCCTGTCCGAATGCACCTGCAGCGCCACCTGTAACCCGCTCGACGGGGTCCGCAAGGTCGGCTCGGTCGGACCCGCGCTGCCCGGGGTGGAGATCAAGATCGTCGACCGTGACGGCCGGGAATGCCCGACGGGTGAGCCCGGGGAGGTGCTGCTGCGCGGCGAGAACGTCATGCGCGGCTACCTGAACCGGCCCGAGGAGAACGAGAAGACCCTCGTCGACGGGTGGCTCCGCACCGGCGACGTGGGCTACCTCGACGAGGACGCCTACCTGTTCCTGGTGGACCGGGCCAAGGACATGATCATCCGGGGCGGCGAGAACATCTATCCCAAGGAGATCGAGACCGTTGTCTACGGTGTGCCCGGGGTCGCCGAGGCCGCGGTGATCGGCCGTCCCGACGACAAGTACGGCGAGGTCCCGGTCCTGTACGTCTCCGCCCATCCCGGGGCCGAGCTGACCACCGCGGCGATCGCCGAACACGTGGGCACACAACTGGCGAAATACAAGCGGCCGGTGGACATCATCATCACCGACACCCTGCCGAAGAACCCCGTCGGCAAACTCGACAAACCCACCCTGCGCCGCATCGACCAGTCCGCCTGAACCGCTGTGTTCACCTGTCCTAAGGACGAAATGTCATGGGATTCACCACACCTGATCTTCCCGAAGTAGATCCCGAGCAGTACATGGCGCTGCCGCTGAAGGAGCGGCTGGCGATATCGACCCACCGGTGGGTCGACCACGGCTTCGGGACCGCGAAGATCATGTTCATCATCTACCCGGCAAAGCTGGTGCTGTTCTACGCTCTTCCGGGCATCGTCATCGCCACCCTCACCTCCGGTCTGCGGTTCTGGGAGGTGGGTTCCTGGTGGGATCAGCCGATCATGTACCAGAAGCTGGTCATCTGGACGATGTTCCTGGAGACGCTGAATCTGGCCGGTGCGTGGGGGCCGCTGACCAACAAGTTCAAACCGTGGACCGGGGGTTTCCGGTTCTGGGCACGGACCGGCACCATCCGGTTGCGGCCCTGGACCTGGGTGCCCGGCACCGCCGGCACCACGCGCACCCCGCTCGACGTCGGTGTGTACTTCCTCTTCCTCATCTCGCTGGTGGTGGCACTGGTGATGCCTGGTGGGGAAGTAGAGGATTCGGCACCCTATGACCTTATCGACCCCAAGCTGCTGATCGCGCCGCTCGTGCTGATCTGCCTGATCGGCCTACGGGACAAGGTGGTGTTCCTGGCCTCACGCGCCGAACAGTACGTGCCCGCGTTGCTGATCTTCGCGCTCCTGCCGTACGCCTCGTTCGCGACGATGATCGTCGGCGGGAAACTGCTCATCGTCGTGGTGTGGGTGGGTGCGGGTCTGTCCAAGGTGGGGCTGCACTTCATCAACGTCATCCCGGTGATGGTGTCCAACAGCCCGATGCTGCCGTGGAAGTCGTTGAAGCGGGCCAACTATCGCAACAATCCGGACGATCTGCTGCCTTCGGGGCTGGCCCGTTTCATGTCCGATGTGCTGGGTGCGATCGGTGAGATCGTGGTGCCGATCATCCTGCTGTTCTCGGTGAACCGCACGCTCACGATCGTCGGTGTGGTGTTCATGGTCTGCTACCACCTGTTCATCATCTCCACCTTCCCGCTGGCCGTGCCGCTGGAATGGAACCTGCTCTTCATCTACATCTCGATCATCCTGTTCGCGGGATTCCCCGCCGGGGACGGGTATTCGGTGGTGGACATGAATCCGCCGTGGCTGGTCCTGGTGATCTTCGCGCTGATGGCATTCTTCCCGATCCTCGGCAACTTCCGCCCGGACAAGGTGTCGTTCCTGCCCTCGCTGCGTCAGTACGCCGGCAACTGGGCGGTCGGATTGTGGGCGTTCAAACCCGGTGCCGAGGAAAAGATCAACCGGCTGACCAAGCGGCCCATCGCCCCCATCATCGACCAGCTGGAAGGTATCGGTATTCCACGGGAGTGGGCAGAGGTGATGAGCGACTTCGGGTTGGCCTGGCGGGCGATGCACAGTCAGGGGCGCGGCGTGTACTCGACGATGCTGCGTTTTGTCCCGGACATCGATCAGCGCAGGCTCCGCGAGGGCGAGGTCATGGCGGGTATCTGTATCGGATTCAACTTCGGCGACGGACATCTGCATGACGAGAACATGATCGCGGCGGTTCAGGAACAGGTACAGTTCGACCCGGGCGATGTGATGATCGTGTGGGCCGAGTCGCAGCCGATCACCCGGTTCGAGCAGGACTTCAAGATCATCGACCCGGCGGTGGGTGTGCTCGCGAAAGGCAGGTGGAGCGTGCGTGATTGCGTGACAACACAGCCGTGGCTGCCCGACGGGCCGATCCCGCTGAACATCACCTGGACATCCGATCCGCAGCGGTTCCCGCTCGGGGTCTCGTGAGGCCGGGGTTCTGGTGAGTAACGCCGTCGTCGTCGGCGGTGGGCCCAACGGGCTCGCCGCCGCGATCACCCTGGCCCGCGGTGGCCTGGACGTCACTGTGCTCGAGGCGGCCGACACCGTCGGCGGTGGTCTGCGGTCCTTCGAGGCGATCGTGCCCGGACTGGTCCACGACCATTGCGCCGCCATCCACCCGATGGCGGTCGGATCCCCCTTCCTGGCCACCCTCGACACCGAGAAGCTCGGATTACGTTGGCTCTCAGCCGAACTCGACTGCGCACACCCACTTGACGACGGCAGCGCCGGGGTGCTCCATCGCGGTGTCGACGCCACCGCCGCCGGGATGGGCGCCGACGGCGGTGTGTGGCGGGCGCTGTTCGGCCGCCCGGTCCGCAAGTTCGACGTCCTCGGCCCGATGGTGATGGATTCGCTGATCAAGGTGCCGCGGCATCCGCTGGAACTGGGCAGGTTCGGGATGCCGACCCTGCTGCCGGCCTCGGTGTTGGCCCGGTTCTTCCGCACCCCGCAGGCCCGTGCTCTGTGGGGCGGAGTCGCCGCCCACACCTTCCGGCCGCTGAACCAGCCGCTCACGTCGGCGATCGGGCTCGGCATCATGTCCGCCGGCCACCGGTTCGGGTGGCAGGTGGCCGAGGGCGGATCGGGGCGCATCGCCGACGCGATGGAAAAGGCACTGCTCGAACTCGGCGGGAAGATCGAGACCGGTGTCCGCGTCTCGTCGATCGCCGACCTGCCGCCGGCGGACGTGACGATGTTCGACCTCGATCCGGGTGCGGTGGCCACGATCTGCGGTGACCGGCTGCCGGACAGGGTGTCGCGGCAACTGCGCCGATTCCGCCACGGACCCGGCGCCTTCAAGGTGGATTTCGCTGTGCGCGAGGGTATCCCGTGGACCAACCCGGATGCCCGTCGCTCCGGGACCGTGCATCTGGGCGGCGACTTCGCCGAGGTCGCGGCGACTGAACGGGCCATCCAGGATGGCAGGATGCCGCATCGTCCGTTCGTGCTGGTCGGGCAGCAGTATCTGGCCGACCCCGGCCGCAGCGTCGGGGACATCCATCCGGTGTGGTCGTACGCGCACGTCCCCAACGGCTATCGGGGCGACGCCACCGAGGCGATCATCGGCCAGATCGAACGCTTCGCTCCCGGCTTCCGCGAGCGCATCGTCGGGTACGAGGTGTGCTCCACCACCGACATGCCCGGCTACAACAGCAACTACATCGGCGGGGATATCAACACCGGGTCCAAGGACGCGATACAGCTGATGTTCGGTCCCCGGCTGACGGTGCACCCCTACGACCTCGGCGTCCCCGGCCTGTACCTGTGCTCGGCGGCCACCCCGCCCGGCCCGGGCGGGCACGGGATGTGCGGCTTCCACGCCGCCGAGCGCGCCCTACGCAAGCTATCCGTCTAATCGGAGTCCTGGTGCTCGTATATGGCACCAGGACTCCGATTTATTCTGTGGTCAAGCCACTTTCGTACCAACGCCGCGGTTACCGCTGTGCGGCGATCCGACCGAGTGCCTCGTCGAATGCCGAGTTGGGGTTCACCCGAGGCAGTACGCCACGCACCGCGGAGGTGGCCTCGGCCAGGCCGAAGCCCCGTTCCAGCGCGTATGCGATGCCGACAGTCGGGGTCCGGCGATGTGCGGCGACGCAGTGAACCAGCACAATCTGACCTTCATCCCGCAGTGCTGCAACGGTTTCCGCGGCATCCTGGAGGATGAAGTCGAGATTCGGATTCGCGGAAGCTGCGGCACTGTCGAGCAGCCGGAAGGTGATGTGCTCGACACCCGCCGGCACCTGCTCGGTGCCCACCCGGCACAGGCTGATCACCGCGGTGACGCCGTCGGGCAGGTTGTCGAGCGCGTCGAGGTCGCCCAGCCACACACCGTCGTCGTATGGGTGACGTGCGAGGGCGCCCATGGTGCCCGCATCCTTCATCCGCGACTTATTCGGCCACACACCGGCTTTCGGACCACCGTCGACGGTGGTCTGGGCGGCGTGCACCAGATCCTCACCGGTCTTGCCGGGGTACCCGTGCAGGATACGGCGCCACTTAGCGGGGATCGCCGAAGCGCCCCATTTGGCGCCGATCAGCGCGCCGGCGATCGCGGCGACGGTGTCGGTGTCGTCGCCGATGCGGATCGCGGTGTTCAGCGTCTCGGCGAAGCCGTCGGCGTGAACGATCGCCGACCAGGCCGCCTGCAGCGCGCTGACCACCCAGCCGTTCGGGTTGAACCGCTTGGGGTCGGAGGCCTCGGCTTCGTCGATCCGCTCGGTCCAGTACGCCACCGCCTCGTCGTCGAGGTAGCGCAGGCCGTCGCGCAGATCCAGCACGTCGTCGACGATCGCGCGGCGGATGGCCAGCGACCACAGCACGCACGCCTCCTGTGCCCGCGGGTCGAAGTGCGTCAGCGCGCTGATGCCGCGGGCGGCCTCCACGACGGCGTCGGGGTCATCGAGGTATGGCAGCGCGACGGGCGCGGTCCGCATCAGCGATCCGTTGCCGGCGGTGCGCCCGGTGTGCTCGTGCAGGCGCCGCGATGCAGCGGTCAGCGCCTCGGCGGTCGGGTCGGGGCCGATGCCACCGAGGACGCGGCTGGTCTGGATGCCGATGTCCGCCGGACCCGACTCCTGCCAGGTGCGGAAGTTCCGCCCGATTGCGGTCAGCGCGGCCTCGGACCGCAGATCCTGACCCGTCGCGGCGACGTCGAGAATGCACCACGCCATCGTGGTGTCGTCGGTCCATTCGCCGGGGGCGAAATTGCCCAGCCCGCCGCCGATCATCTGCGGCTGCGTCGCATCGCCCAGTGCCGGCCTGAACTCGTAGCCCGCACCCAGTGCGTCGCCGATGGCCGATCCCAGGACCGCACCGCATGCGCGGTCGGTCTGCGCTGAATTCAGCTTCATGCCGAACTCCCTTCTGTCACGCCTGGATTCTTTAGCTCTCCAAGCTCGCTAAAGAAAAGTTAGCATGTGAAGTGCGCTAATGTAAAGGCCATGCCTGACAGCGACCTCGAAAACTATCCACGACCTGGTGTTACGGTCGATCTCGCGATCCTGGTGCTCCGTGGCGCCGCCACCCCGGCGCCCGAGCTCTGCGTCTTGATCCAGGGCCGCACCAACCCCGACGGCCGAGCTCTGCCCGGTGGCTTCATGCGCGAACGCGCCACCGTCGCCGAGACCGTCGACGACGTGTTCGTCCGTAAGCTCGGGGTGACACGCGGCCGGAAGACGCAGCCTCGCCTGCTGAAACTGTTCGATGACCCGAACCGCGACGACCGCACCTGGGCGATCTCGGCCGCCCACTCGGTGTCGATGTGGGAAACCGACCTCGGCTCCGCACGCCGTGACCTGGTACCCGTCGACGCCGACGGCCGGCTCGCGGGGGAGGGGCCGCTGCTGTTCGACCACGACGAGATCGTCGCCGCCGCGGTCGCGGGCCTACGCGAACGCTACGAATTCCGGCACCGCTACGCCGACACCCTCCCCGATCCCGACGGCTTCTTGCCCCAGCCGTTCACCCTGCATCAGCTCCGTAAGGTCCACGAGGCCGTCGTCGGCACTCCGATGCACAAGGACAACTTCAACCGCCGCATGAAACCGTTCCTGGAACCGGTGCTCCACAACGGCGAACCGGTCCTCTCCGAAGGCGACCGAGGTCGCCCCGCCACCCTCTACACCCGGGCCTGACGCCTCCCGCGCCTCACACTTCGTCCCGCGAATCCGATATCGCGACATCCAATTCGCGGGACGAAATCTGCGACGCGGGAATGTGTGGATGTGTGGATGTGCCGAAGTCAACCACGCTGTTACGACACCGCTTGCGGACCCGACCTGTAGCCCTCGAGTTCGGCGATCTGTTGGTCCATGGCCGGCTTCAGGTGGTCGAGAAGGTCGTGCCACCCGGCGTCCATGTCGGCAGTCCACTCGCCGCCCAGTCCGTCGCGGATGGTGTCGCGGATCATTTCGAACATGTCAAACATCATGTCCCTGCTGACATCCCATGCCAGATGGTCGGTGATCCAGAAGATGGAGTGTTGGGCGGAGGTGGTGTGGTCGGCGAGGTCGGAGATCATCATGAGCACCGACGACATCATTCGTTCCTCGGTGGGCCGGTCGTGGGCGAACATTTCCTCGGCCTCCGGGTACTTGGCGAAGAAGCGCTGGTAGATCGCCGCCGTGGGTTCGCCGACGTGTTCGCCATAGAGTTCAAGTGAACTGAGCACCGCGGTGTCACCGGTGTCGAGCTGCTGCACGGCCGTCCTCCGTAAATTGGTATTCAATATTCCGAATAATTCCACTCGGCGCCGTCACGAACAATGGCCGGGCCAAGGAAGGCGACTTTGGTCCCGGGTGCTCCCGCACGGCCAGGCGGGATCCCGGTCGGGGAAGTTCACGCGTACTCGTCGACGTACTCCTGGCCGGCGAGGATCACTATGCGCTGCATCAGCAGGTCGGTGGCCTCGCGGATTCCGGCGTCGGTGGTGACTGGCCGGCCGATGACGATGTCGACGCGGCCTGGTCGGAGCAGGCGTTTGCCGGGCGGGTTCACCGCGGCGGTGCCCCGGATTCCTACCGGTATCACCGGAACGCCGGTTCGTTCGGCGACGCGCATAACGCCGGTTCGCGCCCGGTGGGCGACGCCGTCGCGGGAACGGGTGCCCTCGGGATGGATGGCCCAGACGCCGCCGGCGTCGAGAATCCGGCATGCGGTGTCGAGGGATGATTGCGCCGCGCCCGCGCCGCCCCTGTCGATCGGGATCTGGCCCGACGCGGAGAAGAACCAGCGCTGCACGGCGCTCCGAAGCCCGGTTCCCTCGAAGTATTCGCGTTTGGCGACGAATGTCAGGCGCCGCGGCAGCACGAGGCACAGGATCAGCGAGTCGATCATCGCCAGGTGATTGGCCGCAACGATGTATGGCCCGTCGTCGGGCAGGTGTTCGCGTCCGACGACGCGGGGCCGGGTCAGCAGTCGCAGGGCCGGGCCGATCAGCACGTATTTGAACAGCGGATACCACACGGTCGCCTCCCTATGAGTCGCGTAGACAATGTCTACGGGATCGATAGTAGACAATGTCTGCGTGAGTGACATGCCCTCGGGAACCCGCGACCGTCTGATCCGCGCAGGTATCGAGTTGCTTGCCGATGACGGGCCCGACGCGCTCGCCCTGCGTTCGATCGCCCGCCGGGCGGGCGTCTCCCACGGCGCCCCGCGGCGCTACTTTCCGACGCATCGTTCCCTGCTCGCCGCCATCGCCGCGACCGGACTCCACGATCTCGCCGTCGAGGTGAAGGAACCTTTGGCTGACCAGTCGGTCCCCGTCCGGGGCAGACTGATCGCGGCGGCCCTCGCCTATGTGGGCTTCGCCGAGCGCAGGCGCGGAATGTTCGAGCTGATGTTCCGGCACGACCTGCTCGACGGTGCGGGAGCGAACCTGCGCGCGACGTCGCTCCCGCTGCTCGAAGACCTGGGCAGGTCGGTCGCCGAAGCGTGCCCGGGCGGATCGGCCGACGACGTCACCACCGCCACGATGCGCCTGTGGACATCGATCCACGGCACCGCCGTCCTCCATGGCAACCGCGTCTTCGACCTGGTCGGCGGTCTCGACGTGCGCGCGCTCGTTGCCGATGCCGTCGAATCGGTGCTCACGATGTGATCTACCGGCGTGTCGCGAGTAACTCGCTGCGCGGGAACGAAGTGTCGAACAAGTCGGGCCCAAACCCTGGATTCTCGATCATGTGTTCTAGTAGGTTGAGGTACATCAGCTATTGCGCTCGGGATGTCCGGCGCATCTCGTGGCAAGCGCGTGATCGATCGAATCGGGGGTGACAATGACTGAACCGCAAGCGGATTCAGTAGTGGTCGACCCGCATGGGCGAGGTCGATGGAATGACCTGAGCCGCAGTATGTCCGAGTTTCTCGAAGCGGTTGAAAGCGGCATCGGTGAGGCCGCTGTAGGAGAACCGGACCCGGAGCGTGTGGCGCAGTTGATGACGGCGGTCGGCTCGGTGCGGGCTGTCGAATCCTTTACCGCCTGGGCGCAGTACGAGGCGATCGCGGCGTTGCATACCGAACTTGTCGCCTCGCAACCCGCCGACTACCGGCTTCTGGATGCGCACGCCGAGCTCGGTGCCCGCATCGCCATGTTCGGCGCCTTGACTCAGACGATGGGCGAGCGGCTGGTGGATGAGGCGGTGGCCTTGCGTGACCGGCTTCCGCAAGTGGCGTTGTGCCTGCGGGACGGAGTGATCACCAAACTTCATGTCGCCACGGTGGTTTCGCGTACCGAACTGATCGAGGATGCGGAAGACGCGGAGGCCGTCGACGCCGAGATCGCCGCCACGTTGCGGCGGAGAAAAGGCGGATGGAGCCGAAGCCGGTTGCGGGATATGTGCGACCGCATCGTGTTCCGCCGCGATCCCGACAGTGTTCGGCGCCGTCGCCAACAGGCGCACGAGGATCGCGGGGTGTGGCTCGACACCGACCGAGAACACGGCATGGCCGCTCTCGGCGGAACGATGTCGGCAGAGAACGCGCGGATCGCGTTCGAATCGGTGAAAAGCCTTGCCGCTTGCGCTTGTAAGGCCGATCCGCGGCGGGTGGCCGCACGCCGCAGTGATGCCATGTTTGCTCTGCTGACAGGGCAGCGCTTTGCCTGCGAATGCGGCCTGGCCGAGTGCCCCGCAGTCATTCCCGAGGCGCGGAGTCTGCCGGATTCGCAGGCCCGCATCGTCATTCACGTCGTCTGCGATGAGTCCACCTTGGATGGCAGTGCCGACAATCCCGCGTTCATGGATGGATACGGCGTCACCGGCGCCGACCACGTCCGCGATATCGCCGGCCAAGACCACACGTGGATAAGGCCTCTGGTTCCAGGGGCGACGAAATCCGGCGGTTCGGGAACCGAATCCGCGCAAGGTCGCAGGGCGCAACGGACCACACGGGAGGCGGCGCAGCGCGGCCCGGCGGCCGGTGGCGACGTAGGCAACGATTCTCGCCGGTTCACGCCGGGGCCGGTGGGAGCTGATGAGACCGTCTACGCCGGCCCACCATCCGAGTGCGCTGACGCTCCCGTCAGTGGCGACGATGTCATCAGTGCCGATAGCGCCGATAGTGCCGACAGGGCAGACCAGACAGCCAGGACAGGCGGCGCGGTCGATGCTGCCGGATCGCCGGACTTCGACGCTGTCCCGGCTGGTGGGCCGCTGCCGTCGCATCTGCCGTCCGACCCGTACCGACCCTCGCGGGCACTCGACACATTCGTGCGGATCCGCGACGGCTACTGCACCGTCTTAGGATGTGAAGCTCCGGCCTGGTCGGTGGATCTGGATCACGTCACCGAGTACGACCACCAGCATCCCGAACGAGGCGGGCGCACAGAACCGTTGGGCCTCAACGGCAAATGCCGGTTCCACCACCTGCTCAAGTCGTTCTCCCATTGGGTCGACGATCAGTTCCTCGGCCCAGACGGTCACACCATCAGAGTCTGGTATACCCCCGAAGGGGTCCGGATAGCCGGGCCACCCGAGGACAACACCGCGCTGTTTCCGGGGCTCAAACGTGTCCGCTTCGCCGTGCCCGCCACGGGCAGCCTTCGTGAGCTCATCGACCAGCCGATGCGCGAGCGCACCCGCACCGCCGCCAAACACGCCCGCCGCCGTCACGAACGCGAACTCAACCGCGCCGACCGGGCCGTCGGCCCCGGCTACCGGCCCGCGCACCCCAGCGTCGACTTCACCGACTACGGCCCACCACCGTTCTAGCGGCGCATCCGCGGAGTCGGATGGCAGTCAATCCACTTGTGGGAGACGGATACTAGGCGTCTTCTTGACCTGCCACGCATCGCTGCGGGTCGCTGCCGCCAGTTCTTGTGGCCCTGACCGCAGCCGTTGAGGGCTCAGGCCCTTTTCCTCCATGAAGGCCATCAATTTCTCGATGGTCGCGAGTGCTGCGCCGAGTCGCTTCACGCTTGGCGAGTCGTCGTCGCTGAGTGGTGCCAGGCGGTTGATCTCGGCGCCAATCTGTGTCTCGGCAGCGGTCAACCGGTACCAGAGCTCCTCGTCGTGAGGCTCATCAATTGTTTTGAGCGCGTACTCGATTGCGACCTGGATCACCACGCTCGTGGGATTGACCAGTAGCGGCTGGTTGCCGCCTCTGCTGGTTGCCGCGAAGGTGGCGACCATGGCGCCGGTCGATGAGAGTCCCCCGAGCATTGCGAGTCCGCCGAACATTCCGCCGGGCCCGAACGCGGCAAGGCCGCTTGTGACCGCCGCAGCACCCGCCGCCCCGGCCGCTCCGCCCATGGCAATGCCGACGGGGCCCGCTGCGAGGAGAGCTATCCCCGCCGCTGCAGCGAAAATTTTGGTCTTGGCGTTCAGACCCTGTCGGCCGCTGACCAACTGCGCGAGCTCTTTTCGCCGAGTCGGCGACCTTCTGCCCGGTCTTCCTCGAGAACCCGAGGTCCAAGAAGAGCCCCACAATGGCCTGAAAGCGAGCTTCATCGACATCGACCTCGTAGGGGTCGAGGACGTTCGTGAAGGCGAGGACGACAGCTTGACTGACGGCTTCGGGAAGGTCCCACCGATGGGGCAGTGTGGGGACACGCCCTTTGCTCAGTTGAGCGAATTCGGGTGGAAGCTGTCGGCCTTCGGACTGCACAAGCAATTCCTGGACGAAGTTGTCCTGCAGGATTGCCAGGGCGTCCTCGTAGCGCTCCCGAACCTTGGTGTCGTCGACCTCGTTGGCCACGTGGTGGCCGTACTTGAGGGTGAGGAGTGCGGAGGCGGCACCGTCATCGAGCCGTAGCACGATTCCGGAGCCACTCGCGACGACTTCCTTGCTGGGGTACATGATGTCCGCGACGAGCATGGGGATTGCGGGGCAACTCATGTAGTAGTGCGCGGAGTGCTTCATGGCGCCGGAGATGCCGAAGTCCTGCGCGCCGGGGAAGATCCGGGTGAGGCCGCGCCCGGCGGTGACCAGATCCCAGCAGTCCAGGAAGTTGGACCAGTCATCGACGCGCGCGTACGGGAAGTGTTTGAGGATGCGATCGCTGCCGTCGTGGAGTGCCTCTGAGCCGGCGGGGCTTCCAAGCGTGATGAAGCGGCGGACGTGAACCTTCTCGGGCAGATGGTCGAGGAGGTCGATGGCGATAACGCTGCCGAGGCTGTGACCGATCAAGATGATGTCACCGGATGCGGGCACGAAGCTCAGGATCCGTGCGAGAATCGCACCGCGCACGGGCTCTTCTTTCATATACATCTTGACTTGGTCGAGGACGCCGGCACCGCTGTTGATGGCCGCCGATTGGACCGCGGTGACCCCAGGGCCTGGAACGCGGGCGAACCCGAAGGTTCGCGGGAGGCTCGTTCAAGGCTTGGCCCGGGAACGAACACTCGTCGCAGTGGTGGGGTCTGCGCAGTTCGGGGCGGGAGTCTGGACAATTGAACTTACTTTCGAGTAACGTGCGTCACCAGGGCCGCGGGGGAGTGGCTGGGGCAACACCGGGGGGTGCTGCCGACAACACGGGGAGGTTGTTGGATGCGGATGCGGAGCAGGCTGTTGGCTGCGGTGACGGGGACTGTGCTCACCGTCCCGGCGATCACCTTGGTGGGACAGGCCGCACCGGCTGCGGCGGCACCGTCGAGCCTGGAGCGCGTCGAGAGCGAGTATCAGTCGTCGTCGCCGATCACCTCGGTGGTCTCGTCGGTGGTCCGGCACAAGGTCCCGCTGGCGAAGTCGTTCGGGCCGCACCCGGCGCAGTGTGACTGGGTGTCGTATCTGCGGTTCCGGTCGGCCGACGGTCCTGCGAAATCCTCTGACGCGGACCGGATCCTGGTGGCTCAGCCCGGCGTCCTCGAAGGCGCCGGAGCGTTCGAGTCGGTCGCCAAGAACACCATCGTGAAGGCCGCGAAGCAGGGCAAGCGCATCGAGTTCTGGGCGCTCGACCGCCGGTCGAACTGCCTGGAGGACCACACCGGGCTCACCGCCGCCACCGACAAGAAGTCGTTCGACGTCGCCGCGAACTACTACTTCAAGGGAAAGCCGGTGAACGGCAAGAGGTTTGCCGGTTTCACCAACAACCTCGACAACATCGGCAAGTACGGGTGGCTCAAGAACATCGGCGTCAAACAGACGCTCGAGGACCAGTACGCCATCATGAAGGCCGACGTCCCCGATCAGCAGACGCGTAAGCGGAAGATGCTGTGCGGCGGGCATTCCCTGGGTGGATTCATCACCGGATACTTCGCCGAATGGGACTTCGACGGCAACCGGGCGACCACCGGCGACGCCGGGTACAACCAGTGCGCGGGCTATTTCGCCCTCGACACCGGCATCACCTCCGACCTCACCGCGATGTCCAACTCGCTCAACCTGCCGCCGGGCATCAAGGCCATGGTGCAGATGCCGGCCATTCCCAAGGAGCTCGGCCAGGTCGCCGACCTGCTGTACGGCCTGACCGACTCGGTGCTGCCCGTGCTGGCGCTGCCGACGTTGATCAACCCAGAAACCCTGAACCTGCTGGCGCTGGCCGCGCTGGCCGCCGATACCGACCCGCATGGGGTCAACGCGCTTATCGACGCGCTGCCGCACAATTTCAATATCGATTCGACGTTGCGGATCCTGCTGTCCAAGGACTACGGCACGGCGATCACCGGGCAGCCGAACATCCGGAACATCCGCGCCACCAACCAGGCGGTGCTCGGTGCGATCATGGATGACAACTCGATGCCGTTCGGCATCCTGCAGTCGAGCGTCGGCATGGTCGCGCCGGGTGCCCCGGTGGTGGCGAAGTCGTTCCCGCTGCCCGACAACCTCGCCAAGATGATGCCGATGTCGGCGGCGGCGTGGGGCGACAACAAGAAGGTCGCGCCGAGCCGGATCGACGGCAAGACGCTGTACCGCTGGGCCGACTACGACCAGATCAAGCCGAACGACACCCGCACCCATCCGTGGCAGGAGGTCTCCTCGATCAGTGAGCTGGCGCGCAACATGAGTGAGCCGCCGCTCGACTTCACCGAGTGGTACTTCCCGACCTCGCTGTTCACCAGCCTCATGAACCGCGCCAGCCCGGAAGCCTTCGCGCACCGCCTGTACCCCAACGCGGCGCTGCGGGCACCGATGGTCACCTTCCAGGCCGGCGGCGGTATCGGGATCGACAACCCGCGCGGCCACGGCCGGCTGATCACACTCCCCGGTTACAACCATCTCGATGTGCTGACGGCCGCCGCCAAGCAGAACAACGGTCGTCCGGAACGGGTGTCGGAGAATCTGGCCGCCATGGCCGTCGACCCCCGCTCGATGAACTGACCGGCCCCAAACGGGCCGGCCGGAACTGATCGCCGAAACTGATCGACCAATGGTCCGGTACCGCGTCCGCGGTTCGCTCCGACCGGGGTCCGCTCTCACAGCGACCTCGCAGCGATCCTCGAATGCGGTGCCAGCCACGGACAGTGGAATGGTTCTCATGAGCAGAGCAACAGCAACAACAACCCCGGTCACCAACCTTTGCAGCGCCGTTCTGGTCGTCACCGACGGCACGCTGCGCAGTCGCGACATCGTGATGCGTTCGGTCGGCTCCGGCTACAACGTCGTCGTGGTCGGCCGTCAGGCGCACGACGTCGTCGACTACATGAACGCCGCACTGCACGAACAGGTGTGGACGTTCGTCGCCGACCCGGCCGATCCGGAGCAGGTGTCGCACATCATCGAGCGCGCCATCGACATCGCCGGCCCACTGATGATGATCATCGACCCGGGTGGCCTGCTGGCCGACGTCGAAGCCGCCGACCGCCGCGTCGCGTAAAGGTGCCGAATCAGCGTCGAACAGATGCTGTGACAGTGAATTTCCGGTTGCGGGCGAGCTGCCGGGTGGGTCCGACGACGCGTTCGAGGATCGGCCGGTAGCGCAGGTGGGAGTTCCACACGCACCACAGTTCGCCGTCCGGCGCGAGCACCCGGCCCGCGTCGGCGAACAAGCCGCGGGCGATCTCCGTCGACACCGTGGCGTCGTTGTGGAACGGCGGATTGAGCACGATCCGAGACTCCGACGAATCCGCTAGCAGCTCAAGACCATCCGCCCGCGTGACGGTGATCCGGTCGGCTACCTTGTTGATCTCGGCGGTGGCCCGGGCCGACGCCACGGCCACCGCACTGCGATCGGTGGCGGTGACCCGCAGCCCCGGATCGCGCAGCGCCAGCCATGTCCCGATCACGCCGCTGCCACAGGCCAGGTCGACCACGGTCCCGGATGGCGGCGCAGAACCCAACTGTCCCAGCAGAAAACGGGTGCCGATGTCGATGCGGGTGCCTGCGAACACCCCGCCGTGTGCGGCGACGGTCAGTCCCAGATCGTCGTGGCGTTCGGTGCGCGGCCACCCCGACAGCGCACCCGCGGCATCGGCCCGCCGGGTGCCCGAGGCGATCAGCACCCGCGACTTCTGCCGTGCCAAAGACACATCCACCCGGTCGAACACGGTCCGCAGCACATCGTTCATCGCCGTCGTCATGTGCTTGATCCGGCCACCCGCGACGAGGGTCACCTCCGGTGCCGCATGGGTGGCGACAAGCGAAGAAACTTCGGCCAGCCGGTCCAGCGACCGCGGCAGCCGCAGCAACACCACCCGCGCACCGTCGAGCAACTCCGGGCCGAGCGGCATCGACCGATAGGTGACACCGGCCGCCGCGGCGTGCGAGGCCAGTGACCGTTCCCCGGTGATCAGATCCTGATGCACCCGGATCTCGTGGGCCCCCGCCGCGGCAGCACCCAGCACGAGCGCACCGTCGACGTCATCGATCACCACCACAACACCCGGACCGTCGAGGAACGGCGCGGCCTCATCGAGGATCAGCCGGTCCGGCGGTGTGCTCACATCCATGCCGAGCACGCTACGCGGCGGGGCCTCGCCCGGTTCAGCGGCTGCGCCAGCGGTCCAGCCTGCTCTGATGTTCGGGATCGCGATGGGCCAGCGGCTGCATCGCCGCCGCCATCCCGAGTACGGTGTCGAGCGGACTGGTCCGCGACTCCTGCAACAGCCGCTTGGCCATCCGCAGGGAATGGCTGGGGTTCTTGGTGATCCGCGCGGCCAACTCGTGTGCGGCGGGCAGCAGGTCGTCGAGGCCGACGACCCGGCTGACCATGCCCCATTCGAGGGCGGTCGCGGCGTCGACCCGGTCGCCGGTGAACGTCATCTCGGCGGCCCGCTCGTAACCGACGGCCCGTGGCAGGAACCACGATCCGCCGTCGCCGGGGATCAGGCCGATCTGCACGAAACTCTCCGCGAAAAAGGCCTTCTCCGAGGCGATCCGGATGTCACACATCATCGCGAGGTCGCAGCCGGCGCCGACCGCGGCACCGTTGACGGCGGCGATGATCGGCACCTCCAGACGGCTCAGCGCACGCGGTACCCGCTGGATGCCGGCGATGTAGGCGCGGCGCTGCGCCCGCTCGTCGAGCCCGAACATGCCCTGGCCGTCGGCCATCTCCTTGACATTGCCGCCGGAGGAGAAGTGTTTGCCCGCGCCGGTGAGCACGATGGCGCGCACCTCGAGGTTCTCGTTGGCCTCGTCGACGGCGCGTTCGATGGCCTCGACAAAACTGAGGTCGGTGATCGCGTTGCCGGTCTCGGTCTGGTTGAGCGTCCAGACCTGCACTCCTCCGGTGGTGGTGACGTCGAGCGGGGAATCCATGGGTGACCTTTCGTCGGCGATGACTAGTTCCGTCCATCATGTCGGTGCGGTGTTGGTGCACATACGAAAGCACCCGCCGTCGGCGGTGGCCGGCGGCGGGTGCTTCCGATCAACTCACAGGCTGCGGTCGGCAACCTCGAGAGCCTGGTCGAGGATCGCGAGACCCTCACGCGCCTGCTCATCGGTGATGTTGAGCGGCGGCACGGCGTGGATGCGGTTGTAGTTGGCGAACGGCAGCAGGCCCAGCTTCTTGCATTCGCCGATGACGGCGTTCATGGCGTCGCTGGTGCCGCCGTACGGGGCGAGCGGTTCCCGCGTCGCCTGGTCCTTGACCAGTTCGATCGCCCAGAACATGCCGACGCCGCGCACCTCGCCGACGCTCGGATGCCGCTGCGCGATCTCGGCCAGGCCCGGACCCATGATCTCGGTTCCGAGACGGGCGGCGTTCTCGACGATGCCCTCCTCGGCCATCGTGTTGATGGTGGCGACGGCCGCGGCGGTGGCCAGCGGATGACCGGAGTAGGTGAGGCCACCCGGGTACGGCCGGTTGTCGAAGGTGGCGGCGATGTGCGGGCTGATCGCCACACCGCCGAGCGGCACATACCCGGAGTTCACGCCCTTGGCGAAGGTGATCAGATCGGGGATCACGCCGTCTGAATGCTCCACCGCGAACCATTTGCCGGTGCGGCCGAACCCGGCCATCACCTCGTCGGCGATGTACATGATGCCGTAGCGGTCGCAGATCTCCCGCACGCCCTGCAGGTAGCCGGGTGGCGGCACCATGATGCCGGCGGTGCCGGGCACCGATTCGAGGATGATCGCGGCGATCTGGCCGGGACCCTCCATCGCGATGACCTCGTTGAGATGGGCGAGGGCCCGCTCGCATTCCTGTTCCTGAGTCTGCGCGTAAAACCGCGACCGGTACAGGAACGGACCGAAGAAGTGCACCACGCCGGCGTCGCCGTAGTCGTTGGCCCAGCGCCGCGGATCACCGGTAATATTGACCGCGGTGTCGGTGCCGCCGTGGTAGGAACGATACCGCGACAACACTTTCCGGCGTCCGGTGTGCAGCCGCGCCATCCGCACCGCGTTCTCGACGGCCTCGGCGCCACCGTTGGTGAAGAAGACCTTGTTCAGTTCACCGGGGGTGCGTTCGGCGATCAGCCGTGCGGCCTCGGAGCGGGCGTCGTTGACGTGCGAGGGCGCGATGGTGCACAGCTTCTGCGCCTGCTCGACGATCGCGGCGACCACCTTGGGGTGTTGGTGGCCGATGTTGGTGTTGACCATCTGCGACGAGAAGTCCAGCAGCCGTGTACCTTCGCCGTCCCAGACGTAGGAGCCCTCGGCCTTGGTGACGGTCATCGGCTTGAGTGTGGCCTGCGCCGACCACGAGTGGAACACATGCTTGCGATCGAGTTCGTAGGCGCGGCGGCCCGCTTCGAGCTCGGCATCAGAGACGGTGGCGGGCGGATTGTCGATGGTGGTCATGAAAGGTGATTCTCCTCCAAGAGTGCGTGCTACGCGGGCTGTCAGACGTTCTGGGGGAAGCCGAGATTGAGGCCGTCGGTGCGGACGCTCGGATCCTGCCAGCGCGTGGTGATCGCCTTCATCCGGGTGAAGAAGTTGACGCCTTCGATGCCGTGGGCGTGGGTGTCGCCGAACAGCGAGGCCTTCCAACCGCCGAAGCTGTAGTACGCCATGGGAACCGGGATCGGCACGTTGATGCCGACCATGCCCACCTCGACCTCGTTCTGGAAACGCCGGGCCGCGCCACCGTCGTTGGTGAAGATCGCGGTGCCGTTGCCGTACGGGTTGGCGTTGATCAGGCCGATCGCCTCCTCGTAGGTGCCCACCCGGACCACCGACAGTACCGGGCCGAAGATCTCGTCGGTGTAGCAGGACATGTCGGTGGTGACATTGTCGAGCAGGGTCGGGCCGAGCCAGAAGCCGTCCGCACCACCGTCGGCGGTGACGTTCCGTCCGTCGAGAACGATGGTGGCGCCGTCGCTTTCGGCGGCGCCGACGTAGGAGGCCACCTTGTCGCGGTGCACCTTGGTCACCAGCGGACCCATGTCGGCATCGCCGGTGCCGTCGCCGGTCTTGATGGTGGCGGCGCGTTCGGCGATCTTGCCCACCAGGGTGTCGGCGATGTCGCCGACGGCCACGCACGCGGAGATCGCCATGCAACGCTCACCGGCGGAACCGAATCCGGCGTTCACCATGGCGGCGGCGGCCTCGTCGAGGTCGGCATCGGGCAGCACGATGGCGTGGTTCTTGGCGCCGCCGAGCGCCTGCACTCGCTTGCCGGCGGCGGTGCCGGTGGCGTACACGTACTGGGCGATCGGGGTGGACCCGACAAAGCTGATCGAGCGAACCTTCGGGTTGGTCAGCAGTTCGTCGACGGCGGTCTTGTCGCCCTGCAGCACGTTGAACACGCCGTCGGGCAGGCCCGCCTCTTTCCACAGCTCGGCCATCCACAGCGCCGACGACGGGTCCTTTTCGCTGGGCTTGACCACCACGGTGTTGCCGGTGGCGATAGCGATGGGGAAGAACCACATCGGCACCATCGCCGGGAAGTTGAACGGCGAGATGACACCGACGACACCGAGCGGCTGGCGCACCGAATGCACGTCGACGCCGGTGGAGGCGTTCTCGGTGAATCCACCCTTGAGCAGATACGGGATGTTGCAGGCGAATTCGACGACTTCCTGGCCGCGGCCGACCTCGCCGAGGGCGTCGGAGAGCACCTTGCCGTGTTCGGCGGTGATGAGTGCGGCCAGCTCGTGCTTGCGCTTGTTGAGCAGCTCGCGGAAGTTGAACAGGATCGCGGTGCGCTTGGCCAGCGAGGTGTCGCGCCAGGCGGGGAAGGCGGCGGCGGCCGAGTCGATGACCAGCTGGGCGTCGGCGACGGAGGCGAGCGCCACCTGGCCGGTGACCTCACCTGTGGCCGGGTTGGTGACCGTGGCGGTGTTGCCGGAGTCGCCGGCGAAGAGCTTGCCGTCGCACCAGTGCGAGATCGTGGCGGGGGTGAGGGACATGTGGCGACCTCCGGGAAACGCTGTGAGCTGTGGGTTCCTCAAGTATCGGGCCTCCGGAAGGCAGCTGAATGCAGCAATCTGTATGTCATTGCGCAAACTGATTTACAGTATGTAAATGTCGATGACGGTCGCCGACGTGATCGCCCTGCCCGAGGTGGCACGGGGCGAACCGACGGTGCTCAGCGACGCCGGTGCCGGCCGCGAGGTGCGCTGGGTCCACATCAGCGACGTAGCGGACATGTCCAACCTGCTGGAGGGCGGCGAGATCGTCCTCACCACCGGCGACGCGCTGCGCGCCGACCCGCGGCCGTACCTCACCACGCTCGCGTCGACGGGTGTGCTCGGGGTGATCGCCGAGTTCCACCGCGACTGGCATGTGGTGCCGCCCCGGATAGGGGAGTTCGCGGCGTCGCTGGGTCTGACTCTGGTGGTCCTGAGCCGCGAGGTCCGGTTCGTCGACATCACCGAACGCGTCCACCGCACGCTGGTCGCCGAACAGTACGAGGCGATCGACTTCGCCCGCCGCACCCACGAGGTTTTCACCGAACTCACCCTCGGCCACGCCGATGCCGCCGGCATCACCGATGCCGCGGCCGAACTCCTCGGCACCGCTGTGGTGCTGGAGAATCTCGGCCATCAGGCGGTTGCGTCGTCGGGGGCGCTGGCCTCGAATGTGTTGCGCGACTGGGAACGACGCTCGCGTCAGGAGGGCGGTGGCGCGTCGGGTGAGGCCTGGTTGCCGGTATGGGTGGGGCGCGAGGACGACCGGTGGGCGCGGCTGATCGCCGTGCAGCCCGATGACCGGGACCGCACCGTGATGGTGCTCGAACGTGCCGCGCAGGCGCTGGAGATGGCGCGGATGGCCGAACGCGACCAGCTCGACCTCGAGCGGCAGGCGCAGGCCGGACTGATCGATGACGTTCTGCGCGAACGTATCCGGGACGAGAAAGAGGTCGCCGCCCGGGCCGCCGCGCTGGGTGTCACGCCGTCCGCCGAATATGTGCCTGCAACGCTACGCGTCGTCGACTGGCCGTCCGAATCGGATCCGGTGTCGACGCAGCGCCGCACCGCGCAACTGCTCGACATCGTCGTGAGCGGGGTGCGCGCGGCCGGACATACCGGACTGTTCTCCGTCCGCGATTTCGGCGAGGTGCGGATGGTGCTGTCACTCAAGGTGAACCGGGGCCGATCGCGCCGGCAGATGATGGACGCCCTCGCCCACGCGCTTGTCCGGGACATCGACCGGATCACCGGACTCGGCAATGTCGTCGTCGGATTGTCGGCGTCGCGGGCCGGCGTGCTGTCGGCGATCGGCGGGCTCGCCGAGGCGCGGGAGGTGGCGCAGGTGGCGGCGTCGATGCCGCCGTCGGGACGCATCGTGTTCGAGGTGCCCGACATCCGCATCCGGGGCCTGGTGGCGTTGCTGCGCAACGACCCTCGCGCCGGCCGCTTCGCCGAGGCCGAACTGCGCGAGCTCATCCTGCACGACATCCAGACCGGAACCGACCACCTCGACGTGCTGCGTGCCTACCTGCGGTTGGCGGGCAACAAGAGCGCCCTGGCCACCCACCTGCACCTGAGCCGGCCCGCGGTGTACTCGCGGCTGGCCCGCATCGAGGAGATCCTCGGCGTCGACCTGTCCGACGGTGAGTCGATGACATCGCTGCATGTGGCGCTGCTGATCCTGGACGCGCAATCCCGTGCGACCGGGACAGGTCGCTAACCCCTATCCTCAACCGATGGACCCAGAATCAGTGGCGCAGGCGCTTCTCGACGCGCAGGTCGCGTGGACCGTCAACCGACTCACCGGCGACGAGGTGCCCGGACTCGCGACCAAGCTGGTCGACGACGCGCTCGCGGTCGCCGAGACCGCCACCCTCGCCTCGCTCGCCGACCCGGCGATGATCAAGTCGATCGCGCGCACGCTGGCCACCGTTGTTCCGCCGAGCGTTGCCGCCTCGACGCTGGTGGAGCGGGGCGCCGAGATCCTGATGTCCAATCCGGCGGGCCACTACGCCCTCGGTGAGCTGGTCGACCGGGAGAACGTCGCCCGCATCACCGACGAGGTGCTGGCGCTGACGCCGCTGATCGAGGAACTTCTCGACGACCTGACCCGCAGCCCGCTCACCGCCACGCTCGCCTCGCGATTCGTCGGGCGCATCGTCAACGATGTGGTCGCCGGGAACCGGGCGATGGCCGAGAAGATCCCCGGCATCGGGTCGCTGGTGTCGTTCGGATCCAAGGCAGCGGGCAGGGCGATCGGCACCGCCGGTGAGCAGTTCGAGGCGGTGTTCGGCGACACCGCCGCCAAGGGCGCCGAGTTCATGATGGGCAGGCTCAACAAGATCATCATCGCCATGCTCAACGACCCGTCGGCGCGGGCCGCGGTGCTCGAGGTGTTCGACCTGTACGCGGCCAAACCGGTCAAGCCGCTCGGCGAGATCATCTCCCCCGACGACGCCATCCGCATCGCCGGCCTCGGTCAGGATGTGGTGATCGCCGCCGCTGTCGCCGAACCGGTCCACAAACTGATCGACGCGTTCATCGACGGCTTCTTCGCCATCTACGGCGACCTGCCGGCCGCCGAGATCCTCGATGACCTCGACCTCACCCGCGACACGCTCGCCGAGTACGCGGTCACCGCCGCACCCCGCGCGATCGCCGCCATCGGTGACTCCGGCGAACTCGATGGCATCATCCGGGACCAGCTCGCCCCCTTCTACGCCTCCTCTGAGGTCCTGGAGATCCTCGGCGGCGAGTGACCGCTGCCGCGGTGGGATCGACGACTGCCGCGGTGGGATAATGGCGGGCGTTATGACGCAGCAGCAACAGATCACAGCCACTGTCCGGTTCGTCGCGCTCGGCGACAGCTTCACCGAGGGGGTGGGGGATCCCGCGCTCGACGCCGAGGTGATGCGGGGGTGGGCCGATCTGGTGGCCGAGGGGCTGGCGGCACATCATGGCGGTATCGCGTACGCGAATCTCGCGATCCGGGGGAAGCTGCTGGAGCCGATCGTCACCGAACAGGTCGACCAGGCACTCGCCCTCGACCCGCTGCCGACGATCGCCACCCTCAACGGCGGCGGCAACGACATGATGCGCCCCGGCATGGACGCCGCGACGCTCATCGACCTCACCGAGCAGGGTGCGCGTAGGCTGCTCGACGCCGGGGTGCGGCCGGTGCTGCTGGCCGGGGCCGACCCGTCGGGCGGTCTGCCGTTCCGGAAGACCTTGTACGCCAGGGGGACACAGCTCACCGATGCGGTGGAGCAGCTCGCGCGGCGGCTTGATGTGCCGTTCGTGAGTGCCTTCGCCGACGATCAGGTGCGGGCCGCCGAGTACTGGTCCGAGGACCGGCTGCACCTGAACCCGCACGGGCACCGGCGGGTGGCCAACCTGGTGCTCGACGCGCTGGGCGTCGAGCATCCCGGTGACGCGGAGATCGAGCCGGTCACCCACAATGTGGTGTCCCATGTGCGTTTCGCGCGAGCGCATTTCGCGCCGTGGCTGGGCCGCCGGCTCACCGGCCGGTCGTCGGCCGACGGCCGCACCGGTAAACACGCCGGCTGGACCGAGGTGGCTCCGGCTGCCGGCTGACACGATGACCGGTTTCAGTGTGGCCTCGTTCAATGTGAACGGGATCCGGGCGGCGCGGCGGCGGGGGTTTGACAAGTGGCTGGCCGAGCGGTCGCCCGATGTCGTCGGGATCCAGGAATTGCGTTGTCCGGAAAGCGAAGTCGGGGAGTTCGCCGGGTATGCGGCGGCGATTGACGCCGGTTCGGTGGCCGGGCGCAACGGGGTGGCACTGCTGACCCGCGTTCCTCCCGCGGCGGTGCGGAACTGGGTCACCCATCCGCCGAAGGCGCGGGGGCTGAACGAGTTCGCCGGGCAGGGACGCTACATCGAGGTCGATCTGGCCGACCGGGCCGTCACCGTCGCCTGTCTGTACCTGCCCAAAGGCGGGTTGCCGGCCGAACGGCAGAAGGCGGGCGGGATGCGGGACAAACCCGATGGTGGTGCGAAATACGAACGCAAGCAACGGTTCTTCGCCGCGTTCACCAAAGAACTGAACCGCAACAGGCTGGCCGCGCGGCGGGCCGGCCGCGACTTCCTGCTCATCGGCGATCTGAACGTCGCGCACACCCGGCACGACGTGACCAACTGGCGGGCCGCCCGCGGCATGGACGGCTTTCTGCTCGAGGACCGCGAGTGGTTCGACGAGATCCTCGGTGCCCGGCGGCTCGTCGACGTGGTGCGCCGCGTACACGGGGACCTGCCGGGGCCGCTGACCTGGTGGAGCTGGGCGGGGGAATCATTCCGCAAAGACGTCGGGTGGCGGGTCGATCATCAGCTCGCCACACCGGGATTGGCGGCGCGGGCGCGCGGCGTCGTCGTCGACAAGGAACCGTCGCCGGCCCAGCGGTTGTCCGATCACGCGCCGCTGGTGGTGACGTTCGGGGACTAGCTTTTCGCCTTGGCCAGCCGGGCGCGGACGAGGAAGCCGAGGGTGTCGATGAGCCTGTCGCAGAAGGCCTCGCTGTCCTGGTGGCCGCGGGTGAGTCCGTGGACCATGGTGTTGGCGACGAGGATGTCGAACACCTCGTTGCCGGCAGCCGTCGCCGCCTCGGGCGAGTCGGGGGCCTCGGCGACGATGCGTTCGACGAAGGCGAGCCGGATCGGGTTCTCCGAACGCGCCAGCAGATCGTCGTAGGCACTGCCGGAATGCTGGTAGGAGGAGATGAGTCCGGGCAGGGCGGCGCGCACCGGCGGATCGGCGAGCCGGCCGAGAAACATGTGTGCCCACGATCTCAGATCCGCCGTCAGATCGTCGGTGGACATAGGTGTGGTGGCGTCCTGCACCCCGAAGACCGCCTCCTCGACGATCTCCTCCTTCGACGACCAGCGCCGGTAGATGGCGGGGGTGGCCACACCGGACCGCCGGGCGATGGCGCTGATGGTGGTCTTGGAGTAGCCGACCTCGCCGAGGAGATCGCGGGTGGCGGCCAGAATCGACCGGTCCAGTCTCGGATCCCGTGGTCTACCTGCGGAAATGGGTTCCTGTATCTGTTCGGTCACGGCTCTTTACGATACCGGAGAAAAACATCTCGCGTATTTGATTACGTTGTGACTTGATACGCAATATAGTGGCGAGCGCAGTAACCCAAATTACAGGAGATGCACACATGCTCACACCTCAGGATGAACTGCTCTGCCACCAACTGCCCACCACCTTCGACCACGTGAGTCAGAGTGACCTGCGCTGGACCGAACGCATCGTGATGTACGGATTCGACCGCTCGGGCGACATCAGCATCATGACCGGAATGGCGCGCTTCCCCAACCGCAACGTCATGGACGCCTACGCGATGGTCACCCTCAAAGGCCAGAAGGCGCGAGTCGTGCGGATGTCCACCGAGATCAGCGCCGCACCCGCCGCGCTCTCCTCGTGGACCGTCGGTCCGTACACCTACTCGATCACCGAGCCGCTCAAGACCGTCACCTCGACGCTGGAATCCAACGAGCAGGGCATCAGCCTGCACCTGGAGCTGACCGGCACCTTCCCGGCGTACGAGCAGACCCCGGCGTTCCACCGCACCCGTGGCCGGGTGCAGGAGGACGCCCGCCGCTTCTACCAGAACGGCATCGTCACCGGCTGGATAGAGGTCGACGGTGAGCGTATCGAGATCGACCCCGACCGGTGGTGGTTCGGGCGTGACCACTCGTGGGGCGTGCGGCACGGCGGTGGTGGCGGCAGCCTGTCCGAGGGCGGCGACCGCCAGCCCCCGGAGGTCCCGGACGGTGTCCTCTACTACATGGGTATCTTCCAGTTCGACGACGAGCTGGTGCATTTCGCGCAGCGCGAGACCAGCACCGGAGAGCGCTGGCAGTTCGAGGGTGAGGTGCTCTACCCGCTGGAGACCGGGCGAGCCTCGCTGCCGATCATCGACGTCGAGCACGAACTCAAGTTCCGCGAGGGCCGGCGCATCATCGACGCGGACAGCGTCTTCACGGTGCACCGCTCCGATCGCACGACCGACACCATCACCGTGAACCCGATGTGCGACTTCTGGCCTGGCCTGGCCGGATACGACGAGTACAACGGCTACGCCGCCGGCATGTGGCGCGGACCGGAGTACATCGACGGCTTCACCGCCGACCTCACCGATCTCGAGGACATGAAGAAGGTGAGCATGCTCAGCGAGACGCTGTGCGAGGTGCGCATGGGTGACAAGGTCGGTTACGGCCTGGTGGAGATGGTGTTCATGGGCGCCAACCCGCGCTACGGCTACACGGGCTGGTGAGCCGATGACCGAACGTGTCGACGAGGGCGCCCTGCCCGAGGCGCTGACGGCTGTCATCCGTGACCGGCTCGACGATCCGGATGCCACCGTCGTCGACCTCAAGCGGACCGAGCGCGGATTCTCCACCGAGACATATCTGTTCAGTGTGAAGGCCGGTGACGGGACGGTGACCGACCTCGTGCTGCGCCGTCCGCCCGCGGTGTCACTGTTCCCGGATTACGACCTGCGCAGGCAGTACGTGGTCATGGACCGGCTGTCCAAGGCCGTCGACCTGCCGATCCCGACGGGGCGGTGGATCGATCCCTCGGACGACAATCCGTTCGGCACACCGTATCTGGTGATGAACCGGATCGCCGAGGGCAGTGCGCCGAGCGACTTCCCGTCGTACCACACCGCGGGAAACTACTTCGACGCCGACGAATCCGGGCGCCGGGCAATGTGGTTCGGGTGCATCGATGCGATGGCCCGGGTGCACAAGGTGGACGTCGACCAGGCGGGCCTCGGCTTTCTGGCCATGCCGCAGCATGGCAGCAGCCCGCTGGAACAGATGATCAATTACCTTGACATGGCAGTGCATTGGGCGGCCGACAGTATCTCCCCGACGTACGACAAGGCCCTCGCCTGGCTTCGGGAGAACGCGTACGAGCCCGAACACACCACACTGCTGTGGGGTGACGCCCGGATGTCGAATATCCTGTACGCACAGGACTATTCGATCACCGGGGTGCTCGACTGGGAGATCTCCTATCTCGGTGATCACGAGGCCGATCTGGCGTGGATGCTGTTCCTGGACTGGGCGTCGAGCGAGTTCGAGGGGCATCCGGTACTGCCGGGCACCCCGACCCGCGCCGAGTCGATCGCCCGGTACGAGGAGCAGACCGGCTGGCAGGTGAAGAACCTGGAGTACAACGAGGTGCTGGCGGCTGTGCTGCTGGCGATCCCGATGATCCGGATGTCGGACTTCCTGAACCTCGGTCCGGACGTCGACATCATGGGATTCTGCACCGCCCGGATCGAGCAGATCGTGGGCTGATCGCGGTCACCTCGCCGTCGCGCATCCACTCGGAGTGGATCGCGGCGGCGGGGTGCTCCGCGGTGTTCGGCGGACCGGTTGGTAACAACCGAGTTCCTGTGCGGCAGCAGGTAATGCGCCGTATGCTCGGGCGATGACGACGGTGCGCCCCCAAGACCTCGCCGACGACGCGATTGCGCTGGTACGCAATTGGCTGGAGGCCGCCGCCGAGTTACCCGTCGATGTCTCCGCGTCGCGCCTGGCCGGGGTGCTGAGCGATCCGAACGGCCTCAAGTTCACCGTCGGATTCGTCGACGGGGTGGTGCGCCCGGAGGACCTGCATTCGGCGGCCAAGACCCTGCACGACCTGGCGCCGCTGACGCCGGCGTTCCTGCCCGCGCCGATGCGGGCGGCGGTCGCGGCCGGCGGCACGATGGCACCGGTGTTGCCCGGCGTCGTCGTGCCGATCGCCCGGAAGGTGCTGCGGTCGATGGTCGGGCATCTGATCCTCGACGCATCGGACCGCAGACTGGGCCGTTCTATCGCCAGGCTCCGCCGCGACGGTGTGCGGCTCAACGTCAACCTGCTCGGCGAGGCGGTGCTGGGGGAGGAGGAGGCGCAACGCAGGCTGGCCGGCACGCACCGGCTGCTCGAACGCCCCGACATCGACTACGTGTCTATCAAGGTGTCGGCAGCCGTTGCGCCACATAATCATTGGGCGTTCGACGAGGCGGTCGCGCACATCATCGACGACCTGGTGCCGCTGTACGAGCGGGCCGCGGCGGCGAGCCCGGCCAAGTTCATCAACCTCGACATGGAGGAATACAAGGACCTCGACCTGACGCTGGCGGTGTTCATGGGCATCCTCGACCGGCCCGAGTTCCGGGGACTGTCGGCGGGCATCGTGCTGCAGGCGTACCTGCCGGATGCGCTCGCGGCCATGATGCGGTTGCAGGAGTGGGCCGCGAAGCGGGTCGCCGGCGGCGGTGCGCCGGTGAAGGTGCGGGTGGTCAAGGGTGCGAACCTGCCGATGGAACTGGTCGACGCGGCCGTGCACGGCTGGCCGGCGGCCACCTGGCCCACCAAACGCGACTCCGACACCAGCTACAAGGCCGTTCTCGACTACGCGCTCACCGCCGAACGCGTGGCCAATGTGCGGGTGGGCGCGGCCGGGCACAACCTGTTTGACGTCGCGCTGGCCTGGCTGCTGGCGAAGGCGCGCGGCGCCGCCGATGGACTCGACATCGAGATGCTGCTGGGCATGGCCACCGCGCAGGCCGAGGCCGTCAAACGCGACGTCGGCTCGTTGCTGTTGTACACGCCGGTGGTGCATCCGGACGAGTTCGACGTCGCGATCAGCTATCTGGTGCGGCGCCTCGAAGAAGGCGCGGGCCACGACAATTTCATGTCGGCGGTGTTCAGCCTGTCCGACGACGCGACCATGTTCGATCGTGAGAAACGACGCTTTCTTGACGCGCTGAACAGGCTCGACACCATCACCGGCGACGGCGAACCATCGTCGTACCGCGTACCGGAACCCAACCGGCAACAGGACCGTACCCGGTACGACGAGGCGGGTGCGGCCGAACGGATCGAGGCGCGCGTGGCCGCCGACGCCGAATGGGGTTTCGGCAACGTCCCCGACACCGACCCCGATCTGCCCGGAAACCGGCGCTGGGGCCGCGACATCGCCGACCGCATGGCCACCTCGACGCTCGGCAACCAGCTCATCGAGTCCGCGCTGATCGGTGACGCCGCGGCTCTCGACGGCGTGATCGACAGGGGTGTCGCCGCCGCCGGCGGCTGGCAGTCGCGCGGCGCCGAGGAGCGGGCGCGCATCCTGCACCGGGCCGGCGAACTCCTCGAAGCCCGCCGCGGCGAACTGCTGGAGGTGATGGGCTCCGAATGCGGCAAGACCCTCGACCAGGGTGACCCCGAGGTGTCCGAGGCCATCGACTTCGCCCACTACTACGCGATGCTCGGGGTCCAGCTCGACCGGGTCGACGGGGCAACACCGCGGCGGCGCAGGCTGGTCGCGGTGATCCCGCCGTGGAATTTCCCGCTCGCCATTCCCGCCGGCGGCGTGTTCGCCGGACTCGCGTCGGGTGCGTCGGTGATCATCAAACCGGCGTCGACGGCCGTCCGCATCGCGGCGCTCCTCGTCGAAACGCTCTGGGATGCAGGGGTTCCCCGGAAGGTGCTGCAGTTCGTGCGGTGTACCGACCGGAAGGTGGCCTCGGCGCTGGTCGCCGACCCGCGCGTCGACAGGCTGATCCTCACCGGCGCGTACGAGACGGCCGTCAACTTCCGGGAACTGCGCCGCGATCTGCCGATCCTCGCCGAGACCAGCGGCAAGAACGCCATCATCGTCACCCCGTCCGCCGACCTCGACCTTGCCGTCAAGGATGTGGTGGCGTCGGCGTTCGGCCATGCGGGGCAGAAGTGTTCGGCCGCGTCGCTGGTGGTGCTGGTCGGTCCGGTCGCCCGCTCGCGGCGGTTCCGTGGCCAGTTGCTCGACGCGGTGCGGTCGCTGAAAGTCGGTACGCCCGAACACCTCGGCACCCAGATGGGGCCGATCATCACGGCGCCGTCGGGAAAGCTGTTGCGCGGCCTGACCACCCTCGGCGAGGGGGAGAGTTGGCTGGTCGAGCCCGCGTCGCTGACCGTCGACAGTCCCCTCGCCCTCGACGCGCAGGGCGGCAACAAGGTGTGGTCACCGGGGGTACGTGACGGGGTGCGGCGCGGCTCCGAATATCACCTCACCGAATACTTCGGCCCCATCCTGGGCATTATGACCGCCGAAAACCTTGACGAGGCAATCGATATCGTCAACGAAACGGACTACGGCCTGACCAGTGGCCTGCATTCGCTCGACCCCGACGAGCTCGGTGTCTGGCTGAACCGGATTCAGGCCGGCAACCTGTACGTCAACCGCGGCATCACCGGAGCGATCGTGCGCAGGCAGCCGTTCGGCGGCTGGAAGAAGTCGGCGATCGGTACCGGCACCAAGGCCGGCGGGCCCAACTATTTGCACGGGCTGGTCGACTGGGACGACGCACCCGTCAGCGACATCGGGGGCATTCCCAAGGATTCGGTGGCCGCTCTGCTGGCGGCCGCGGGTGGCTTCGGGCTCGATGACGGCGAACTCGACTGGCTGCGCCGGTCCCTCGGCTCCGACGCCAAGGCGTGGGACGACGAATTCGGTTGCGCCCGTGACGTTTCCCAACTCGGGGTCGAGCGGAACCTGCTGCGGTACCGGCCGGTTCCGGTGATCATCCGCGCCACCGCGGATGCGGCGCTGCACCACACGATCCGCGCCGTCGCAGCCGGTATGGCGGCCGGGTCGGTCCCCGCGGTGAGCACACCCGTCGTGCTGTCGGCCGCCGTGCAGAACGCCCTGGCCGCGGCCGAGGTGAGCATCCTGTTCGAGGACGACGATGCCTGGCGCGACCATCTCGCCCGGCTGGCCGAGCGCGACGGACCGGACGCGGGTGTCCGGGTGCGGATCGTCGCGGGCGATTCCCGGGATGCCGTGGTCGCCGCCGCCTACGAGGCGACGGGAGGCAAACCTGATGTCGCGATCTTCGGCGGCCCGGTGGTGTCGGCGGGCCGCGTCGAGATGCTCGCCCACCTGCACGAACAGGCCGTCTGCATCACCGCCCACCGCTTCGGCACCCCCAACGGTCTCTCCGACGGGGTGATCTGATGCCAGGGGTCAGCAGTCGGGAACAAATCGGACCACGGTCCGGTTAAGGTGGGCATGAGCATGTCAGCCCAGTCGCCCGTCCTGTTTCTCAGCCATGGCGCGCCGCCGCTTGTCGACAGCGCGCTGTGGGTGGATCAGCTGACCCGGCTCGGTGCGGAACTGCCCAGGCCGACGGCCATTCTGGTGATCTCGGCGCATTGGGAGGCGGCGCCGCTGACCATCGGGTCGACCGACGCGTCGACGCCGCTGACGTATGACTTCTGGGGGTTTCCCGAACGGTTCTACCGCACGACGTACGACTCGCCGGGCGCTCCGGAACTGGCATCGCGCGTCGCGGCGATGATGCCCGACGGTGAGCCCATCGCCCACGATCCGCGGCGCAGGCTCGACCACGGAGCGTACGTCCCGCTGACGGTGATGTATCCCGACGCGGACATCCCGGTTCTGCAGATCTCGCTTCCGACCCTCGACCCCGAACGGCTGTTGGCGCTGGGTCGCCGGCTCGCGCCGCTGCGCGACGAGGGGGTGCTGATCATCGGTTCCGGATTCACCACCCACGGCCTGCCGTACCTCGACGACCCGTCGCCCGACGCCGTCCCGCCCACCTGGTCGTCCGAGTTCGACGACTGGGCGCACGGCTGCTTCGACCGCGGCGACGTCGAGTCCCTCATCGACTTCCGGCGCAAGGCCCCCGGCATGCCGTACGCGCACCCCACCATCGAACACTTCTCCCCGCTGTTCGTGGCGCTGGGCGCCTCGGGCAACCCCGAACAGGCCGCGGCCCAACCGATCGACGGTTTCTGGATGGGCCTGGCCAAACGCAGCCTCGTCCTGAACTGAGTTCCCGGCAGGCGGAAGTGCTTCCGGCGGCGGGGTGCGGCCGAGGTGCCGGCCGGTTTCGTTTGTGCGGCCAAACCCGAATCGCTCCCGCAGGTGGGTCACTAAGATGGCCACATGGTGAGCCGGCACGTTCCCATCCTGACCGTCACGCCCAACCCGGCGCTGGATGTGTCGACGTCGACGGGTATCGTCGAGCCCGAACATAAACTGCGTTGTGGGGCAACCAGACTCGATCCCGGCGGGGGAGGGGTCAATGTGTCGCGGGTGGTGCGCAATCTCGGCGGGCGGTCGCTCGCCGTGTACGCGATCGGCGGCCCGACCGGCGACGCCTACCGCAATCTCCTTGAGCAGGAAGGGGTTGCGGGTCTGGCGGTGCGGATCGCCGAGAGCACGCGGGAAAGCTTCACCGTCGACGAGACATCCACCGGCAGGCAGTTCCGGTTCGTCCTCCAGGGTCCGACTCTCACCGAGGCGGAATGGCATTCGCTGTTCTACGCCGTCCGGGGTGAACTGCCCGGACCCGGCCTTGTGGTGGCCAGTGGAAGCCTGCCGCCGGGTGTCCCGGACGACTTCTACGCGAGACTCGCCCGGCTGGCCCGCGACAACGGTGCCCGCTGCGTCATCGACACCTCCGGAGATGCGCTGCGCGCCGCGCTCGATGAGGGCGTGTATCTGATCAAACCGAGCAAGCGTGAACTCGGCGAACTCGTCGGCGATCCCATCGACGACGATGCCGAACTCATCGAAGCAGCACGGGAACTGGTGGGTGCGGGTACGTGCGAGGTTGTCGCGCTGAGCCTCGGCGGGGACGGAGCGATCGTCGTCAGCGCCGATCAGGCACTGCGTCTGCCCACCCCGAAGGTCGACGTCCAGAGCACCGTCGGTGCGGGTGACAGTTTCCTGGCCGCGTTCCTGCTGCGCATCGCGCAGGGGTACGACCTCGGCGAGGCTCTTCGCGCCGGCGTGGCCGCGGGCAGTGCGACGGCCGCGCTGCCCGCCACCGCCCTCGTCGGCGCCGACGACCTTGTCCGCCTCGCCGAAGGCCTGGTTCCCGAGGCAATCTGAAAGGGTCGCCGCGGCCAGTAGGTGAGTGTTGGCGTTGCGCTTAGTATCACTTAACCTCGTAAGTGATACCAAGCGGGGTGGCATTGATCACTCCGGTGGCGGATTGATCACTCCGGCGACAGAAGGAGCGGAGATGTCCGACGGGCAGGCGTTCGGTGTGGCTGTCCCCGCCGTTGCGCATGAGACGTACCGGTGGCATCCGTCCCATCCTGAGCACTATTCGAAGTCGGAGGTTCGTCGGCAAACGGGCGAGTACCGGGCGGCTGTCACAGCAGCCATCGAGCGGTGGAATCCGTCGATCGGTGCCGAGATCACAGCAGATCTTGACGAGGCCACCCAAGCGCTGGTCGCGTTCGACCAGTACGCGCGCGTGCGTCTCGGTGCGGACAATCCCACGCTCGGTCCGATGGCGGCTATCCTGCTACGCACCGAGAGCGCGTCCAGTAGCCAGATAGAACTACTGACCACCTCTGCCAGGCAACTGGCTCTCGCCGAGATCGGTGAGGGGAGAAAGCGGCACGCGCTCACTGTCATCGGCAATGTGCGGGCGATGGAGTCGGCGATCAGGCTTTCCGACGAACTGTCCGTGGGCACCATCCTGAGCATGCACCGCGAACTGCTCAGCCGACAGTACGGTATGGACGAGCATGCGGGGCGATTTCGCGATCAACTGGTGTGGATCGGTAATCGCGACAGTGCAGGTCCGCTGGGTGCATCATTCATCGCGCCACAGGCGTCGCTCGTGCCTCCTGCCGTCGACGATCTCGTGCGATTCATGGGCCGCGATGACCTGCCGGCGCTGTTGCAGACAGCGGTGGCCCACGCCCAGTTCGAGACGATCCACCCGTTCGTCGATGGCAATGGTCGTACGGGACGCGCTCTGGCCCAGGCATTGCTGAGGAACAAGAGGCTGGCCGCGCACACGACCGTGCCTATCTCGGCCGGGCTCCTCACAGATGTCGAACGCTACTTCGATGCGCTCACAGCCTATCGGTCAGGTGATGCGACGCCGATCATCCGAATCTTTGCGTACGCGGCGCGGTTCGCCGCGGCTACCGGTTCGCGCCTTGTTGATTCCCTTGTTGCCGAACTGGATCGGTCATCGGAGTTGCTGAACGGAGTGCGCAGCGATGCCGCGGCCCGGCGTCTGCTGCCGCTGCTGATCGGGCAGCCGGTTGTGAACTCCGGATATGTGCAGCAGCGGCTGGGCATCAATGCCCCGGCCGCTCAGCGCGCGTTGCGCACACTCACCGAGCGGGGTGTCGTTGTCGAGCGAACCGGGTACGCGCGCAACAGGATCTGGGAGCATCGGGGGATTGTCGGTGCGCTCGACGAGTACGCGGACACCATCAAGAGAAGCGCTCTGTCAGGCTGACTCGTCCGGGTTCTTATCCGATTCCGGGGGCTCCGTGGTGGCGTCGGCCTCGTCAGCCGGGGGGATGCCCACGGACGGGGAGACCACCAGGGCCGTGGGGGCGACGACGACTGCCGGGCCGTCGACAGAGATCGTCGTCGCCGGTGATGCGGGGGCGGCGTCCTCTGGCACTGGGGAGGTGAGGGCGCGCTGGGCCGGTGCGGGCGGCCTACCGCCCAACTCGCGACCCGCGACCGCGACGCCGAGACCGAGGGCCAGGGCGACCGGCCATTCGATGGCACCGGTGGCGCCGAGCGCCCCGATCACGCCATAGACGGCGAGTTGCCGGGGGGTGGGTACCGACACCTTGCCGATCAGCGGCAGGTTGATGGAGAACTTCTGCGCGTCGCGTACGAGTGTGGACACGTCGTGGTGGGTCGCGACGAACTCGCGCACGCCGTGCAGGACCGAAGTCCCGTTGTCGGTCTGAGGGGTGTTGGAATCAGTTGTACTCAAGGTAGCCTTACCTGTCATGACGGAGTTCACTCGCGCTGTCGGGTCCGATGCCCTGGTCGAATCGGGTGCCCGGTTGCTGACGCCCGCCGTCGAGCACCTGTACACCCTGCTCGTCCGTGCCGGCGTGCTCAGCATCGACGAGTAGCCGCCGTATCACGGCGGTCAGGTCCCCGCTCGTACTTCCGGCCGCTGCCAGCACGGCCAGGACCTGGTGGAATACCCCGTCCGGATCGTGCTCGGACTCGTGGACCCTCTCGATCAGCCAGTCGACGAACCGCGGGGTCAGAGTGGACACGCCTGCCGCGATACCGGCGGCGGCGAACGCCTGAGCCCAGCCCACCGGCCCGATCGGGGTGCAGCCGAACATCTGGCTGACGCCGGGGATGGAGATGATCAGCGCCATCACCGCGAGCGTGCCCACATTCGTGGCCACCACGAGTGGTCCGTGTGAGTCGGTGAGCGTCTCGATCATCTGCGTCACCACCAGCCCGATCAGGCCGATCGTCGCCGCCCGGGAGGCGGTGCCGGTGGCGCGGCCGAACGTCCACGCCAGCAGCGCGCCGAGGGAGGTGAACACCGCCCGCACCGCCACCGCACGCCAGATGGTCGACTCGTCGTGCCGGCCGGTGACGTCGGGGTCGCGCTGCGGGCTGACCGCCAGCGCAGCCGCCGGCAGCGCGTCGGTGAGCATGTTGACCAGCAGCATCTGCCGGGCATTCAGCGCCGGTTTGCCGGTGAGCACGGTGGTGACCAGGCCGAACGTCACCTCGCCCACATTGTGGCCGAGCAGCACCGACACCGCCGACTGCACCCGCCGCCACAACTGTTCGCCCTCGTCGAGGGCACCGATGATGGCCTCGATGTCGCCGTCGAGCAGCAGTACGTCGGCCGCCATCCGGGCCGGGTCGCTGCCGCGGGACACCACACCCACACCAACCGAGGCGGCGCGGATGGCGGCGGCGTCGTTCGCGCCGTCCCCGACCATCGCCGTCACCAGCCCGCGCTGCTGCTTCGACGGCGATTCGAGTGCCTGCACCACCTGCACTTTGTGTTCGGGCGCCATCCGGGCGAACACCCGGTGGGAGCGGCCGGCCTCGACACGTTCGGTGGCGTTGAGCAGATCCCATTCGGTGCCGGTCATCACCTCGTCGTGTTCGACCGCGATGCCGAGGTCGCGGGCGATGACGGCGGCGGTCACGGGATGATCGCCGGTGATCAGCCGTACCTCGATACCGCGGCGCTGCAACTCCTCCAGCAGGGGCCGGGCACCGGCGCGCGGGGTGTCCGACAGGCCGATGACGCCGACCAGATGCAGCGACGATCCGCACAGGTCCGCAAATGCGTCGGCGTCGTCGGAGGCTGCCGCGGCCTGCGCGTCGGTGACGGTGCGTTCGGCGACCGTCAGCACCCGCAGGCCCCGGCCGGCCATGTCGTGCAATGCCTCCCGGAGTTCATCCCGATGGCCCGGTTCGAGTGCCGTCACCACGGTCTCGGGTGCGCCCTTGACCAGCAGCCGGTTGCCGACGAGTGCCGCGGCGAGCGGGCGATCGGACTGGAACGGCAGGAACGCGTCGACCGCCGGGTAGTCGACGCCGACCTCCTCGGCGGCGCGGTGGATGGCGGCGTCGGTGGCATGTTCGACCTTGCCGCTCTTGCTGATCCGCATCGTGGCGCCCGCGGCGCGCAGCACCTCGTCGTCGGCGGCGCCAAGCAGCCCCTGGGTCTCGGCGACCCGGAGCCGATTCTCCGACAAGGTACCGGTCTTGTCGAAGCAGATGGCGTCGAGCCGGGCGAATGCTTCGATTGCCCGCGGATTACGCACCAGCACAGACGATCCGGTGAGATTACGGGCGGACGACGACTGTGCCAGCGTCACCACCAGCGGCAGCCCCTCGGGGACCGCTGCCACGCCGATACCGACGGTCCCCGACGCCGCCTCGCGGACCGGGGTGCCACGCAGCAGCGAGAGCAGACCCACCAGCGCGCCACCGGCCAGGCTGAACGGCAGTGCGCGCCGGGTGATCGCGCCGAGTTGCGCGGCCAGCCCCACGTCGCCCGATTCTGCCGGGGCCAGTGCCAGCGCCCGGCTGACCTGGGTGGAGTCGCCCGCCGCGGTGACCACGCCGATCGACTTACCCGCGACCACGGTGCTGCCGGCGAACAGCATGCCGGTGCGTTCGGCCAACGGTGCGCCGGGCGTGTCGGCGCCGTCCTTGCTCACCGGCAACGATTCGCCGGTCAGCGCCGACTCGTCGACCTCGACGGAGTCGGCGTCCATGATGCGGATGTCGGCGGGCACCACCTCACCCGAACGCACCTCCACGATATCGCCGGGACGCAGATCGCCGGCGGGCACCTCGTCGAAGTCGCTGCTGCCGGGTTCGCCGATCACCCTGCGCGCCGGCGGTTCCTGGACGGCGAGCATCTTCTCCAGCAGCTTCTCGGCGTGCAGCGATTGGTAGGCGGAGATGGCGGTGTTGACCCCGAGCACGCCGGCGACCATGACGGCGTCGATCGGGGAGCCGAGCAGTGCGCTGGCCGCCGAACCGGTGGCCAGGATCGGGGTGATCGGGTCCGCGAGATCCTCGGCCATGGTGCGGCGGAAGTCGCGCAGGGTGTCGACGGTGTCGGTGATCGTCTTGCGCGCCACCCGGATCGGGGCGGCCTCGGTCACCGGCGTGATGAGACCGGGCTCCGGTTGCGGTCTTTCGGGTGCCGGCAGCAGCCGCAGTACCTCGTGGATCGGCATCGCGTACCAGTCGTGCGACGAGTCGGGCAGCGGATCAGGTTCCGCAAATGCCTTGGCGCCCAGCCTGTACCCGTGCCACAGGCTGAACAGGGCCGCGGCGTTGACCGAGGTGGGGCCGTCGCCGCGCACGCCCGGGATGAGCATCAGTGAGCCGAGCAGCGTTGCGCCGGAGGCCAGTGCAACCGCACGCTGATTTGCCTCGCGCGCAACCGGAATAGTGTGCACGACCCGCCACGCTCCGGCGAGGCCGTCGACGAGGAGGTCGGCGCCCCACGGTGCCGAATCGTCACCGAGGACGCCGATCGCGGTGTGCGACAGCCGGATCGCCTCGCTACCGGAGTGGCATACGACGGCGACGGTTGCCCCGTCGTCGTGCAGCCGCCGCGCCGCCCGGGCCAGGGCGGCATCGGGGTCGGTCCCGGCGTCGAGGAGTTCGTCGAAACCCTGTCGCAGCGAATGCAACCCGTCGTCGGAGAGGGAAACGACCCGCAGCCCGGAACGCCGGGCCTCGGCGAGGAATGCGGTGGCCAGAGGTCGGCGCAGCGGACTCACCAGTGCCCGGCCGGGAACGCCGGCGACGTCGTCGAGGGCGTTCCAGCCCGGTTCGAGCAGACCCGATTCCAGGGCGGCGGTGGCCGCCCGCCACGACGTGGCCCGGTCGCCGTTGTCGACGTCGAGGACACGGGTGACGGCCAGATCGCCGGTGAACAGCACCCGCGGATCCACCAGCAGGGTGTCGATGTCGCCGAGCGTGCGCAGCGACTGCGGGTTCATCACCACCGCACCGCGCGCGTGCAGCCCCCGGCCGATCGAGGCGCCGAACGACTGCCGCACCGACCGCGCCGGTTTCGGGGTGGCCACGAGGACCGCCTCGGCGACGGTGAGCAGCGACGACGTCACACCGACGACGGCCCCGAGGCCGAGGCCCACGTCGACGGCGATCTCATCGGAGTGGCGGCCGGTGCGGCCGGGCCGGAGGTCGGGCGCCGACGGGCAGGGGAGTTCGCCGTCCTTGCGGGCCCGGTCGGCCAGCAGTGGCTCGACGCGACTCCACGCGCGGCGACCGTTGACTGCCTCTGCGGTGGCGATCGCCCGCGACGACACCGACACCAGCACCCCCAGCGGTGCCGCGGCCAGCGCCTGCGCGGTGACCTGGGTGCCGGTCAGCAGCAGTTCGGTGGCCTCGGCGCCGAGCCGGTCCTCGAGCAGCCCGCGGACCCGTGGGTGATACGACACGACGGAGATGGGGGCGAGCGCGATCCGGGAGATCCGCGGCACCGGCAACAACGAGGTGACCAGGGAGCCGGCGAGGGCCACGGTGGCCATGCCGGTCCCGATCAGGCCCGCGGCCACGGCATTGTCATCGCCCGGCATTGTCCGTGCCGGTGTTCCGGTGGCGCTGCCCGGCGCCCGCTTCTCCGCACGGGAGATCGCCTCGGCCAGTTCGTCCGCCGCCGGTCCGTTCGGGTCGACGGTGACCAGTACCCGGGACAGGGGGCCGTTGACCTGGACGTCGACGACGCCGGGCAGTCCGGTGAGCGTGGCGCGGACCTCCGAGCTCACCCGATCGAACTCGGTGTCGAGTCCGCGCACCTCGATCCAGCGGGTGGTGGCGGTCGAGCTGCGCCGACGGACGGGCGGGCCGCCGACCGCCTCGCCGAGCGTGCCGATCACTGCGGCACCGATCGCGGTCAGTTCGTTGCCGGCCGAGCCCGCCATGACGACCGCGGCACCGGCACCGGATGTTGCGGCGGAACCGGCTTTGCGGCCCGCGGCGACGAGGGCGTCGCCGCCGAGCAGTGCGGCACCGATGGCGATCTTGGACAGGGTGATCGGTGCGCTCAATAACGACATACGGGACGAGCCTCCTAACCCTGCCATTTTCCCGGCTGCCCACCGCGATGTCCTGGGCATTTGGACCCGGGTGGGCAGTGTCATGCGTCCGGGCCGTGGCGTCGGCGGGGGTCGTGGCCGGAAGCGGGGGATACGCGGGGGCGTGACTCCGGTAACGGTGCAGGTCGGCGGCCCCTTCTTCGCGGTACACTCAGGGGTCAGTCAACAGTGAGGCGGCATCGATGGCGTACCAGAGCGTGCCCGCGCCGACGAGCGCGGAGATCCGTGGCTGGTGTGACCGGTCCCAGATTCCCGGTGACCGGCCCGAACTGTCCGCGACGGCGGCCACCCTCATCGCGAGCGGATTCCTCACCCCCACCGGACGTGCGGTGGTGGTGCGCCGGGTGTCCACGGGACTGCCCATGCCCACCCTGCCGTCGGGATTCGGCGAACTGCGGCGGCTGCAGCGCGCGATCGCGCAGGCTGAGAACCAGACGGCCAACCCGATGATGCCGGGCGTGGTGTCGGCGGTGATGCGTAACCGGCTGAACGGATTGCAGCGCAAACGCGAGGAGGCGCGCAAGACCGTCGTCGGCGCCAAAGGTGTCTTCGCAGGCAGTACCCGGGCGATCCGGCGCGAACGCCGCGAGAACATCTACCTCGAACTCGACGAGCGGGAACGGCTGTTCGGCGGGCTGCTGTACACGCCGACGCCCAACGTCGCCACGAACCGGTCGATGCGGCAGGCGGGCGGTGCGGCCGTCGGCAAGATCGTCGGGATCGTCGGGCAGGTGGCCTCGCGCAGCGGCAACACCCAGGCCGAACAGTGGGCGGACGAGTTGCTCGGCACCGCGCAGACCGAGTCCACCACTCCCGGCACGGCGTCGTTCCTCGACGGCTACGAGACGGTGCTGTTCCTCGCCGGGCACTTCTACGACCGCGTCGTCAACAACCCGGCGTGGCGGTCCGACCACTTCGAGTTGCAGCGCACCCAGGTGAACCTGCACGCCGAGCTCGCCGAGATCTCCTCCGACGTGATCGCGTTGCGGGCGGTGCGGATCGACCTCGACCGCGCCAAGCGCCGCGGCGGCTTCGACAAGGAGTTCGCCCAGCAGATCGACAAACGCGAAGAGGCGCTGCGGCCCGTGTGGAGTGAGCTCATCGACCGGGTGCAGGCCCTCGGTGGAGTGGCGCACGTCGTCGAGTCCGCGGCCGTCGAGCTGCAGATCCTCGACGAGTACAACCGGGCGGCGACCATCGACGACCGCATCGACGCCCTGATCTCGCGTTCGGGCGACCGGGAGGTGTCCGTCGACAACTCCAAACGGCTCACCGAGCAGGTGCGAAGCGGTGAGGAGAATCTGAGGGTGTATCGGGATGTGTTGCAGGGCAACATCTCCCGGCTGACGCCCGTCACCTCGATCCAGTTGCCGGAACGCTATGAGCCCGATCGGTGACGGGTGCTCGCGCAGCCGCATCCATGCGCGATATGCAAAGCGTGAATCAGTAACGGAAACCTTGCTTTTTCATCGGCAGTACCCCTGGGCGATTCGCCTACTGGCCGGTAAGATCGGGCCTCATTCCAGATCCGGAGTGAGCGAGGTCACGGGGGTGTCGCGCCACGGAATCCGGACACGGAGTGCAGGAGCAGGCAATTCGGGCCCCGCGACAGCGGGCGCCGCACGAGGGGGGACGCTGTGAAGAAGATCCGAGCGAAGAAGATCCGGGGGTTGACCGTACTGGTCAGCGTTGCCGTCATGGCATTGCTGAGTGCGCCCGGGTTGGCCCACGCCGACCGGCACAGGGTCGCACGCATCACCAAGTTGTCCGACGTCGGGCCGTTGCGCACCGACCTCTGGGTGTATTCGCCGTCCAACCACAAGAAGATGAAGGTCAACGTCCTGACCCCGGCCAACGCCACCGGCCCGCGGTCCGTCGTGTACATGCTCGACGGTGCCGACGCTGGCGACGACGTCAGCGACTGGATCACCAAGGGCCGCGCGGGCCGCTTCTTCGCCGACAAGAACGTGACCGTGGTGCTGCCCGCCGGCGGTAAGGGCACCTTCTACACCAACTGGCGCAGCCGCGACCCCAAGCTCGGCAAGCCGCAGTGGGAAACCTTCCTCACCGAGGAACTGCCCCCGCTCATCGACAAGAAGTTCAACGGCACCGGCCGCAACGCGGTCGTCGGGCTGTCCATGGGCGGGCAGGCCGCACTCGCGCTCGCCGCCCGGTTCCCCAGGCTGTACACCGGCGTCGCCTCGCTGAGCGGCTGCCCCGAGGTGTATCAGCCCGCCAACCAGGCGTATGTGCACACCACCGTCGCCAACGTCGGCGGCAACGCCATCAACATGTGGGGTCCGCCGCGTTCCCCGGCGTGGAAAGCGCACGACCCGGCCACCCGGATCAACGCGCTTCGCGGAAAGTACATCTATCTGTCGTCGGGTTCGGGCCTGGCCGGTCCGCTGGACCTGCTGCGCAAGATCGAGCCCGACGAGGGCACCCGGCAGTCGGTGACCGCCAGCGCGTCGGCCCTGGAACTGGGTGCGTGGCGCTGCTCCATCAACTTCGGGATCGAACTGCGCAAGGCGCGTATCCCGTTCACCGACGGCCTGCGGCTGGTCGGTACTCACTACTGGGGCTACTGGGAGCAGGACCTGCCCCGCATGTGGCCGACCATCGCGCGGGGCCTGTAACCCCGGCCTACTCGGCGGCGAACTTGTCGGCGAACTTCTCGGCGAACGCGAGGAAGGCGTCGTTCTCCTCGGGAACGGTGACGGTGACCCGCACACCGTCACCGGCGAACGGGCGCACCACGACCCGGTTGTCGATGGCCTGCCCGGCGAAGTCGAGGGCGGCCTCACCCAGGTCGAGCCACACGAAGTTGGCCTGGGTGTCGGGCACCCGGTAGCCGAGCTCACGCAGCCGTGCGGTCACCCTGGTCCGTTCGGCGACGACCGCGTCGGTGCGGGCCAGCAGTTCGTCGTCGGCGGCCAGGCACGCGATCGCGGCGCGCTGGGACAGCGAGGTGACCGAGAACGGGACGTGCACCTTGCGCAGCGCGGTGACCACCTGCGGGTCGGCGATCGCGTAACCCACCCGCAGGCCGGCCAGGCCGTACGCCTTCGAGAAGGTCCGCAGGACCACCAGGTTGGCGAACTCGCGATGCAGTTCCAGGGCGTCGTACGCCTGCGCCGGGCCGGGCCGCATGTACTCGTAGTACGCCTCGTCGAGGGCGACGACCACGTCCGACGGCACCTTGCGCAGGAAGGCGCGCAGGTCGTCGGCGCCGACGACGGTGCCGGTCGGGTTGTTGGGGTTGCACACGAAGATCAGGCGCGTGCGGTCGGTGATCGCGGCGGCCATCGCGTCGAGGTCGTAGACGTTGTCGCCGGTCAGCGGTACCGGTACCGGGGTGGCGTGGACCGCGCGGGTGGCCAGCGGATACGTCTCGAACGACCGCCAGCCGAAGACCACCTCGTCGCCCGGTTCGCATGTGACCAGGATCAGATTCTGGCATAGGATCACCGACCCGCAGCCCACCTGGACCTCGTCCTCGGTGACGCCGAGTTTCTTCGCCAGCGTCGCCGTCAGCTCAACGATCGCGTTGTCGGGGTAGCGGTTGAGCGACGAGGCGGCGTCGGCGATGGCGTCGACGACGCTTGGCAACGGGCCCTCGGTCACCTCGTTGCTGGCCAGCTTGATCGCGCCCGGGAACGTCTTACCGGGGGCGTAGGCGGGCAGGTCGTCGAGATCGGGGCGGATGCGCAAGGTCACGCAGACAACTGTAGGCCGCTGCGCCCGCAACGCTGCCGCGACACCCGAATTTCGCGCTGACCTGCCGGTTTGCACCGTCGTGCGCAGTGTGTGTAACCTTTGCTCTCGGCAGTTCGTAAGGACTTCGCCAGGAGGCGTGCCAGAGCGGCCGAATGGGATTCACTGCTAATGAATTGTCTCGCTAAAACGGGACCGGAGGTTCAAATCCTCTCGCCTCCGCCACGTCGCGGTCGTAAGACCGTGGCGACAACTGAATAGCACGCGCCCGTAGCTCAACGGATAGAGCATCTGACTACGGATCAGAAGGTTAGGGGTTCGAATCCCTTCGGGCGCACCAGAAAGCGCAGGCCAGAGTATTTCTCTGGCCTGCGCTTTGTATTTCTCGGGCCCAGGGTATTTGTCGGGCTCAGGGGCTGATCAGTTGGTTCGGACACCGTCTCGGCGTCGTGCGCGCGCTCGACGTACCGCCGACGGCTCGCCCTTGTCGTGTTGGGTGAAGTCGCGCAGTTCTCGATTGCGCATCCGCTCGATCACCCGCTGGTGCCGGCGTGCGTAGTAGGCGAGCGGCGAGTAGGTCAGACGTTCGGGGAGGATGCGGAACAGGATCCGGTACACCGCGAACAGGCGGCGCAGCACGCGGTCGTCGCGTCTGGTCCAGGTGACATCGAGGATGGCGCGGGCCTGTGGTTCCATCGCCCCGAAGGTCAGGGCGTGGCTGAAGGTGCCCAGCGGCTGCAGCAGCCACTTCATGGCACCGAGCGCAAGCGTGCGCGGCACCCACCGCGGGAAACCGCCCAGGTCGAGCTCGTCGAGCGCGAGGGCCGGGTTGCTCAGGACGGGAAGGCTCTCGGCCAGCGCCGGGTGCAGGACCAGCACCTCGTCGAGCATGTGCTGGTAATAGTCGTCGAACTCGGCCCGTGACTTGGGGTAGCCACTCTCGGGTACCTGGGTGATCTTGGCCAGCCGGACATTGTCGGCGAACAACTGCTCGTTTTCGTCCTCGGTGAGTGCGCGTCCCAGGAACAGCGGTGCCACCTGTCGCGTCGTGACGTAGGCGGTTGCGATCACCCAGGCGTAGGCCGACGGATCGAGCGCACTGATGTGCTTGCCCGCCTTGGGCCCGGTCTCGGCGGTCATCTGCAGGGGCCGGTGCATCTTGCGCAGCCAGTAGCCCTGCTCGATCGCGGCCTTGCCGCCGTAGCTCCACTGCTGGGTGGCGTCGAACGAGCGGATCGCGCGGCCGGCCGGATCGCGGTCGGCCACCGAGTAACGGTCGGTGACGTCACCGATCACCGGATGCATACCTTGCAGGATGAACGCCGCACTCACCGCGGGCAGATACAGCCACTGGCCGGCCAGCCACCCGGTGATGCCGAGCGGATCGATCAGATCCGGGACCGGCTGGATCCAGTCGCCTGTCGTCGTCATCGTCACCGGTTGTGCCACCGCGGTCATGATTCCCCTCCTGGGCATGTGTGCCTGCAACTCCGGCAACGACGCTAACCTGAACTTCAGGTCGCATATAAGTCGCGTTCGAAAGGGCCGGGGAGTGGACAAAACATCGAGGTCACAGCTACGTAAGGCGCCGAAGCAGCGTAGATCCCGGGACATGGTCGCAAATATCGTGGCCGCAACCGTCGAACTCCTGCGCACCATGGACCCGGAATCGATCACCACCAATCACATCGCCGAGGCCGCCGGCGTCAGCAAGGGATCGATCTACCAGTACTTCCGCGTCAAGGACGACGTGATCGTGGCCGCGATGCGCGACACCACCGACCGTCTGACGCCGCGGCTGCGGACTGAACTGTCCCAGATCGCCTTGCTTCCACCCGCGGAGATGATCGACTCGGCCATCGACCTGCTGATCGGCTTCGGATCCGAACACACGGCGATGATCCAGTACCTCGCCAAACACCCCGACTACTCCCACGAGATGGAGCGGGGATCAGACCTGCCGATGCTCATGCAGACGATGGTCACGATGCATGTGCGGCAGTATCGCCGGCACTACCGCGGCGGACTGGACGTGGAGAACATCGCGTGGATGTTCATCAACTCCGCGATCGCCACCACGATGCTGTATTTCGAATCCGGCCGGCCGATGGAGGTCGCACAGTTCCGGGAAGGACTCTCGCAGATGGCGAGTGGTCTGCTCGCCGCGTGATAGGCCCCGGTCAGGGGTCGATGAGGGCGGCCAGGCCGTCGAGGATCACGGTCAGGCCGAAGGTCAGTTCGGTCTCGTAGAAGTCGTCGTCGTTGTCGGCGGCCGCCAGGGCGGCCGTGATACCGGGGTGGGAGTCGGTGGCGGTGAATACCGACAGGGCGGCTTCGTAGGTGGGGCGGTCGTCGGGTTCGTCCTGCAGGCCCATCTGCACGGTTTGCCGGACGTGCTGACGGACGAAGCCGTCGAGCAGGAGCAGCGAACTCATCCGCTGCCGGCCGCCGAGCGGGGTGTCGTCGAAGCAGCGCACACCGATCTCCAGCCAGCTGATCGCTGCCGGCCCGAGCGGTGGCCGGGTGAGGGCGAGGCCCGCGAGCCACGGGTGTTGTCGCAGGGCGGCGGCAAAAGTGCGCGCCCAGTTCTCCGCGCGGGTACGCCAGCCCGTGCTGTCGAGGATCGCGGGGCCTGCGTGGCCGATGGCGGTGTCGAAGACGATGTCGATGATGTCGTCCTTGGTGTCGACGTACCGGTACAGCGACATCGTCGTCATGCCCAGCTTGTCGGCGATCGCCTTCATCGACAGGGCGTCGGCGCCCTTCTCGTCGGCGACGGCCACCCCCGCGCGTCCGATGTCGGCGACGGTCAGGGTAGGCCGCGGACCGCGGCGGGGGGCCGGGTCGTCGTGGCCCCACAGCAGGGACAGGTAGCGCGGCATCGCTGGCTCTGACATGGCCCTCACATTACTGCTTGCGCCGTACACAGATTGCGTCCTATCATCTGCGTATTGCATAAACAGTATGTGTAGTAAACAGAAAGGTCGCAGTCATGTCCCGCACACTCGCGCCCCACTGGGGGCTGGCGGCGCTCTGCCTGCCGATGCTGCTCGTCTCCATGGACGTATCGATCCTGTTCTTCACCGTCCCCGACATCGCCGCCGATCTGAAACCGTCACCGGCGCAGCAACTCTGGATCTTCGACGTCTACGGATTCGTGCTCGCCGGATTGCTGGTGCCGATGGGGGCGCTGGCCGACCGGATCGGGCACCGGCGGCTGCTGATGATCGGGGCCACCGGATTCGGGGCCGCGTCGGCGCTGGCCGGGCTGTCCACGAGCGCGTCGATGCTGGTCGTCGCCCGGGCGCTGCTCGGTGTCGCGGGCGCCACGCTGATGCCGTCGACGCTGGCCCTGATCCGGGACCTGTTCGACGACGAGGATGCGCGACGCAAGGCGGTGGCGGTGTGGAACGCGGTGCTCACCGGCGGGGTCGCACTCGGCCCGATCCTCAGTGGTGTTCTGCTCGAACACTTCTGGTGGGGGTCGGTGTTCCTGATCAACGTGCCCGTCATGCTCGCGCTGCTCGTGGCCGCCCCGTTACTGCTGCCCGCGAACACGGCCGTCGCCGGGCGGAGCGTCGACCTGCTCAGCGCCGCACTCGCCCTCGGCGCCGTGCTGCCCCTGATCTACGGCATCAAGACGATCGCATCCGACGGCTGGTCGGCCGTGCTGCTGGTGCCGATCGTCGCCGGCCTGATCCTCGGGGTGGTCTTCGTCCGGCGACAGCGATCGCTCGCCGACCCGATGATCGACGTGACCCTGTTCCGGGACAGGCGTTTCGGCGCGTCGATCATGGTGAACCTGCTGTGCATGTTCGCGCTGCTGGGAAACTCGGTGGCGATGACGCAGTACTTGCAGTCGGTGCTCGGCTACGCCCCGCTCAAGGCGGCGCTGTGGAGCATCGCGCCGTCGCTGGTCGTCGGCGCCGCGGCGCCGCTGGCCGCGGTGGCCGCCGGACGCTTCGGGCGGGTGCCGGTGATGGTGGCCGGGCTGGCCGTGTCGGCGTCCGGATTCGCGGTGATCGGCGGGCTGACCGGCGTGGACACCCTGATCCCGATCCTGGTGGGCGCCGGTCTGGTGGCCTCCGGGGTCGTCGCGGTGACGACGATGGTCGCCGACCACGTCATCGGGGTGGCCCCGGCCGGCCGGGCGGGCGCGACGTCGGCGCTGCTGGAGACCAGCAGCGAACTCGGCGGCGCACTCGGCATCGCACTGCTGGGCAGCGTCATCAACGCGGTGTTCCGCGCCGTCTATCCCGGCGATCTGCCCGGCGGCGACGACGGTCTGGCCGGTGCGCTGGCGGCGGCCCGGAATCTGCCCGCGGACACCGGAACCCGGGTGATCGACGCCGCCCGCCACGCGTTCACCGACGGCGTCACGACGTCCGCCTGGTGCGCAGCCGCCCTCCTCCTGCTGACCGCCGTCATCACCGGGTGGGCACTACGCACTCCCGCGTCGCAGACTTCGTCCCGCGAATCGGATAGCGCGACATCCGAATAGCGGGAAGGAGTTCCAGACGCGGGAGTCGTGACCTGGTGGATTCACCAGGTCACGCGTGGGCTTCGAGCATCGGGACGAGGTAGTGGCGGGCGATGGTGGCGAGCTGGGCGTCGTCGTCGGTGTCGATCCGCAGGCTGGGAATGGTCAAGAACGACATGGAGATTCGCACCATCATCTCGGCGGTGACGTCGGGGTCGATGTCGGCCGAGACGTTGCCCGCGGCCTGTTCGATGCGCAGCTGGGCGGCGACGAACGCTGCGACCGAGGCGACCATGCGGGCCGCCACGTCGGCGGCGCCGATGAGTTGCTGGGGCTCGGTCACCAGCAGGCTCGCGATGAGCGGGTTGCCGCGGACGGTGCGCAGGGAACTGACGAAGGCGAACACCACCCGGTCGGCCGCCGTCGGCGCGGCGGTCACCTCGCGCCGGAAGACGTCGAAGTAGTGGCGGAACTCGCGGGTGATCACCGACTCGGCGAGGGCGTTCTTCGTCGCGAACTTGCGGTAGAGCGTCACCCGGGATACCCCGGCCAGAGTGGCGACCTCCTCCATCGACGCGCGCTGCATGCCGACCCGGCAGAACACGTCGCGCGCGGCGTCGAGCAGTTTGACCTGCGTGGCGTCGCCGGCGGCCAGGTCGTCGGGCGGTGTCCCGGCCCCGGCCAGCGCCCGCTGCAGCATCGATGTCTCGATCGGTGCCGGACCTGAGGTCTCCAACTGTCGGTACTCCTCGGGGGGACGTGGGGTCTTTCCAGACTATGTCGCCGAAGCTCGCGTGAACGCTACCGCCGTCTGGTACATGTATCAAGGTTACAAAAACTGTAACTCTGTTACATCGGCCGGACGGAGTACACGATGGAGAACCTGAGCAGACGGACCGCCCTCAAAGGTGCGGGTGTGCTGGGTGCCGCGGGCGCGGCATCGCTCGTCGCTCCCGCGGTGCCCTGGACCTGGTCGCCGGCCTACTCGATACCGGGTACCGGCGCCGGAACGGACCCGCGCAAGGTGTGGGATCCGGAGGCCGACGAGGTCATCGCCCGGCTGTTCCGCAATCCCGAACAGGTGTATCGGGTCAACAACCTACTCAAAGGCTGGACCCGGAACGGTCAGGCGCTGCCCGCCGGACTGCCCCGGGAACTGCGCGACTTCATCGAGCACGCGCGCCGGCTGCCGTCGTGGACCGACTGGGACAGGCTTGACGCCGCAGTCCGGTTCAACCAGAAACACGGCCTGTATCTGGGCGTCATCTACGGATTCGCCAGCGGCATGATGAGCACGGTGATCCCCCGGGAGGCGCGGGCCGTCTACTACTCCAAGGGCGGCTGGAACCTCAAGGACCGCATCTCCAAGACCGCCAAATTCGGCTACGACGTCGGCGACCTCGACGCCTTCCGGCCGGGCGGCGAGATGATCGTGACCGCGGTCAAGACCCGCATGGCCCACGCCGGGGTGCGGCACCTGCTGCCGCAATCGGCACACTGGAATGCCGTCGCACCCGAGGCCAAGCCGATCAGTCAGGCCGACATCATGGTCACCTGGCACAGCCTGGCCACCACGGTCATGCGCAACATGCGCAGGTGGCGCGTGCCGATGGCCAACTACGAGGGCAACGGCATGCTGCACTCCTGGCAGGTCACCGCGTCGCTGCTCGGCGTGCGGGACGAGTACATCCCGAATTCGTGGGGCCATGCCGACGCCCAGGCCCGGCAGGTTCTCGACCCGATCCTCGCGCCCACCCCGGAGGGCCGCAAGCTCGCCAACCAGCTCCTGAACCTGGGTGTCAATCTCGACCTGACGCTGCTGTCCCGCGGTGTGCTCGGTGCCCTCACCCGGTACGTCCTGGGTGACAAGGTGGCCAACTGGTACGACATTCCCCGCGAACCGGTGTGGAGCCCGCTGCTGGAGACGGCGTGGGTGCCGTTTGTCGGTGTGCGCGAAGGGTTGCTGAATGTGGGGCTGCCCCGGGAGACCACCTGGATGTTCGACGAACTGCTGCGGCAGTTCGTGCTGCTCTACATGTCCGAACTCCGTATGCCGATCAGCATCCAGATCCCGACGTTCAATAATCCGAAATACAAGTAGGCGCGATCAGGACGTCTGGAAGCGGGCGTGCCCCGGGAGCCGTGGCGGCCCCGACGGGTAGGGGCTGGGCTGCGTCTGCCCAGCACCCCGGAACAGGGCCGCCGTCGCGACGACGGCGGCCGTCCATCCGGCGATCAGCACGACCAGGAGCAGGCCCGCCGCGACGGCGAACGCGGTCAGTCCCGTCTCACCGGCCAGCGCACCGGTACCGGTCACGACGGTGCCGACGGGGAACGTGAACGACCACCAGGTGGGTGCGAACGGCAGGCCGTCGCGGAACTGCCGCAGCGTCAGCGCCGACACCAGTGCGAGCCAGAACATGGTGAAACCCCACACTGGAACGCCGTAGCAGAGCGCGAACATCGACAGCGCGTGGCCGTAGTCGCCCGCGACACCGGGGGCCACCTCGCCGAGATGGTGGACCGCCGTGATCGACTGTCCCAGAAAGCCCAGACCGATCCACAGCGTGGGCACCGAACCGGCGGCGGGTAGGCCGTGGCGAATGATGCGGTGCCACAATTGATTCAGCATCAGGAAACCGGCCACCGCGGTGAGGCCGAACAGGCCGTAGCAGGCCAGCAGCATCGTCTCCTGGAACTGGCCCTCCGGAAGGTGTTTCACCAGTGCGGCGCCGGTGGCGGCCGAGACCATCGGTGGCACAACCGAAACCAGCCAGCCGCCACTCGCCGCGTCGTCGGCGACGGTGTGGGAGGTGATCATCCGGTAGGGGATCGCGACGGCGGAGAGCAATCCGAGTGCGGTGCCCAGGATCCAGCACGCCGCGCCGACGATCGTCGCCGCATCCGGGCCGATGATCGTGGGGCCGGCGGTCATTGTCGACGCCCCGACCGTCAGGATCGCCATCGGCGGGGCGCCGTAGAAGTGGGCGAGCACCGGGTCGTCGAGGTGGCGCAGCGGCAGCACCGCGTCGTCGCGCAGGCGGCGGATCATGACCGTGCAGACCGCCGCCAGCAGGCCGACAGCCGCCAGCCAGAACGCCACCGCCACGACGTGGCCACCGGGCAGATCGAACGGCAGGCCGGTGATGGCCACCGCCACGATCCCGGTGCCCATCACCGAGGTGAACCAGTTCGGGCCGTATTCGGGGGCTGTGTTGCGCATGCCTGTCAGCCTCCGGGACACGCGCGGTGGCCGGTAGTGGCCAAATCCCGGTGGACTCACAGGTCTACCCTGTGACCATGCTTCCCGAACTGTCCGCGCTGCGCCTGCTCACCGAGGTGGCACGCCTCGGCAGCATCGGAGCCGCGGGCCGCGCCGTCGGCATCTCACAGCAGTCGGCGTCGGAACGACTGCGGGCCATGGAAACCCAGACTGGGCTCGTCCTGGTACGGCGCGCGCCCCGCGGATCGGAGCTCACCGACGCCGGGCAACTCCTCGTCGAATGGAGCAAGGACCTCCTCGAACGCGCCGACGAGATCGACAGCGCCCTCGACACCCTGCGCCGCGGCCGCACCAGGGAACTACGCGTCCACGCGTCACTGACCACCGCCGAATATCTGCTGCCGCGGTGGCTGGTGCAGTTCCGGCGCACCCACGACGTGCCGGTCAGCCTGCGTGCGGTGAACTCCGACGATGTGGTCGCCGCGGTCCGCGCCGCCGAGTCCGACCTCGGCTTTGTCGAAGGGCCCGTCGGCGTCGACGGGCTGACCGCAGTCGCGGTCGGCACCGACGAACTGATCCTCGTCGCCGCCCCCGACGACCCGTGGGCCCGCCGGCGTGCCCCCGTGCGGCCCACCCACCTGGCCGCGCGTGCCCTGACCTGCCGGGAGATGGGGTCGGGCACGCTCGCCGTCGTCCGGTACGCGATGGCCCGCAGCGGCCACACGCTCGCCGAACCCGAGGTCAAGCTGGCCACAAACGCGGCGATCCTCGCGACCGTCCGGGCCGGGGGCGCGCCCGCGTTCCTGTCCCGGCGGGCCGTCGCCGCCGATCTGGAACTCGGCACGCTCGTCAAGGTGCCGGTGGCCGGTCTGGACCTGGTCCGGGAGTTCCGGGCGGTGTTCGTCGGCGGGTCACGCCCCGTCGCCGGGCCGGTGCGTGACCTGCTGGAGATCGCGCAGAACGGGTAGCGTCCCCGCGCGCCGCCGAAATCGGCTGCCGCACATGACCGGTGACCCGATTCGTCCGACAGGTCGACCCGCCAAGTCGGACAAACCGCCCCTGACCTGAAAAGATCAGCGCATGGAACTGCTGATCCTGGTCCTCGTCGGGGCCATCATCGTCACGTCGTTCGCCGACAAACGCGGGATGCAACCCGCGTTGATCATCATCGTCGTCGGTCTGGCCGTATCCTTCATCCCCGGGGTTCCGCACGTGGAACTCGAATCGGAGATTCTGCTGACGGTCGTGCTGCCGCCGCTGCTGTATTCGGCCGCGCTCGGGTTCTCTTTCGCCAACTTCGTCCGCAACATCCGCCCGATCCTCGGTCTCGGGGTGGCGATGGTGGTCATCACCGCCTTCGTGGTCGGCTTCGTCACCTCGGCGATAGTGCCCGAGTTCACCTTCACGCTCGCGCTCCTGCTCGGCGCGATCGTCGCCCCGCCCGACGCGGTGACCGCCGTCGCCATCGGCCGCAAACTCGGCCTGCCCAAACGTCTCATGTCGATCCTCACCGGCGAATCGCTGGTCAACGACGCAGCCGCGCTGTCATTGTTCGCGATCGCCATCTCGCAGATCGCCAGCACGCACTCGTTCATCGAGAACCCGCTCGCGCTGTTCGGCTACAACGCGGTGGTCGGGCCGATCGTCGGCCTCGTCGTCGGTTTCGCGACCCTGTGGATCCGTCGGCACCTGGCCAACCCGGCGCTGGAAACGGTGCAGGGGTTCGTCGTCCCGTTCGCGGCGTTCGTCGGCGCCGAACACATCCACTCCTCCGGCGTGCTCGCCGTCGTGATCGCCGGATTCGTCGTCGGATCGGGATCGGTGCGCGCCGGCTACAAGACCCGGCTTCAGGAACGCTACGTCTGGCATTCGGTCGACGTGCTGCTGGAGGCGTTCGTGTTCGCCTACATCGGCCTGCAGATGCGCTTCATCATCGAGGACCTGCGCGAGGCCAAGGAATCGCTGGTGCACATCGCGTGGGCGTCTGTGCTGGTGCTGGTCATCGTGCTCGCCATCCGGCCGATCTGTGTGTTCGTGATGTTCGGCCGCGCCGCTGTCAGCAGACGCATCGAGGCAGCCGTCAACGTCGACACCCCGGCCAACCCGCGCCGCACCACCCCGTCAGCGGGCAGACCCGACAAGCCCAAGAAGACCTCACGCTGGGCGGGCAAGATCGATCGCCGCACACTGACCTGGCAGGAGTCGACGGTCATCGCGTGGACCGGTATGCGCGGGGTGGTGACGCTGGCCGCCGCATCAGGTATTCCGCTCACTGTCGCCGACGGCACCGACTTCCCCGAACGCTCGGCCATCATCGCGATCGCGTTCGTCGTCACCATCGGCACCATCGGAATCCAGGCCACCACGCTGCCGTGGATGATCGCCCGGCTGCACCTGCGCAACGAGGACGAGGAACGCTACGACTACGAGCAGACAGCACTCGCCGAAAAGATCGCGCACCGCGCCTCGGCCGACGTTCTCGACGAGTTCGTCGCCAACCCGCCGGAGGGTCTCGACGGCGAGACCATCGCGGTGATCCACGGAACCGTCGCCCGGCAGTCGCACGACGCCGAGGAGATGCCCGACCCCGAGAAGCACAACCGCCGCAACGACGCGTTCATCAAGCTGTACCTGGACGTGCTCGCCGCCCAGCGGGCCGCGCTCGTCGTCGACCGGGACGAGGGCAAGATCGAGGATGAGGCGGTGCGCGCGATGCTCGAACGTCTCGACCTCCAGGAGGCGAGTCTGTCGGCCAGGATGGAGAGCCGCTTCTAGCCGTTGCGTCGTTCCGGCCGCCCCGGCGATGTGGACCGCGCTCCGCATCGCCGGGTTCCGCCTGTTGGGTATGGTCGCAGGCAGGGACCGGGACAGCACACGCGGCAGGAGGCAGGCGATGACGCAACGACAGCCGACGCCCCCCGATCTGAACGACGCCGAACGGTCATACCTGCAGCCGGTCGGACCGCAGTTTTATCCGCCGCTCGGGTACACCGACGACGGCACCCCGCAGTACCTTCCGGGGCAGCAGTCCGCCCGGCCGTCGCACGTGCCCACCGGCATCGGTGCCATCGCCCCGGGAACCCCCGCGGCCGACGACCTGCATGCCGCCCCCGGCCCGGTGTCCCATCGCGCCCAACCCCGGCAGGGCGGCGTGTGGAAGGCGGCGGTGTACCTCGTCGTCATCGCCGTGCTCGGTGCCGCGACCATCCTGATGGCCCGCAACGTGCTGTCCGACGGGCCGGAGGAGATCACGCTGCCGTCCGTCGACACCTCCGACACCTGGATCACCGACACCGCACCGCCCTACCCGACGGTCCCCGACACCCCCACCAAGCGTGGCGCGACCGTCGACTCGGCAGGCAAGAGCGTGGTCTACCAGGCCACCATCAACGGTGTCGGAGTGCTCGCCTACAGCGACGACACCGGTACCCGCACCGACGTCATCTCCGAACCGGAATGGAAGGTCACCTTCACCGGCACCGGTGCACCCCTGCGGCTGCTGGTGGTCGCCACCTCGGGAAGCTCGGTGTCGTGTGCCATCCTCGTCGACGGCCAGGTGGTGGCACACGACGATGTCTCCACCCAATCGTCGCGGCGGACCGCCGCATGTCTGGCGTGAGCAGCCCGGATATCGCTAACGTAGAGAAGTGAGTTCTCCGCAAGCAGCCCAGCAGAGCCCGACGACGTCCTCCGCTACCCCGACGTCCCCGGGCGGTGGTGAGTTCCGGACCATGGTCACCTGGCGCGGTCTCGACGCCATCCGGCTCGAACAGGTGCGCCTTTACGTCAGCGGTGCCCGCATCAAGGCGTACGGCCGCATCATCGCCGCCGCACACGACGACAAGGAGGCGTTCTCCGCGTCGTACGAGCTGATCACCAACGACGAGGGCGTCACCAAACGTTTCTCCGTGCACCTCGTGCGCGCCAGCGGTGAATCGCAGCTGGCCATCAACCGCGACGGCGAGCACAACTGGCTCGTCCAGACCGCCGACGGCACCATCCGCAGCGACTTCAACGGCGCCGAGGACATCGACATGGCGCTGTCGCCGATGTTCAACGCGCTGCCCATCCGCCGCTACGCGTTCCGGGCCGGGCGCCGGGTTCCCGCAGGCGAGCACGCCGAGGTGCCGGTGGTGTACCTGTACCTGCCCGAGGCCCGGGTCGAGGCGGCCACCATGAAGTACACCAAGCTCAAGGGCAACCAGGTCTCGCTCGAGGGCCCGGTCGCCAGCTCCACCGTCACGTTCGACGAGAACGGTTTCGTCATCAACTACGAGGGACTGTCCGAACGGGTCTGACCCCCTGTCAGCCCACCCAGACCTTGCCCGCGTGTGCCTGGCGGCGTAGTTCCTGCTGCCAGCCGGGTGTGCCGATCGTGACGCCGGTGATCGGTTCCGGTGTTGTCGAGGCGATGGCCTCGTAGGCGAGCCGGGCCCGGTGACCGTCGTCGACGAGGATCTCTACGCTGCCGCGGTCGCGCAGGTCGTCGCGGATGTGGGTGAGCCGGTCGATGGCCTCGCTGAGCACGTTCAGCAGTGCCGCGTCGTTGGCTTCGAGCATCGCGCGCTGCAACGCCGGTGCGGTCCCGGCGACACGGGTACCGTCGCGGAAACTGCCGGCTGCCAGCCGGAGTGCGAGGCCGCTCTCCCCGGCACCGACGGCGGCCGTCGTCGCTGCCATCAGGTGCGGCAGATGCGAGATCGCGGCCACCGCACGGTCGTGGGCGTCGTCGGCGGCGGGCACCACCGTCGCACCGGCGGCCAGCGCGATCGACGCCACCCGCAGCCAGTCGCCGGCATCGGTGCCGTCACCCGTCGACACCATCCACATCGCACCCCGGAACAGACGGGGATCGGTGGCCGACCAGCCCGATTGGCTGGTGCCGGCCATCGGGTGCCCGCCCACGTACCGCGCCGACGGATGGCCGGCCGCGACGATCCGGGCCACCGGTTCCTTCACGCTCACCACATCGGTGAGCAGAGTGTCCGGGGCGTGTTCGGCGATCGCGGCGACCAGCCCGGACAGCGTGGTCACCGGCGTCGCCAGCACGATCACCGCGTCGGACTCGGAGGCCCGCCGCAAGGTGCCGGGCAGATCCGCCGACACGTCGTAGCCATCGGCCAGGGCGGCCTCGACCGTCGCCGCCGACCGGTTCCAGCCGAACACCTCGGTGGTCCCGGACAGCATCCGCAGCAACGACCCGCCGATCAGTCCCAAACCCAGAACGCACACCGCGCCGGGCGCTACAGCGGTCGTGGGCGAGGGCGGCGCATCGTTGTCGGTCACCGTTCCACTCTCGCACGTCGGTGCCGGCGGCCGGAATGCACAGCAAAACTTGGGAACCACCCGCCAATGGGGATACCGTGACCTGCATGGCTGCTGCCGGTAAAGGCGATGGGTCCCGCGGGGCCGACAACACGAACAGTGCGACCACAGGCGACGACATCGACGGCTTCGCGGTGGCCGTCGTCCGCGAGGACACGCGGTGGAACGTCACCGCTCTCGAACCGTCCGCGCTCACCGATCTGGCCGACGCCGAACGGCAACTGAGAGCGCTGCGCGCGACCAGCGCGGTGTTCGGTCTGCTCAACGTCGACGACGAGTTCTTCATCATCGTCCGCCCGGCGCCCGGCGGCTCGCAGTTGCTGCTGTCCGATGCCACCGCCGCCGTCGACTACGACATCGCCGTCGACGTTCTCGACGCCCTCAACGTCGAGGTCCCCGACATCGACCCCGACGAGATCGACGACGTCGACCCGTGGGAGGAGGGCGACCTCGGGGTGCTCGCCGACCTGGGGCTGCCCGACGCGGTGCTGTCGATCATCGTCGGCGACACCGACCTGTACGCCGACGAACAGGTCGGCATGATCGCCGCCCGGCTCGGCTTCTCCGACCAGCTGTCCAAGGTCCTCGACACGCTGGGACGCTGACCGGCGTGGCCGGCCGGGAGCCACCGCCCGGGCCGTGGGAGACGATGATGCGCGCCGCCCTCGACGCGGCATCGCTGTCGGGGGCCGACGACGTGCCGATCGGTGCTGTCGTCTACGACCCCGAGGGCGTCGAACTGGCCCGCGCCGCCAACCACCGCGAAGCCGACGGCGATCCCACCGCACACGCCGAGGTCCTCGCGTTGCGGGCGGCGGCGGCCGCGTTCGGTGACGGGTGGCGGCTGCCGGGCTGCACCCTCGTCGTCACCGTCGAACCGTGCACGATGTGCGCCGGTGCCATCACCCTGTCCAGAGTGGGCCGGCTGGTGTTCGGGGCGTGGGAACCCAAGACCGGGGCTGTCGGGTCGCTGTGGGATGTGGTGCGCGACCCGCGGCTCACGCACCGGCCCGAGGTGATCGGCGGGGTCCTCGCCGACGACGCGATACACCTGATGCGGGAGTTTTTCGCGGTGCGACGCGAAACCCGCCAGACCCGCAGGTGAGCGGCGATCTGTGGCACATTGGAGGAGTCCAGACGTCACCGGCGCGCGTAGAAGTGCGCCGAACAAGCTGAGGAGAAGCCATGTCGGACGCCACCAACAAAGTCAACGAAGCCCTGAACGTAGCCAAAGGCAAGCTCGGGGAACTCGCCGCCAACGAGAAGGTCGCCGGCGCGCTGGGTGTCGCGCAGCAGAAGATCGGGGAACTCGCGGCCAACGAGAAGGTCATCGGGGCGATCGGGGCCGCACAGCAGAAGGCCGGCCAGCTCGCCGCCAATGAGAAGGTCGCCGGTGCACTGGGTGTCGCGCAGCAGAAGTTCGGCGAGCTCGCCGCCAATGAAAAGGTGCAGGGTGCGGTGAGCGCAGCGCAGGAGAAGATCGGCAAGCTCGGCGGCAACAAGCCCGATTCACCGGCCTGACCAGGCAATTTCACGCTCGGGTGCACCTGCGGTACAGTTTTCCGCGGTGGCGTGTCCGAGCGGCCGAAGGTGCAGCACTCGAAATGCTGTGTACGGTAACCCCGTACCAGGGGTTCAAATCCCCTCGCCACCGCAGACGAAGGGCCCCTACTTGCATAGGTAGGGGCCCTTTGGTGTCTGTTACCCCGGGTCATGGTCCGAGTAGGGCGAGCGGTACGACAGCGACGCCGTCGGCGCGACGATAGGCCGATTGCCCGGTGGTGATGATCACTGCGTCGGCCAGTCCGTCGCCGATCCGGCTTCGCAGCCACAGAAGGTGCTTGACATCCGCATCGCTTACGGACGCGGACAATTTGACCTCGAAAGCCACGATACGATTACGCGCTTCGACGATCAGGTCAACCTCATGAAGGCCGGCCTGATCACGGAGATGCCACAGGCGAGCTTCCGCGGCTTGGGCGTACGTCTGCATGCTGAGAGTGACCAGGCTCTCGAAGAGTCTGCCGAGAGCTGCACCTGACTGGGCACCCAGCATCGCATGGCCACGCAACTCCAGCAGGGCGCTTTCGTCGAGGTCCATCAACCGTGCGGCAAGCGCCGGGTCGGCCAGGTGATGTTTGGGCACTTTACCGAGCCTGCCGAGGTTGAACCCGAAAGGGCGCCAAGCCTCGACGGGGTCAAGTAGCCATAACTGCGTGAGGACATCGCGATAGGCGATCGTCGTTGGCCGACTCGGCTTATCGGCGTCGCCGACGGTCGCCGCGTCAAGGATCGTTGTGTAGCTCGCCGTCGACGCAGTGGCCTGAGCGTATGCCCGCAGCCAGGCACGCAATGCCGCGGGCGCGCGTACTCGGTGGCCTTGCTCAGCCATATCGCGGTCGACGATGCGGGTCAGGTAGCCGTCGAGCGCCAGGCGCCGCGCGCGATCTGGCAGGTCGCGGATTCCTGGAAATCCCGACGAGACGATCTCACGGACGTAGTCGGGCAGAGCCGTCGATACTGATTGCCGCGAGTGCACCGAAAACCTCGTCGAGCTCGTCATCGATGATCCGTCTCCGGTACTCCACCATGTTTGTACTTTACAGATACCGGGTGTACTGATTGACAGATCACAGGTCTTTTACATGACAGATTCCATGCACGGGCAGGTTCGGCCTTGCCGACGGCCGTCATGCCGCCGCAGACGACGGGGTGCTGTACCCCGAAGGTTTCGGTGAATCGAGTCTTCAACACCGCCCCGAAACTACGCCCGCAGTTGTCGCCCGCCCGGCCGGAGTCCCGCTCACCGGTTCGTGGATCGAACTCCGGAATACCGGCGCCGCGGCATATGCTTGCGCGATGCGGACACCTTGCGCTGACAGCGATCGTTCTTGAGCAGCCACCCGACCCCGGGCCGATCGCTGTGGCGTGTGACGAGTCGCCTTGACCCTCCCCGGTGGCTGCGCGCCGTCCTGGCGGCCGTCGCGATCGCCCTCGGCATCTACCTGATCTCCAGGCCGATCGCGTCTCTCGGCGCGCTGGTGTGGTTCATCGGCGCCGGCTTCGTCCTGCAGGGCGTTCTCGTGCTGACCGAGGAGGACGACGACCAGCCGCGCTGGTGGCGTGTCGCCGAAACCCTGGCGTGGATTGCCGCGGGCGTGGTGATCGTGGCGTTCGGCGGCTTCACGCTGCGTGTGCTCGTCGTCATCATCGCCGTGGCGCTGGTGGTACGGGGTGTGCGGCAGGTGGTGACCGCACTGCGTGGTCAGGGCACCGTCGATTCCCGAATCGCTTCGGGCGCTTTCGGTGTCGCGTCGATCGCGTTCGGGCTGCTGGCAGTGCTCTGGTCCGACATCACGCTGGTGGTCACGGCGGTGGTGTTCGGGGCCTGGCTGATCATGACCGGGCTGGCCGAACTGCGCCGTGCATGGCGCCCCGGCGACCCGGAGCCGTTGCGGCGGCCGGGACGGGCACGACGTTTTGTCCGGACGGTCACCGCGCTCGTCACGGTCGCGATCGCCGTCGGCGCCGTCGTGATCAGCGTCAACGTGCGTTCCGACACCCCTGATGTCGACGACTTCTACAGCGCGCCAAAGAATATCCCGGAGACGCCCGGCGTCCTGATCCGTTCCGCGTCGTTCACCCGTGAGGTCCCCCCGGACGCGAGAGCCTGGCGCATCCTGTACTCGACGACCCGCGGCGACGGGTCACCGGCGGTAGCCAGTGCCCTCGTGGTGGTGCCCAAGAACGGTGCCGGCCGGTGGCCGGTGATCGACTGGAACCACGGCACCACCGGCTACGCCCAGCCCTGCGCGCCGTCGTTGCTGGCGCAGCCCTTCGAATCCGGCGCGATGTTCGTTCTGCCTGAGATCATCAAGCGCGGATGGGCGATGGTGGCCACCGACTACATCGGCCTCGGCACCAAGGGGCCCCACCCCTATCTGATCGGTGTCGACAGCGCGCACGCCTCACTCGACGCGGTCCGGGCGGCACGCTCGCTGAAACCGGCCGATCTCGGTGCCGACACAGTCGTGTGGGGCCACTCCCAGGGTGGCGGTGCCGCGCTGTGGACCGGGGCGCTCGCCCCGTCGTATGCACCGGACGTCACGCTCGGCGGCGTCGCCGCGCTGGCACCGGCGTCGAACCTGCCCGGCCTGATCGGCAACCTCCCGAATGTCACCGGCGGCAGCGTGTTCTCGTCGTTCGCGGTCGCCGCGTACATCGCCACCTATCCCGATGTCACCTGGCACGGTGCGATCCGTCCCGGCGCCGAACCGATCGTGCGGGCCATGTCGCAACGCTGCCTGTCCGGGCCGGGCGTGCTGGTGTCGGTGCTCTCGGCGCTGTCGCTCACCAGGGATCCCGATATCTTCGTGAGCGATCCGACCCGCGGTGCACTCGGTAAGCGCCTGGCGCAGAACGTGCCCCCGCCCACGATCGGGGTGCCGCTGCTGATCGGTCAGGGTGAGGCCGACGGTCTGATCACCCCTGCGGCCCAACGTGAGTACGTCGACACGATCCGGAAAGCCGGCCACCAGGTGGACTACCGCACCTATCCCGGGCTCGGCCATGTCGACCTGGTCGAAGCGAAATCGCCGTTGATTCCTCAGCTCCTGGAGTGGACGGCCGCCCGCTTCGAGTGACGGCGGAAATTACTTCACGGTGACGCGGAGGACGGCGCCGAGTTCGGTGCCGAGGGCGAATTCGGTTGTGTCCGTGGGATTGACGGCGACCGAGGTGGCGGGCTGGCCGAGCTGAACCACGCACGAGCGGCGGGTTGCGGTGTCGGCGATGATCAGCTGTCCCGTGGTGGTGGCGACGGCAAGCCTACCCGGCGCGACGACGGCCAGATCGTCGACGATCCCCGGCAGCGGGGCGGTCACATCCACGCCGACGGCGACTCGATCGGGATGGGCGAGAGGTACTTTCAGCACCCGTCCGGTGAGGCTCGTGGTCATCGTGACGTACAGGGTGTCGCCGTCGACGGCCACGCCGTTCATGCTCGAACCGTTGACGGTGGCGGTGGGTGCGAGGTTGCGCGGCGCCCGCGCCGACCAGCGCCGGTCGACCTGTCCGTCCGGCAGGACCTTGAGTACGCCCTGCCAGGTGTCGCCGACGTAGGCGTTGCCCTGCGCGTCGAAGGCGAGTCCGTTGGGGAAGCCGAGGCCTCGGGTGTAGATCCTCGGTTTCGGTTGTGCCGCATCGGGATCGAACCGGTAGATCTTGCCCGTGCTGAGCACCCCGGTGATCTCCTGGCTGAATGAGGTGACATACAGGTCGCCGTCTGGACCTGGTGCGATGCCGCCGGGCAGCGGAACCGTCACCGACCTGGTGACGCGGCCCCGGGGGTCGAGGCGTTGTACCTCGCTCAGCGCGGTCCTGGTGACCCACAGTGATCCGTCGTGGTCGTAGGCGACGTTCTCGGTCCAGCCGAGCGCGGGGACGGGTGTGCTCTTCAGGATCGTGACGCGGGCGGAATCGCATGCTGTGGCGGCCTCCGCCGTCGGGCTATGTAGCGAGACGATTGCCGCCAGCGTGCAAGCTGCCAATCCCAGAACGGTACGACGCATGGAGAACTCCCTCGGGATCGGCCGCGCTAAATATGCAACAGGATGGAGCGTAATGACAGACTGGCTGTCATGCAAGAAGCAGCAGGCAGCCGCCCCGGGCGACCACCCGAAGCGGATATCAGCCGCCGGGTCGACGCCGCGGTCCTCGGGTTGCTGGCCGCGGAGGGCTACCACGGCTTGTCGATCAGCGCGGTCGCCACCCGCGCGGGAGTACCCCGATCGACGCTGTACCGGCGCGGACACACCAAGGCGAGTCTCGCCGTCGACGCCATCACCTCGGTGGTCCCGCCGATCCCCGAACACACCGGCGGCGATCCGCTCGACGACCTGACCCGGTCGGTGTCGGAGTTCCTGCTGGCCTTCGTCGCCGACGACCACTCGCCCGTCATCATGGAACTGCACGCACACGCCCTGCACGACGACCAACTCGCCGAACTCGTCGCCGACTACCTGCGCCCGCGCGGGGCCCTCCTGGACCGCATGATCGGCCGCGCCATCGACGCCGGTGCCGTCGATGAATCCCTCGACGCCGGCATGGTCCGCGACCTCGTACTCGGCCCGATCATCTACCGCTGGCTGATGACCAAGGAGAAGGCGGACCCCGTCGTCATAGCAACGATCACCGCAGCATCGATCCGGGGGCTGGCATCGGGCTGACGGGTCAGGCTTCGATGTGAGGACGGCGACGCACCGTGGTCCGGTAGATCACGCACCCGAACAGGGCGGTCTGAATGATCTCGTCCGCGATGTCGATGTAGCTGTCGACATCCAGTGGCTCACGGCGGGGGCCTCCGGCGACGAAGTTGTCGAGTGTCGGGCCGATGGTGCCGGCGTCGAGGCGGAACGTTTCGCCGCCGAGATCGGTGATGTCTGCCGCGGTCGCGCCGTCCCAGCTGTCGATGCGCGCCCAGTGCCGGATGCCGCACCCTTCGACGGCTTCGATCAACAGGCGCGTGACAAATGTGTCCAGACCGGCGTCTTCCGGCCGGTGCGTGGCCCGCACGGCATCAAGCGCCGAGCCCGACGTGAATGTTCAGTTTAGTTGCGTGTTCAGAATTTCTGAACACGCAGTTATAGTGAACACATGCGGGAAGTGCTACCGGACGACCTGGCCGACGAGGTCCGGGGGTACCTCGATGACTTCGGTGTGTCGGTGGCCGAGGACGCACTGGATGACCTTCGAGCATCCGAGCGTCGCGCACTGACCTTCCGAATGCCGGATGGTGAGCGGGTCCCCATAGAAGGTCTGTACCAGCCGTCGTTCAAGACGGCCGACCTGCGACGCATCGAGCACGGAGCGGATGATCGCCTATTGCTGATCACCGATTACGTTCACCCTCGAAGCGCTGAAGCGCTCCGCACCGCGGGAGTCTGGTATGTCGACGGACCGGGCAATGCCCACATCCGCTGGCCCGGCCTTTTCGTCGATGTGCAAGGACGGAAGCGGCCCGCAGGGGTAGGCGGCGCTCCCCGGACCCGGCATCGTTCGACAACTCTGTTCACCAGAAAGAAGTCTCAGGTCATCGCGGCGATCCTGGCGCGGCCCGATCTCCTTCGTGAACCGTTTCGCACAGTCGCCCACTGCTCGGGGACGTCGCTGGGATTGGTCAAGACGGTTATCGATGACCTGGCAGGTATGGGATTTGTCGAGGACGGTTCCGGAGGCAGGCGACCGGGAGACCTCGATGCGCTTCTCGGGTTGTGGGCGCCCTCCTACGCCGCCCAGGTGCCGACACCTTTTGGCGGAGAAGGGACGGTCGCGCCGGTAGTCCCCGAAGGGATAGAACTGCTACTGAGCGGTGAGCAGGCCGTTCCCGAACTGATTGTCGACGGCCCGACCCTGACTGCGTATGTCGATACTGATGATCGAGAAGGATTGCCCACGGATCTCATTCGGGTGAACCGTTGGCGCCGTAGTGAGACACCGAATATTCGGCTACGGCACAAATTCTGGCAAGATCTGCCGGGAATCCATGAGGGGGCGGCTCCCGCGCCGATCGTTTATGCCGACCTGATCGGCGCGAACGAGGGGCGTCAACGGGAGGCCGCGGGGGAAGTGAGGGCTCGGTGGATCAGGTCGGTGGAGTCGACTATCGGGAGTATGCGGACGTAGCGCGCGTCGTGGGGGCGATCGCGGAATGCGTCGAACCTGACCGCATCATGTTGGTCGGGGCACGTTGCCGGAACATTCTGCACGGCCGGGAATTCGGCAGCCCCGCAGTCCTCCGGCGCACAAGTGATACCGACCTGGCGATCGCCATAGAGGACTGGGCGGTATTCGATCGACTGCACGAGCGCTTCGGCACTGGAAGCTCCGCGTGGCAACGCATGATGGTGTCCGGCATTCCAACGGACATCGTGCCGTTCGGTCCGATCGAGAGACCGCCGGGGTGGATCGGAAGGACCGCGGGGGACATAGAGCTCAACGTGCATGGTTTCGCGGACGTATTCCGGGCGGCCGAGCAGCTGTACATCGACGAGAACTTGATGATCCGGCTGCCGACTCCATCGGGATACGCTGTCCTGAAGACGCATTCGTGGCTCGACCGGATTCGCAAGTTTGAGTACAAGGACGCGCCGGACCTTGCGCTATGCGTTCACTGGTATGCGAACCGAGTTGATCGCCTGTGGGGAGAGGCGTTCTGGGCCATGGAGGAACACAACTTCAATACGCACACTGCTGCTGCGGCCGTCTTGGGACGCGACATGGGGCAACTGCTGAGTCGCGATGAACTGATGCAGTTATGTTCGAGGCTGGGCTCGATGGACACTGGGCTACTTGCCAACCATTTCGACGTCGATGCTTCGGATTGGCCCGATGGTGCAGGGCGACTGGCGACGGTTGAGGCGCTGTTCGGTGAACTGGTTCGCTGTAAGGATTCCGCTCGATAGATGCTACGACAGGGTTGTGAACTCGGCTGCGCGTTCGGCGAGGTCGAGGAGGGGTTGGGGGAGGATGCCCAGGATGATGGTGACGGCGGTGCAGACGGCGATGCCGGCGGTGGTGAGGATGCTGGGGCGCACGATGTGGGGCGGGTCGTCGGGTGGGTCGGTGAAGAACATCGCGATGATGATGCGGATGTAGAAGTAGGCGGCGATGGCGCTGGAGAGGACACCGATCACCACGAGGACTCCGGCGCCGGAGCCGGCGGCTGCGGAGAAGACTGCGAACTTGGCGATGAAACCGCTCGTCAGCGGGATGCCGGCAAAGGCGAGCAGGAACATCGAGAACATCGCCCCGACAAGGGGATAGCGTTTGCCCAGACCCGCCCACTGGGAGATGTCGGTGGCCTCACGGCCGGACAGGTGCGGGCCGACGGGGCGGTCGGGTTCGCGGACAACGGAAATGGTGGCGAACGCGCCGAGCGTCGAGAAGCCGTATACCGCAAGGTAGAACAGGGTGGCCGAGACGCCGTGCTCGTCGAGGGCGATCACGCCGAGCAACAGGAAGCCGGCGTGGGTGATGGACGAGTAGGCGAGCATGCGTTTGATGTCGGACTGGGTGACGGCCATGACGGCGCCGACGAGCATCGTCGCGATCGCCACCACCCACAGGATGGGCTTCCAATCGTCGTGGATCCCACCGAAACCGAGATAGCAGACGCGGAGCAGACCGCCGAACGCGGCGACCTTGGTGGCCGCGGCCATGAAACCGGTGATCGGTGTCGGCGCACCCTGGTACACGTCGGGAACCCACGAATGGAACGGCACCGCACCCACTTTGAACAGCAGGCCCACCGCGACGAGCGCGAAGCCGATCACCGCGAGCGAGCGGTCGTCGGACTCGATGACGGAGGCGTTGATCCCGGTCAGGTCCAGTGTTCCGGTGGCGCCGTAGGCGAACGCCGCACCGAACAGGAAGAACGCGGACGCGAACGCGCCCAGCAGGAAATACTTGAGCGCCGCCTCCTGCGAGATCAGCCGACGCCGCCGGGCCAGCCCGCACAGCAGGTACAGCGGCAGCGACATCACCTCCAGCGCGACGAACATCGTCAGCAGGTCACCGCACGCGCCGAACAGCATCATGCCGCCGACGGCGAACAGTGCCAGCGGGAACACCTCGGTGGTCACCCCGCCGGCTCGGGTCGCCTCGTATTCGGCGTCGCTGCCCGGCACCGACGCACCCGAGGGGGTGAACATGTCGGCGTCGGTGATGTCGCCCGGGCCACTGCCGCCAGGCCCCGAACCCGAAGCGGCACCCACCAATTCGGGCTGCCTGACCACTCGTTCGAGGCGGCGTTCACCCATGAACGCCACCGCCACCAGGGATACCAACAGCACCGTGCCCTGCAGGAACATCGCCGGACGGTCGAGCACGACGGCACCCGCGACGGTGGTCACCCCGCCGGACTTGGCCGAGGCCACCGCGATGAGCGCCGCGAACGCCGCGACGATCGCCACCAGCGCCAGCGCGAGTTGCACCCGGAACCGTTGTGCGCGAGGAATCACCGCCTCCAGCAGGACGCCGACGACGGCGGCGCCCAGCACGATCAGCATCGGTGAGAGCGCCCCGTAGGCGATGCTCGGTGCCTCGTAGGAAACGCCTGAAGCACTGAAGTTCATCGCTCGCCTCCCGGCTCGGTCATGGTCACGGTGTGCTGGACGGCCGGTGTGACGGCGTCGAGGACCGGTTTCGGGTAGATCCCGAGACCCACGAGGGCGATCAGCATCGGCACGATCACGATCTTCTCCAGCGGCAGCATGTCCCGCATGGTCCGGGACGGATCACGTTGTGTGCCCGGCCCTTCCCGGGCAGGGACGTTCGGTGTCCGCACCGGCCCGCCCATCATCCGCTGATAGGTCCACAGGATGTAGATCGCCGCCAGTACCAACGCGGCGGTCGCCGCGACTGCCGCGATCGGGAACCGCTGGTAGGTGCCGATGAGCACCAGGAATTCGCTGATGAATGGTGCCAGACCCGGCAGCGACAGTGTCGCGAGCCCGGCGACTAGGAACGTTCCCGCCAGGACCGGCGCCACTTTCTGTACGCCGCCGAAGTCGGCGATCAACCGGCTGCCGCGCCGCGACACCAGGAACCCGGCGATCAGGAACAGTGCGGCGGTCGAGATCCCGTGATTGACCATGTACAGGGTGGCGCCCGCCTGCGACTGCGAGGTCATCGCGAAAATCCCCAGAATGATGAACCCGAAGTGGGAGATCGACGTGTAGGAGATCAGCCGCATCACGTCGGTCTGCCCGATCGCCAGGATCGCGCCGTAGATGATGCCGACCACCGCCAGCGCCGCGATGACGGGTGCGAAGTACGATGCCGCGTCGGGGAACAGTTGCAGGCAGAACCGCAGCATCGCAAAGGTTCCCACCTTGTCGACGATCGCCATCATCAGCACCGCGCTCGCCGGGGTGGCGGCGACCGCCGCGTCGGGCAGCCACGTGTGGAACGGCCACAGCGGCGCCTTCACGGCGAACGCGAACATGAACCCGAGGAACAGGACCTTGAGCAGGCCGGACCCGGCATCGAGTTGCCCGGCCGCGGCGGCCTCGGCGACGGCGGGCAGATTGAAGGTGCCGCCGACGTCGGAGCGGGCGGTGACCATGTACAGCCCGACGACCGCGGCCAGCATGATCAACCCGCCGAACAGGTTGTACAGCAGGAACTTCAGTGCCGCCGCCGACCGGTTCGCGGTGACTCCGAAGCCGCCGATGAGGAAGTACATCGGGATGAGCATGGCCTCGAAGAAGATGTAGAACAACAGAATGTCCAGGGCCACAAAGCTCATCAGGACCATCGCCTCGACGGCCAGGATCAGCGCCACATACGTCTGTACACCGCCGATCCGAGAGGTCACCCCTTCGCCGGTTGAGGTGTGAGGAGCGTTAGCGACGAGCCTCGAAACCTCGTGAGATGACATCTCTGTCTCACCGGGTTTCGAGGCTCCTCGCCTAGCGGATCGTCGCACCTCAACCGGCGAAGGGGAATCAGCGTCATTCCAGGTGGCGAGCAGGAGCAGGGGGAGCAGGGCGGCGGTGAGCAGGACCATCACCAGGCCGATACCGTCGAGACCGAGGTCGTAACCGGCGCCGAATGTGGGTATCCAGCTGTGACTTTCGGTGAACTGATAACGCGGCGCCGACGACGAGGTGTCGAAGGCGGCGGCCAGTCCGCCCGCGATGCCGAGGGTGATCATCGCCGCGGCCATGCCCACCCATTTGGCGGTTTCGGCGCGCGACGAGGGGATCGCCACGACACCGGCGGCGGCGACCGCGGGAACGAGCCAGAGAACAGTGAGCCAGCCCATCACCACACCACCGCCAAGGTTGTCGCGAGAACGATTGCCGCACCGGCAAACGTGGAGAGCGCATACGATCTGACGAACCCGTTCTGCCAGCCCCGGATATGTTGCGACAGCGCGCCGATGCCGCGCCCGGCCGATTCGGTGGAGGCGTCGATGCCGCCTTCCTCGACCCCCACCAGTGCGGCGGTGAGCTGCTGCCCGGGCCGCATCAGCAGGTTCTCATTGAGAGCGTCGCCGTACAGGTCGCGGCGGGCGGCGATCGTCAGCGGCGACACGTCCTCCGGTGCCACCACCGGTACCTCGCCGGAGCACTGCCGCCACGCGATGCCCACGCCCACGGCCACCACCGCCAGCACGATCAGCGTCATCGACCACACCGGGATGGCGAGCTCGCTGTGGTGTTCGCCGACAACGGGTTCGAGCCAGCCGGGCAGGCCGTCGCCGAACACCAGCAGGCCGCCGGCTGCGACCGAGCCGATACCCAGGATGATCATCGGCCACGTCATGGAACCGGGCGATTCGTGGGGGTGCGCCTCCGTGGCCCAGCGCCTGGGCCCGAAGAAGGTGAGGAGCATGACGCGGGTCATGTAGTAGGCGGTGATCCCGGCACCGAGCAGTGTCGCCGAACCGAGAATCATTCCCCGCACCCCGCCTTCGGCGAACGCGGCCTCGATGATGTGGTCCTTGGAGAAGAACCCGGCGAACGGTGGCACCCCGATGATCGCCAGATAGCCGACGCCGAAGGTGACGAAGGTGATCGGCATGACGGTCCGCAGCCCGCCGTAGCGCCGCATGTCGGTCTCGTCGTTCATCCCGTGCATCACCGACCCGGCCCCCAGGAACAGCCCGGCCTTGAAGAAGCCGTGCGTCAGCAGGTGCATGATCGCGAATGCGTAGCCGGCGGGCCCGAGTCCGGCGGCCAGCACCATGTACCCGATCTGGCTCATCGTCGACGCCGCGAGGGCCTTCTTGATGTCGTCCTTGGCGCAGCCGATGATCGCGCCGAACAGCAGCGTCACCGCACCGACCACCACGACACCGGTCTGCGCGGCCGGGGCGAGCTCGAAGATCGGTCCGGAGCGGGTGATCAGGTACACGCCGGCGGTGACCATGGTGGCGGCGTGGATGAGCGCCGACACCGGGGTGGGACCTTCCATCGCATCGCCGAGCCACGACTGTAGCGGCACCTGCGCCGACTTGCCGCAGGCGGCCAGCAGCAGCATGAAACCCATCCCGGTGAGCACACCGTCGCCTGCGTCGGGAGCGCCGTCGAAGACCGCGGTGAACGACACCGACCCGAACGCGTTGAACATCAACATGAGTGCGACGGCCAGCCCGATGTCGCCGACCCGGTTGACCACGAACGCCTTCTTGGCGGCAGTGGCCGCCGACGGCTTGTGCTGCCAGAACCCGATCAGCAGATACGACGCCAGACCCACACCCTCCCAGCCGAGATACAGGCCGAGATAGTTGTCGGCGAGCACCAGGATCAGCATCGCCGCCAGGAACAGGTTCAGATAGGCGAAGAACCGTCGCCGATCGGGATCGTGCTCCATGTAGCCGATCGAATAGACGTGGATCAGGGTGCCCACACCGGTGATCAGGAGGACGAAACACACCGACAGCTGGTCGAGTTGCAGACCGAAGTCGACGTCGAGCTCGGTGACCGGCACCCAGCTGAACAGCACGTCGTGCACGCCTCGGCGGTCGGCGTCGCGGCCCACCATGCCGGTGAACATGAGCAGGCACAACACGAACGACGCCCCGGCGAGGACGGTCGCGAGCAGGTGGCCCCACGGGTCGGTGCGTCGGCCGCCGAGCAGCAGGATGGCCGCGCCGGCCAGTGGCAGGCAGAAGATCAACCAGAGCAGGTTCGCGGTCGCCGTGGCACCCATCGGCACTTACCTCCTTGCGGCAGAGCAGATCCAGCGTGAGAGCTAGCGGGACAACAGATCCGCGTCGTCGACGGATGCCGACCGGCGCGACCGGAAGATCGTCATGATGATCGCCAGGCCGACGACGACTTCGGCGGCGGCCACCACCATCGTGAAGAACGCGATAACCTGACCGTTGGTGCTGTGCTGCATGCGGGCGAACGTCACGAACGCCAGATTGGCGGCGTTCAGCATCAGCTCCACACACATGAACACGACGATCGCATTGCGCCGCACCAGCACCCCGGCCGCGCCGATCGAGAACAGGATGACGCTCAGGTACAGGTAGTTCTCGGGATTCATGAGTGCACCTGCTCCGGTCGTGTGCCGGCGGTGTCGACCTTCTTGGTGATCACATGGCCGGGCACGGACAGCTTGGCGAGGGTGCCGTCGGGAAGTCTGGCCGGGGTGTCGGCGGCGTTGTGCCGCGCGTACACACCGGGATTGGGCAGGGGAGTGCTGTTGCCGCCGCGCCGGAACCGCTCGATCGACACCTCGCGCTGAGTGCGTTTGGGCCCGAACCGTTCCCGGTGCGCGAGTACCACCGCGCCGAGGGTGGCGGTGATCAGCAGCGCGCCCGTCAGCTCGAACGCCCACAGGTATTCGACGAAGATCAGCCGCGCGATCTCCTCCACCGACCCGACGCCCGACGCGGCGATCGGGACGGGTTCGGTGCCGGCCGTCGCCACCACGGTCGCGTTCGCAATACCCGCGCACAGCAGCGTGGCGAACCCCGCGGCGATGAGCACGGCAGCGGTTCGCTGCCCGCGCAACGTCTCTCGCAGCGAATCGGAGGAGTCGACACCGATCAGCATGAGCACGAACAGGAACAGCATCATCACCGCACCCGTGTACACCACCACCTGCACCACACCCAGGAACAACGCCCCCTGCGCCACATAGAACACGGCGAGCACGATCATGGTGGTGGCCAGGAAGATCGCCGAATACACGGCCTTGGTGGCGGCTACCACGCCGAGTGCACCGAGGACGGCGACGGTGCCGAGCACCCAGAACTGCACGGCCTCACCGGTCGACGTCCGTTCCGCGGCGAGGGCGAGCAACCCCGCGTGATCTGCCGGGGTCATGGCCGGACCCGGCCCTGGTAGTAGTCCTCGTCGGTGGCGCCGGGGACCATCGCGTGCGGCGGCGCCGTCATCTCCGGTTCCAGCGGGGCGAGCAGTTGATCCTTCTCGTAGATGAGGTCGGCGCGATTGTTGTCCGCCAGTTCGTATTCCGAGGTCATCGTGAGTGCCCGGGTGGGGCAGGCCTCGATGCACAGGCCGCAGCCGATGCAGCGCAGGTAGTTGATCTGATACACCCGGCCGTACCGTTCCCCCACCGAATAGCGTTCGGTCTCGGTGTTGTCGGCGCCCTCCACATAGATCGCATCGGCCGGACACGCCCAGGCGCACAGTTCGCAGCCGACGCACTTCTCCAGGCCGTCGGGATGCCGGTTGAGTTGGTGGCGGCCGTGATAGCGCGGCGCGGGCGGCCGTTTGACCTCCGGGTATTCTTCGGTGATGGATTCGGTGAAGATCCCGCCGAAGGTGACCCCGAAACCGGCCAGGGCTTTCAGTGGTGCGGGTCGTGTGGAGTCACTCATGGCTACAGACGCTCCTTCACAGGTTGGTCGGTTGCTTGTTGGCCGGGCAGCGGCGGCACCGGGAAGCCACCCGCCATCGGGTCGAACGTCGGCGGCGGTGGTGCGGGCGAGTCCGGGGTGGCGGCCCGCAGCGGGAGGGTGACCGCGTAACAGGTTGCGGTGGCCACGATCAGCCCGACGACGATCAGCACCGTCTCGCCCACCCAGGCATCGGAATCGGCGGTGGCCACCCGGATGACGCCGACGATCATCACCCACGCCAGCGAGATCGGGATGAGGACCTTCCAGCCCAGATTCATGAACTGGTCGTAGCGCAGCCGCGGCAGCGTGGTGCGCAGCCAGAAGAACACGAACAGGAACGCCCACACCTTGATCACGAACCACAGCACCGGCAGCCAGCCCGAATTGGTGAAGCCGAGCAGGCTCAGCGGCCACGGTGCCTGCCAGCCGCCCAGGAACAGGGTGGTGGCCAGCGCCGACACCGTCGCCATATTGATGTATTCGGCGAGCATGAACATCGCGAACTTGAGCGAGGAGTATTCGGTGTGGAAACCGCCCACCAGCTCACCCTCGGCCTCGGGCAGATCGAAAGGAGCGCGGTTGGTCTCACCGACCATCGAGATCGTGTAGATCAGGAACGACGGCAACAGCAGCAGGATGTACCAGCGATCGCCCTGGGCGGCCACGATGCCCGACGTCGACAGGCTGCTCGATTCGAGGAACACCGCCGCGAAGGCCAAACCCATCGCGATCTCGTACGAGATCACCTGCGCCGTCGACCGCAGTCCGCCCAGCAACGGATATGTCGACCCTGACGACCAGCCGGCCAGCACGATCCCGTACACCCCGATCGACGTCATCGCCAGGATGTACAGCACCCCGACGGGCAGGTCGGTGAGCTGCAGCGGGGTGTGATGCCCGAACACCGACACCGTCGGCCCGAACGGGATCACCGCGAACGCCGTGATCGCCGGGATCACCGCGATGATCGGGGCCAGCAGGTAGATCGGTTTGTCGACGGCGGTGGGGATCATGCCCTCTTTGAGCGCGAGTTTCACCCCGTCGGCGGCGCTCTGCAGCATGCCGCGCGGCCCCACCCGGTTGGGGCCGGTGCGGGACTGCATGCGGGCCATCACTTTTCGTTCCAGCAGAATCGCCACCAGCACGGTGAGCACGAGGAACGCGAACACCACCACCGCTTTGCCGAGAACCAGCCACCACGGGTCGTGCCCGAACTCGGACAGTTCCGGGAAGTCGGTGGCCACTGCGTGCGTGCTCATCTCAGGCTCCCGTCGCCGGACCCGGGTGTGGCGGAGGTATCGGGACTGATGGACACCACCTGCCCCACGCCCACCCGCAGCGTCCGGTACACCTGGGAGCCGGGTGAATTGAGCGGTAGCCACACCACCCTGTCGGGCAGGTCGTCGAGTTCGAGCGGCAGCGAGATGGCGCCGTACAGCGTCGACACCGTCACCCGTCCGGCGGGCAGGGCACCGATCTCGCCCGCGGTTTTCGCCGACAGCCGCGCCACCGGCCTGCGCGCGGTTCCGGCGAGATGTGGTTCGTTGTCCTGCAACCGTCCGGCGTCGAGAAGCATGCGCCACGACGCGAGGATCGCCTCGCCCGCCGCGGGGCGCCGCCGGGTGGGCGACAGGTCGGATTCGATCACCGGGCGCGGTCCCGACCACGGGGTGATGTCGGCGAGTTGGCGGCCGATCGCGGTGCCGCTGTCACAGTCGAGGTCGACGCCGAGACGCTGCGCGAGCGCGGTGAGCACCCGGTGATCGGGGAGCATCCCCGTCTCCCCGAGCGCGGCGGCGAAGCGGCGCGGCCGCCCCTCCCAGTCGACGAACGTTCCGGACTTCTCCGCGACCGCCGCCACCGGCAGCACCACGTCGGCGCGTTCGGTGACCGGGGATCGCCGCGTCTCCAGGCTCAGCACGAACGGCGTGTTCTCCAGCGCAGCCTCGACGGCGGCCGGATCGGGCAGGTCGTCGATGTCGACGCCGGCGACGATCAGTCCCGACAGGTACCCGTACCGGCCGGCGGCCAGGATGCCGCTGGTGGGCCTACCGTGGGTGGCAGGCAGATCGGATGCACCCCACAGCCTGGCGAAGCGTGCCCGGGCCCCGGCATCGCTGACCGGATTGCCGCCGGGCAGCAGGTTGGGCAGCACCCCGGCCTCGACGGCGCCGCGATCACCGGCCCGCCGCGGGATCCACGCCAGCGACGCCCCGGTACGTCCGGCGAGAGCGGCCGCGGCGAACAGTCCGCCCGGTGTCGCGGCGAGGCGTTCGCCGACGATGATGATCGAACCCGATTGGGCGACAAGCCGGTCCACGGTGTTCAGGGCGGATGCCTCGCCACCGGGCCGGGTCTGGACCAGCGACGCCTTCAGCTTGCGGTTACCGGCGGAGACGAACGGGGCGACGGTGTGCACCCGCAACCCGGCGGTGCGCACGGCCCGCCGCAGCCGCAGATAGACGATCGGCGATTCCTCCTCCGGCTCGAAGCCGACCAGCAGCACCGACGGTGCCGCGGACAGGTCGTCGTAGGTGACCTCGAAGGCCCGCCCGGCGACGTGGGCCGCCAGGAATCCCGTCTCCTCGTCGGAGTGTTCGCGTACCCGGAAGTCGATGTCGTTGGTGTGCAGCACTGTTCGCGCGAACCGGGAGTAGGCGTAGGCGTCCTCCACGGTGAGTCTGCCGCCGGTCAGCACCCCCACACCGTCGCGGATCGCGCCGGACAGCCCGGTCGCGGCCGCCGCCAGCGCCTGCCCCCACGATGTTTCGTGCAGCTCACCGTCGGTGCCACGCACCAGCGGCTGACGCAGCCGGTCGGTGGCGGTGGTGTAGGTGAACGCCCACCGGCCCTTGTCGCAGTTCCATTCCTCGTTGACCTCGGGATCGTCCCCGGCCAGGCGACGCAACACCTTTCCGCGCCGGTGGTCGGTGCGCTGGGCGCAGCCGGACGCGCAGTGTTCGCACGCGCTCGGCGTCGACACCAGATCGAAGGGGCGGGCCCGGAACCGGTAGGCCTTGCCGGTCAACGCGCCCACCGGGCAGATCTGCACGGTGTTGCCGGAGAAGTACGACTCGAACGGCTGCTCGGCGTACGCGCTGACCTGTTGCAGCGCACCACGATCGGCCAGGTCGATCAGCGGGTCACCGGCGATCTCGTCGGAGAATCGGGTGCATCGGGCACACAGCACGCAGCGTTCGCGGTCGAGCAGGATCTCCGACGACAACGCGACGGGCTTTTCGAAGATGCGTTTGGTGTCGATGAACCGGGACTGCGCCCGGCCCGACGACATCGCCTGATTCTGCAGTGGACATTCGCCGCCCTTGTCGCACACCGGGCAGTCGAGCGGGTGATTGATGAGCAGCAGCTCCATCACCCCGCGCTGCGCCGACGCCGCCACCTCCGAACTGTGCTGGGTGTGCACCACCATGTCGTCGGCGACCGGGGTGGTGCACGAGGCGACCGGTTTACGCTGGCCCTCGACGTCGACGAGGCACTGCCGGCAGGCGCCGACGGGTGCGAGCAGCGGGTGGTCGCAGAAGCGGGGGATCTGGATTCCGGCCTGTTCGGCGGCGCGGATGATCAACGTGCCCTTGGGGACTTCGATCTCGGTGCCGTCGATGGTGAGGTGCGTGGTAGAGGTGGCCTTGCGGTCGTCGAGAGCGGTCATCGCACACCTGCCTGCCTCGGGAAAACTGTGGACTTGGAGTGATCGAAAGGGCACCCACCGCCGGTGATGTGCTGTTCGTACTCGTCGCGGAAGTACTTGAGCGAGGAGGTGATCGGCGACCCCGCGCCGTCACCCAGCGCGCAGAACGACTTTCCGACGACGCTGTCGGTGATGTCGGCGAGCATGTCGATGTCGGTCATCGTGGCGTCACCGGCCTCGATGCGGCGCAGCACCTGCACCAGCCAGTAGGTGCCCTCCCGGCAGGGGGTGCATTTGCCGCACGATTCGTGGGCGTAGAACTCGGTCCACCGGCTCACGCACCGCACCACGCAGGTGGTGTCGTCGAAGATCTGTAATGCCTTGGTGCCCAGCATCGATCCGGCCGCCCCCACGCCCTCGTAGTCGAGCGGGACATCGAGGTGGTCGGGGGTGAGCAGCGGCGTCGACGACCCGCCCGGCGTCCAGAACTTGAGCTGATGGCCCGCGCGCACCCCGCCCGCGCGATCGAGCAACTCGCGCAAGGTGATTCCCAGCGGGGCCTCGTACTGGCCGGGCCGGGTGACGTGCCCCGACAGCGAGTACAGCGTGAAGCCGGGCGACTTCTCGGTGCCCATCGTGCGGAACCAGTCGACGCCGTTGCGCAGGATCGGGCCGACGCTGGCGATGGATTCGACATTGTTGACCACCGTCGGGCTCGCGTACAGACCGGCGACGGCGGGGAACGGGGGCCGCAGCCGGGGCTGGCCGCGCCTGCCCTCCAGCGAGTTCAGCAGCGCCGTCTCCTCACCGCAGATGTAGGCACCGGCACCGGCGTGCACCACGAGCTCGACGTCGACACCGGAACCGAGGATGTCACGGCCCAGCAGACCCGCCTCGTACGCCTCGGCGACGGCGGTGCGCAGCCTGCGGATCACCGACGCCACCTCACCGCGCACGTAGATGAAGGCGTTGGCGGCACGGATCGCGTAGCAGGCGATGATGATGCCCTCGATCAGCGCGTGCGGCGAGGCCAGCATCAGCGGCATGTCCTTGCAGGTGCCGGGTTCGGACTCGTCGGCGTTGACCACCAGATAGTGCGGCGGGGCGTCGGGGTCGTCGGATTGGGGTATGAACGACCACTTCATGCCGACCGGGAAACCGGCGCCGCCGCGCCCGCGTAGTCCCGATGCCTTCACCAGTTCGATGACCTCGTCGGGTGACATCGCGAACGCCGCCCGGGCACCGTCGTAGCCGCCGTGTGAGCGGTAGTTGCGCAGCGTCCAGGATTCCGGCTCGTCCCAATGTGCGCTCAGCACACGGGTATCGGGAGGCTCGGCGATCGTGGTCACTGCCCCGGCTCCTCTGGTACCCCGGCGAGCAGTCGTTCGGTCTGGCGGAACGAACACAGGCCGCCGGTGCCGCGGGACGGCTGAACTTTCAGGCCCGCGCGCAGGTCCTCGATCAGTTCGATGGTGGACTCCGGGTCCTGGGCGTCGAAGAACTCCCAGTTCACCATCACCACCGGCGCATGATCGCACGCCGCATTGCATTCGACGTGTTCCAGTGTGATGCGGCCGTCGGGAGTGGTGTCGCCGCACCTGATCCCGAGGTGATCTTTGACGGCGGCGAGGATCTCGTCACCACCGAGCACCGCGCACAGCGTGTTGGTGCACACGCCCACCAGGTATTCGCCGGTCGGGGTGCGCCGGAACATCGTGTAGAACGTCGCCACCGCGGCCACCTGTGCGGCTGTCAGATCCAGTTGGGCCGCGCAGAATTCGATGCCCGCATTGGTGATGCACGTGTCCACCGACTGTGTCAGATGCAGCAGGGGCAGCAGCGCCGACCGGGACTGCGGGTAGCGGGCGATGATCGCAGCGGCCTCCTGCGTGAGGCGCTGCAGGACGTCGTCGGGGTAGTGGTCGGGACCGCCGAAGGTTATCGGCGGAACTCCTACCGGAAGTTCTTGTGCTGCGGGTTCTTTCGGTCCAGTACTGATCTGGCTGCCGAGGAATACCTGGTCGGTCATCGATCCACCCCTCCCATCACCGGGTCGATACTGGCGACGGCGGTGATCACGTCGGCGACCGTGCCGCCCTCGCACATCGCCGCCACCGCCTGCAGATTGGTGAACGACGGATCGCGGAAATGCACCCGATACGGGCGGGTGCCGCCGTCGGAGACCATGTGCACACCGAGTTGCCCACGCGGGGACTCGATCTCGACGAAACACTGCCCGGCGGGCACCCGGAAACCCTCGGTGACCAGCTTGAAATGGTGGATCAGCGATTCCATCGACGACCCCATGATCTCGCCGATATGCTCAGGCGAATTGCCCAGGCCGTCGGGGCCGAGGGACAGGTCGGCGGGCCAGGCGATCTTGCGGTCGTCCACCATCACCGGTCCGGGCTCGAGCCGGTCCAGGCACTGGCGCACGATCTTGAGGGACTCGCTCATCTCCTTCACCCGGATCAGGTAACGGGCGTAGGAGTCGCAGGTGGTGGCGGTGATGACATCGAACTCGTAGTTCTCGTAACCGCAGTACGGCTGCGACTTGCGCAGATCGTGCGGCAGGCCCGTCGAGCGCAGCACCGGCCCGGTGATGCCCAGGGCCATACAACCGGTGAGGTCGAGGTACCCGACGTCGCGGGTACGGGCCTTCCAGATCGGGTTGTGGGTGAGCAGGTCGCTGAGCTTGGCCAGGCGCGCCGGCAGCGCGTCGACGACGGCCGACACCTTCTCGATGCCGTCGTCGGGCATGTCGGCCGCCAGCCCGCCGGGGCGGATGAACGCGTGATTCATCCGCAGTCCCGTGATGTGCTCGAACAGGTCCAGGATCATCTCGCGTTCCCGGAAACCCTCGAACATCGGGGTGACCGCACCCAATTCCATTCCGCCCGTGGCCAATGCCACCAGATGCGAGGAGATCCGGTTCAGCTCCATCAGCATCACCCGGATCACCGTGGCCCGCTCCGGAATGTCGTCGGTGATGCCGAGCAGCTTCTCCACACCCAGGCAGTACGCGGTCTCGTTGAAGAACGGCGACAGATAGTCCATCCGGGTCACGAAGGTGACGCCCTGCGTCCAGTTGCGGTACTCGAGATTCTTCTCGATCCCGGTGTGCAGGTAGCCGATTCCGCAGCGGGCCTCGATGACCGTCTCGCCCTCGATCTCCAGGATCAGCCGCAGCACCCCGTGCGTCGACGGATGCTGGGGACCCATGTTCACCACGACGCGTTCGTCGCCCGGCTGGGCGGCGGCGCGCTCGCGTACCGAGTTGACAAGGTCGTCCCAGTCCTGACCCGAGATGGTGAACACCCGTTCGGGCCGGGCGTCGTTTCCGGAGTCCAGTGTAGTCACTTGTACGACCTCCTGCGGTCCGGGGGCGCGATGCGAGCGCCCTTGTACTCCACCGGGACACCGCCGAGCGGATAGTCCTTGCGCTGCGGATGACCGTGCCAGTCGTCGGGCATCTCGATGCGGGTCAGCGCCCGGTGGCCGTCGAAGATGATGCCGAAGAAGTCGTAGGTCTCCCGTTCGTGCCAGTCATTGGTGGGATACACCTCGCACAGGCTGGGGATGTGCGGATCATGGTCGGGGACAGACACTTCCAGCCGGATCCGGCGTCCGTGCGTGATCGACGACAGCGGATAGGAGGCGTGCAGTTCGCGTTCGGCGTCGTCGGGGTAATGCACGCCGTTCACGCCCAGGCACAGCTCGAACCGCAGCCGTGGATCGTCGCGCAACGTCTGCGCCACCACGAGCAGGCACCGGCGCCGGACGTGCAGGGTCATCTCGTCGCGGTAGATCACCACCTTCTCGACGGCGTCGTGGTAGGCGACCCCGCGCTGAGTGAGCGCGTCGTCGAGGGTGTCGGCGATCTCGTCGAAGTACCCGCCGTACGGGCGCGGCGAGGCACCGGCCAACGTGACCGGCGTGACCAGTCCGCCGTAGCCCGACGTGTCGCCGGAACCCTTGGCGCCGAACAACCCTCGCCGGACACCGATCACCTCACGCTCATCCCCGGTCATCGGAGCAGCCCGGTGAACTCGATGGTCGGCTTCGCCTGCAGCGCGGCCTTCTCGGCGGCCCAGATCGCGCGCTCGCGGTCGACGCCGAGCGGCATCTCCTGGATCTGCTGATGCAGGGTGAGGATCGCGTTGAGCAGCATCTCCGGCCGGGGCGGGCAGCCGGGCAGATAGATGTCGACGGGAACCACGTGGTCGACGCCCTGAATGATGGCGTAGTTGTTGAACATTCCGCCCGACGACGCGCAGACACCCATCGCCAGAACCCATTTCGGTTCGGCCATCTGGTCGTAGATCTGCCGCAGCACCGGCGCCATCTTCTGGCTCACCCGGCCGGCCACGATCATCAGATCGGCCTGCCGGGGTGATGCCCGGAACGCCTCCATCCCGAAGCGGGCGAGGTCGTAGCGGCCCGAGGTGGTGGCCATCATCTCGATCGCGCAGCACGCGAGCCCGAAGGTGGCGGGCCACAGCGAACCCTTGCGCATGAACCCGGCCAGCCCTTCGACGGTGCTCAGCAGCACGCCGCTCGGTAGTTTTTCTTCCAGTCCCATCGTCGTCACTCCCAGCTCAGGCCGCCGCGGCGCCACTCATAGGCATACGCGATGGACACGTTGACGATGAACAATCCGACGGCGAGCAGGCCGAACCAGGCGAGCTGATCGGCGGCCACCGCCCACGGATAGAGAAAGACGATCTCGATGTCGAAGATGATGAACAGCATCGCGGTGAGGTAGAACTTCACCGGTATCCGCTGGCCGCTGCGGCTGATCGACGGTTCGATGCCACACTCGTAGGGCTCCAGTTTTGCACGGTTGTACCGGCGCGGACCGATGAACACCGCGATGCCCACGGACACCACGGCGAACAGCGCGGCGATGGCCGCGAGCACCAGAATCGGCACATAAGCGTTCATGAAACGCGCCTCCAGATCTGCGACCGCGTCGCACGGAGATGGCGTGACTCCATCGTAGCCCCGGGGCTGTGAGCTACACCACAACCCTACAAGGGTCTGGGCGCGTGGCGGGGGATGTTTGCTGTTTCCGGGAGTTTCGTCTCTCGGGTGGCGGCATCCGGTCTGGTGGTGTAACGAGGGGGCGCTGTACCCCCGGCACAACCGGGCGTCCTGGTACGTGTGTACTGGGCGAATCTGACGAGACTCTGGACGGGAGCGCGGACGGTCAGGGTGTGCGCGGGCTCGCGCACACTAGTCGTTGGGGGCTCTGTCACCGGCTCGGTCACCGGCTCGGGTTCATGACCCGGCGGTGATTCCCGCCGTGCGCAGCATCTGCGCGAAACTCGTGGACAGGGCCAGCGGATCGACCGGCAGCACGGCCGTGGCCTCGGTGCGTGACCAGTCGGCCAGCCAGCGGTCGTCGGCACGTCCGAGCAGCACCAGGGTGGGCGGCGCCGGATCGTATTCGTCCTTCATCTGCTTGGCGATGCCCAGGCCGCCGGCCGGGGAGGCCTCGCCGTCGAGGATCGCCGCGTCCACCGAGCCGGAGTCGAGCTGGGCGAACACCATCGGCTCGGTGGCCACCTCGTAGTACGACAGCTCGGGGCCGTCGGCGTCGAGCCGGGGTCCCAGCGCGCCGATCACCTGTGCGCGGGTATCGGAATCGCTCGAATAGACCAGCACGCGAAGAGCATTCGTCACCGGCCCGATGCTACGCCCCGGTGCGGGCCGGTGCCGGGTGTTTAGGTTCCCGCGCCCGTCGCGTCACGGAAGGTCGTTACCGACGGTAACGAATCGGGCTATTCTCACGAACAAGTCGTCGACAGTGCTCTCAATCACAACCGGCGCACATCGCCAGGAGAGGATCCGCCGTGGCATTGACCGACAGATCGAGGCGACCTGTGGCGAGGCGACGTGCCGCGTGCGCCGGTGCGGCCGCGCTGCTGACCGCCGGCGCGCTGTCGGCCACGGGCGCGGCGGTGGCCACCGCCGTTCCGGTGGTCCAGGTCCCGCCGCTGGCCTTTGTGGTGGTCGATCTGTCGCCGGGGATCCACGCCGCAACCGTCACCGCATCGGCCGCCGAGAAGCCCGGCCGGATCGCCTTCTCCACCACGGAGGCGGGCCTCATGGTCTGCCAGATGAGCGCGGTGAGCAACGCGAAGGTGCGTATCGGCTGGCTCGGTCCCAGGGGGTCGGGCGTGGCCGAGGTCGCGATCTGCGCCGAAGCAGGCAAACCCACGGTTGTCGAGGCCGACACCGGCAGTGGCCCGGTCGTGATGACGACGAGCATGACCGGTATCGGTGAGGGCAACTTCACCACACCCGGCATCGGCACATTCCTTGCCCCGTGACCTGTTACAAGGAGGTCTTGCCATGACACCAATCGGGACGCGGACCGCCGCGCTGCTCCTTGCGGCCGCCGGTATCTGCGCGCTGAGCACCGGCCCAGGCGCCGCTGCAGCAGAATCCCCGGTGGCCGTGTTCCAGATCCCGGTGACCGCGACGACCGTCGGCGGTAGTTCCCCGGGGACATACGCCGCGCGGCTCGTGGTCACCCGCGTCAGACCCGGCGAGATCACGGTGGCCTCGGCCACCAGCCGCGATGTGTGCACCGGCTCATCGTCGGCGCGCAACGCCACGCTGTCGATGAACTGGTTCAACCCGATGGCGGGCAGGAGCGGGAGTTCGTTCGTGGCGCTGTGCCCCAACCCGACGATCCCGACCTTCGTTGCCGTGCCGACCTCCCGCGAGGTGACCACGGGCACCGGGCTGGTCTTCGCGGGACTGAGCGTCGGCGAGATCACCAGCCCGAACGCGGGCAGCCAGGTGTTTCCCGGTGCCGGAACGTTCTTCGTGAACTAGGGTGTACCGGGTGAACCAGGGCGTACCGGGTTCGCTGTGAACTCAGCCGCGGCGCATGAGGGGCCAGGTGGTGGCACGTTCGTCGCGCCGTGATGCGACGCGGACCGTCCGGACTAGCCTGGCGACCATGAGACTCGACTGGGAGCTGCTCGTCTGCGGCGTCAGAGGACATGAGACATATCGTCCCGACGAGACCTTCCTCGCCGAACGCCTTCAGGTGGACACCGCCGCGGGCACGAGCTGGCGGTGTCTGCGCTGCGGCAGTTTCGTTCCCGGCGAACCGGCGGGTGGCGGTCCCGCGGACCACGCGCCCGAGGTCCCGCGCGGTGCGGCGTTGCGCGACCTGGTGATCATGCGCCTGCTGGCGCTGGACAGGCTGGCCCACTTCGTCGTCCTGCTGGCGGCGGGCATCGTCGTCATCGGGCTGCGGCACAGCCAGGACGCCCTGCGGGATGGGTTCAAACGCGAGATGCCGCTGCTCGAACCCATCGCCCAGCAGCTCGGCTGGAACATCGACGACTCCCGGATCGTGCATCTGATCGAGAAATCGTTCACCCTGTCCTCGACCGCGATCGTCCTCATCGGCTGCGCGATCATCGTCTACGCCTCCCTGCAGGGCATCGAGGCCGTCGGGCTCTGGCTGATCAAGCGCTGGGGTGAGTACTTCTCGGTGATCGTCACCAGCGTGTTCATCCCGGTGGAGATCTACGAACTCACCGAGAAGATCTCCGTCTTCAAGATCCTCGTCCTGCTCATCAACCTCGCAGCCGTGGTGTGGCTGGTCTGGAGCAAACGGCTCTTCGGTGCTCGCGGCGGGGCCGCCGCCTATCACGCCGAACACAGCGCGGAGAGTCTGCTGACCGTCGAACGGGCCGCGTCCGCCGTCCCGGCTGAGAGTTCCTAGCCCAGCAGCCCCTGGGCGACGCGCTCGAGAGCGGCCACCCGGCTGCCCTTGACCAGCACCGCATCGCCGTCGGCAAGGTCGGTCAACGCCGCGACAGCCGCGTCGACGTCCTCGACGTGCCGGGCGCCGTCGCCGTAGGCGGGTGCGGCCACCGCGATCACCTCGACACCCAGATCGACGGCGGTGCGGGTGACGCCGGCGTGGGCGGCGTCGGAGTCGTCGCCGAGTTCGGCCATCGTGCCCAGCACCGCGATCCGGCGGCCCGCCCGCAGCGTGGCCAGGGAGTTCAGGGCCGCGGTCATCGACGTCGGGTTGGCGTTGTAGGCGTCGTTGATGACGATGACGCCGCCCGGCGTGGTCGACAGTTCCATCCGCAGCCCCGACAGCGCGGCGGTGCGCAGGCCGAGCGCGATCTGCTCGACCGGAACACCCACTCCGCAACCCGCGGCGGCCGCGGCGAGGGCGTTGGGCACCTGGTGTGCGCCGCGCGCGCCGAGCTGGACATCGGCCTCGCCCCACGGGGTGTGCAGCCGGAACGATGCCCGCAGCTGCGCGTCCAGCGACACGTTCGAGGCGTACACGTCGGCGGTCGGCGAAAGCCCGTAGGTCAGGACCGGCGCGGAGGTGCGGGACGCCATCGCCGCGACCACCGGCTCGTCGGCGTTGAGCACCGCGAGACCGTCGTCGGGCAGGGCCTCGATCAGCTCGCCCTTGGCCTGCGAGACGGCCTCCAGTGAACCGAACATCTCCAGGTGCACGGCCTCGACACGGGTGATCACCCCGACCGTCGGGCGGCCGATGCCGCACAGCAACTCGATGTGCCCGACGCCGCGCGCACCCATCTCCAGCACCACGGCCTCGGTGCCGTCGGGGGCGTTGACCAGTGTCATCGGCAGTCCGAGCTCATTGTTGAACGACTTCTCGCTCGCCGCCGTCGGGTACGTCGTGGCAAGCACCCCGGCCAGTAGATCCTTGGTGGAGGTCTTGCCCACCGAACCGGTGACACCGACGACCCGGTCGGGCAGCCGGGTGCGGGCCGCACGGCCCAGGTCGGCCAGCGCGAGGGCGGTGTCGGCGACCCGGACGACGGTTGCGCCCGGCACATCGGTGGTCGCATCGCCAAATACATCTCGTGACGACAGACAGACGGTGGCCCCGGCCTCGACGGCCTTGCCGATGAAGGCGTGGCCGTCGCGTTCGGCCACGATCGGCACGAACAACTGCCCCGGTTCGACGATGCGGGAGTCGATGGCGACCCCGTCGATCACGGCGCCGGCGTCGCCGACCACCTCACCGTCGGTTGCCTGGGCGATCTGTGCTGCCGTGAAACGCATGCCGATCAATGTACTGGGCGGACGTTCGGCACCCGCGTCACGGACCGACGCGCATCCCGGCGAGGCGGGCCGCGCGTAGCAACTCGGAGTCGAAGGACACCATGACGTCCGCTCGGAGTCGGAGTGCCGCAGCCAGGTGCAAGGCGTCGAGCGTGCGGAGACGTCCGGGCACGAGTGGCGCACTGACGAAGTCGTCCTGTTCTATGGGCACGATATCGATCTCCGCCAGTGTCGAGTCGGCAAGACCGATATCGATCTCCGGTTGACGATTGGCCTGGCAGTGAACCTCGGTGCGGAGGAGTCTGGACGACAGGATGATGTCGTCGGCTCCGAACAGGTCGAGGTAGCTCCTGACCCGATCGCCGTCGGCGACTGTCTGTGCGTCGCGCCCGACGACCACCATCCGGAGGAATGCCGATGTGTCGATGTAGGCGATCACCGGATGAGACCCGCCGCGTCACTCATCGAACATCGCGTCGCGCTGGCCGCGCATCTCGTTGAGGACGTCCAGCGGATCGCGTTCGGCGATTGCGGGTTTGATGGATGAGAAGTTTCTCCTTTGGGTCCCTCGCTGCACCTTCCCGGCGGCGAGGAGTTGCTCGTAGGGGGTCAGGGCAGGGGGAGACAGAATCGCCACCACTTTGCCGTGGTTGGTGATTTCAAATGTCTCACCATTGCTGACCTCTTCGAGGATCTTCGACGAATTGTTGCGGAGTTCGCGGTGTGGGATCGTGCGCATGGTTGCCTCCTGAGGACGACTGACGCGTGTAGCAATCGTAGCAGTTGAATGCGTCTGTTTGGGGGACACTAGGCTGAGCGGCATGGCTTCGCCCCTCCTGCGTCTGGTCGTCCTGTTCGGCGGCGTCTCGGCAGAACATGACGTTTCCCGCGTGACCGCGGCCCATGTGCTGGCCGCCGCCGACCGCACCAAGTACGAGCTGGTGCCCGTGGGTATCGGCAAGGACGGCTCGTGGATACGCAATGACGACGCGATAGCCGCACTCGCCGGCGGTGCGCCGCTACCGAACGCGCTCGACGTCACCGGTACCGTCGTCGACCCGCTCGTCGTGCTGCAGGGCGAGGCGGCCGGCCCCACTGCGCCGGTGACCGTTGTCCTCCCGCTGCTGCACGGGCCGCACGGCGAGGACGGCACCGTGCAGGGTCTGCTCGAACTGTTCAAGCTGCCGTACGTCGGTTCGGGGGTGCTCGCGTCGGCGGTGTGCATGGACAAGGCGATGGCCAAGCGCGTCACCGAGCAGGCCGGTATCCCGCAGTGCCGGTGGATCGAATTCCGCGACGGTATCGACGACGCCCGCGAGATCGTCGGCAAGGCCATCGAGACTCTCGGCCTGCCGGTGTTCGTCAAGCCCGCCAACCTCGGGTCGTCCGTGGGAATCAGCAAGGCGCACAACGAGTCCGAACTCGACAAGGCGATCGACGTGGCGTTGCGCTACGACGGCACCATCGTCATCGAGGAGGGGGTGACCGCCCGCGAGATCGAGGTGGCCGTTCTCGGCAACACCGCCCCGGAGACGTCGGTGCCCGGCGAGATCCTGCCCGGCAGCGAGTTCTACGACTACGAGGACAAATACGTCACCGGCGCCGCCAAGCTGGCAATCCCCGCCGACCTGCCCGCCGACGAGATCGCGAAGGTCCGTGAGCTGGCCGTCGACTCGTTCCTCGCGTTGCGCTGCGCCGGGCTGGCCCGCGTCGACTTCTTCTACGAGGAGAACGGCCGCGGCTGGCTGCTCAACGAGATCAACACGATTCCCGGTTTCACCCCCGGCTCGATGTACCCGAAACTGTGGGACGCGGCGGGCCTGGGCTACGCCGACCTCATCGACCGCCTCGTCGTCCTGGCGATCGAGAACCATCGCCGCCGGGTGGGGTTCTCCACCGAACACTGATCGCGTGTCGTCAGGGGCGTAACCCCCGCAGGTAGACGTCGATCAGCCAGGCCGTGTGGGTGTCGCAGTCGGCCTCGGGCTGTTCGGAGAGCGGCCGGGTGATGGATGCGATGCCCAGCTGAAAGTTCTTGGCGGACACATCGTCTCGCACGAGTCCGGCCTTCTTGGCGCGGGCGAGCAGGGTCTGCTGGGTGGCCAGCACCCCCTCGCGCAGCGGTGCGACGTAGTCCGGAGCGCCGGTGCCGCCGAACTTCTCGGCCAGCGCGGGGATGATCGTGCCCGGCCGGATCGCGGCGAGGGCGTGCACGAAGTCGTGCCAGCCCTGCTCGGGGTCCTCCTCGATCCTGGCCAGATACTCCCGCTCGACGGCCTGGAAGCAGCCGGCGATGTCCTCGACGACGGCGCGGATCAGGTCGTCGCGGGTGGGGAAGTTGCGGTAGAGCGTCGCGATCCCGATGCCCGCGGCCTCGGCGACCGCCGAGAGCGGTACGTCCACGCCGCGTCCGGAGAACAGCGTTCGCGCGGCGTCGACGATGGCCGCACGGTTGGCACGTGCGTCAGATCTCATCGCGCTCTCCCATCCAGAACTTGCGGTTTGCTAAACGGAAGATTACTCTCCACTTGTACCGGAGGGAAATCCTCCACCTAATCGATGGCATTACGGAAGGCGGGTTGGCATGAGTGCGAACCAGGGGGCGTCCACACCGAAGCTGGGCAACCGGATCATGATGTCGCTGCTGGGAGCGCCCGTCGTCGGCGGCGTGCTGGGCAAAGGCCTGACCGTCCTCACCTTCACCGGACGGAAAACGGGTCGCAGCTACCGCACGCCGGTCGGCTACAAGCGCACCGGCGCCGACACCATTCTTCTGCAATCCAAGTTCGGCACCGACGGCAAGACCTGGTGGCGCAACTTCACCGGAACCGGCGCGCCTGTCAGCGTGCTGGTCGACGGAATCACCCGCGCCGGCCATGCCGTCGCGATCAAGGACGGCGACGTCGTCAACGTCAGCGTCACCCTCACCAACGAAGGAGCATCCCGATGACCTGGGATCCCACACAGATCGGCGACCTGCGCGGCCGCACCTACCTCATCACCGGCGCCAACGGCGGCATCGGCTACTTCGCCGCCGACCAACTGCTGCGCGCCGGGGCCGACGTGATCGTCGCCGGCCGCAACCCGGCCAAGCTCGACGACGCCATCTCGGCGCTCAGCGCGTCGGCGAAGGTGCCAGCCGCCGGAATCGGGAAGCTGCGCATCGACACCAGCTCGATCGAGTCGTCGACGAAGGCGGCCGCCGAGATCACCGGCCGGGGAATCGAACTCGACGGACTTATCCTCAACGCGGGCCTGGTACACGGACCCAAGACCCGCACCGTTACCCCCGAGGGTCACGAATTGTTCTTCGCGACAAACATTCTCGGCCACTTTGCCTTTGTCGGGTCGATCCTGGATTCGCTCACCGGTGCCGCGCCGCACATCGTGTGGCTGGGCAGCTCCACCGCCATCAAGGGGGAGTACTCCTTCACCGATCCCGAATTGGCAGACGCCGCAGCTGAATACAAGCCGATGAAGGTGTACGCCCACTCCAAGGCCGCCACCACGATGGTCGGCGCCGAAGCCGCCCGGCGGTTCGCCAAGGCCGGCTCCCCGATCGCCAGCGTGATCGCCCACCCCGGCTACGCCCTCGGTGGCCGCGGCCCGGTCGTGCCCGGCATCAACGAACCCACCCTCAAGGAACGGATCGTCGACACCCTGCAGGCCCCGTTCAGCCAGACCAAGGAACTCGGCGCCCACGCGCTCGTCCGCGCGGCGGTCGACCCGCAGGTGACCGGCGGCGAGTTTGTCGGCCCCAAGGGATACAAGGGTCCCACCCAGATCGGTGAGGCACCGAGGTACGCCACCGACCAGGCCGCCGCCGACCGGCTGTGGGACTACCTGGAGAAGGCCACCGGCGTCATCTGGCCGTAGTCCGCGGGCTCCCCACGGCTACAGTTGAACCATGTCCGTCCCCCACGGCGACCGCCCCGACCTCCCCGAATTCATGACGTGGGAGGACCTGGGCGAGCTGCCTGAGGAGGTCGCCGCACAGGTGGAATTGTGGGACGGCAGGGTCGTGTGGATGCGCCGGGGTCCTGCCGAGCACCAGACCTTCACCAACCGGATCTGGGCGGCGTTGGAGCAGTGCGTTCGCACCGACCGTACGGACAATCCGCAGCGGTGTCTTCGGGTCACCACCGAAACCAACGTGTTCCTGGGAGCCGACGGCAAGAACGACTTCCTCACCCCGGATTTCCTCGTGCACCGTTGCCTCGACAAGCCGTACCAAGATCTGCGCGCCGCCGATGTCGTGCTGGTCGGCGAGGTTCTGTCCCCAGGAAACTCCCAGACCGACATGGAAGCCAAGAAAGCGCGCTACGCGTCGGCTGGGATTCCCTGGTACTGGGAGGCGGCGCTGGATCGTTCGGCCAGCGCGATCGCCTCGATCCGTGCTTACGGTCTCGATTCAGCCCCCGGCCCGCTGCCCGACGGGGTGCGTCCACTGTGGCAAGCCAACTACCTGCTCGCCGGCGAATGGACCCCGGCGGACGCCGGCGGTATCCGCATCGAGGCACCGTTCCTGATCACCGTCGACTGGGACGAACTGGCGTACTGAGATCAGCGGTACCGGGGTCGCGATCGCATATTGTTCCGGCATGAGCGTGATCGTGCGGACAGCCATCCGCGCCGATGCTTGGGCGATCGCCCGCGTCCGTGTCGACGCGTGGCGGGTCGCCTACAGGGGGCTTATCGCCGACGCCGTCCTGGACGGCATGGACGCCGAGCGCGAGGGCAGGGTGCGCACGGACCGGTGGAGCGAGCGCATGGCAGACAATCGGAACCGCCAGTTCGTGGCCGTGGACGGCGACGAGATCGTCGGCTGGGCCGCGGTCGGACCCGGAACCGACGACGACCGCCCGGGCAGCGGCGAACTGCACGCGATGTATGCCCTGCCCGGTGTGTGGTCGCGCGGCGTAGGGCACGCGCTCATGTGTGCCGCCGAGCAGGCATTGCGTGAGGCAGGCTTCGTCACCGCCCACCTATGGGTGCTCGACGGCAACGAGCGGGCCGCATCCTTCTACGAGCGCCACGGCTGGCACGAAGACGGTGCCGAGAAAGTCGACACCGGCTTCGTCGCCGACTCACTGCACGAACGTCGCCGCGTCCGAGAGCTCTGATGCTCCATATCCGGGTGGCAGTTACGACTGGGCCTCCGCATTCGCGACGATGATGTCGTGGACGAACTGGGTGAGTCCGGGTTCGATGTCGTCGTAGTGCTTGGTGAAGCGGGGATCGGCGACGTACATCTCGGCCAGGCAGACCTGCATGTCGTGGCCGCAGTCGTAGAAGCGGTCGATGGATGCGCGGTGCTGTTCGGCCAGGGAGTTCGCTTCGGCCGAGCCTGGTTGCACGCCGCGGCGGAGGCCGTCAGCGAGGGCCGACTCGAGCACGTCGGTGTCGGCCTTGATCGCGATCCAGTCGTCCTTGGTGAACTTCGCGGAGCGCTCCTGGCTCTGTTTCCAGGCGTCGGTGTCGCCCCAGCGTTCCTGGGCCTCGTCCTGATAGTTGTTGCCGGTCCAGTCGTCGCCGAAGATCTCGGCCTGCTCGGCGGCGGTCAGCTGGATGCCCTGGCTCTTCTTACTCATCATTTCCTCCACAGCGGCGACCATCCGGTGCAAGCGATCGATCCGGTCTTCGAGCAGCGTGCGTTGCTGCTTCAGATGCGCGAGGGCATCGGCGTCCGGATCGTCGAGCAGGGTCGCGATCTGCTCAAGAGAAAAACCCAGCTCCCGGTAGGTGAGTACCTGATGCAGACGTTCGACGTCGGCATCGGAGTACACCCGGTATCCGGCGGATGTGCGCCCCGAGGGCACCACCAACGCGATGTCGTCGTAGTGGTGCAACGTCCGCACGCTCACCCCGGTCAGCCGCGCGATGCGGCCTACCGTCAGGGGCTTGTTCTCGCTCACAAGACCACCCTGAACCGTGACGTCGCGTGAGGGTCAAGCGCGATTACGGAGTGAATCCGATCACCGACTGATCCTTCTGGCACGCGGCGAGCAGACCGTGCACCTGCGACGGCCCGCATGTCCAGTCGCCGACCTTCTTCTGCTGCCCGGTCGCGATCGCCTTGGCGTTGTACTCCTTGGTCAGACCCTTGGCCTCGGAGCAGTTGACGTCGCCGGCCAGGATCACGATGTGCAGCGCGCCGTCGGGACCCTGCGTCGTGCCACATTCGCCGCTCGACGGGGTGGGCGCCGACTCGTTCGGGTCCGGTTTGTGGGAACTGCGCCGCGATGCCGGGACCCGGCCGCCGACGATCGGTGCCGACGGGTTCTCTGTCCGCAGGTCGTCCGTCTCCTCCGGCGTCTTCGACGCCTTGGCCGAAGACGACACCGACGATGTGGCCGAGGCGGATTCGGATGCCGTCGAGGAGGCCACCGCCGTCGATGACGAAGCGTCGGTGGCGTCGTCCTCCGAGCCGCACGCCGCGAGCGTCACCGCCAGGGCGGCGGTGGCGGCGAATACGGCAATGCGGGGCGAACGGCGCGTCATGGTCCCTACCGTAGCGAACCCTGATTCGCCGGTTTGAGACCGCCGGTACTGAGCTGGGAAGATGCACCGGTGACCCACGGACCTTCGTCAGATACTCAGCCGGCTCACAGCGACGCCGTCGACTACACGGTCGGCACGTCGCTGCCCGGCACCCTCGGGCGCACCGGCGTCATCCACACCCCGCACGGCGATATCCAGACGCCGGCGTTCGTGCCGGTGGGCACCAAGGCGACGGTCAAGACGGTGCTGCCGGAGTCGGTGGCGGCGCTCGGCGCGCAGGCGGTGCTGGCCAACGCCTATCACCTGTACCTGCAGCCCGGCCCCGACATCATCGACGCGGCCGGCGGGCTCGGCGCATTCATGAACTGGTCCGGACCCACCTACACCGACAGCGGCGGCTTCCAGGTGATGTCGCTGGGCGCCGGGTTCAAGAAGGTCATCTCGATGGACGCCACCGACGCCCCCGACGACGACCGCATCGCGCCCGGCAAAGAGCGCCTGTCCAACGTCGACGACGACGGCGTCACCTTCAAATCGCACCTCGACGGATCGAAGCACCGGTTCACCCCCGAGGTGTCGATGCAGATCCAGCATCAGCTCGGCGCCGACATCATCTTCGCCTTCGACGAGCTGACGACGCTGATGAACACCCGCGCCTACCAGGAGAGTTCCCTCGAACGCACCCGCCTGTGGGCGATCCGCTGCCTCGCCGAACACAACCGGCTCAGCGTCGAACGCAGCCACCGGCCGCAGCAGTCGCTGTGGGGTGTCATTCAGGGCGCCCAGTATGAGGACCTGCGCCGCAAGGCCTCCCGCGACCTGGTCGCCCTGAGCGAGGCCGACCGTGCGGCCGGCGGCAAAGGGTTCGGCGGCTACGGTATCGGCGGCGCGCTGGAGAAGGACAATCTGGGCACCATCGTCGGCTGGGTCAATTCCGAACTGCCGCAGGACGCGCCGAAACATCTGCTCGGCATCAGCGAACCCGACGACATCTTCACCGCCATCGAGAACGGCGTGGACACCTTCGACTGCGTCTCGCCCACCCGCGTCGCCCGCAACGGCGCGATCTATTCACGCGACGGCCGCTACAACGTCACCAACGCGAAATACCGCAAGGATTTCGGTCCCCTCGACGCCGACACCGAGAACTACACCTCGCAGTACAGCCGCGCCTACCTGCACCACCTGTTCAAGGCGAAGGAAGGCCTCGCCGCGACGCTGGCGACGCTGCACAATGTGTCGTTCATCGTGAACCTGGTCGACGGTGCGCGCCGGGCCATCGAATCCGGTGACTACCTCGCCTACCGCGACGATTTCCTGGGCCGCTACTACGCGAATTCGTGAGTGACCTGCATCGCGGCGACTTGCACCGGTGACCGAGTTTCGGCACCCTGGATCGAACAATTGCCGAACACCTGGGTGCCCGGCCGATGCACGTCGGCGCCTGAACAGTGAGAGAAGAATGAGACGCGTCAAGCGCCGAAAACGCCGCCGACGATCGACCCTGCCCCCCTCTGACATACCCGTCCCGACCGGCCCGAACCATCAGGCCGCGGACCGTGAGGACCGGCTGTGCTGACCGTTCTCGGAATCTTGCTGGGTATTCTCGTCGTCTTCGCGATCACCGCGCTGACCGGTTACTTCGTCGCGCAGGAGTTCGCCTTCATGGCGGTCGACAGGTCCCGCCTGGCCGCGCGCGCCGAGGCCGGTGACGCCACCGCCACACGCACCCTGTCGGTCACCCGCCGCACCTCGTTCATGCTGTCGGGCGCGCAGCTCGGCATCACCATCACCGGACTGCTCGTCGGTTACGTCGCCGAACCGCTCATCGGTAAAGGCGTCGGCGAGATCTTCGGGGATATCGGTGTCCCCGTGTCGGTTGGTGTCGCGATCGGCACGGTGCTGGCCGTCGGATTCTCGACCGTCGTGCAGATGGTGTTCGGTGAGCTGCTGCCCAAGAACATGGCCATCGCCAAACCCGAACCCGTCGCCCGCTGGCTGGCGCGCTCCACCACCATCTACCTCGCCGTGTTCGGGCCTGTCATCACGATCTTCGACAAGGCCGCCGAACTGCTGCTGCGGCTGCTGCACATCGAACCCGTCCACGACGTCGAACACTCGGCCACCCCGCGCGACCTCGAACACATCGTCGCCGAATCACGCGAGACCGGTGAACTGCCCGCCCAACTGTCGACGCTGCTCGACCGGGTTCTCGACTTTCCCACCCGCAGTGCCGAACACGCGATGATCCCGCGCGGCAACGTCGATACCGTCTCCGTCGACGACCTCGCCGGCGACGTCCTCGACCTGATGAGCACCGGCCACACTCGGTACCCGGTGGTCGACGGCGCGCACGAGGTGCGCGGCATCATCGACCTGCAGATCCTGCTGAACTGGTCCAACGCCGGCGCCGACCCGACAGTGACCGCGGGTGCGCTGTGCCGCCCCGCCATCACCATCCCCGACTCCCTGCCGCTGCCCGAGGCCCTCGAACAGATGGAGGCCGTAGAAGGTCCGGAGGTGATCGGCGAACTGGCCATCGTCATCGACGAATACGGTGGATTCGCCGGCATCGTCACCATCGAGGACATCGCCGAGGAGATCGTCGGCGAGATCGACGACGAACACGACCCGGTCACCCCGAAGGACGTGGAGAAGACCGACGGCGGCTGGCTGATCCAGGGCGACGCCCACATCGACGAGGTGTCGCGGATCATCGGATACGAACTGCCCGAAGGCGACTACGAGACGATCGCCGGCCTGGTCATCACCACCCTCGAGGGGCTGCCCGTCGTGGGAGACGAGGTGACCATCCCGCTCGACCCCGACCCGGCAGAACTGGCGATCGGCGAGGACGTCGAACCGCTCGAGGTGCGGGCCACGGTGCGCGAGGTCGAGAAGCGGGTGCCGTCGCTGGTGTTCGTGACCGTCGCCGCCGTCGCGCGTGAGGAGGACGGCGATGAGTAATCCGTGGATCGTGCTGCTGGTCACCGCCGGACTGATCGCGCTCAGCGCGTTCTTCGTGGCCGTCGAGTTCGCGCTGATCGGTGCCCGCAGGCACCGGCTGGAGGATGCCGCCGCCGGCAGCCGCAGCGCGTCGGCCGCACTGCGCAGCGCGTCGGAACTGCCTGTGCTGCTGGCAGGTTCGCAACTCGGTATCACCGTGTGCACGCTTGCGCTCGGTGCGATCACCAAACCCGCTGTGCATCACTGGATCACACCGGTCCTCGATCACTGGGGCGCGCCGTACTGGCTGGCCGACGTACTCGGTTTCGTTCTCGCCCTGCTGATCGTGACGTTCCTGCACCTGGTGGTGGGGGAGATGGCGCCCAAGTCGTGGGCCATCGCGCACCCCGAGAAATCGGCGATCATGCTCGCCCTGCCGATGCGGGCATTCATGTGGCTCACCCGGCCGCTGCTCGAAGGACTCAACAAGCTCGCCAACTCACTGCTGCGCAAGCTGGGCGTACAGGCCGTCGATCAGGTTGGCGCCGGGCAGGATTCGGAGGCGCTGGCGCATCTGGTGGAGCATTCGGCCGACGTGGGCACGCTCGACGAGCGCTACCACACCCACCTGGCCAGCGCGCTGGAGCTGTCCAAGCTGACCGTGCGCGACGTGCTGCCGCCCGGTGCGCCCCTCACCAGCGTCCGGCCCGACGCGACCGTCGCCGAGATCCGGGACATGAGCCGGCAGACCGGTTTCCGCCGGATCCTGGTGCGTGCCAACGGCCTCGTCAACGGGGTGGTTCACGTGCGTGACGCCGTCGGCGCCGACGAGAATGTGCGGGCCGCCGCCATCATGCGGCCCGTCCTGGCACTCGACGCATCCTCGCCCGTGTACGAGGTGCTGCAGAAGATGCGTGACACCCGCAGCCACGTCGCCACCGTCACCGACGGCGGTGTCAGCATCGGCATGCTCACCATCAACGACGTCCTGCAGCGTCTGCTGGCCACCACCGACTGACGCTGTTCTGTCACGGGGTTTCGAGGCTCGCAAGCTCGCACCTCAACCGGCAGTGGGGCCGCGTTTCGCTGGTTGAGGTGTGAGGAGCGCCAGCGACGAGCCTCGAAACCTCGCACCTCAACCGGCGAAGACGTCGGGGGTGACGATCCAGGGTTCACGGGGGAGCGCGGCGGGATCGAATCGCGATGCGAGCGCGGCGATGTCGACGATCTCGCCGTGGTCGGCCAGGCCGAGGGATTCGGCGATGCGGGACAGGACCGTCGCCGTGGAGACGCCTGCGGCGGCGAGGTCGGCGAGGGTGACCGCGCCGTCGCGTTTGCTGAGGCGGATGTGCTTGTTGTTCAGCACCATCGGCACATGCGAATAGCTCGGCGGAGGATGGCCGAGGCGGGTCGCCAGATACGCTTGGCGAGGTGCCGAGGAGAGCAGGTCGTCGCCGCGCACCACCTGATCGACACCCTGCGCGGCGTCGTCGATGACCACCGCCAGATTGTAGGCGGGGATGCCGTCACCCCGGCAGATCACGAAATCATCGACCATGCCGGTGTATTCGCCGAGCTGGGTGTCGGAGACGGTGAAATAGGCAACAGCGGCACGCAACCGGATCGCGGGCGGGCGTCCGGCGGCGATCTTCTCCGCGCGCTGGGCGTCGGTCAGATTCCGGCAGGTGCCGGGGTACGCGCCGTCGGGGGCGTGCGGGGCCGACGGCGCCTCCAGGATCTCGCGGCGTGTGCAGAAGCACTCGAAGGTCTCGCCGGCATCGGTGAGTTCGGCGATCACCGAGCGGTACACGTCCAGCCGGTCGGTCTGGTAGCTCACCGGCTCATCCCACTCGATACCCAGCGCCGCGAGGTCGGCGAGCTGCTGGACGTCGGCGCCGCGGGCGGTGCGGTCAAGGTTCTCCATCCGGATCCAGAACGCCCGCCCGGTGGTACGGGCGAACAGCCACGCCAGCAGCGCCGTCCGCAGGTTCCCGACGTGCAGGGTCCCAGACGGTGAGGGGGCGAAGCGTCCGGCGGCGGTCATCGGGACGAGGCTACCCGGGCGGCCGGTCCGGTGCGGAGCGGGCCGCGTCGCCTGGACTGATGACTGAACCGGCGAGCGTGGCGAGTCGCGTGAAGGAGGCGGGAAGACGGCGCATTGGGCCCGATTCGCCGGCAGACCCGGTCAATACTGGCAGGATGGGGAGATGCAGCTTCCGGTCCTGCCACCTGTCGCGCCGATGCTCGCCAAGGCGGTCACCGCGATCCCCGCCCAGCCCGACGACGAGCCCGCCTGGTCGTTCGAGCCGAAGTGGGACGGGTTCCGGGCGCTGGTGTTCCGGGACGGCGACTCGGTGGCGATCGGTTCGCGCGGCAGCAAAGACCTGGCCAGGTACTTTCCGGAGATCGTGGCCGCGGCCCGGGCCGAACTCCCCGACAAGGTGGTTCTTGACGGCGAGATCGGGGTGTCGGCCCTTGTTGGCGACATGCACCGCTTGGACTGGGATTCGTTGTCCCAACGCATTCATCCGGCCGAGTCCCGCATCACGATGCTCGCCGAGACGACCCCGGCGATGTTCATCGGTTTCGACGCCCTCGCGCTCGGCGACCGGAGTGTCCTCGACGAGCCGTTCGAGGTGCGCCGCCGGGTGCTGCTCGACGCCGTGACACCCGGCCGCGACAGGCTCTTTCACGTGAGCCGGGTGACCACCGATCCGGAGTTGGCGCGGGAATGGTTCTCGGCGTTCGAGGGTGCCGGCCTCGACGGTGTGGTGGGCAAGCGCCTCGCCGGGCCGTACGTGCAGAACAAGCGCGAGATGATCAAGATCAAACACAAACGCACCGCCGACTGCGTGGTCATCGGCTACCGGATCCACAAGAGCGGAACGGGTCTGGGGTCGATGTTGCTCGGCCTGCACACCGACGACGGCGACCTGCACATGGTCGGCGGATCCAGCGCCTTCTCCGATGCGAAACGGATTGAACTGCAACAACTCCTGGAACCGATGCGACTGGACCCAGACAAGCCGGCGATGGGTGAGCAGACCCGGTGGCGCTCCGGCAAGGACGGCGCCTGGATTCCGGTGCGTCCCGAGCTGGTGGCCGAGTTCGCCTACGACCAGATGGAGAACCACCGCTTCCGGCACACCGTGAAGTTCATGCGGTGGCGTCCCGACCGTGAACCGGAGAGCTGCGGCTACGACCAGCTGGAGGTTCCGCTCACCTACGACCTGTACGACGTGCTGGAAGGGAACTGAGCATGGCATCGCGGTCTCCCGCCGAGGAACTCGACGTCGACGGTATCGCCGTCCGGCTGTCCAACCCGGACAAGATCTATTTTCCCGGCCTCGGCGAGAACGGTGGCCGTAAAAGGGATCTCGTCGGCTACTACCGCACGATGGCCCTCGCCGGGCCGATGCTGTCGGCCGTGCGGGACCGGCCGACGTTCATCGAACGCTATCCCGACGGCGTCGACGGCGATCAGATCTACCAGAAGCACATCGCCCGTAAACGTCCCGAACATGTACTGTCCACACCCATCACGTTCCCGTCCGGACGTAAGGGAGATGCGTTGCGGCCCACGGTCCCCGCCGACATCGTGTGGGCCGCCAACTACGGCACCGTCATCTTCCACACCTGGCCCACCCGTCACCCCGACAACGATCACCCCGACCAACTGCGCATCGACCTCGACCCGTCGCCGGGTACCGATTTCGATGACGTGCGCCGCGTCGCCATCGACCTCGTGCAGCCGCTGCTCACCGAACTCGATGTCACCGGATTCGTGAAAACCTCGGGCAGCCGCGGTATTCACGTGTTCGTACCCATCGAACCGCGCTGGGATTTCATCGCCGGTCGTCGTGCCGTGATCGCCCTGGCCCGCGAACTCGAACGCCGCGACCCCGAATCCGTCACCACCTCGTGGTGGAAAGAGGAACGCGGACAGCGTATCTTCATCGACTTCAACCAGAACGCCCGTGACCGGTCGATGTGCGCGCCGTATTCGGTGCGGCGCAGCCCCGATGGCCGGGTGTCGATGCCGGTCACCTGGGCCGAACTCGCCGACGTCGACCCGGCGTCGTTCACGATGGCCACCGTGCCGGATCTCGTTGCCCGGCGCGAGGATCCGTGGACCGACATCGATGAGCGCCGGGCAGGTATCGAACCATTGCTGGAGATGGTGGACCGCGACGAGGAGAACGGTCTCGGGGACATGCCGTACCCGCCGAGCTACCCCAAGATGCCGGGGGAGCCGCCGCGGGTGCAGCCGAGCAAGAAGGTTGCCGCACATTGGGACGAACACGGCAACCGCGTCGAAGAGTAGGTATCGGCGGCTGGGTGTCGACGGCTAGGTGCGCAGCACCAGCAGCAGTCCGAGGTACACGGCGTACGCCCCGACGAACGCCGCGCCCTCGAACCGGGAGATCCTCCTGCCGGAGACGAAGACGGGGATGCAGAGCAACGCCACCGCCGCCATCAGGGGGATGTCGATGCGGATCAGGCCGTCGTCGACGGCCATCGGCCCGACCAGCGCCGTTGTGCCGAGGATGAAGGTGATGTTGTAGACGCTCGACCCGATGAGATTGCCGATGGCCAGTTCCCGGTTGCCGCGCAGCGTCGACACCAGGGTGGTGACCAGTTCGGGTGCCGATGTGCCGATGGCGAGGACGGTCAGGCCGATGACGGCCTCGCTGACCCCGAGGTCGGTGGCCAGCCGCACCGCGCCGTCGACCAGCCAGTCGGCGCCCAGCACCACCACCGCGATACCCCCGGCGAGCTGGACTGCGGCGATCGGCCACGGCCCGGGCGGCGGTTCCTGCTCCTCGGGCGGCGACGCCTTCGACGTCAGATCTGCGCGTATCACCAGCGCCGTGTACGTGACGGCGAGCACGAGCAGCAGCGTGCCGTCGAGCCGCGACAGGGTGCCGTTCGCCGACAGCACCAGCAGTGCGAGCGCGCTCACCACCATGCACGGCAGGTCGACGCGCAGGGTGCGCCGGTGCAGCGCGAGGGGGGTCATCGCCGCCGACATGCCCAGGATGAGCAGAATGTTCACGATGTTGGTGCCGGCGATATTGCCGATCGCCATCGCCCCCGCGTCGCCCAGGGTGGCGTCGATACCGACCGCCAGTTCGGGGAGGCTGGTGCCGATCGACACCACGGTCAGGCCGACGAGCAGCGGGGACACCCCGAGCCGGGTGGCGATGGTGGCGCCGCCCCGGACCAGCGCCTCGGCGCCGACGACCAGCGCGAGCAGACCCGTGGCGACGAGAACGTACTCGTTCATGCATCCGGCCCCATACCCGCGAGCGTAGGCGGTTGCCTGATTTGTCGCAGTTGGTGGGTGGTGACCTAAGTCGGTGTTTCCCGGGAACCGGCGCGCGTTAGGGTGCCCTTATGGCAACGACGCGGTTCCGGGGCAGATTCAGCACGCTGATGGTGATGGCCGGGCTGAGCCTGGCCCTCGTCGTGTCCGGGGGAGTGCGCGTCGCGAGCGCCGACGCCGCGCCCGCCTTCCGGCCGCACATCGACGTGTTCCTCGCCGACGGCGTCACCCCGGTGGGCACCACCGGTGTGCATCCCGGCGACACCCTGGTGGTGAAGGGCCGCGGTTTCGACCCCAGGTCCAACACCGACGGATTCCCGCTGCCGGTGCCGCCGGGCGTGCCGCACGGCACGTTCATCGCGTTCGGCGCGTTCGCACCCCAGTGGAAGCCGTCACAGGACGCCCCCGAGTCGGCGCGCGCGACCAGCAGGCTCGGTGTGCGGTGGGCGATGTCGCGGGACGCCCTGAGCAGGGTGCCGTCGGCGCCGTTCGACATGCGCCGCACCATCCGCCAGCAGTGGGTGCCGCTGGCGGCCGACGGATCGTTCACCGCCGAGCTCAAGGCGTCCACGCCCAAGGACATCCCGGCGAACGCCCGGTGGGGTGTGTACACGTATGGGGCGGCCGGCGCCACCAACGCGGCCCAGGAACTCTCGGTGCCGGTGAGCTATTCGACGCAGCCCGGCCCCAACACCCCGAAGCCCGCCCCCGCGGACCTGGCCTGGGCGTACTCACCGCGCTTCTACGCCACGGTCACCGAACGCTCGCAAGGCAAGGTGTACGGCACCGACGGCGCGGGCATCGACGACTCCGACCGCCTGACCTACACCCGTGCCGGCGGCGAACTCCGCAACGGCACCGGCACGCTGCGCTTCAGGGGCACCATCGTCGCGTTCACCCGGTTCCACCTGTTCGAGATCGCGCTCGCCGACCCGACCATCACCGTGAAGAACGGCAAGGGCGTGCTCAGCATGCGGACCTCGACCACCAACATGAACGGCACCGACGCCCTGCGCCGCGTCACCATCGCCGACGTCGACCTCGCGGGCATCGGCAACGGGAAGCCGGTGCGCGGCGCCAAGGTCACCTTCCGCCCCGGCATCCGGCCCGAGGCGCTGGCGGTGCTCAGCGCCGGCCCGGCGTCGCCGCTGGATCTGACCCTGAACTGAGCCTCTGCGTGTCCGGGGATGCCTGATATCGCACATTCGCGTCGGTGAGATGGTTTGCTCAAACCGTTGAAGCCGTGAGGAATCCGCCGGTCCCTGATGCGAGCCCCGTCGGGACCGGTGCGGATTCGTGTTGAGAGGAATCCCGTTGTCAGCTACTTCCGAGTCGGTCGCTGCACCCGCATGGTTCACCCGGGCGCTGGCCCAGAAACCCGAACACGGTTCGACGACGGTCGACGGCTGCGACATCCACTACCGTGCCTGGGGTGACCTGGGTAAACCCGGCCTCCTGCTGGTCCACGGTGGTGGCGCCAACTCGTCGTGGTGGGATCACGTGGCACCGTTCGGCGCCGGCACCCACCGCATCGTCGCACTCGACATGAGCGGCCACGGCGACAGCGGCCGCCGCGACATGTACTGGACGAAGACCTGGGCGAAGGAGGCGATGGCCGCGGCCCGCGCCGGCGGGATCGAGGGCAAACCGTTCGTCGTCGGGCACAGCATGGGCGGCTGGGTCACCTCGCAGATCGCCGTCGACTTCGGTGACGAACTGGCCGGGATCATGATCATCGACTCGCCGCTCAACGACGAGCCGCCCGAGATCAAACCGATGACCGAACGCGCCCATAAACATCTCGGCCCTCGTCAGTCGACGCTGGAGGAGATCTGCGCCCGCTTCCGGCCGCAGCCGCTGCAGGATGTGGTGCTGCCGTACGTGGGCCGCAACATCGCCGAACAGTCGGTGCACGAGGTCGACGGCAACTGGGTGTGGAAGTTCGACAAGGGCATCTTCACCCCGCACCGGCACGGCGGCTTCAAACTGCGCGACCGGCTGCCGGAGTTGAAGGTGCGCACCGCCTACGTGCGCTGCGAACACGGCCTCATCAACGACGCGATGGCCGCCGACATCAACGACCTGCTCGACAACCGGGTGCCGATGGTCGAACTCCCCGACAGCGGCCACCACCCGATGCTCGACCGCCCGCTCACCCTGATCGCCGCGATCCGCGCCACCATCGGCGCGTGGGAGGTGCACGACCGGATCGCGGCGGCCGGATAGGGCGGGGTCAGCGCCCGGCCGCGGCCCGGTCGAGGAGTTCGCCCTTGCGGATCTTGCCGGTCGCGGTCATCGGGAGCTGTTCGACGAGGATCACCTCGGGCACCTTGTAACCGGCCATGTTGTCCTTGGCCCAGGCCCGCAGGTCCGGTGCGGTGAGCGCCGGGTCGGCGGGGACGACGAACGCGACGGGAACCTGGCCGCGGTCCGGGTCGGGGCGCGGCACCACCGACACCGCCCCGACCCCGGTGTGCAGCCGGAGCAGCGCCTCCACCTCGGACGGGAACACACTCATCCCGTTGATCTTGATCATCTCCTTGGTGCGGGCCAGATAGTGCAGGGCACCCCAGTCGTCGAAGCAGCCGACGTCACCGGTCTGCAGCCAGCCGTCGTGCAGCGTGTCGGCGGTCGCGTCCGGGCGCCCGTAGTAGGCGGTCATGACCGACGGGCTGCGGACGATGATCTGGCCCGATTCGCCGATCGGAACGGGCTCGCCCTGCTCGTCGACGACGAGGATCTCGGTGCCGGGGACCGGCAGCCCGCAGAACACCGGATCGGCGAGCAGGTCACGGTCGCCGTCCTGGAAGCCGAGCGTGAAGGTGTCACCGGTGTGGGTTTCGGTCATCCCGTACGACGCCTCGCGCAACGTGATTCCGGTGAGATCGCGCCAGCGGGACCGGAATTCGGGGTCGAGCTTGAGGACGAAGGACACCCCGAAGGCGTTGCGGATGCTCGCCAGCCGGGAGCCGGTGAAATCGGGGAGCCCGGACATCTCGACGTAGTTGTCGATGGTCGCGATCATCTGGGTGACGCCGTAGCGTTCGATCAGTTGCACGGACACCGCCGGATCCCAGCGGGTCATCAGTACCACGGTCTGGCCGTTCAGGAGCGGGCCGATGATCCCGAAGTCCTCTCCGGCGATCCAGAACACCGGAAGGAAGTTCAGTGCGACCGGTTCCGGATCGCCGATGGTGCCGCCGCCGGCCACCGTGATGGTCGCGGCCGTGTACGCCATGTGTCGCTGGGTGTGTTCGCAGCCCTTCGGCATGCCGGTGGTGCCGCCGGTGTAGTTCAGCGCGGCCAGGGCGTCCGGATCGTCGGTGCGGGCGGGCGCCCGGGGTGCGGTGAGGATCGAAGCCCAGTCCGAATCTGGTTGCGGCCCAGCGGGAAACGGCACGGTAATGTCCGGTTCGGTGTCGAGAAGATCGCCGAGCGCGGTGGTCGCGACGGTGTGCACCGACGTCCCCGTCACGGCCTCGTCGGCGAGTGGCCGCAGGTCGGGCTGGGTGAGCAGCACCCCGACATCGGCGTCGAGCAGTTCGTACCGCAGTTCGTGTCCCTTGAACATCGGGTTGATCGGGACGTACACCGCGCCGGCCTTGAGGATGCCGAGCATCGCGATGTGCACCTGTGGGCAGTTCCCCAGATGCACCCCGACCCGGTCGCCGGCCACCACCCCGACCGAGTCGAGCCAGCCGGCGAACCGGTCCGATGCCTCGTCGTATTCGGCGTAGTCGATCAGGCGGCCGTAAAAGTTGATCGCGGTGGCCGACGGGCGTTCCCGCGCCCAGTGCCGCAGGTGCGCCACCAGGGTCTGTTCGCCCGCCGGGTAGTCGACGGTGCGCGAGACCTCCGCGGGCCAGTTCGCGGCCTGGATCCGGGACAGTTCGGCGAGTGCGTTCGTGTAGTCGGCCATCACGCGGCCCTCCTGGAGTCGGCTACCGGCGGCGGACACACCGCCCCTGTCGATCATGGACCGGCCGTGACCGGAGTACGTCGGGAACGGCGGAACCGCGCCGCTGCCCGATCCTGGAACCCGGCCGAAAATAACCCTATGACCAGGGCATATAGGTGTTCGAGGGCCAGCGGGGCCGCGGCGGGTGGCTAGGGTGCGTCTATACGGCGGAGAACGTGGGAAGGAAGCACATGACGGCAATTGTGGAACTCGGCGACGGATTCAAGGTGTCGGCGCTCGGATTCGGTGGAATGTCGCTCACCGATGTCTACGGCGCGGTGACCGACGACGACGCGCTGCGCACGCTCAACCATGCGGTGGACAGCGGGGTCACGTTCATCGACACCGCCAACGGGTACGGCGACGGCCGCAGCGAGACGACGATCGGCAAGCTGCTCAAGAACCGCCGCGACGAGGTACAGCTCGCGACGAAGTTCGGGATCGTCAAGCAGGGTGGCGTCGGGCAGCGCGGCGTGCGCGGCGACCGCGAGTACATCCGGGAACAGGTGGAGCTGAGCCTCGGGCGCCTCGGCACCGACCGTATCGACCTCTACTACCAGCACCGTGTCGATCCGCTCGTGCCCATCGAGGAGACGGTCGGCGCGATCAAGGAACTGATCGAGGAAGGCAAGGTGCTGCACATCGGTCTGTCGGAGGCCACCGGCGACGAGATCCGCCGGGCGTCGACCGTGCACCCGATCGCGGCGATCCAGTCGGAGTGGAGCGTCGTCTCCCGCGACGTCGAGCGGTTCGTCGTGCCGTCGGCGAAGGAGCACGGCGTCGGTTTCGTGTCGTACTCGACGCTTGCCCGCAAGTGGCTGACCGGGCTGCTGGACTACGACGAACTCGTCGACGGGGATGTGCGGCTCAAGATCTCGCGCTACACCCCGACGAACCTCGCCTACAACCAGCCGATCCTCGACGAGTTCCTGCGGATCGCCGGCGAGGCCGGGGTGACGGGCGCACAGCTCGCGCTCGCCTGGTTCTACAACAAGGGCCGGCAGCTCGGTGTGTCGGCGGTGTCGATCCCGGGTTCGCGGTTCCCCGAGCGGGTCACCGAGAACGTGGGAGCCGTGGAGGTCGAACTGTCCGACGACCAGCTCGGCCGTCTGGACGCGCTCGCGGACCGGGTACGTGGCCACCGCTCCGCACAGCCGCAGCTGGTGTCGTCGGCGCGGGAGTGACCTGGCGAAACAACTGAACAAACGAATCGGAGCCCGGGTGTCACATGGTGGCAACCGGGCTCCGATTCCGGTGCGGAGAACACGGGATAGGCCCCCGATAATTCCCAAAACGGGCATATCTTTGATTGGCGACAATGTTCCCGGCGAGTGTTCTTTCAATTCACCGTGGCAAATCTGTGCCACTATGAACGGTCGGTAAGTCAAGAACTCACTGGATCGGATGACTCAGATATGCGAACAACCAAAAGTCCCGTACTGAAGCTGCTGACCGCACTGATCGCGGTCGCGCTGGTACTGCTCGTAGGTGGCTGTAAGGACAGCGACTCCGACTCGTCGAGCGCCAAGACGACCACCACGAACGCCGCGGGTGTGTCGTCGGGTGACGACTTCAGCTGCCCCGAGTCGAACACCATCAAATTCGCCAAGACCAAGTTCGTCACGCACGCCGGTCTCGGCTTCGGCGCATTCCACCGCTACATCTACAAGCCCGCCAAGAACGGTGGATTCAAGAAGGGCGCCGACGGCCGGATCAAGGCATTCGCCAAGGCCGGTCTCGCGGCACTGTTCGTCAAGCGTGAAGTCCGTCTCGCGGCCGAGGATGCCAAGGCCAACCCGACCCTCTGCAAGGCCGTCGCCGCGCCGCTGAAGTCCATCTCGGACAAGATCTCCGACGCGGTGAGCAAGGCCAGGAACGGTGACCTCGCCGGCGTCGAGGACGTCGAGAAGTCCGTCACCGGCGTCATGAAGTCCTCGAAGGACCAGGGCGACGAGATCACCCCCGACGAGAACGCCGACATCACCGGGAACTGACAGCACGACCTGACAGTACGACCCGTCAGTCACAGGGCCCGCCGAGCGAACGCCGCCCGGCGGGCCCTGCCGTCGGCACAACGAATCGGAGCCTGGGTATCACGTGGTGACACCCAGGCTCCGATCAACTGCGGAGGATAGGGGATTTGAACCCCTGAGGGCTGTTAACCCAACCCGCGTTCCAGGCGAGCGCCATAGGCCACTAGGCGAATCCTCCAACATGGCGATGATAGCGGTAGACGCGCGAGCGCCCAAACCGCCGCCCGAACCGCCTGCCCCCGCCGCGCCGCCGACATACCCGTTGTGACCCCGGCGGCGGGTGGGGCTATGCTGGTCGTCGGATCCCGCGCGGCGCGCATCCTGTGAACTCCCCCAGGGCCGGAAGGCAGCAAGGGTCAACGGGCTCTGCCGGGTGCGCGGGGTCCCCTATGCTTTAGAGGGAAGTTTCCCGCACACCCGGTTCACGGTGAGAGGTCCCGCGTTGAACTACCACTCGATGAGTGCCGACAATCTCCGCGACACCCAGGCCGAACTGCGAAAGCTCTACGACGAGCTGTGCGCGCTCGGCCTGTCCCTCGACATCACCCGCGGCAAGCCCGCGCCCGACCAGCTCGACCTGTCCAACGGGCTGCTCGGCCTGCCCGGCGAGGACGACTACCTCGACGCCGCCGGCACCGACACCCGCAACTACGGCGGCATCGCCGGTCTGAAAGAGCTGCGCGAGATCTTCGGTGAGCTGCTCGGTGTCGACGCCGCGAACCTGATCGCGTTCGGCAATTCGAGCCTGACCCTGATGCACGACGTCACGGTCGCGGCGCTGCTGCACGGCACCCCCGACTCCGAGCGGCCGTGGGCCAAAGAGGACACCGTCAAGTTCCTGTGCCCGGCCCCCGGCTACGACCGGCACTTCGCGATCACCGAATCGTTCGGCATCGAGATGATCACCGTCCCGATGAACCCCGACGGCCCCGACGTCGCCGCGATCACCGAACTGGTGGCCGCCGATCCATCGATCAAGGGGCTGTGGGTGGTGCCCACCTACTCGAACCCGACCGGTGTCACCTTCTCCGCCGACGTCACCAAGGCACTACTCGCGGTGCCCGCGGCCGCCGCCGACTTCCGCATCTACTGGGACAACGCGTACGCCGTGCACACCCTCGTCGAGGCCCCGCCGGTGCCGCACCCGGTGCTCGAGTGGGCCGCCGAGGCCGGTCACCCCAATCGCGTCTACGTGCTCGGATCCACCTCCAAGATCACCTTCGCCGGTGCCGGGGTGGCCTTCTTCGGGTCGTCGGCCGACAATCTGGCCTGGTTCACCAAGCACCTCGGGATCTCGACGATCGGTCCCGACAAGGTCAATCAGCTGCGGCACGTCCGCTTCTTCGGCGACGCCGACGGAGTGCGTGCCCACATGGCCAAGCACCGCGAACTGCTCGCCCCCAAGTTCGCGCTGGTCCTCGACATCCTCGACGACCGGCTCGGCGATGCGAAGGTGGCCGACTGGTCGCATCCCGAGGGCGGCTACTTCATCAACCTCGATGTGCTCGACGGTGCCGCCAAACGCACCATCGAACTGGCCAAGAACGCCGGTATCGCCCTCACCGCGGCCGGGTCGACGTACCCGTACAAGCAGGACCCGCGCGACCACAACATCCGCCTCGCCCCCACGTATCCGGGCATCGACGATCTGCGGACCGCGATGGAAGGTGTGGCCACCTGTGTGCTGCTCGCCGCGACTGAGACGTTGCTCACCACACATACCGACTGACCAGGGTGCGGCGTGGTGAACAATAATCGTCTGTGAGACCAGCCCGCCCGACGATCGCCGCCGCGGCCTTCGTTGTGCTCGCGCTGGTCGCGCTGTGGTTGCAGGACGTGATCGTCCCCTATTCGATGCCGTTCTGGGGGCTGTTCGACAACCAGCTCGACCTCGATGTGTACCGGGCCGGGGCGCAGACCGTGCTCGACGGCCAGAAACTGTACGACGTCAAGCTGCTCGGGCAGATGGACTACACGTACGCCCCGATCTCCATTCCCTTCTTCATCCCGTTCGCGCTGATGTCGTTCTCCGCGGCGCGGATCGTGTGGAGCGCGGGTATCATCGTCGCGCTGTACCTGGTGATCATGCTGAGTTTCCGGGTGCTGGGGCGGCGGCCGTCGTGGCAGGTGCGGGTGATCGCGGGGTCGCTGGTGGCCGTCGTGATGCTGCTCGAACCGGTGCGCACCACCATCTGGTACGGGCAGATCAACGTGTTCCTGATGTTGCTGGTCCTTGCCGACCTGACCCGAACCCCGGATCGGACAGGCGCAGGCGAGTCGCGGTGGCGCGGCGCGGCCACCGGACTGGCCGCCGGGATCAAGATGACCCCTCTGATCTTCGGGCTGTACCTGGCGATCGTCGGGCGGTGGCGGGCCGTCGCCGGGCTGGTGGCCGGGTTCGCCGCGACCATCGTGATCGGTTTCGTGATCATGCCGAAGGCCGCGCTCAAGTTCTGGACCGCGCGTATCTCCGACTCCAACAGGGTCGGCTCGCCGCAGTCGGTGGGCAACCAGTCGTTGCGCGGCTGGCTGGCCAACCTCACCGGCACCGACACCCCGAGCACCACGATCTGGCTGGTGCTGGCGGTGGTGGCGCTCGGCGTCGGCATGTACGCGGCGTATCTGGCTCACCATCGGGGGAACGAGTTGCTCGCGCTGACGATGGTGGGGATGACCGGGTGCGCGGTGTCGCCGATGTCGTGGGGGCATCACTGGGTGTGGTTCGTGCCGCTGACGGTGATCGGCGTCGACCTGCTGCTGCGGGCCGATGTCTCCTCGATGCGGCGGCTGCTGGTGGGGGCGGGCCTGGTGGCGATGCTGCTGGCCGCGTTCTCCTGGCGCACCCACTACGACCACGCCATCTGGTTCGTGCTGCGGTCGGTGCCCGACGGCTACATGATCGGTCTGTTCTTCAAAACCGGCGTCGGCTGGCTCAAGTGGTTCACGATCTTCCCGTATGGCGCGATCTTCGCGGTGTCTGCGCTCGCCACGATCGCCGTGTACCGGCCGGTTCGAGTTGCGGAGACGGCGATCGAACGCATCTGACCGCGTGGTTCCTGGCAGTCGAGGGCGTCCGAATAAGGGTGTGGGACGCGTTTGCCGCCGGCGCCGCCATGATCACCGGCGTAAGAGGATCGAACGCAGCACCGAAGCCGACGGTGTCGCCGCCAGCTTCGCCAAACCACGATCGGCCCGAATGCTGTGTAGCTTTGTGTGTAAGGAGGCACACATGGCTACGAACCTCGCAATTGATCCTGAACTTCTCGAACACGCTTTCCGGGTGAGCGGCGAGCGAACCAAGAAGGCAACGGTCACCGTTGCACTTCAGGAGTTCATCGCGCGCCGCGAACAGGCGGCGATCCTTGATCTGTTCGGCACGCTGGACTGGGACGAGGGTTTCGACTACAAGGCTGAGCGCGCGCGCTGATGAGCGTTCTTGTCGACACAAGTGTGTGGTCGTTGGCGTTTCGCCGGGATTCTCCGCCGACCACGCCTGAACTCGATGAGCTTCGTCGGCTCCTCGTGGGCGGGGACGTGGTGATCACCACCGGGTTCGTCCTTCAGGAGTTGCTCCAAGGGTTCGTTCCCCGGCACGCGCAGGAGCAGATTCTTGCTCGCTTCGCGTCGGTTCCCGTGCTCGTTCCCTCGATTGAGGACCACATCGGTGCGGCTTCGGTGCGCAATACGTGCCGCAGAGCGGGGGTTCAGTTGGGAACAATCGATGCACTGCTCGCTCGGTTGGCGATCGTGAACAAACACACTCTGCTCACTGCGGATCGCGATTTCGTCCATGCCGCCCCCCACATCGGGTTGCGGGTGTGGCAGCCCGGATGACACTCGCGAACCCTCCGGGTTCGCCTGATCGGTCGACCGTCAGTGGTCGCCGGTAGGCTCGACGCGTGGCCCTGTATCGCACCTATCGCCCGGCAACATTCGCCGAAGTCGTCGGTCAGGAGCATGTCACCGACCCGCTCAGCCGCGCCCTCGACAGCGGCCGGATCAACCACGCCTACCTGTTCTCCGGCCCGCGCGGCTGCGGTAAGACATCGTCGGCGCGCATCCTGGCGCGCTCGCTGAACTGCGCGCAAGGACCCACGTCGACGCCGTGCGGTACCTGTTCGTCGTGTGTGGCGTTGCGGCCGGGCGGACCCGGCAACCTTGACGTGATCGAACTCGACGCCGCCAGCCACGGCGGTGTCGACGACACCCGCGAGCTGCGGGACCGTGCCTTCTACGCGCCGTCGGAATCGCGGTACCGGGTGTTCATCGTCGACGAGGCGCACATGGTCACCAACGCGGGCTTCAACGCGTTGCTCAAGATCGTCGAGGAGCCGCCGGAGCATCTGATCTTCGTGTTCGCCACCACCGAACCGGAGAAGGTGCTGCCCACGATCCGCTCGCGCACCCACCACTACCCGTTCCGGCTCCTCGCCCCGCCGGTGATGCGCGGTCTGCTGGAGAACATCTGCGCCAAGGAACACGTCACCGTCGCACCCGACGTGTATCCGCTGGTGATCCGCGCCGGTGGCGGTTCGCCGCGTGACTCGTTGTCGATCCTCGACCAGTTGCTCGCCGGTGCGGGCGAGGACGGGGTCACCTACGACCGGGCCCTCGCGCTGCTCGGCGTCACCGATGTCGCGCTCATCGACAACGCCATCGACGGCCTCGCCGCGGGCGACGGCGCGTCGGTGTTCGCGACGGTCGAACGGCTCGTCGACGCCGGGCACGATCCGCGCCGGTTCGCGATCGACCTGCTCGAACGGCTGCGGGATCTCATTCTGCTGCAAGCTGTTCCGGAGGCCGTGGACCGTGGTCTGGTGGAGGCGCCGGGGGAGCAGCTCGACCGGATGCGGCACCAGATCGGGGTGCTCGGGCCCGCCACCCTCACCCGGTTCGCCGAGACCACGCACGCCGCGCTCGGCGAGATGCGCGGCACCACCTCGCCGCGTCTGCTGCTGGAGGTGCTGTGCGCGCGACTGTTGCTGCCCGCGGCGTCGTCGGATGAGACGGCGCTGCTGCAGCGGATCGAGCAGCTCGAAGCGGGTGTGGTCACCAGTGGCGCTGCGGCCCGTCCTGCCGCCGCGCCCGCGAGCGCGCCTGCCGCCGCGGCTGCGTCCGCCCCGCCTGCGCCGACACCGCCGGTCACCGAGTCGCGGTTCATGCGGCCGTCCGAACGCAAGGCGATGGAGGAACGCAAGGCAGCGGAGGAGGCCGAGCGGCGCAAAGCCGAAGAGGCCGAGGCCGATCACGCGGCGCAGGATCCGGCGGTGCGGGAGCCGGTGGCCGAACAACCGGTGCCCGAACAAGCCGCACCCGATCAGCCGGTGGCGTTGGCTGTGGCACACGACGCAGAGTCGGCTCGCTCTGAGGCCGCAGAGGCGCTCGTACCGCCCGCGGCGCGGGTCGACGAGACCCCGCCGTGGGATCCCGACCCGGTGGCCACGGAGGATCTGGCGTCTGCTCGGCAAACACCGTCATCCGCAGAAACACCTTCTCCCGCAGCGGAACCAGAACCGGAACCGGTCACCGAACCTGCCGAATCCGTTGTCGCGGAGCCGGTACCAGAACCTGCCGCACCGTCCGGTGCGGGCCGGGAAGCCCGGTTGCGGCTCGTTCCGGACCAGGAAAACGGCCCGGATCATGAATCCGGCACGGCCGCAACGTCTGCCGACGACGACGACGTCCCGCTCCCCGAGGAGCCTGTCGACGAATACGCGCTGCCGCCGGAGGATGCGGCACCCCGGTCCCGGCCGGTGCGTCCGGCGCCGGAACCCGAGCCGGAACCCGAAGCCGAACCCGGTGGTCTTGACCTCGACGCCGTGCGCACCCGGTACCAGGAGTTCCGCAACGCGGTACGGGAACGGGCCAAGACCCTCGAACCGATGCTGTCGGCCGCCGTCGTGCACGACCTGCAGGACCGCACCGTCGTGCTCGCGCACCCGTACGAGGCGCTCGTGCAGCGGCTCGGCGCCCCGCACGCCGTCTCCGTGATGCGGGAGGCGCTGCAGGAGGTGTTCGGCACCGAACTTGACGTGCGGGCGGTGCATCAGGCGCCCGGATCGGCCCCGGCGGCAGGAGCGTCCGGTGGTCCGCGGCCCGCCGTGAAGCAGCAGCCCAAACGCACTCAGACCTACTCTCGTCCGAGCGCCCAGAATCAGGTCGCCGCGTCGCCCGCGGCGGGGCAACCGGAACCTGCCGCCGACAAGCAGCCACCGCCGCCCGAACCGGAACCGGAACCCGAACCGCCCCGCGCCGACGAGGACATTCCCGAGGACGAACAGGCAGAGATGGTCGCCGACGCCCACTCGGGCACCCCTGACCGTCGCCACGACCAGGGGGCCGCCGCGCTCGACCTGCTCAAATCCGAACTGGGCGCGACGGTTATCGAGTGATCGCCCCGCCGACTGAGCTGCAGCCAGGCGGAACCCCCGCCGGTTGAGGTGCGACGAGCCGCCAGGCGAGGAGCCTCGAAACCCGGTGAGACGACAATGTCATGTCACCGGGTTTCGAGGCTCCTCGCTTGCGCTCCTCGCACCTCAACCAGCGAGGGGCAGAGGCTCGTCGCTTGCGCTCCTCGCACCTCAACCAGCGAGGGGCAGAGAGCTGGGGGAGCCGTCGTCAGGCCTGCCACCAGGGGCGTAAGGGGAGCTGGTTGCTGCCCTGCTCGTCGAGCTTGGTGGCCAGGACGTGGTGGAGCTGAACGATGTTGCGGTCGAAACCGATCCGGCAGCCGGCCATGTACAGGCCCCACAGGCGGGCGGTGCCCTCGCCGACCTCGGCCACCGCCTCGTCCCAATGCTCGACGAGGTTGACGTTCCAGTCGCGCAGGGTCATCGCGTAGTGCTCGCGCAGGTTCTCCTCGTGGATCACCTCCAGGCCGCCGATGTCCTGGATCTTGGAGATGATCTTGCCCGAACCGGTCAGCTCGCCGTCGGGGAACACGTACCGGTCGATGAACGTGCCCGCCTTGTTGCGGTTCGGGTTGTCCGGGCGGGTGATGCAGTGGTTCAACAGCATTCCGCCGGGGCGGAGCTTGTCGCGCATGAACCCGAAGTACGACGGGTAGTTGCCGATGCCGATGTGTTCGGTCAGGCCGATCGACGACACCGCGTCGAAACTGTCCTCGGTGATGTCGCGGTAGTCGCTGTGCCGGACCTCCGCGAACTCGCTCAGCCCCTCGTCGACGATCGCCTGCTGCGCCCACTCGGCCTGCTCCGCCGACAGCGTCGCACCGACCGCGTATACGCCCTGGCGGGCCGCGTAGCGGACCATTCCGCCCCAGCCGCAACCGATGTCGAGGAGCCGGTCGCCCGGCTTGAGGCGCAGCTTCTCGAAGATCAGCCGGTACTTGTTGTCCTGCGCCGCCTCCAGCGAGGCATCCCGGTCCGGGTACACCGCGCAGGTGTAGGTCATCGACGGCCCGAGCACCCATTCGTAGAAGGTGTTGGATACGTCGTAGTGGTACGAGATGGCCTCGGCATCACGGGTTTTGGAATGCCGCAGCCCCTCGGCGAAACGCCGCCAGCGCGGCACCGCCTCCTGCGGCGGCGGGGCGATCGGCTTGAAATGTTCGATGCCCAGCGAGCGCGCCACATTCGCCAGCTGCAGCGGCGACGGCTTGCTGAACTTGAGGTCGGAGGCCAGCGCCTTCAATGCCGGATACGGGTCTCCCGGATGGGCGCCGACCAGCTCCAGGTCGCCGGAGATGTAGGCGCGGGCCAGGCCCAGGTCGCCGGGGGCGGTCACCAGATAGGTTGTGCCGCGCGGGGTTTTCAGATCGAGACCGTACTGGGCGTCCTCGGGTCCCGCGGAGCTGCCGTCGTAGGCGGTGATGCGGATGGACAAATCGCCGCCCATCATCGTCTCGAAGATCTCGGCCAGGGTCAGCTTGGCCGACCCCTCCTCCTGCGATCGTGTCGGTTGTTCCTTGAACGTGGTCACTGTCGCTTCACCGCCTTCGCATAAAGATCTAGCAGCCGGCCGTCCGGGTCGTACCGCTTCTTGAGGAGCTCATAGTGCCCCCCTCCGTATAGGTCATTGAATTCGTCACGGTCGTAGAATGATTCGGAATACAGGGACTTATGCCCGTCCAGTTCCGAGACCTTGCGTTCGATGAGTTTGTTGGTGTGTCCGGGATCGCCGGGTGTCACCGGAACCCCCGACCAGAACCCGACATTCACATACGTCCGGTTCGGTGCCAAAGGATAGAGCGGCCACTGTCTGTGCTTGTCTGCGCCCGCTCGCGGGCTCGCGGATCGCGGGTCCTGCGGGCCGGAAGTCGTGTTCTTCCCTCCTCCTTCGCGCGGGCTCGCAAGCTCACCCGGCTCAGTCGTCAGTCCAGAACACGACGGCCCGCCGGACCGAAGCCGGAGGGGGCAGAGCCAGATGGGTTCGATGGGGACGTTCTCCAGGAACCATTCGACGTAGGCGGCGGTGTTCTCGATGGGGACCTCGATGTCCTGCACCACCCGCTCGCTCGGCGGCAGGCCCTTGCGGGCGTTGAGTTTGTCACCGATGTTCCAGCGGTGATCGTAGGCGATCAGCTTCCAGTAGAAACTGCTGCGCAACAGGCGTTTCGGCCACCAGCGGCGCACCTTCGGATTCTGCGCGCCGAACGCCCGCGAACACCAGAACCAGTCGGTGTCCCAGCGCCACAGGTAGTCTGAGATGGTGAGCCGGTCGGTCTCCCGCTCCTGGATGGACCGGTAGAAGATGTCCATCCCCGTGTAATCACTGACCGGTCCCGGCTCGTCGGTCTGGCGGCCCAGCGTCAGATATGACTCGGCGGCGCTGAACACGACACCGTCGAGATAGTCGACGCGTTCGCCGTCGTGGCTGCCGTCGGTGACGATGTGGTCCATCGCGGCCTGCAGCTCGGCGATGCTGCCGAACCGGATGTGCCGCAACGCGACATACGGTGCGACGGACTCCAGCTCAATCCGCAGTCGCACCGAATAGCCCAACGTGCCATATGAATTGGGGAAACCGTAGAACAGGTCGGCGTACTCCCCCGTGGGGGTGGCGGTGATGATGTCGCCGCTGCCGGTGAGAACGTCGATCTCCGTGACCGATTCGTGCGGAAGGCCGTTGCGGAACGACGTCGACTCGATACCCAGGCCGGTGACCGCGCCGCCGAGGGTGATGGTCTTGAGCTGCGGCACCACCTTGGGCGCCAGTCCATAGCGGAGTGTGACCGCCACCAGCTCCTCGTAGGTGCACATGCCCGCGACATCGGCCGTGCGGGCGGCAGGATCGACGGAGATCACCCCGCCCAGGCCGGACACGTCGAGGCCCGGATTGGGGTTTTCGGCACGTTTGCGGAAAAGATTTGACGTCTTCTTCGCCAATCGGACAGTGGCCCCGGGCGGGATGGCCCGATAGCTCGCGAGGAGAGCCCGAACCCCCTCGCTGAATGCCTCCGGCCCCATCTCCCGCTTCACAGACACCACTTCGTTAGCCTAGGACGGAAGCCAGGGGGCCGCCAATCAGGCCACGCCGTCATCAGCACTTCACCGCAGAACACGCCACCGTCGTACAAAGGAGCCCATCGGTATGGGTCAGGTTTCCGCAACACAGTCCATCGATATCGCCGCCACCCCCGACGCGGTGGTCGGCGCACTTGCCGATTACAACGAGGCCCGCCCGGCGATTCTTCCCGAGCAGTACCGCGACTACCAGGTCATCTCCGGCGGAAGCGGCGACGGCACCCTCGTGCACTGGATCCTGCAGGCCACCTCCAAGCGGCAGCGCGACGTCAAGGCCACCGTCACCGTCACCCCCGACACCATCACCGAGACCGATGCCAACTCCTCGATGGTCACCACCTACACGGTGAAGCCGTCGGGCAGCGGGTCGACCGTGACCACCACCACCTCGTGGACCGGTGCCACCGGCATCGGCGGCTTCTTCGAGAGGACCTTCGCCCCCAAGGGCCTGAACAAGATCCAGGCCGCCCTCCTCGCCAACCTCAAAGCCCGCGTCGAGTGATCCCACTGCTGGTTGAGGTGCGACGAGCCGCTAGGCGAGGAGCCTCGAAACCCGGTGAGACGACATGGTCCTGTCACCGGGTTTCGAGGCTCGTCGCCAGCGCTCCTCGCACCTCAACCAGCGGTAGGTGTGAGGGGTGAGTAGGCGCAGCCGGCCGTCGCCGCTGCCACCACGCGACGGCGTCGACGCGACGCGCGTGGTGGTGCGGGCGGACGGGCTCAGCGTCGGCGAGGCACTGCTCGCCGCGCCGTCGCTGGCCGGACTCGACGCCGCCGCGCTCGACCGCCGCGCCCACGCCGGTGAGATCGTCGACATCGACGGCCGGGCGCTGGACCTGGCGCACCCGGTGCGGCGCAACACCGCGCTCTTCCTGTACCGGGACCTGCCCGACGAACCGCCCGTCCCGTTCGGCCTGCCGGTCCTGTACCGCGACGACAACATCGTCGTCGTCGACAAACCGCACTTCCTGGCGACGATGCCGCGCGGCCGGCACGTCGTGCAGTCGGCGCTGGTGCGGCTGCGCCGCGAACTGGGTGTCGACGAGATCTCGCCCGCCCACCGGCTCGACCGGCTCACCGCCGGGGTGCTGCTGCTGACGCTGCGGCCGCAGGTGCGGGCCGCCTACCAGTCGATCTTCGCCGAACGCCGCGCCGCCAAGGAGTACCGGGCCCTCGCCCCCGTGCGGCCCGAGCTCATCGAGACGGTCACCGTCCGCAACCGCATCGAGAAAACCGCCGGTGACCTGCGCGCACTCGTCGTCGACGGGGAGATCAACGCGGTCAGCGACATCACCCTGATCGACCCGCACACCGGTCTGTACCGGCTCGTCCCGCACACCGGACGCACCCACCAGCTGCGTCTGCACATGGCGCTGCTCGGCGCACCCATCGTCGACGACCCGCTGTACCCGGACGTGCGGCCCGGCCTCGCAGCGCTGCCCGACGCCGGCGACTTCACCCGGCCATTGCGGCTGCTCGCGTCGTCGCTGGCCTTCGACGACCCGCTGACCGGTGAGCGCCGCGAGTTCACCAGCGGCCTGCGCCTGGATACGGTGGCTCCATGACCATCCACGCCTCCTACGAGCACCACCCTGACCTGCGGTGCGAGGCGATCGTGTTCATCGACGACGAGTCCGGGGCGTGCTTCCAGATCCAGCGCGACCTGCCCGGCGGTGAGTACTGCGTCACCACCGGGGCGTCGGCACCCGTGTACGGCGCCGTGACGCAGTGGCGCATGCGCGGCACCACGTTCGAGTTCGCGTTGACCCCGAAGGCCGGGAGGCTGTTCGGTGACAACCTGCTGTCGTTCGAGGTCACCGCCGCCGAGGTGACTGTCGACGAACTGTCGTCGCATGTCGGGCGGCTGCTGGCCGGGGTGCCTCGTCTACCCTGGTCGGTGTGAGTCAACCTTTCGATCCCAGCGCGATCTTCGGTGGCGGAGCCGGCGGCGACAACCCGATGGCCGGGCTGCTCGCGCAGGCCCAGCAGATGCAGGCCCAGCTGCTGGCCGCCCAGAACGAGATCGCCGCCGCGGAGATCACCGGCACCGCCGGCAACGGGCTGGTCACCGTGACCGGTACCGGCGCGGGCGAGATCACCTCGGTCACCATCGACCCCAAGGTCGTCGACCCCGACGACGTGGACACCCTGCAGGACCTGGTCCTCGGCGCGCTCGACGACCTGGCCGGCAAACGCGACGCGCTCGCCCAGGACAAGATGGGTCCCCTCGCCGGCGGACTCGGCGGCGGATTCCCCGGACTGGGCTGACCAGCGGTGTATGAGGGCCCGATCCAGGATCTGATCGACGAACTGGCCAAACAGCCGGGCCTCGGGCCCAAGGGCGCCCAGCGCATCGCCTTTCACCTGCTGGCCGGGGAGAACGCCGACATCGACCGGCTGATCGCCGCACTCGCCCGGGTCCGCGACGACGTCACCTTCTGCGACTACTGCGGCAACGTGTCGGCCGAGCGGCTGTGCCGGATCTGTTCCGACGCCCGCCGCGACGCCACCAAGATCTGCGTCGTCGAAGAACCCAAAGACGTGCATGCCATCGAACGCACCAAGGAGTTCCACGGGCGCTATCACGTGCTCGGCGGCGCGCTCGACCCGCTGTCGGGGATCGGCCCCGACCAGCTGCGCATCCGGGAACTGCTGCGACGCCTGGCCAACCAGCCCGACGGCGTCGACGTCACCGAGGTGATCGTGGCCACCGACCCCAACACCGAGGGCGAGGCCACCGCCACCTACCTGCTGCGGATGCTCAAAGACTTCCCCGGGCTGTCGGTCACCCGGCTCGCGTCGGGCCTGCCGATGGGCGGAGACCTCGAATTCGCCGACGAACTCACCCTCGGCCGAGCCTTGTCCGGTCGCCGCGTACTGGCCTGAGTCCGACGGCGGCGGCGTCATTCAGGAGACTGTGGTCGCGAACTGCCTGGTGATAATTTGACCGGATGAAGGTCGGTCCGGGATGACGCGCGATGACCGGCGGTTGCTCGGGGTCGCGTTGGCACTGGGCGCAGCGGGAGCTGTTGCCGGCGCCGTTTCGGGTGCCCAGTCTCTTCGTCGTCGCCGGTTTCCCCGGTTCAGTGTCGCCTTGGCAGTGGTCATCGTGGTGATCGGGTCCGTGCTCTCGGTTGTCGCATGGTTCTTCCTGAACGGCAGCATTGTCGTCACCTGTCAGGGTGTGGCCATGGCACCCGGTGACCGCTGTCGGTATGAGGGGATCGACCGATTCGGTGCGCACTACTACGTCTCCCGTGACTACGAGGAACAGCGCGCGTTCCTCTACGGTTGGCGCCGCGCCGGGCTGATCGCTGCCATCTGCCTCACCGTCGCCGGCGCGCTGCTCGGCATTGTCAGGGTCGGTCGTTGGCTGTGGGTCAGCAGAGGTGACGCCGCCCGAGGACAGGGCGGTGCGGCAGCCGCGAAGTGACAACCCTGTATCGGGGTGGTCGGTGCGCTCTGCGTTTTGGTTAGGTGTAGTTATGCCGACTCACAGGATTGCCCGTGTCCGTCGAGGATTTCTACCGGTGGCGGCGTGCGCATCGTTCGCGGTTGTCGCATCCGCCCTGACGGTCCCGACGCAGGCACAGGCCGCGCCGGCGCAGCTCAACTGGGGTGCATGCGATAAGTCGTTCGGGGCGTCGAAGAACACCCAGTGTGCGACGCTGCGCGTGCCCCGCTCCTACGACAACATGTCCGGCCCGACCATCGAGCTCACTGTCAGCCGCATTCCCGCCCGCGATCCCGGACGCAAACGCGGCGTGCTCGTCGGCAATCCGGGCGGTCCGGGCGGGTCGGCGATCGCCATGTTCTCCGCGCTCGCGATGCCCGACGCGGTCCGCGACGAGTGGGACCTGGTGGCGGTGCAGCCACGCGGCCTGCCCGGCGCCACCCCGGTGCGGTGCGAGGCCGTCAAGGAACCGGGCCGGGTGATCACCGAGATGGGCCTGGTCAACCGCGAACGCTGTGACACCCGGAAAACCGGCTACTACAAGACGCTCACCACCGAGACCGGCGCCCGCGACGTCGAGCAGGTGCGCAAAGCGCTCGGCGTCCGCAAGGTGAGCCTGTTCGGGCTGTCGTACGGGACGTGGCTGTTCGCCACCTATGCGACGCTGTTCCCGCAGCACACCGACCGGCTGATCCTCGACTCCGCGATGGACCCCGCACTGGCCTGGAGCGACATCCTCGTCGCGCAGACCCCCGGCTACAAGCGGCGGGTCCACGAGATGATGGCGTGGATCGCCCGCAACGACCGCAGCTACCACGCCGGGAAGACTCCGCTGGCCGTGTACCGGACCTGGAGTACACGGGTCGAGAAGCAGGCCGGTGTGCCGCCGTCGCTGTCGGCGCCGCCCGCCCAGATCGGCGACGTGCCGCCCGGGCTGAAAGCGCTCGGCGAACTGTACGTCCGCGGCGCCAACCTCACCGCCGATACCCGAGCCCGGTTCGAGAACTATCTGGCGACCGTCAACAACCCCGGAAAGGTCCAGGGCCTGTCGCAACTGCTCGGGGTGACACGGTTGGCCGCACCCGACCGCAACATGTGGTCGATGGTCGGGCAGCTCCTCGCCACGAAACGCGACATCACGGTGTTCACGCCCGAGGTGCTCCAAGAGCTGACGGCTTCGACCAGCATGCAGCAACTGATGCTGTGCAACGAGAACCGGTCGGTGGCCGACCCCACGCAGTGGCCCGCGTCGTACGTGCAGAACTTCATCGTCGGCGACGCCTTCGAAGCGCCCGGCCTGCTGTACAAGTCCGGCATGGCATGCGCCGGCGCCGCACCCGTGGGCAAGGCCGTCCCGGTGCGCAACCGGGGCCTGAAGGTGCAGCCCTTGCAGTTCCAGAGCACCGGCGACCCGCAGACCCCGTACCGGCAGTCGCTGGCGATGCGGCGGCTGATGGGCACCCACCTGATCACCGTCGGCGGTGGCGACCACGGCCAGGTCGGCCGCCGCAACAAGGTCATCGACAACGCCGTCGTCACCTACCTGCGCACCGGCCGCACCACCGTGACCTCCGCCCCGCAAGCACCGATTCTCACCCCAAAGTTCCCGATCAAGGGGAGTTGATGGTGACTGAGTTTCTGGCGCCCGTGCTCACCGGGAACCGGACGGCGGTCGTCGAACTCGAGGCCGTCGTGGAGCGGCATCTCGACGAGCTGGCGGCCGAACTGTCCACCGGGATCGTCGCCATCGACGGGCCGTCGGGCGCCGGAAAATCAGTGATCGCGGACGCCTTGATGACCAAGCTGGCGCACCGCGGCACCGGGGCGGTGCTGATCCGCACCGACGACTTCGCCACCTGGGACAACCCGGTGGCGTGGTGGCCCGAACTCGAGACCGACATCCTGCGGCCGTTCTTCCGGCGCCGCGACTACGTGTACCGGCCGCGGGTGTGGCGCGACGGGGCGCCGTCGGCCGGCCGGCCGGTGTGGGTGCGCTGGGAACCGCTGCTGATCATCGAGGGGGTGTCGTCGGCACGCACCGCGATCGCGGAGCGGCTGACTCGGGCGCTGTGGGTCGACGGCGGCACCGAGGGGCAGCGCCTGGCGCGCACCGTCGCCCGCGACGGGGAGGCCGAACGCGAACACCTGACGCGGTGGCAGCAGTTCGAACGCGGCTGGTTCGGGGTGGACCGGACCCGCGATCGGTGCCTGATCCTGGATTGACCGGCATCCCTGTTGATCTGGCGTAGCGTGACTGTGTGCGCTATCGGACGCTGGATCAGCTCGACGCCGCGGTGGTCAAGTGCCGCGCGTGTCCGCGGCTGGTGCGCTGGCGCGAGCAGGTGGCGCGGGAGAAGCGGGCCGCGTTCGCCGATCAGGAGTATTGGGGCCGACCGGTTCCCGGTTTCGGGCCGGCCGATGCGGCGATGCTGATCGTCGGGCTGGCGCCGGCCGCGCACGGCGCCAACCGCACCGGCCGCATGTTCACCGGCGACCAGAGCGGCGATGTGTTGTTCCGTGCCCTGTATGAGGTGGGATTGGCCAGTCAGCCGGTGGCGACGTCGATCGACGATGGGATGGAACTGTTCGGGGTGCGGATGGTGGCGCCCGTGCATTGCGCTCCGCCGCAGAACAAACCGACGCCCGCCGAACGGGACAAGTGCGCCAAGTGGTTTCGCGGCGAGATGGAATTGCTGTTCCCCACAGCACGATCGGTCGTCGTGCTCGGTGGTTTCGGGTGGCAGGTGGCGTTGCGTGAATTGCGGGACTTTGGTTGGGAAGTGCCACGTCCGGCGCCGAAATTCGGTCATGGCATGCAGGTTTCATTACATCGTGGTGACGAGACGATCACCCTGTTCGGCTGCTATCACGTCAGCCAGCACAACACCTTCACCGGCCGGCTGACCCCGGCGATGCTGCGTGAGGTGCTCGCCGCCGCCGCCGATCACGCCGGGATCGTCCGGCACACCCCGAAAACGTGAATCCACCCCGCCGCCCGGCGGGGTGGATTCACGGATATGAGGTCGCTGTGGTCAGTGTTCGAGCTGCTTGATGACCGTGTCGGCCATCGTGCGCTGGCCGGCGGCGTTCGGGTGCAGCGGGGTCAGCGACTGGCCGTCCGTGGGCACCACACCCACCAGCTGCGACTCGGCACCCGCGCAGGCGTCGTGCCCCTTGGTGGCGGACTCGATGTCGACATACTCGACGCCGTTGGCCTCGGCACGTTCCTTGATCACCCGGCTGAGCTGGCTGACCTTGTCCTGAATGTAGGTGGCGTCAGGACCGCCGAGCGGCTGACGGCCCGGGCAACCACCCTGGCGGATCGCGAACGGGTAGCCGACCAGCAGGATCCGGGCCTTCGGCGAGCGGGCGCGGATACCGGCGATCGCCTTGTCGTACTGCGGGGCAAAGGCGTCGATCGTGGCGCCGACCTTGTCCTTCTGCCCGGGACGCGGTGCGCAGTTACGAGAGGTCGCAGTGGCGGCCGGGTTGATACAGCTAGCCGCCAGCTCGACGAGCTTGATGTCGTTACCGCCGATACCGACGGTCACCAGCTGGGTGTCCTTGCGCAGCGCGTTGAACTGCGGGGGAGCGGACGGAACGGGCTGCGGCTTGGTGAAATCGCCGACCTTCGCGGCGCCGCAGGTCACATCGGTGAAGTTCTTGATCCGCAGTTTCTTGGCCACCAGGCTCGGGTAGTTGATCGCCGACGTCCCGCACTGGCCCTTACCCGAGAGCGGCAGGATCGCGGTGCCCGCCGAATACGAGTCGCCGAGCGCCACATAGCTGGTGATGGTCTTCGACGGCGCGGCATCGGCCACCCCGGCCCCCGTCGCCACCAGCGCGGCCGCCCCCGCCGCGAGGGCGAACCGCCCGATGATCCCTGTCCCCGCTGTCCTACGCATGTGCGTCACTCCTCAACCCTCGCTGCACCTACCGCTACTGACCGGTAACTTAGAGTGGCAACATATATGAAGTTTTGTCAATCCGGACGGCGGGCTGTCATACGCCTAACCGCGGCGGGCTCTCATACGCCTAACCGCGGCGGGCGGCGGCCAGGCGTTCGGTGCGCAGGCGGTCGACCTGGGGCAGGTCGAGCGGGGCGAGCGTGTCGACGCCCAGGGCCTGCTTGAGCAGGTGGTCGGCGAGCTGCGGGTTGCGGGCCAGGGCGGGGCCGTGCATGTAGGTGCCGATCACCGAACCCTGCACCACGCCCTCGGTGCCGTCGCCCACACCGTTGCCGACGCCGTGCCGGACCTTGCCGAGCGGTTTCGCGTCGGCGCCGAGAAGGCTTCCGCCGCGGTGGTTCTCGAAACCGCTGAGCGGTTCGGTCAGACCGTCGAGTACCGGGTCGGTGACGAGTTCGCCGATGCTGCGCCGCTCCTGCGGGCTGGTGGTGAGGTCGAACAGCGAAATGCCTTCCACCCGTTCACCCGCCGACGTCTCATACCAGTGACCGAGCACCTGGATGGCGGCGCAGATCGCCAGCACCGGACGCCCCGCGGCGGCCGCGCGCTGCAGACCGGGATAGCGGGTGAGGTGTCGGGTGGCAAGGCGCTGCGCGTAATCCTCGGCGCCGCCGAGGGTGTAGACGTCCAGGGAGTCGGGCACCTCGTCGTCGAGGGTGATGTGCACGATCTCGGCGTCGATGCCGCGCATCTGGGCACGCTGGCGCAGGATGAGGGCATTGCCGCCGTCGCCGTAGGTGCCCATCACGTCGGGCAGCACCAGGCCAATGCGCAGGGTCGATTCGCTCACTTGTTGCCGCCTTCCGCACGTTCGAGGGCCACACCGAGATCACGGAACGCGGTGTAGTTCGCCAGTACCTCGACGCGGCCGGGCGGGCACGAGGCGATGGCCTTCATCGGGTCGTCGATGGTGACGTGTTCGGCGCCCGCGTACAGCAGCCGCACCGACAGATCGGCCGCACGTTCGCCCGCCGCAACCACTTTCATCGTCTCGAAGGCCTCGAAGCGCACATCCCACAGCCACGACAGGTCCTCGCCGTCGGGAACCTGACCGTTGACCGCGATCACCAGACCGTCGGCGTCCTGATCGATCATCGACAGCGCCTCCTGCCAGCCGGCCGGATTCTTGGCCAGCAGGGTGCGCACCGAATGATTGCCCACCTGATGCACGCCGTACCGTCCGGCGACCTCACCGACGGTGCCCACGGCGGCAACGGCTTTCGCCGGATCGGCACCCATCGCGACGGCCGCCGCCACCGCCTGCGCCGCGTTGCCCCGGTTCGCCTTGCCCGGCACCGAGAGTGTCAGCTCAGCCTCGAAACCGTCGGGGCCGTAGATCTTTTCGTCATCGACCCACCAGTCGGGGGCGGGGCGGCGGAAGGTCTCGTCACCGCTGGAGAACCAGCCGTCGTCACCACGGATGATGGGTTCGCCGGTGCGGGGGCAGCTCACCGAGTCACCCACCCAGCTCGCGCCCGCGGCCACCCACACCACGTGCGGGGCGTTGAACGCGGCCGAGGTGACCAGCACGTCGTCGCAGTTGGCCACGAGGACCATGTTCGGGTGCCGCGAAATCCCTTCGCGCAGTCGGCGTTCGATCATGTTGATCTCGCCGACACGGTCGAGCTGATCGCGGGAGAGGTTGAGCAGCACCAGAACCGCCGGGTCGACGGCGTCGCTGACGTGCGGCACGTGCAGTTCGTCCACCTCGAGCGCGCAGATGGGCGCCGAGCGTTGCAGCGACAGGGTGGCGATGATGCCGGCATCCATGTTGGCGCCGTCGGCCTGCGTGGCCACCTCACCGAGTTCGGCCAGTGCGGCGGCCGTCATCCGGGTGGTGGTGGACTTGCCGTTGGTGCCGGTGATCAGGGCGGTCTTCTTGCCCGCGGCCAGCCGGGACATGATCTGCGGGTCGATCTTCTCGGCGATGAGGCCGCCGATCATCGACCCCTTGCCGCGTCCGGCGGTCCGCGAGGCCCAGCGGGCCGCTCCCGCCGCCGCCAGGGCGACGGTCGTGCGGGCCGGCAGCCGGGCCGGGTTGTGCTGTTCACGCTCGGGCATGGAGTGAGTTTGTCACAGGTGCCGCATGGGGGAGCGGGGTGCCGGGGCGGGTTCCTTATACGACAATGGGTGTTGTCACGGTAGTGGACGGGCACGGTAAGCTCAGGGACGTGAGCCAAGCCACCACACCGCCGCTGTCGCTGGTCGCCAAGGTCAAACGAGCCCTGGTGAAACCCGTGGGGAAGATGCCCGACGCCCTCGTGGCGCCGCTGAGCCGCTGGACCCGTGTCAACTCCGACGGCGAGCATCTTGATCCACCGATGGCCATGATCGCGTGGGCCGCCGCGCACGTGCCCGGTATGGCACTGGTCAGCGGCACCGTGAGCCAGTCGCGGCACCGGATGGAGGAATCGTCGGCGATGATCGCCGAGACCTTCCCGCCGATGGCGGTTGTCGAGGACTTCCGGATCAATGACGATGTGTCGGCGACCCGCTACCGGGCCGGCGAACAGTCGTCGGGCATCGTGCTGTACTTCCACGGCGGCGGCTTCGTCCTCGGTAGCCGGGCGAGCCACGACGGGGTGGCCCGCCGCCTGGCGATCGGTACCGGCGCCGACGTGGTGTCGGTGGAATACCGGCTGGCACCCGAACACCCGTTCCCCGCCGCAGCCGACGACGCGCTGGCCGCGTGGCGCTTCGTGGTCGACGCCGCACCACGCTGGGGTGTGTCGGCGGACAAGATCGTCGTCGGCGGTGACAGTGCCGGCGGCAACCTGGCCGCAGTGCTGGCGCTGGATGTGCGCGGGGAAGCGGTACAGCCCGCCCTGCAGTTGCTGATCTATCCGGTGACCAACTCATCGGAGTCGGCCGACACGGCGTCGCGGCGCGAGTTCGCCGACGGCTACTACCTGACCGCAGAACGCATCAACTGGTTCACCGAGAACTACGTTCCCGATCCGGCCGACCGGTCCGGTCACCGGGTATCGCCGCTGCTCGCCGACGATCTGTCGGGCCTGCCGCCCGCCTACGTCCTGATCGCCGGATTCGACCCGCTCCGCGACGAGGGCATCGCCTACGCCGACCGGCTCCGCGCCGCCGGTGTCCCGGTCACCCTCGACCGCGCGAGCGGCCTCATCCACGGGTTCGTCAACATGACTGCGCTCTCGGCCCAGGCGCGCACCGCCTTCGACCGCCTCTCCGCAGCCGTCCGCGCAGTCCTGTAGCCGCTGTCGGTCCGGCGAGCGCGGATCTATTTGGAATCCAGGTGTCAGTATATGTGACACCTGGATTCCAAATAGATTGGTAAAACCGTGGTTCGGGTGTCAGGGGGAGTTTTTGCCGGGGCCGAACTCGGCGTACAGGTCGGGCAGGAAGCTCGCGAGGTGAGTGAATTCGATCTGGTCGTGCAGGAGCTGCTCGTAGGCCAGGCGCTCCCCGGCGAAGCGGGTCTTCGCCGACGCGGGCACCAGCTTGTCGATGTCGAGTGTGCGGTTGCCGCGGCCGAGGACCAGGTGGTCGGCGAGGAAGTAGCGCGAACGCAGCTCGAATCCGTCGTCGGTGTCGCGGATGAGATGAACCATGGTGGCGCAACGCAATCCGGGTGTGCGCAGCGAGACGTATCCGCAGGCGCTGCCGTGTATGCCGGCCCCGGCGAGGGCTCCCTCGTCGATGCCGAGCTCACCCGGCGGGACGAAGTCGATGGTGATCTTCTGCAGGTCCGCGCCGATGTACTCGTCGATGACGTGAGAGTTTCCGATGTACCGCTGCTCGTCGGTGAGACCGGGGGCGGTGAGCACGCCGCGGTCCTGGGCGAGCGCCGATACGTGATTCCATGGAAACCACAGCGTGTACCGGGCCGCCTCCACCGAATGCCACCAGAACCACCAGCGGAACATCTCGGCCGTCGCGCCCGGGAACCGGGTCAGGCTGGTGGTATAGCCGCTGCCGTCGGGTAACCCGCAGTACCCGGTCTCGACCTCCTGGTAGCCGGGTTCGAGCAGTCGATTCAGCTCGTCGCGCGGCCGGAGCGCCTGCGCCGGATCCATCGGCGCCCGCAGATACGGCAGCACATCGTCGTGCAACCACAACTCGTCGCGAAAGAAATGTGCGTACGGCTTGTCCGCGATGAGCTCACGATTGCGTTCGACGAGACATTGCGTCGCCGGCGGATAGTAGGTCACCGGAATCATGCGACGCTCCTTGTCGACTGAGTAGTACCCGATCATATCGGAATCCAGGTGCCACTATATGACACCTGGATTCCGATTCGATTGTCACCGTTGGGTTTTACCGCCATCCGAGGGCTGGGGCGACCTCCTTGAGGATGGATTCGATGACGTGGGCGTTATAGTCGACGCCGAGCTGGTTGGGCACGGTCAGCAGCAGGGTGTCGGCGGCGGCGATCGCCTCGTCCTCGCGGAGCTGCTCGATGAGCTTGTCGGGTTCGTCGGCGTAGCTGCGGCCGAACCGGGAGCGGGTGTTGTCGATGATGCCGACCTGGTCCTGGTCGTCGCCGCGCAGGCCGAAGTAGGCGCGGTCGGTGTCGTTGGTGAGCGCGAAGATGCTGCGGCTCACCGAAACCCGTGGCTCCCAGTCGTGGCCGGCTTCTTTCCAGGTGTCGCGGAAACGCTGGATCTGTTCGGCCTGCAACTGATGGAAGGGCACGCCGGTGTCCTCGGTGAGCAGCGTCGACGACATCAGGTTCATGCCCTGGCGTGCGGTCCATTCAGCCGTGGCGCGGGTGCCCGCACCCCACCAGATACGGTTCCGCAGGCCCGGCGAATGCGGTTCGATGCGCAGCAGGCCGGGCGGATTGGGGAACATGGGCTGCGGATTGGGTTCGGCGAAACCGCCGCCCTCGATCACCTTCAGGAACACCTCGGTGTGCCGACGCGCCATGTCGGCGTCGGTCTCGCCCTCGGCCGGTGCGTAACCGAAGTACTTGTAGCCCTCGATCACCTGCTCCGGCGATCCCCGGCTGATGCCGAGCTGCAACCTGCCGCCCGAGATGAGGTCTGCCGCGCCCGCGTCCTCGGCCATGTATAACGGATTTTCATATCGCATATCGATGACGCCGGTGCCGATCTCGATACTGCTGGTCCTGGCGCCCACCGCCGCGAGCAGCGGGAACGGGGAACCGAGCTGCCGAGCGAAATGATGCACCCGGAAGTACGCGCCGTCGGCGCCGAGCTCCTCGGCGGCCACCGCGAGGTCGATCGATTGCAGCAGGGTGTCGGCGGCGGTGCGGGTCTGCGAACCCGGGCCCGACGACCAGTGGCCGAACGACAGGAAGCCGATGTTCTTCATACCCGATAAAATAGAACTCCGGTCCGCTTTATTCCGGACCGCTGGGCGTCGTGGCCGAAACGGACCGGATCAGAAACCGGACGAACCCTGAAATCAGGCGATCCGGCGGGGCCGTCTTGCCTGGTCTCAGGGTTCGTCTTGCGGGGTTTGAGCCACAACTTGGGGTTCCGGCTCCCGATCAACTTAGCACTGGTCCAACCAGTTGACCAGAGTAGTTTCGATGGTTCATGATCATCGGCATGGAGATTCAGCCGATCGAACGTGCAGCGGTTTCCGACGAGGTGCTCGGCCGGCTCGTCACGGAGATCCTGTCGGGCCGCCTCGCGCCCGGCGACCCGCTGCCCGCCGAGCGTGAGCTGGCACTCCGGTTCGGCGTCAACCGGCACGCCATCCGTGAGGCGCTCAAGGGTGTGCGCCAGGCCGGGCTCGTCCGGATCTCGCAGGGCGACAAGACCCGGGTACTCGACTGGCGCGAGAACGCCGGCCTCGACGTCCTCACCGCGCTGGCCGCGACCGGCGCCGTCCCGTCCGCCGAGTTGATCCGCGACGTGTTCGAGATGCGCCGCTCCATCGCCGTCGACGCCGCCCGGCTGTGCGCGCAGCGCGCCGACGACGAGCAGGTCGCACGTGTCCTCGACGCCGCGGCCACCTATCCCGAACCCGGCGAGGTCGTGACCCCCGAGGCCATCGTCGCCGCCGACATCGAGTTCTGGATCGCGGTCATCAACGGCTCCGGCAATATCGCCTACCGGTTGGCGATGAACACGATGCTGTCGGGTCTGGAGACCATCGGCATCCCGGCCATCCGGCATCTCGGCCTGCTCGAGGAGTACACCGACCGCGACTCGCACGTCCGGCTGGCCCGGCACATCGCCGACCACGACGTCGAGGCCACCACCGCACTCGCCACGACCCTGCTCAGCCGCGTCCTCGACGTTCTCGCCACAACGAAGTGAGCCCGACATGTTCGACCTGATCCTTTACGCCATCCCGTTTTTCACCGTCACGCTGTTGCTGGAGGCGGCCTCGTTCTACTTCCTGCCCGACGACGACGAGCGCGGCTACGAACTCCGGGACAGCGCAACGAGTATCGCGATGGGGCTGGGCAATGTGGCGGTCAACGCCGGCTGGAAACTGGTGGTGCTCTTCGTCTACGCCGCCGTCTACGAACTGAGCCCGCTGAGCCTGCCCGCCGACAATCCATGGACGTGGGTGGCGCTGTTCTTCGCCGACGACTTCATCTACTACTGGTACCACCGCACCCACCACACCGTCCGGATCTTCTGGGCCAGTCACGTGGTGCACCACTCCAGCGAGCACTACAACCTGTCGACGGCACTGCGTCAGCCGTGGACCCCGTTCAGTTCGCTGCCGTACTGGATTCCCCTTGCCGCGCTGGGATTCTCGCCGTGGATGATCCTGCTGCAGCAGTCCATCAGCCTCGTCTACCAGTTCTTCATCCACACCGAGCGTGTCGGAAAGCTCTGGAAGCCCATCGAATTCGTGATGAACACCCCGTCCCATCACCGGGTTCACCACGGCTCCAACAAGATCTACCTCGACCGCAACTACGGCGGCATCCTCATCATCTGGGACCGGATCTTCAAGACCTTTCAGGCAGAAGACGAGAAGGTGGTGTTCGGGCTGACCAAGAATCTCAACACCTTCAACCCGCTGCGGGTGGCCACCCACGAGTTCACCGCCATCGGCCGCGACGTATGGCACGCCAAGCGCCGGCGTGATCGCTGGGGGTACATCGCCAAGGGGCCGGGCTGGCAGCCCGAACCAGCGGCGGCCGAACCCCAGAACGTCTGACGGGGCGACCCCGCTTGCCGGGCGCGGTAACGTTCACGCATGGAAGTGCGCAGGCTGCGGCTGCTGCGGGAGTTCGCCGACCGGTCATTTCAACGTGGCCACACCGACCGACGCGCGTCCGGGCTCACCGTTTACGACTTCGTAGTCGTACTGCTTCGCGGCGGTGCTTAGAGGGTCAAAACCTGGCGCCAGGAAACATCCACAAGTAAGGGAGCGCTCTCCGTACATACCCATAACTCGGGCATGTACGGAGAGTGTTCCCTAGCGCGCCTTTATTCAACCCGGTTGTCACCGACGCGCAGGCCGATTGGACAGTTGGTTACATCGGTTTCTTGATTGTCAGTCCCTTCGAAGCGCAGTCCGGGCACCGCTTGTCTTTTGGCGTGTTCAGTCCTCCGTGAGGAGTCGAACACACCGGACAGCGCACGATAGGCGACTTTGCAGACAGATACAGATGTGTCCCGGCAAAGGTGTCCTGCGAGGTACTTACCCCCCCGACGGGGATGAGAGAGCAATCCCGATGCTTGCCAGAATTGCCAGAGCGCACAGTCCCACAGTTGATATCGCGAGGTCCGGCCAGCCAGACGTTCGCACACTTCCGTGCATACGAACCCACCCTTCTCGTAGAGGCTCCGAGGCGCTTCCTCGGCAACTTCACGATTCTGTGAGGGCGGGGTGTTGCCAATCGATTTGGTAGATATGCGGGCGACGTGGCTGGTCAGAGGGGTTTTGGATTTCTCCGGACCGGAAACATCAAGATTCTGGTACGCCCGTACGGTCACGAAGCCGGGCCGAGTACCGCCCATCGAGTGACGCTCGTCCGGGTTGAAAGTCATCGGGACTGAGTTGTCGACCTAGCCGTGTCTCGACGCAACCGATGCACAAGTGTCCCACTCTGTCAGGCACTACGCTGAGCCAAAGCTCGTCCCGCAGCAGGTAGTACTCATCGACGGTTCGCATGTCGACACGGCAATCAAGGCACCGCCAGTCGGTGACGTCCAACAGTATCCAGAAGTCCATCTGTGAACCGTCGACAAAGTGAACCGTCGTGCTGAGAAGTGAGGCAGTGATACACGTTGGTGCCGACGCCTCGTTCCGGATGGCCTCTTCGATCGCCGCCTCTGCCTCCATCCGGCTATTGACTTCGTAGTTGATCCGGTCCGATTCGGTTCCATCCGGAAGTGTTTGTACTGCGGCAAGACCCCACAGCACGCTGACTTCCGGTGCAATTTCATACTCGTAGTGGTCAGTATCAAAGACAAGTGCCATAGGCTGAGCATAGTCACAACATGCGGTCATCCTGACCGCGTGCGAAGGCGCACGGCCGCATGTGATCTTGACCTTTCGACTGGCCTCTCAGCGGGACCCATGCGACCCGGCCCGCCGGGCGCGGTAACGTTCACGCATGGAAGTGCGCAGGCTGCGGCTGCTGCGGGAGTTCGCCGACCGGGGGTCGGTGGGCGCCGTGGCGGCCGCCCTGCACATGACACCGTCGGCGGTATCGCAGCAGCTCAAGGTGCTCGCCGACGAGGCGGGCGTGGAATTGCTCGAACCCGACGGCCGGGGGATCCGGCTCACCGACGCCGGTCACGCGCTGGTGCTGCGGGCCGACGACGTGATCGCAGCTGTCGACCGGGCGGCCGAGGAGATGTCGGCGTACAAGTCCGGTAATGCCACCGTGCGGCTGGCAATGTTCCCGTCCGGGGCTACCCTGCTGCTGCCCCGACTGCTCCGGAAGGCGGCCGAGGCGGGGATCGATGTGCGGGCCGGTCACCTGGAGGTCGGCTACGCCGATGCGCCGCCCGCGCTCACCGACTACGACATCGTCGTCACCCACCGTGACGAACGGACGGCCTCGCTGTCGTCGCCACGGGTGGCGGTCTCCGAGTTGATGCGCGAACCGCTCGACGTGATCGTCCCGGCCACATCGGCTTTCGCGCATCAGGGCGCAGTCGGGGTGACGGATCTGGCGGACGCCGACTGGATCAGCGTCGAGGGGGGATTCCCCGTAGACGACGTGCTGCTGTCGATCTCGGCGATCACCGGGGTGGCCCCACGGGTCACCCAGCGGATGCTCGACTTCACCACCATCGAGGCACTCGTCGCCGCCGGGCACGGCATCGCGCTGATGCCGCGATACGCGGTGCGACATCCCGGGGTGAAGACGCTCACCCTCACCGGGGTGCGAGCGGCCCGTGTGTACGAGGCGCTGACCAGGCCGAACCCGCGGCAATTCGTCGTCTCGGTGGTGGCATTGCTGAGTTCGGGGGCCCAGGCCATCGGCGAGTACCCGGCCGGCTGACAGGTGCCCGGCCAGGTGGCGTGGGCCGCCGCCGCGGGCACTGCCGAAGCGGAGTGCGACGGCCGGTCCCGCGCGTAGACTCGGGCCGGTGACCGACGAGACCTGGTGGCGTCAGGCCGCCGTGTATCAGATCTATCCACGCTCATTCGCCGACTCCAACGGTGACGGCCTCGGCGACCTGCCCGGCGTCACCTCCCGCGTCCCCTACCTGAAAGAACTTGGGGTGGACGCGGTTTGGCTCAGTCCGTTCTATCCGTCGGCGCTGGCCGACGGTGGCTACGATGTCGACGACTACCGCGACGTGGACCCACGCCTGGGCACCCTCGACGACTTCGATGACATGGTGGCCGCGCTGCATGGCGCCGGCATCAAGGTGATCGTCGACATCGTGCCCAACCACACCTCCGACCGACACGAATGGTTCGTCGAAGCGCTCGCGAGTCCCAAGGGGTCACCGGCGCGCGACCGGTACATCTTCCGCGACGGCACAGGCCCCGACGGCTCGGAACCACCCGCCGACTGGCAGTCGACGTTCGGCGGGCCCGCGTGGCATCCCGTCGGCGACGGCCAGTGGTACTACCACTTCTTCGCCCGGGAACAGCCCGACCTCAACTGGCACAACCCCGACGTCCACGCCGACTTCCTCACCACGCTGCGGTTCTGGTCCGACCGCGGCGTCGACGGCTTCCGCATCGACGTCGCCAACGGACTCGCCAAGAACCTCGGGCAGGAACTGCCCAGCACCGCCGAACTCGCGGCCATGCCGCTCGACGGGTCGCATCCGCTGTGGGACCGTGACGACGTCCACGACATCTACCGCGAATGGCGCACCGTGTTCAACGAGTACACGCCCGCGCGATTCGCCGTCGCCGAGGCGTGGGTGGAGGCCGACCGGCGGTCGCGGTACGCCAGCGCCGACGGTCTCGGGCAGGCGTTCAACTTCGACCTGCTGCGCGCCGACTTCGACGCCTGCCAGTTCCGCGACATCATCGCCGTCAATCTCGCGCTCGCCGCGAGTGCCGGATCGTCGTCGACGTGGGTGCTGTCCAACCACGACGTCATCCGGCACGCCACCCGCTACGGGCTGCCCGACGCGAACGGGTCGATCGACGTCGGCCGGTTGTGGCTGCTGGGTGGGGGGTCACTCGATGACGTCGACACCGGACTCGGCCTGCGCAGGGCCCGGGCCGCGACCCTGCTGGAACTGGCGCTGCCCGGCAGCGCCTACCTGTACCAGGGGGAGGAGCTGGGCCTGCACGAGGTCGGCGACCTCGCACCCGAAGACCGGCAGGATCCGACCTACTTCCGGCACCCCGGCGTCGACGTGGGGCGGGACGGCTGCCGGGTGCCCATTCCGTGGACGGCCGAAGGATCATCGTTCGGATTCGGCAGCGGGGATGCCCATATGCCGCAGCCCGCGTGGTTCGGGGAGCGTGCGGTGTCCGTCCAGGATGCCGATCCTGATTCGTCGCTCAATCTGTACCGGGAGGCCCTGCGGCTGCGGCGGGAACTTCAGGGCGGTGAGGATCTGGAATGGGTGGAGACCGGTTCCGACGACGTGCTCGCGTTCCGGCGGCCCGGAGAATGGTTGTGCGTCACCAACTTCGGTTCCGGGCCGTGCCCACTGCCTGCGGGTGAGGTACTGATTTCCAGCGCGCCGATTGTCGACGGGCAGGTGCCCGCGGCGACGACGGTGTGGGTGCGGGGGTGAATCTTATTCTGGTGGCTGGGTTTTGAGGTGGTGGCGGCAGGTGTCGAAACGTC